>NZ_CP151587.1:2504964-3183285 GCF_038396845.1 Gymnodinialimonas sp. 57CJ19
CAGGCGGACGGTCACCGCGTTCACGTCCGGGTCGCCTTGGGCGCGGGGTTGGAACCGATCCTCACGGGCAATGGCCGGGTTGCGCAGGTAGCGGCCGAATTGCCAATCCACGAAATCCTCATCCGTCAGCGCGTTGCCATCGAGCATTTGCATACGGCGATCATCGGCTTCGTCCAGATCTGCCGCAATACCCAGAGCTGTCAGGTCGCTGTGGGCCTGCAACTGCGACTGATCGCGGTAGATCACGGCGATGTCGGTGCCGAAGGCCACGAAGATCAACAACACGGTGAGCAAGAGGGCAACGATCACGGCAGCGGCACCTTCATCGTCGCGGGAGAAAGCTCGTGTATGGCAAAGAAGCCGGGAAAGGGCGCTAGTACGCGACATAGGCGCTCCCTTCCAAATGGGTCAGCTCCATCCCGAGGATACCGCTGGCAAGATCCAACAAAGAGCCATCCACGGCGTAAGAAATCTCGACCCGGATATCCGAGCCGGTAATGGTGGGGGTGTCGGCGATAGCCTCTTGCCGCAACAGGGGGTAGTTGCTCGAGGCTTCCTCGATATAGGCGTCATAGATTTCGGTCCGCTCCTGCGTCGTGATCCCGGCCACACTGGCCCGTGCAGAGGCGCTGGCCAATTGCTGCACCGAATGGCTGAGCGCCATGGCGTAGCCCACGAAGATGATCCCGAACAGCAGGCCGAACAGAAGCGGCGCGAGAAGGACAAATTCGATCGCGACAGCGCCGGTTTCACGGCGGAAGAAGCGTAGAAGGGGGGAGAGGATCTTGGACATGGTTGCTCCGCTCAGGTCGCGCCAAAGATGTTGTCGATGATGCTAATGGCGGCGGGGCCGACCAGCACAACGAAAACGGCAGGCATGATGCAGAAAATAAGCGGAACGGTCATGATGACGGGCAGGCGCGCGGCTTTTTCTTCCACCCGCAACAGGCGGTCGGCGCGCAGTTCCGACATCAGCGTTTTCATCGCCCGAGAGAACGGCGTGCCATAGCGGTCGGATTGGTCGAGGGTTTGGGTAAAGACCCCGATTTCAGGCAGCGGGACACGGTCGGCAAGGCCCTCGTAGGCGCTGCGGCGGTCGTTGGTCATGCGCATCTCGGCCACCATCTGCAACATCTCGGCCGAAAGCTCGGGGTGGGCCAAGGCAACTTCAAAGGACACCCGTTGCAGCGCGGGTTGAGGGCCAAGGCCCGCTTCACTGGCGATCACCAGCAGTTCCAGCAAGTCCGGCACCCCGGCACGGATGCGCGCCAGCCGCTTCTTGCGCATGGCGTCCAGCGCGATGTCTACGCCCTTGGACAGAGCCAGCGCGGCGGCGACCTTGGTGGCCAGCGGGATCAGAAGCGAGTCGTCCGGCGCACGGGTCAGGAATACCCAGCCGACCCCGATGACGGCGGTGGCCAGGGGAAGCAGCGTCTTGGCGAAGGCGTAGATCATCAGCGCATCGCGGTCCTTGAACCCGGCAGAGCGCAGGTCAGCGGCGGTTTTCTCGGCCTCGCCTCCAAGCAGAACCGCCAGGCGTTCCCCGACACTGGTGATCACCGACAGGGTGCTGTTACGCATCCGCTCCAGCAAAGGTGCGTCGGGCGTGTTAATGGGTGAATTGCTGCCCTTCATCCGCCCGGCAGCGCGCATCAAACGGCGATCCGCCGTGGTCTTGATCCGGGCGTCAGCGATCAGCGCGGCACAGGCCATCAGACCAAGGGTCAGCCCGCCAAACGCCAGCCAGAAAATGGTGGTGTCACCGCTCAGCATGGGGCCAGCTCCTGAGAATATACTGTATGATCAAACATCAAGACGCCCCATTCGAACCATCATGAACACGCCGATGATGATACCCATAATGCCCGCTGCCAGCAGCTTCTGCCCGCGGGGGTCATAGAACAGTGGCGAAAGGTATTCGGCGTTCAGCACAAAGATCACCCCGGCGATGCCGAAGGGCAGGGAGGCGAGGATCATGGCGCTGGCGCGGGCCTCGGACGATAGCGCACGGGCCTTTTGCTTGAGGCGGCGACGATCACGCAACTGCTGGGCAAGGTTCTCGATCGTGTCGACCAGATTGCCGCCGGTCTCGGTTTGCAGGGACGTGGCGACGCCGAAGAAATTGGCCTCGGGCGTGGGCATGCGGGTGGCAAGATCGGTGAAGGTGTCGGCCAGCCCGGTGCCAAGCACCAGCTGTCCGTGGCAGGTCGCAAATTCGGAACGCAGGGGCTCGGGCGCGTTTTCCACCACGATGCTCAGGCTATCGGCGACGGGGCGGCCCGCTTTCAGGCCGCGGGCGAATACGTCCAGCGCTTCGGGCAGTTGTTGCGTGAACGCGGTGATCCGGCGGCCGTAGGCGATCTTGAGGATCAAGGACAGGCCCACGGCGGGCAGGGCAATGGCAAGGATCGCGGCAAGGAAGGGAGGATGCCCCAGACCAATCGTCAGACCGGCGAAAACGATCAATACGGCAATGCCGACCTGAAAGAGGCATTCAGTGGCCGACAGGCGCAGGCCCGCGCGGGCAATTGCGCGTTCCAGCCGCGCCAGAACACGGGCCACGCCGTTGCCATTGGCCGCCGCGTGAGCCGTGCCGCGTTTACGGCGCGCAGGGGTATCGGTGCCGGTGATCTGACGCGCGGGAAGCGCCCGCTCCAACCGTTCCAAGTGGGCCCGGCGACGACGGTCGAGGGCGATCAACGCCCCCAGAACCACGCCTGCCAGGGCAAGACCACCCAGAACGAGAAGGATTAGATCAAAGCCCATGGATCAGTGCATCCCCAGGATGCGATCCAGATCGTCACCAAGGCCGTATTCGGCGGCACGGGTCGCGAAGTTGGGGCGGTAGCCCGTGTGCACGAACTGGCCCTGCACCGCATCACGGGTGCTGTCCGCAGAGACGTCGAAGTGGAAGATTTCCTGCAAGGTGATCGCATCGCCCGCGAGGCCCGCAATCTCGGAGATCGAGGTGATACGGCGGCGACCATCGCGCATCCGGCTGACCTGCACGATCAGGTGCACGGCATCGGACAGCTGCTTGCGCACGACGTTGCCACCGGGGGCGAAGCCCGCCAATGCAGCCATGCTCTCCACACGGGTCAGTGCCTCGCGTGGGGAGTTGGCGTGCAGGGTCGACATGGACCCATCGTGGCCCGTGTTCATGGCTTGCAGAAGGTCCAGCACTTCGTCGCCCCGGATCTCGCCGATGATAATGCGATCAGGGCGCATCCGCAGAGAGTTGCGCACCAGCGTCCGTGTCGTCACTTCGCCGTTGCCCTCAATGGAGGGGGGACGGGTCTCGAACCGGACAACATGGGGCTGTTGCAGGCGCAGTTCAGCGGCGTCTTCGATGGTGACGATCCGCTCATCGGCTGGGATGAACTCGGACATGGCGTTCATCAGGGTGGTTTTACCCGAGCCGGTGCCGCCGGAAATCAGAATGTTGAGGCGCAGCAAAGACGCGAGCCCCAGAAAGCCCGCCATCTGCGACGACAAAGATCCGCCCTCGACCAGAGCGTTGAACTTTACGGCGCGATTGGGGAATTTACGGATGGTGATCGTGGGGCCATCAATCGCCAAGGGCGGAATAGCCACGTTTACCCGGCTGCCATCGGCCAGACGCGCATCTACCATGGGTTGCGCTTCATCAATACGACGGCCCACGTCGGCCACGATACGGGTTGCGACGCCCAGAACATGGGCGTTGTCGCGAAAGCGCACGTTGGTCAGCGTCAGCTTGCCACCGCGTTCCACATAGACCTGATCGGGACCGTTCACCATGATGTCGGTGATGCTCTCATCGGCCAAAAGCGCCTCGAGCGGGCCGAGACCAAGCATGTCCGACAGGATCGTGCCCACAAGGTCGGCGATCTCGGTGCCGTTGAGTTGCAGCTTACGCTCGGATGACAGTTCGGAAATCGCAACGCGGATGTTTTCTTCTTGTACCCGGCGGCTCAGCACGGCGAGTTCGGCGAAATCCATGCGCTTGGACAGGGCCAGCGTGATTTCATTGGCCATGCGCAGGCGGGCCAATGTCTCTTCCGAGTTGCCTTGGAACGCTGCGGAAGGAGCCGATGCAGGGGCCGCAAACGACGGGGCCGCCGGCTTGGGAGCGGCGGCAGAAGGGGAAGCTGGTGGCACCGTCAGGCCCGTCTTGGCAGGAGCGGGGGCGGTGAAATCATCAGCGGTATCATCTTCGGCCAAGATCGCGGCTGCCTGGGTCAGGATTTGCCGCTGAAGGCTCATCGGCCAAGGGTGGCCGCTGTCCTCGACCACGAAGGTGATCGCGGCATTGGCGCGCTCCGTTGCTGACAGGCCGGCGGCATCAATACGACGGGCAAGGCTCAGGACTTGGTCCAGCGCCTCCCGCAGGGAGGGTTGTTCAATGTGAAGGGTCATCCCTTCACCCGCTTCAGAAAGCCGCGACGCGGCGCGGCGGCGTCAGGCTCCTTGGCCTTTACGGGCTTGGAGATGTCGTCCCAAAGGGCTTGGGCGACCTTGCCGTAGGGGCTGCGGGGTTGGCGCGCCACCAGGGGCACCCCGGCGCGGTGGGCGCGCATGATAGCGGCGTCCGAGCGGGGCAGGGTGTGGCGAAGGTCGGCCTTCAGAGCCTTGGACATGTCTTTCGCCGACAGGCCCGCATCGCGGCGCAGCTCGGTCAGGACCGGCACGACGGTCAGCTCTGGCGCGGCCTCTTTCAGCGCGTCCAGCATTCGCACTGCGGCGTGAACGCCAGAGTAGCCGCCGGGCATCACAACGACGAGGCGGTCCAACGTTTCCAACAGCGCGGGTTTGCGCAGAAGCAGGTCGCGCGGCGCATCCAGAATGGTGGCCTCAAAGTGCTTGGACAGGGTTGGGATCAGGTGGGTCATGCCGTCAATGGCGCGGGTATCATCGCCGCCGTGATGCAAATGGGCCGAGTAGATCGACAGCTTCGGCGTCATCTGATCCATGGAAGCAGTCAGAAAGGTCTCATCCACTCGGTTCGGGGCGGAAAGCGCCTCTAGCAGACCGGGGGTGGGGTTGCGGTTCAGGTCACAAGCGGCGGAACCGAAATGCAGGTCGCCATCCACCAGTGCCGTATTGCGTACCGCATTTTTCCTGGTGGAGGAGATGTAAGCGAGGTTCTGCGCCAGAAGGCTGGCACCGACGCCGCCGTTGCTGCCGGTCACGCCAATGCGCAGGGCCGGGCTCGCATCTGGCACCACGGTAAGTTCGGGCGCAGCAGTGGGGGTGTTGGCAGGAGCGCGGCTCAGCGACTCGATGATATCGGCAGAGCTTACGGGAAACGGGAAGTAATCCACCGCCCCCGCAGCGACAATGGCGCGGTAGGTGGAGATATCTGTTTGCTCGCCAAACACCACGACACGGGCGCCAGAGCGACGAATTTCAGCAACGCTTTCACAAGCGGTGGACAGGGGCAGGTTGCCGATTTCTGTCAGCAAGATATGGGACGCTTTTGATGGATCGGCGACACGGGCCGCACCGCTTACGCCACCGCCATACAACTCTGGCTCATTGCTGCCGATGTTGGCAGCGAAGTCCCGGACGACCGCCGCACCCTGTTCGGTGCAGACATAGGCGGTAACGGGGCTTTCAACGGGAGCAGTTGCAACGGGTTGGACGAGCGACGGCATGGATGCCTCCTGGGGGGAAAGGGAAAAAGGGACGCGCGGAAGGCCCAATACACGGGCGGACCTTCCGCGTGCCACACGGGGTAGTTGGGTGGCTTGGGAGGTATTACAAGCCGGGGTCGGCGGGGCTGCAGCCTGTACCTGTGACTTCCTCGCCAGCGTTCGCTTGTTGCATGGAGCATGCAACAGTATCAAAGCCGGATTCCGTCTCGGTGCCCAATGTGGCAACGGAACCAACGATCACGGCGGCGATTAGGGCGGCGAAGAGGCCGTATTCAATCGCGGTGGCGCCGCTTTCGTCTTTGGCGAAGGAAGTGAGGGGCGAGAAGTTAAAGATACGTGTCATTGGGGTAGCTCCTAGTTGGGTGATTACGTGGCATGACCAGTTGGCCGCCGATGACCCATTAATGACCCAAGCGCTGAAAAGTAGATATCCGTCGACGGGGGCAATCAGCTACGACCAGACCTAGGGATTACGGGCGTACGACCATGGTATGAAAGCCAAAATATTCCATTAAAATAAGTAACTTAACTATGTTGCTCGTTGGCGTTTTGCAGCTGTATACCTGTGTGAAAAGCGGGCACAAAAACGCCAGATTTAGGCCCGCTTCCCTCCGCATTTCGCGGAGGTTTCGCGGGCTCATTTCTCACCCACCAATCTTGAGATTCGCGTTGAATTCCCGGCTACGAAATCCTCGCCTTCACCCGTGCCCTCAAAGGGGCGTAGCGCGGTTGTCCTCGATTACGACCCCATCAGCTGCTTGCGGCGCTCTTTCATCCGCGCGTCCGCTGCAGCTGTTCCGTCGTGGAACGATCCGAAAAACTTGTCCCAAGGGATTTCAAGCGAGCCGTAGTTACACTCAAAATATCGGTGATGCATTTGGTGGTGGAACGTGCCCAAGGCCAGTCGGTTCTTGTCCTTTACCACTAAGCCCTCGAACCCCGTGTGGGTCGTTGCGGCGGTCAGGGCGTAATATTGCAGGTGGAAGAGGATGTGGACGGGATGGGCCGCCACAACCCAGTGGATCAGGACCGAGCCCAGGAAGATTACATGCTCGACCGGGTGCATCGAAAGACCCGACCAAGGCCCGACGTTGATGTTGCGATGGTGGAGGGCATGGACGTGTTTGTAGAAGAACGGGACGTGCAGAAGGCGGTGGATCCAGTAGAAATAGAAGCTCTCCCACACGGGGATGGCAAGGAACAGCGCCACAAACCACACCGGATGCGCGGCCCACGTCAGCATGGGCGCATAGCCATTGGCCAGCGCCCAGAACATCAGCACCTCGTAGGCGGTCCAGATTGTGACGCCACTGGCGAGGCTCCAGAACATGTTGTCGCGGATTTGGCCGCCCAGGGTGAACTGGCGCCCGTTCTTCATCAAGGGGCGGGGGTCATAGCGCAGGCGTTTGCCTTGTTTGGTGAAGGTATAGAAGTAGAGGTGCAAACCGCCCGCCACGGCGATCATCAACACAAGGTTGCGCACATACATCGAGGCGATCCATCCAATGGCGAAGGTTTGGGTTTCTGCCAGAGGCGGTTGAAACCAGTAGAACGACACGAAGGCGATACCGACGATGATCAGCTTTTCGGTAATCAGGAACCAGGCGTTCCAGACCCAAGCCAGCATATCCATCGGACGCGGGGGCCAGCTGAAGAAGGGCGACACCTTCAGCGGTACATCGGGCACATGGTTCCAACCTTTCAGGGGGGCGTCGTCCATGGGGATACCTTTATTGTCTGGGCAGGGCTGGGGGTACTCTGCCGACGTTCTCTTGCTGTGAAAAACAGTTTATAAGCGCCATTAACGTCTGAATTTCCGAGGTGGCGATGACCGTAACGCTCAAAGCGATGTCTTATTTCACCACCGCCGTGCGCCATGGGAACATCGCAAAGGCGGCCGAAGTGCTGCATATCGCGCCGTCGGCAGTGGCCACGGCAATAGATCAGGTGGAGGCGGCCTTTGATCTGACCCTTGTGACACGGCAGCGCTCAAGGGGGATACAGGCCAACGCCAGCGGCCGCCTTGTGGCGCAGAAGCTGGAGAGGTTGCTAGAGGACTACCGCGCCACGATGGCAGAAGGCGCGGACCTGAAGCAATCGCTGAGTGGCGCCTTGCGCGTCGGCTATTACGCCCCCATTGCGCCAGCGTTTCTGCCCCCGATCCTTGCGTCGCTGGTCCCCCGGGGGCACGACGTCACGGTGCATCTGGAGGAATGTGACAACGATACGGCACAAGACGGTCTGCTGAACGGCACCTTTGATGTGATCTTGTTTGTCAGCGAAGGGGCGCGGCCTACGGTTCAATTCGATCCGCTCCTTAAAGCGCCCGCATATTGTCTTGTGCCCGAGGACCATCCCTTGGCGCGGCAACCAAGCGTCACCATGGCTGACATCGCACGGGAGCCTTTGGTTGTGCTCAACCGCCCCGTTGCGGGCGATTATTATCGAAGTCTGTTCGACACCCACGCCAAGGGGGCCGGAGTTGCGGCCTATGCCTCCTCGACCGAGATGGTGCGCGCGCTGGTGGCCGAGGGGCAGGGCTGCGCGGTCCTGAATATGAAGCCGCTCACCGATGTAACATATAGTGGCGGCCGCGTGGTGACCCTTCCGATTGCCGATCCCGTGCCGCCGCTGACCCTTGCGATTGGCTATGACAAGTCACGCCCGCGCCGGTTGGTGCAGCACTTTGTTGACGGGTGCCGTACCTATTTCGCTACGGCAGACACAGGTCATCGTTATATTGTAGAGCCGAGCGGCGACTAGCCCGAGTTGTTGTGAACGCTCACGCCCCATTGGTCGCAATACTGGGCAAGAGGCGGGGCAAGGGGGGCATCGGTGAAAAAGCCGTCCACATCTTGAAGAGAGCAGATGCGGGCCGGGGCGGTGCGGTCGAACTTTGACGCATCGGCCACCAGAAACGTTTTACGCGACCGCGCGACGATGGCTTGGCTCACGCCGACCTCTTGCACGTCGAAATCCAGCACGTCGCCGTCCAGATCCAGCGCCGAGCAGCCGATCACGGCGTAATCGAGTTTGAACGTATTGATCGTGTCCACCGCCTGCGGCCCGATCAACCCGCCATCGGCCCGGCGCAGGGTGCCGCCAGTGACGACAATCTCGATGGCGGGGCTTTGGGACAGGATATTGGCGATGTTGAGGTTGTTGGTGACCACCAGAAGGTTCTCATGGCGACGCAGACGTTCGGCCACGGCCTCGGTACTGGTGCCGATGTTCAGAAAGACCGAGCAATCGTTGGGAATCTGCTGGGCGCAGGCTTGGGCGATCTTCGCCTTCGCTTCGGCTTGCAGACCGCGGCGTTCTTCATAGGCGTAGTTGTGGGTGCCCGAGGCCGGCATCGCGCCGCCGTGGACCCGGTTGAGAAAGCCCGCGTGATCCAACTCGGTCAGGTCACGGCGAATGGTTTGTACCGTCACCGCAAAATGCGCGGCCAAGCCGTCGACGGTTACCTTGCCGTCGCGGTTGGCGATTTCCAGAATTTCGGCCTGTCGAAAACCAAGGGGCATGGGGGTCATCCTATCGGGTGCGGCTGGACGGTAGCGCGTATGGGCGCAGAACAAAACGGCCGCAAGCCATGGCGCGGCAACCCGCGTGACGTGATGGGGCAGGTGCGCTATGGCAAGATGAACCTGCGGAGAGCCCCATGACCACGATTGCCCTTGTTGCCCACGATCAGAAGAAAGATGCCCTTGTCGCCTGGGCCAAGGCCCACGAGGCTGTGCTAACGGGGCACACGTTATTTGCGACGGGCACAACCGGGGGGCGCTTGCAGACGGAAACGGATCTTGCGGTGACGCCGGTGAAGTCAGGCCCCTTGGGCGGTGACGCACAATTGGGCGCGATGATTGCCGAAGGAAAGCTGCCGGTTCTGGTGTTCTTCATCGACCCGCTTTCGGCGATGCCCCACGATGTTGATGTTAAGTCGCTGATCCGTCTAGCGATTCTCTATGATACGCTTCTGGCGGTTAACGAAGAGACGGCGACAGCGGTCATGAAATCTCTTTCCGTAGCGTAATGGAATTTTTTTAATTCGGCGGCGAAAATCGTCTGCAACCTCGCGATTGCTGCGTGTCGGCGGGGGGCAGGGCACCCCAAATCCCTTTTGTAACAGGAATATGACAGCCCTTTGCGGCGGGTGTCACATAGCCGTCATGGGCAGGGTCTAGTGAGCCCCCACCAGGGGGCAGAAGATGCCGGGCCGAGGTCTCGGTTCGTAAACGTTTGCACTCTTCCGATCTGCGTGTAGGCTTCGGCTTCGCGGTGATCCGGGGGGAGGACGCGTCTTCTAATATGCGACCCGGTAACAAATCAGCTCGCCTCGGTATGGACCGAGGGGAAGTCACGCGACACTTGCGGCCCAAAATGCGGTCGCGTCACGATGGGAGAGACAAATGAACTTGAAAAACACAGTAGGCGCGAGCCTTGCACTGGGCCTTATGGCCGGCGCCGCACAGGCACAGACCGAGATCGAATGGTGGCACGCCATGGGCGGCCAGCTGGGTGAAACGGTCAACCAGATCGCCGAGAACTTCAACGCCAGCCAAGGCGACTACGTGATTACGCCCGTCTTCAAGGGCACTTACGAAGAGACACTGACTTCCGCCATTGCGGCGTTCCGTGCGGGCGAACAGCCTAACATCGTTCAGGTTTTCGATGCCGGTGCGGCGACCGTAATCGGTGCCCAGGGCGCGACAATCCCGGTTGAGCAGCTTCTCAACGACAACGGTGTTGGCTTCGACATCGAAGACTATATCTCCGGCGTGCGTAACTTCTATGCCGACGCCGATGGCCAGATGATCGGCATGCCGTTCAACTCCTCCACGCCGATCATGTATTACAACGCCGACGCGCTTGAAGCGGCTGGTGTTGAAGCGCCTGCAACGTGGGAAGAATTCGCCGAAACCACAGCGCCTGCGCTGGTGGAAGCGGGCTACATCCCGCTGGCACAATCGCACCTGCCCTGGATCTTCACCGAGAACTTCTTCTCGCGCCATAACCTGCCGTTCGCCACGAACGACAATGGCTACACTGGCGTGGACACTGAAATTCTGGTGAACCACCCCGCCATCCGCGATCACTTCACTGCCCTGACCGAATGGCAGGATGCGGGCTATTTTGAGTGGTACGGCACCGGTTGGGCCGACAACCAGGATCCCTTTGAAGCAGGTGAAGTCGCCATGTGGCTCGGGTCTTCGGGTTCGTTCGGCGGTATCGCTGACCGTGTGGAGTTCAACTTCTCCGCCACTGTGCTGCCTTACTGGGAGGCCGTGACGACCGAGCCAACGCAAACCTTCATCGGGGGCGCGGCACTGTTCGCGATGTCCGGTTTTGACGCTGAAGAAAACGCCGCAACAGCCGCCTTCTTCGACTACCTCGACAGCGTTGACGCGCAGGTCATGTGGCACACCGAAACGGGTTATGTGCCAATTACCACAGCGGCCTACGCAGCTGCGGCCGAGCAGGGTCACTATGATGAATTCCCCGCCGCCGAAGTTGGCATTCAGCAGCTGATGCTGGACGCGGGCGAGAACACCCGTGGCTACCGCATGGGCTTCTACGTGCAGATCCGTGACGTGATGAACCGTGAGTACGGCCGCATCCTGACCGGTGAAACCACTGTCGAAGACGCCTTCAACACGATCGAGGCAGAAGCCAACGATCTGCTGTCGCGCTTCGCTCAGACCCAAGGCTAAGCCCCAGTTCGGGTTAATACCTTCACGATACTGCATTGGCCGGGCTTAGTGCCCGGCCAGTTGCCAAGCAAAAACACGTTCAAGACCTCAGGGGGATACCTTTCGTGAAACGCGCCGCATTCGGCCATATCGGCTTTCCGATATTGCTGCTCATCCCGCAGCTCGCCATTATTGCGATCTTCTTCTATTGGCCCGCAGGCTATGCGATCCAATCTTCGTTTTATCTGGAAGATCCGTTCGGGTTTGGCTCTACCTTTGTGGGGGTCGACAATTACACCCGCCTCGCCAGCTCCTCCAGCTATATGTCGAGCGCTTGGTTCACCCTGATATTCACCTCTCTTGTGACCTTCTTCGCCCTCGCCATTGCGCTGTTGCTGGCGGTCAAGGCCGACAAGGTTATCCGCGGTGCCAAGACCTATCGCACGCTTTTGATGTGGGTCTACGCCGTGGCGCCGCCTGTGGCGGGCCTGATCGGGGTCATGCTGTTTGACCAATCGCGTGGCAACATCACCCAACTGCTGGGGATGATGGGGATCGAGTATCGCCTGGGTGTGAATTACTGGGATACGGCGACGGCGATGATCTCGGTCTCGATCTGGAAACAGATCCCGGTGAACTTCATCTTCTTCCTGTCCGGCCTGCAAGCTATTCCACGCTCGGTGCGTGAGGCCGCGATGATCGACAACCCATCGGGCACACGCCGGTTCTGGGACATCACTTTTCCGCTGCTGGCCCCCACGGGCTTCTTCTTGCTGATCATCAACATCACCTATTCGCTGTTCGATACCTTCGGCATCGTCGATACGATCGTGAAGGGCGAGCCGGGTAACAACCCGATGACGCTGGTTTATCGCGTGTTCGTTGATGGCTTCCGGGGCCAGGATCTGGGCGGGTCTTCCGCGCAATCGGTGGTTCTGATGATCCTCGTTCTAATCCTCACCGTTGTGCAGTTCCGTTTCCTGGAACGCCGCATCCATTATACTTGAGGGGGGGCTGAGACATGTCTGATATCTCTGAGACCCACACCAGCGCCGCAACAGCCCCGACGCGCCCGGCCAGACGGTTCCGGTGGGACACGGTTGTTGACCACGCGGTTCTGATCGCGGGGGCCCTGCTGATGCTGGTACCCGTCTATATGGTTTTCGCGACCTCGAGTTGGGACGCTATCACGATCCACCGCAACGGGATGCAGTTTGGCTTTGGCGACCAGTTTGGCGTCAACTATAACGCCGCTCTGTTTGAATATGGCGGGTTCACCGACAGTGTGAACGGCGTCACGATGCTGGCGAACTCGATGATCCTGGGCCTTGGCTTTGCCATTGGTAAAATCATCGTCGGCATGATGGCGGCCTATGCGATTGTCTACTTCCGCCTGCGTTTTGCCACGCTGGCGTTCTGGATGATCTTCACCACGCTGCTTCTACCCCTAGAGGTCCGTATTCTGCCCTCCTACGAGGTCATCACCGATATGAACCTCGGCAATACCTATACTGGCCTGATTGTGCCGCTGATTGCCTCGGCCACGGCGACGTTCTTCTTTCGGCAGTTCTTTCGTTCGGTGCCCGAGGAATTGATCGAGGCGGCGCGGATTGACGGGGCGGGGCCGGTGAAGTTCTTCATCGACATCCTTGTACCGCTGTCGCGCACCATGATTGCGGCGATGTTCATCATCATGTTCGTGTTCGGCTGGAACCAATACCTGTGGCCCACGCTGATCACCACGGACGAAAGCATGTTCACCCTGGTGCGCGGTATTCGGCAGATCATCCAATCCTACGCCGACGGCGGCGAAACACCGGATTACGGACAAGCGGCGGCCTTGGCGATCATCGCCATGACGCCTCCGGTGTTGATCGTGGTCTTCTTCCAAAGCTGGTTCGTCAAGGGCCTTACCGAGTCTGATAAGTAGAGAGAACCATTCAAATGGCACAAGTTTCCCTGAACGCTGTCCGCAAGGTCTACCCCAATGGCGCGGAAGCGCTGGAGGCCTCTTCCTTCTCCATCCCTGACGGTGAATTGACCGTTCTTGTCGGTCCGTCGGGCTGCGGCAAGTCCACGCTGCTGCGCATGGTGGCGGGGCTGGAAGAAATCACCGAGGGCGAGCTTTCCATCGGCGATCGGGTCGTTAACGATGTGGACCCCGCCAACCGCAACATCGCCATGGTGTTCCAGAACTACGCGCTCTACCCGCACATGTCGGTGGCCCAGAACATGGGGTACGGGCTGAAGAACCGGGGCATGGACAAGGCGGCGATTGCCGCGAAGGTGCGTGAGGCGGCAGATATGCTGAACCTCAATGAATTTCTGGACCGCCGCCCGTCGCAGCTGTCGGGCGGGCAACGCCAGCGGGTTGCCATGGGCCGCGCGATTGTGCGGGAGCCGGACCTTTTCCTGTTTGATGAGCCTCTGTCGAACCTTGATGCCAAGTTGCGCAACCAAATGCGGATCGAAATCCGCGCCCTGCAACGTCGCCTTGGCACCACCGCGATGTATGTGACCCACGACCAAGTGGAAGCCATGACCATGGCGGACCGGATCATCGTGCTGAATGCGGGCACGATCGAGCAGATCGGCACCCCGAACGAGATTTACGAGCATCCCGCCTCTACCTTCGTGGCGTCGTTCATGGGGGCGCCGCCGATGAACCTGTTGCGCGGCACCGCCAGCAATGGGCGCGTCACGTTGGGGGGGGGCGTGGACGTGCCCCATGCCAATGCGGAAGGCCACGATGGGGCGATCCAGGTGGGTATCCGCCCGGAAGACACCTGGCCCGATCCGGCCGGAGATCTGGCCTTTGACGTGGATATTATCGAGGAATTGGGCGCTCAGCGTCTGTTGCACGGCCATGTGGGCGGGCAGGCGTTCTCTGTCGCTGTTCCCAAGGATAAAGTGGCGGACACGGGTGCCATGACGCTGAGCGTGAAGCCCGGCGCGGTGCATCTGTTCAGCGCCGATACGGGCCGCCGCCTGTAGTCTTCGACGTGTCTGCGATGAGATGGGGAAGGGCGGCGCGTTTGCGCCGCCTTTTCTTTCGGCAAACGACCCGTTTCCGCGCCCCTCGGCACCGCCCTACGGCGGTTTCTCGCATCGTTATTGCAAGTCATTCGCAATCTACTTGATCTTGTTGCGACTAACTCTCATATTCATCTGAGGAGTTCACCAGACATGATACCACATATGCTTCGCGCGACCACCGCTCTTGCTTTGACGCTTGCCCTGACTGCACCCGCCCATGCGGAGTTGAGCGTGGTTGCCACGACAGGGATGATCGCCGACACCGCGCGGCAGGTGGGGGGCGACCTGGTCACCGTGCAGGCCCTGATGGGGCCGGGGGTGGACCCCCATGCATACCGTCAAACGCGGTCCGACATCGTAGCGACGGCACGGGCCGATATGGTTCTGTGGCACGGGCTCTATCTCGAGGCGCAGATGGAAGAGTTCCTGTTGGAACTGGCCAACACAAATACCGTCATCCCAGTGGCCGATGCCTTGCCCCGCGACATTCTGCTTGGGTCAGCAGATTACGCGGACCGCTTTGACCCCCACGTCTGGATGGACCCGGCAATTTGGTCCGATGTGGTGCAAACCATCGAAGGTGTGCTGACCGAAGCTCTGCCGGACGACAGCGCCTCAATTGCTGCCAATGCCGCGACCCTTCAGGCCGAGATCGACGCGCTCATCACCTATAGCGACGCGGCTCTTGCTTCTGTCCCCGAAAGCGCCCGTGTTCTTTTGACCGCCCATGATGCGTTCAACTATTTTGGAGCGGCCTACGGGTTCGAAGTCATTGGCATTCAAGGAATTTCCACGGAATCCGAGGCGGGCTTGCAGCGGATCGGAGAACTCGTAAACTTGCTGGTGACCCGCGATATTGGGGCCGTGTTCGTGGAATCCTCGGTCTCGGATCGCAACATCCGCGCCTTGATCGAGGGGGCGGCCGCGCGGGGCCATGAGGTCGTGATCGGCGGAGAGCTGTTCTCGGATGCGATGGGCGAAGACGGCACCTATGAGGGAACCTGGATCGGCATTATTGACCACAACGTCACCACGATTGTGCGCGCCTTGGGCGGGGACGCCCCGGAAGGCGGCATGCAAGGATTGCTGCAATGAAAGACCTGCATGTTGTCCCGGATCAGATCGGTCTTGATGCCGCCAGCCCCTTGGCTGTCCGCGGCATGACGGTGTCTTACGGCGAAAAGCCCGCGCTGTTCTCGCTGGATGCGACGTTTCCGGCGGGGGCGATGTCGGCCATCGTGGGGCCGAACGGCGCGGGTAAGTCGACTTTCCTGAAGGCAGCCCTTGGCCTGATCCCCCGCGTATCCGGCGAGGTGAGCGTCTTTGGCCGAGAGGTCACGCGCACCCGTGACCGGATCGCCTACGTGCCGCAACGCGCTTCCGTTGATTGGGACTTTCCGACGACGGCGGTGGATGTAGTGTTGATGGGGCTTTACGGCCAGCTTGGTCTTTGGCGGCGCATCAGCCGTGCCCAGAAGGATCGCGCCCGCGCCTGCCTGGACCGGGTCGGCATGGCCGATTTCGCGGACCGCCAGATTGGACAGCTTTCCGGCGGGCAGCAGCAGCGGGTGTTTCTGGCGCGAGCCCTGGCGCAAGAGGCCGATCTGTTCTTGCTGGATGAGCCCTTTGCCGGCGTCGATGCCGCGACCGAGGCGGCGATTATCGACGTGCTGAAAACCCTGAAAGCCGAGGGGCGAAGCGTCATTGCCGTGCACCATGATCTATCGACGGTCACCTCTTATTTCGATCATGTCATGCTGATTAACCTGACGCGGATTGCCGAAGGCCCGGTGGCCGAGGCCTTCACCGAAGATACCTTGTCCGAGACCTACGGCGGCCGCCTTGGGGCGGTGCAGATCGACAGTCTTGCGCTGTCGAAGTCGGGCCCGAAGACCGGGGATAACGTATCCTCGCGGAAGATCCCTTGATGGCCACGTTCTTTGACGCGCTCCTTTTGCAGGTGGGCTATAATGCGGCGCTCGTGGCCATCGGGGCGGCGCTGTTGGGCTTTGCGGCGGGGGCTGGGGGTAGTTTCCTGTTCCTGCGCAAACGCGCCTTGGTGTCAGACGCGGTGGCCCATGCCACTCTTCCGGGGGTGGGTCTTGCTTTTATTGTCATGGTCGCCCTGGGCGGGGACGGGCGCAGCCTGCCGGGCTTGCTGATCGGTTCGGCCATTTCCGCTTGGCTGGGGCTGCTGGCCGTGGAATGGATCGTGCGCCGCACACGTCTGTCCGAGGATGCGGCCATTGGCGCGATCTTGTCGGTGTTCTTCGGCCTCGGCGTGGTGTTGCTGACGGTCATTCAATCCATGAGCCAAGGCCGCCAAGCGGGTTTGGAGGGGTTCTTGCTCGGGTCGACCGCCGGCATGTTGTTCCAGGATGCGATGTTGATCGCGGGCGGCGGGGCCTTGGTTGTGGCGCTGATCTGGGCGTTGCGTCGCCCCATGACGATGGTGGCATTTGACCCCGGTTTCGCCGCCGCCAGTGGTGTGGATGTGCGCCGTATCGACCTTGCGATGATGGGATTGGTCTTGGCGGTGACGGTGATCGGCCTGAAACTGGTGGGGCTGATCCTGATCGTGGCCTTGCTGATTATCCCACCAGTGACCGCGCGGTTCTGGTCTGAGCGGGCCGAGGCGGTGGTTTGGGCAGCGGGGATCATCGGCGCGGTTTCGGGCTATGTGGGGGCGGCGCTGTCTGCTTCTGCGCCGGCTCTGCCGACCGGGCCGATTATCGTGCTGATCTCTGCGGCGCTGTTCGTGTTGTCGTTGCTGCTCGCGCCTTCCCGTGGCGTATTGGCCGCGGTCCTTGCGCGGCGCGCCTTCCAGACCCGCGTTCATCGTCGCCAAGGCTTGTTGGCGCTGAGCCGGGCGGAGCCTATCCACGACCCGCTTACCGTAAAGATCCTGCGCCGCGAACAGCTTATGCGCGCCGACGGGGTGGCGACCGATGCCGGTAGGTCCGCCGGTGAAAGGATTTCTCGGGATGAGCAGCGCTGGTCTATTGCGCGTCAACAGCACCTCGATACCGCGCTGACCGGCCGCTACGATGGCCTGACCCCCATTGAAGACGTCTTTACGGCCGATGAAATCGCGCATTTCGATGCCGCCTTGTTGAGGAGCACTTAAATGGGGGCCGAATTTGTCCAGTTCTCACTCACGCCGATCCTGATTGGCATGTTCGCCGCCATGGCCTGTGCGCTTCCGGGCAACTTCCTGATCCTGCGCCGCCAAGCGCTGATCGGGGATGCGATCAGCCATGTGGTGTTGCCGGGGATCGTGGTGGCGTTTCTGATTACCGGCACCGTGACGACCTGGCCGATGCTTCTGGGCGCAGCGGGGGCGGCGCTTGTGGCGGTTGTCCTGATCGAGGCGGTGCGCCGCCTTGGCCGGATTGAGCCGGGGGCGGCGATGGGGGTTGTCTTTACCTCTCTGTTTGCGGGCGGCGTCTTGCTGTTGGAGCAGACCGACACCTCTGCCGTGCATCTGGACGTGGAACATGCGCTGATGGGCAATCTGGAACAGTTGATCTGGCTACGCGCCGATGGGTGGGGGTCACTGCTGGACCCCGAGGCGCTGCGCCACCTGCCACCCGAGCTGCCGCGCATGGCGTTGGTCGCGGGCATCATCGCGGTGCTGACGGCGGTGTTTTGGCGGCCGTTGAAACTGTCGTCCTTTGATGAGGGCTTCGCCCGCACCCTCGGCATGCCTGTAACGGTGATCGGCCTTGGCCTTGTCACCGCGGCGGCTGCGGCGGCGGTTGCGGCCTTCGATGCGGTGGGCTCTATCATCGTTATTGCGATGTTCATCTGCCCGCCTGCCGCCGCCCGGCTGATGACCAACCGCCTTGGCCGCCAGGTGGCGTGGAGCCTGCTTTTCGCCTGCCTCTCTGCGATAATCGGCTACGTTCTGGCGGGCTATGGGCCGATCTGGATTGGGGCGCGAAGCTCTGTCTCGGCAGCGGGAATGGTGGCGGTTGTGTCTGGCATATTCCTTGCCCTAGCATGTGTATTCGGCCCCGCGCGGAGCCGGGTAGGTGTTGCAGCGGGAGGGTAGGAAATGAACGCAGACGCATGGGCCAGTTTTCCGAACGCACCCGCCTTGGGGACCCGCATCTGCGACAGTGCCGATATCCCCGCAACAGGCGTGAAAAGCTATGATATCAACGGCTTTCCCCTGATCCTTGTCGCCTCGGCCGAGGGGTTGCGGGCCTATGTGAACGCCTGCCCGCACCAATTCCTTCCGCTGGATTGGCGCAGCGAAGCGATCTTGTCACCAGATGCCGAGATGTTGCGGTGCTCCAACCACGACGCCGGTTTTGACGCTTGCACAGGTGCGGGATTGGATGGGTTGGGGCAGGGGTGCGCTCTGGACCCCGTGCCGGTTCATGTGCATGGTGCGGCGCTGCTGATTGGTGGCATAACCAACTGAAATCCCAAGACAGAGGCTGCAAGACAGATGGCGGAAAACCCCGAACAAGACGGCGCGAAGATGTCCTTCAAGGACGCGATGAGCTATGTTGATTATCTGTCCCTGGACCCCATTCTGGGCGCGTCCAAGCCGCTCAGCAACGCCCATGACGAAATGTTGTTTATTGTCCAGCACCAGACCTCGGAGCTGTGGATGCGTCTGGTCCTGCATGAGCTGGACGCCGCGCGCACCGCCCTGGCGGCGGGCGATGATCAGCCGGTCTTCAAGATGCTGACCCGCGTGGCGCGGATCTTTGAACAGCTCAACAATGCCTGGGACGTTTTGCGCACGATGACGCCCTCGGAATATACCGATTTCCGCGAGGACTTGGGCCAATCCAGCGGCTTCCAATCCCACCAGTATCGCTTGATCGAGTACATTCTTGGCAACCGTAACACCGCGATGATGCGGGTCCATGAACACCGCCCCGATCTGCACCGGATGCTGACGCAGGAACTGTCGCAGGCCTCTCTCTATGATGTGGCGATTGCGCGTTTGGGCGAAAGCCTTGGCCTTGATCTGCCCACCGGCCCCCTGGACGCCCCCCACACCGCCCAAGCCGCGATCGAGGACGCATGGGCGCAGGTCTACCGCGATCCGAAAGCGCATTGGACCCTTTACGAGTTGGCCGAAAAGCTGGTCGATCTGGAAGATTATTTCCGCCGCTGGCGCTTCAATCACGTCACCACGGTGGAACGCGTCATCGGCTTCAAACGTGGCACCGGGGGAACGTCGGGGGTATCTTATTTACGACGGATGTTGGACGTGGAACTGTTCCCCGAACTCTGGAACGTAAGGGGACAGCTATGACATTGCCCGTAAAAGATAAATTCGTGATGCCCGAAGGCATGATCTACCTTGATGGCAACTCTCTGGGGCCATTGCCCGCAGGCGTGACCGAGCATGTGTCGACCGTGGTTGCCGACCAATGGGGCGGTAACCTGATCAAGGGCTGGAACGTCGATAGCTGGATGACCCTGCCCACCCGCGTTGGCGATCAGGTGGGCCGTTTGATCGGCGCGCCCAAGGACAGTGTCGTGATGGGGGAAACGCTGTCACTGAAGGTGTATCAGGCGCTTTCTGCCGGGTTGAAAATGCGGCCCGACCGCAAGGTGATCCTGTCTGACAGCGGCAACTTCCCGTCCGACCTTTATATGGCGGAAGGCTTGATCCAACAGCTCGAGCAAGGCCACGAGCTGCGCGTCGTCGCCCCTGAGGACGTGCTGGAAGCCATCGACGGCAGCGTCGCGGTGGTGATGATCACGCAGGTAGATTATCGCACGGGCCGGGTCCACGACATGGACGCCGTGACCGCGGCGGCGCACAAAGCGGGCGCGGTGATGTTGTGGGATTTGGCTCATTCGGCCGGGGCCATCCCGGTGGATATGACCGCGTCGAACGCGGAATTTGCGGTGGGCTGTACCTACAAATACCTCAACGGCGGCCCCGGTGCGCCCGCGTTTATTTACGTGCGTCCCGATATCATTAACGACGTTAACCCCGCGCTTTCGGGCTGGTTGGGGCACGAGTCCCCCTTTGCCTTCGATCTTGATTACCGCCCCGGCGCAGGGATCGAGCGGATGCGCGTTGGCACGCCGCCCGTGATCCAACTGGCCGCGCTGGAGCATGCTTTGAAGGTCTGGGATGGCGTCGATATGCGCGATGTCCGTGCGGCCTCTGTCGCTCTGTCCGAGCAGTTCATCGCCGAGGTGGAGGCCGCTTGCCCGGACCTCACCCTTGCCAGCCCGCGCGACGCAGCGCAGCGTGGCTCGCAGGTGTCGTTCCACTTCTCGGAAGGCTACGCCGCCATTCAGGCGCTGATCGCGCGCGGCGTGATCGGCGATTTCCGCGCCCCTGATACGATGCGGTTCGGCTTCACGCCGTTGTATCTGGATGCGGACGACGTTAGCCAAGCGGTTGCGATCCTTGCGGAAATCCTGCGCGACAAGCTGTGGGACCGGCCCGAGTACACAACCCGTCAGCGGGTGACCTAGGGTCGGGATCAGATTAGGGCTTGAGCTTCCAGTGACTGGAAGGTGTAGTGAGGCGGCACCCATGATCAAGGATTGCTTCCATGCCTAACGATATTGTCAGACTTTCGGTCGAAGGCCTGAACTGCGCGTCCTGTGTGGGCCGGGTGGAACGGGCCTTGGCGGCAGAGCCGGGCGTCATTGAGGTCGCCGTCAATCTGGCCACAAAAACGGCGCAGGTGCAGGTGGCGCCCGATGCGGCGCGTGCGGGTGAATTGGCCGAAGCCTCTGGCAAGGCCGGTTACCCGGCGCAGGTGCTGGAAGACACCTCGACCCGTGCGCCCGATACGGCGAAAGAGACCGAGGCCGCATTCCGGCGGCTTTGGATCGCGCTGGCCCTGACAGTCCCGGTCTTCACCTTGGAAATGGGCGCGCATCTATTCCCCGCCTTCCACCAATTGATCGGCGTCACACTCGGTCAGCAAGGATCTTGGTTAATCCAGTTTACCTTTACAGCGTTAATCCTTTTGGGACCGGGGAGGGTATTTTTCCGCCTTGGCGTGCCGGCCTTGCTGAAGGGCGCCCCCGAGATGAACAGCCTCGTAGCTTTGGGCACGGCGGCGGCGTTCGCCTATTCAACCCTCGCAACGTTCGCGCCGGGAGTGCTGCCCGCCGCCTCTCGTGCCGTGTATTTTGAGGCCGCCGCTGTGATCGTCACGCTGATCCTGTTGGGCCGCGCCCTGGAGGCGCGCGCGAAGGGCCAGACCGGCGCCGCCATCCGCGCCCTGATCGGCCTGCAACCGCAAGAGGCCCGGGTGCTGCGTGATGGCGCCACGTTAACCATAGCTATCGACGCCTTACGGGTCGGCGATATCATCGTCCTGCGTCCCGGAGAGAGAGTGCCGGTGGATGGAGAAATCATTGAGGGCACGTCATTCCTCGACGAATCCATGATTACTGGAGAGCCGGTTCCCGTCGAAAAGTCATCCGGCGCGGCGGTCACCGGCGGCACGGTGAACGGGTCGGGGCCCTTGCAAATCCGTGCGACACGGGTCGGCGCCGACACCACGCTTTCGCAAATCACGCGTATGGTCCAGGACGCCCAGGGCGCGAAGCTGCCGATCCAAGCCATCGTGGACCGCGTAACGCTTTATTTCGTCCCTGCGGTGATGGTGCTGGCGGCGTTAACCGTGGTGATCTGGCTGATCTTCGGCCCCGATCCGGTGGTGACTTACGCCCTTGTGGCGGGGGTCAGCGTGTTGATCATCGCGTGCCCCTGCGCGATGGGATTGGCCACGCCGACTTCGATCATGGTGGGGTCGGGACGGGCGGCAGAGCTTGGGGTTCTGTTTAGAAAAGGCGACTCTTTGCAAGGGCTTAGCGGCGTCGGGCTTGTCGCGTTGGACAAGACCGGCACGATCACACAAGGGCGGCCGGAGGTGACCGAGGTGAGATTGGCCGACGGCTTCACCCGTGAAACTGTGCTGGCTCAGGCGGCGGCGGTAGAGGCCGTTTCGGAACACCCGATCGCCCACGCGATCGTGCGGGCCGCCAAGGGCGTGTTTACCGCGACCAATGCCGTTGTTATCCCCGGTTTCGGCATCCGCGCCCAGGTCGATGGGCGGACGGTGGCCGTGGGATCGGATCGTTTCATGGCCCGCGACGGCATTTCCATCGGCCCCATTTCCAGCGCGGAAGACGCGCCCCTTTCGCGGGGGGAAACGGTGGTCTACGTGGCTGTGGACGGTGTGATCGCCGCGATGATCGCCGTGGCGGATCAGGTGAAACCTTCTAGCGCCGCGGCAATTGCGGCGCTCAGGGAACGGGGTCTGCGGGTCGCGATGATTACCGGTGATCGGCGCGCGTCTGCGCTGGCCATTGCCGCACAGGTCGGCGTGGACGAGGTGGTGGCCGAGGTCTTGCCGGACGGAAAGGTTAACGCCCTTAACGAACTGCGTCAGGGGGCGACGGTGGCTTTTGTGGGCGACGGCATCAACGACGCCCCCGCTCTGGCGAAGGCAGATGTCGGTATCGCCATTGGGACCGGGACCGACGTGGCGATTGAAAGCGCCGATGTGGTGTTGATGTCCGGTGACCTGTCGGGCGTGGTCACGGCCTTCGATGTCTCAAAGCACACGATGCGGAATATCCGTCAGAACCTTGGGTGGGCGTTCGCCTATAACGCGGCGCTGATCCCTGTGGCGGCGGGGGTGATTTACCCCTTCACTGGGCTGCTGTTATCTCCGGCTTTTGCGGCGGGCGCGATGGCTTTGTCGAGCGTCTCCGTCGTCGTCAACGCCTTGCGGTTGCGCGGCATGGGGGCAGCATGAACATCAAAGACGTATCCCAAGCCGCTGATCTGCCGGCTAAAACGATCCGCTACTATGAGGAGATCGGCCTGATTACCCCAGCGCGAGGGTCGAACGGCTACCGGGACTTCAGCGATCAGGATCTGCATAAACTGACCTTCATAGGCCGGGCCCGGGCATTGGGCTTTTCGATCAACGAATGCCGCGTTCTCTTGGCGCTTTGGGAGGACAAGGACCGCTCCAGCGCCGAAGTGAAGGCGGTGGCGGCGACCCATTTGGACGAGATTGACGCTAAGATCAAAGCCCTGACTGACATGCGGGCCACCCTGTCGCATTTGGTTGAAACTTGCGCGGGCGACGCGAAACCCGATTGCCCGATCCTGAGGTCTTTGGCGCAAGGTTAACGGCGTTAACGACCAAACAGACGTGCGGCGATGGGCGCGCCGATGATAACTGCCAAGATACGCAGCAGATGGTGGGCCACCACAAAGGCCACATCGGCCCCGGCGATCAGCGCCAGCACTGTCATTTCGGCTTGCCCGCCTGGGGCGAATGCCAACAGAGATTCCATATGCGGCGCCAGCCCAAGGGCCACTACAACCTCGGCGAAAACGCCTGAAATCAACAGGATAATGACACAATAGCCGAGCGCCGCCAGAACGTCTCGCCGCACCTCGGGCCCCGTCACGCCGCCGTATTTGGTGCCAATGGTCATGCCAATGAAGAACTGTGCCACGAAGATCGCCTCGGCGGGCGGGCGGTGGTTCAAAATGCCCGTCATCGCCAGGATTGCTGCGGCGATCAGAGGTCCCAGGATCGACGCGCCGAACAGGCCGACGGCTTTGGCAACCTGCCAGCCGACAAGCCCCGCCGCCGCCATCCACAGCAGTTCGTTCCACGGAAGTGAAGCCGCAGGTGCTCCGGGTGGGTTGCTCAGGTCCACCTCCCACGCGCCGACCAGCACGAAAGGCAGGACAGTCACGATCACCAAAACGCGCGTGGCATGGATCAGCGACAGGGCCCGCACGTCGCCGCCTGCTTCTTCGCCAAACGCGAGCATGTCTTGCAAGCCACCGGGCATGGCTGAGTAGTAGCTGGTGGGGAAATCGAACCCCCAAAGACGCTGAAAATAGGGGATGCCGACCGCGCCGATAAGTGCTGTCATCACCAGCATCATCAGCAGCGTAGGCCACATGGCGCCCAGGCCAAGCACAACACTCATGCTCAGGGTTGCGCCCACGGCGACCCCCAGAATGGTGCGCATCGCGTGGTTGATCGTGGCATTCCCGCTCATCGCGATGCCCAATAACGCGGCGACAAGGCAAGAGGCCAAGGGGCCAAGCAGGAACGGCAAAGGCAAGCCTAACCCATAAAAGACCGCGACGCCTAACGCCGCGATCACATAAGTCCGCGCAAAGACTAACACGGGCGGCCCGGTTGAGCGGCAGAAGCGATCATTCGTGGGGGCAGGGCGTGGGTCATCGGGGCTCCGGGACCAGGGGCGCAGACGGCCCTTGAGGGCGACCGATTGCACGAAAAGGGTGCCATGGCCCGGGGCGCTTTTCAGCGGGTCCGGGCCATGCGATGGGGTCAGGCGAAGGCCTGCAAACCGGTGATGCCGCGGCCCATGATGAGGGCGTGGACGTCGTGGGTGCCCTCGTAGGTGTTAACGGCCTCAAGGTTCATCACGTGGCGGATCACGCCGTATTCGTCGCTGACGCCGTTGCCGCCGTGCATGTCGCGGGCTTCGCGGGCAATGGTTAACGCTTTACCGCAATTGTTACGCTTCATCAGGCTGATCAACTCGGCAGGGGCGTTGTGATCGTCGAACATCCGGCCCAGTTGCAGGGCCCCTTGCAGGCCCAGGGCGATCTCGGCCTGCATGTCGGCCAGCTTCTTCTGGATCAGCTGTGTTTGCGCCAGCGGGCGGCCGAATTGCTTGCGGTCCATGGTGTAGTCGCGGGCGGCGTGGAAGCAGGCCTCGGCCGCGCCCATAGCACCCCAGGCGATGCCGAAGCGCGCCCGGTTGAGGCATCCGAACGGACCGGCCAAGCCACTGACTTCAGGCAGCAAATTATCCTCGGGCACAAAGACCTCATCCATCTGGATCATGCCCGTAATCGAGGCGCGAAGCGAGAATTTCCCCTCGATCTTCGGGGCGTTCAGGCCCTTCATTCCCTTCTCGAGGATGAAGCCCTTGATCTTGCCGTCATGGGCGTCGGACTTGGCCCAGATGATGAAGACATCGGCGATGGGCGAGTTGGTGATCCAGTTCTTCGCGCCGGACAGGCTGTAGCCGCCGTCCACCGGCTTTGCACGGGTGACCATGGAGCCGGGGTCCGATCCGTGGTCCGGTTCGGTTAACCCAAAGCAGCCGACCATGCGTCCCGAGGCCAGCTCAGGCAGGAATTTCTGGCGCTGCGCCTCGGTGCCGTAGGCGAAGATCGGGTGCATCACCAGCGAGCTTTGCACCGACATGGCCGAGCGGTAACCGCTGTCGACCCGCTCCACCTCGCGGGCGACCAGCCCGTAGGAGACATAGTTGGCGCCGATGCCGCCGTATTCCTCGGGGATGGTCGCGCCCAGAAGGCCCATATCGCCCATTTCGGTCATGATATCGCGGTCAAATGTCTCGTGGCGGTTGGCCATGACGACGCGCGCCCCCAGGGCCTCTTGGCAATAGGCATGGGCGCTGTCGCGGATCATCCGCTCCTCCTCCGTCAGCTGGTTTTCCAGCAGAAACGGGTCGTCCCAAACCAGGCTCGCGGGCTTGGCGCGGGCGGATTGGGGGGAGGTGCTGGCAGCGTCCATGGACTGTCTCCGATTGTAAGGGGTTTCCCGGATTATTAGGCGCGTTCCCCGGCGACTGCAAGCCGAGTGAAGGGCTGCGAACCGGGCGTTGACCGCCCCTTATTCTTCGCGTTGTTGGCGGTGGTAACTTCGCCATCGCAAGCCTATCTTCATCGGGAAAGCCCGCTGTTTTCCTTAGGCAAGAGATGCACATGAGTGGACCAAAAGACTGGACGCAACAGTTTCCCGGGCTGGCCCGTTTACCGGACTCTGTGCGCCGAAAGCTGCAATCCGATGGCAAGTTGATACGGGTGACCGAGGGGGCGCAGATATTTGGCCCCGGTCATGTGCCTGAGAACCTGTTGTTTTTGCTCAACGGTACGGTGCGGGTTTCCCAAACCTCGGACAGCGGGCGAGAGATTGTCTTGTACCGGGTCGAAGCGGGGCAAAGCTGCGTCATGACCACGGCCTGTATGCTGGCCCATGAGGCCTATTTGGCCGAAGGCATCGCGGAAACCGATGTGACCGCCATGGCGCTGCCCAAGGCGACCTTCGACGCCCTTGTCTCGGACTCGCCGGTGTTTCGCGATTTCATTCTGGCCGCCTATTCGCACCGCCTGACCGGGCTGTTCAAGATCATCGAAGACGTTGCCTTTGGGCGCATTGATGTGCGGCTTGCGGCGCGCTTGCTGGAGCTGTCTGACAGCGCAGCCGAGGTTACCGCCACCCATCAGGCGCTGGCCAGCGAACTGGGCACCGCGAGAGAGGTGATTTCTCGTCAGTTGCACGAATTCCAGCGCCGCGGGTGGCTAGAGCAGCAACGGGGCCGGGTGCGAATACTGGACCAAAGTGCCCTGTCTGACTTGGCGACAGGCTGACGCCCGCGCCTTTTCTGTGCGGTTTGGTGACTTCGTCACAGAACATCCGCCGCGCAGGGCATAGATCAACTGAACCAGCGCCCACGCGATGCGGCGCGTTACCCCAAGAACCAAACCGGAGAGGCTTGATGGAAACTGAATTTACCCCATGGATATCGCTACTAGGTGGGGGGCTGATCGGCCTGTCTGCGACTTTGCTGATGCTCTTTCTAGGGCGGATCATGGGGGCGACGGGGGTTCTTGCGGGCGTCATCTTTCCGGCATCGCGCGCGGACTTCGCTTGGCGCGCCGCCGTGGTGGCGGGGATGGTGACGGGGCCGTTGGTTGTCTTGCTGGTCAGCGGCAACATGCCCGAGGTTCAGGTGCCAATCAGCCTGCCGATGTTGCTGGTGGGCGGCTTTATTGTCGGCATTGGGGTGACCTATGGCGGCGGGTGCACATCCGGCCACGGGGTCTGCGGTATCGCCCGACTTTCGCCTCGCTCTATCGTGGCCACAGCCACGTTCATGATTGCCACTTTGGTCACGGTGTTCATCGTGCGCCACGTATTGGGGGCCTGAGGTATGCGTTTAATCATTGCTTACGCGATCGGGATCATCTTCGGTGTCGGAATCTCGATTTCTGGCATGGCGAACCCTGCCAAGGTGCTGAATTTCTTCGATGTTGCAGGCACTTGGGACCCGTCGTTGATCTTCGTCATGGGCGGCGCGCTGGTCACGACCTTCATCGGCTACAAGCTGGTGTTCGGCCGCTCTGCACCGCTGTTTGGCTCGGCGTTCCTTCTGCCCGAGCGGCGCGACATTGATCTGCCGTTGGTCGGCGGCTCTGCGGTCTTCGGGATCGGGTGGGGCATCGCGGGCTTTTGCCCCGGCGGCGCATTGCCCGCCCTCGGGACCGGACAGTGGGAGGTATTTGCCTTCACAGGGGCTCTCGGCCTTGGCATCATCGTGGCGCGACGCGTTCAGATCGCCATGGCTGCAAAGGCCTGACATCCAAAACGACAGGAGATTGATATGCCCAACTACCCCGTCAACATGGATATTGAGCCGCTAGTTGAAGGCTTCTTCGACGAAGGCACCAATACGATCAGCTATATCGTGAAGGATCCGGCCTCTGACGCTTGTGCGGTGGTCGATACGGTGATGGACATCGACTATGCGGCGGGGCGGATTACCTCGGCCCATGCGGACGCGCTGATTGCCCGCATCCAAGAACAGGGCCTGACGCTGGAATGGATTATCGAGACCCACGTCCATGCCGATCACCTGTCAGCCGCCCCCTATATTCAGGAGAAGTTGGGCGGCAAGACCGGTGTCGGGGCCAATATCATGGTGATCCAGGACACTTTTGGGAAAGTGTTTAATGAGGGCACCGATTTCCAGCGCGACGGCAGCCAGTTTGATGCGCTGTTCAATGATGGCGACACCTACATGATCGGCACGATGCCGGTGTTCGTGATGGCCACACCGGGTCACACGCCCGCCTGCATGGTGCATGTCATGGGTAACGCCGCCTTTGCGGGGGATACGCTGTTCATGCCCGACGGCGGATCGGCGCGCGCGGATTTTCCCGGCGGGGACGCGGGCGAGCTTTACGACAGCATCCAGAAAGTTCTGTCTTTGCCCGACGAGATGCGCCTGTTCATGTGCCACGACTACGGGCCGGGGGGCCGCGCGGTTGCGTGGGAAACCACGGTGGCTGAGCAGAAGGCCAGCAATATCCACGTGGGTGGCGGCAAAACCCGAGACGACTTCATCGCGTTTCGCACGGAACGCGACGCGCAGCTGGCGATGCCCAAGCTGATTATCCCATCGCTGCAAGTGAACATGCGGGCGGGTGAAATTCCCAAGGATGCTGACGGTAACCCGGTGTTGAAAGTGCCTGTGAACGGCTTGTAGCGCAGCCTAACCCGCAAGCAGCACGGCAACGATCCTGTTGATCACCGCGTCTTGTCCACGGGTGTCGCCAATCTGAAGGCAGAGGCTCCGGTTCAGGGCAATCTTCTCGGCAAACGGCGCCACCAAACGCCCGCGCTGCAGGGGCTCGTTTACCAAGAAACCGTGCCCCATCAATACGCCCGCGCTGTTCTTGGCCTCTTCCAATGCCAAGCCGTAGAGCGAGAATGTCGGCCCCGGCGTGCGCAGGTCCAATCCAGCGCTCACACCCGCGTTCCATGTCTCCCAATCGGCGTGCCAGTTCACGTCACTCAGCAATGTCTCAGCCGATAGGTCCGTCGGGGTGGTTAGGCGTGCGGCAATGTCCGGAGCGCAGACGGGGAAAATCTCATCCCGCGCGATGGCAAGTGCGTCGTCCATGTCCCCGTGGTCCAGTACGAAAAGGCTCAGATCAAACGGCTCCCGCTTCAGGTTCGGCGGCGTTTCGCGGGCAGTGACAGAGACCCGCAGATCGGGCACCGCCGCCCGCAAGGCCCCAAGGCGCGGCGCAAGCCAGAGGTGTGCGACGCTTGGCAATGCCGCGATGCGGATCGTCAGGGGGCTGGCCTTGCGCAACAGGCCCACCACTGCGCCCCCCATGATATCAAAGGCTTGGGTCAAATCCGCCGCCGCACTGCGGCCTGCGTCATTCAAGCTGACGCCTTGGGCGTGGCGGTCAAACAGCCCCATGCCCAACCACGCCTCCAGCGCTTTGATCTGTTGCGACACGGCGGCGGGGGTCACGCAAAGCTCATCAGCGGCGGCGACAAAACTGCCAAGGCGGGCGACGGCCTCAAACACGCGCAGACCGTTCAGGGGCGGCAGGTTTGGGCGTTTGGAAGGAATGGTCATGCTAGGCATAGATATTCTACGCCTAAGGCGAAGTAAATCTCGTTTGCGCGATGGGGCGATGGCGTGGTCGTGTGGTGCAAGTGTCGCGCACCCGCGCAGCCCCCTCAAAGCAAGCAGAGCCCAACGATGACGCAATACTTCTCAGCCCCAATTGACCAAACTGACCCGTTGATCGCCGACGCCTTGAAGGCCGAGCTCACGCGGCAACAGACCCAGATCGAGCTGATCGCGTCCGAGAATATCGTCAGCCGTGCCGTTTTGGATGCCCTTGGCCACGAGATGACCAACAAGACGTTGGAAGGCTACCCCGGCGCGAGGTTTCATGGGGGCGGGCAGAACGTGGATGTGGTGGAGCAAGCCGCGATTGACCGAGCCTGTGCGCTGTTTGATTGCGCTTATGCCAACGTGCAGCCCCACTCTGGCAGCCAAGCCAATCTTGCGGTGTTCTTTGCCCTTCTCAAACCCGGCGACCGGGTGTTGAGCCTAGATCTGGCCGCTGGCGGTCACCTGAGCCACGGTCTGTCCGCCAACCTCTCGGGCCGTTGGTTTGAGGCGCATCACTACGGCGTGGATCGTGGCACCGGCACCATTAACTACGACACGGTCGAGGCCCGCGCCCAGGAGGTGCAGCCCAAGTTGCTGATCGCGGGCGGCTCTGCCTACCCCCGCACGCTGGATTTTGCCCGACTGGAGCAGATTGCCGAGAAGGTCGGGGCGTATTTTATGGTCGATATGGCCCATATCGCCGGATTGGTCGCGGGCGGGGTGCATCCGTCGCCTATTCCCCATGCGGATATCGTGACCTGCACCACCACCAAAACCCTGCGGGGCCCTCGCGGCGGGTTGATCCTGTCGCGTGATGAGGCATGGCGCAAGAAGCTGCAATCTTCCGTGTTTCCGGGCGTCCAAGGCAGCCTTCACACGCAGGTTCTGGCCGCCAAAGCGGTGTGCCTGGGCGAAGCACTGGATCCCTCGTTCAAGGATTACGCCGCCCGCGTGGTGGACAATGCCGCCGCCCTATCACGAGCCTTGCAAGCGGGCGGGATCGACATCGTGTCCGGCGGGACGGACACCCATATTGTGCTGCTGGACCTGAGCCGCCATGGCATCTTGGGCCGCGAAGCAGAGGCGCTATTGGATCAGGCCAACATCACCAGCAACAAGAATCCGGTGCCCTACGACGTGGCGAACCCGAACAAATGGGTGGGCCTGCGCCTTGGGGTGGCAGCGGCCACCACGCGCGGCTTCTCGGCGTCAGATTTCGACCGGTTAGGCACAGAGATTGCGGCCATTGTGACGGCAGATGATGGCTCGCGGGACCAGCGGTTGGCGTCGGCTCGGATGATGACGGCAGAGCTTTGCGCGAGCTATCCGATTTATGGGGTGGAGGGGCGATGATTGGTTGTAATGTCTAAGTCGGAAAACCAATATTCTGATAGAATGGAAATATTCTGTTTCGAATAGTTGAAAAGTGCGTCCACACCCTTCGGATCACCTCTTCCTCATTTGAGGAATTGGTAAACCAATATGAGGGGTTTCAGCAATGGCGCGCACATCAGAGCAAAGCCGCAGCCTGGGGGATGATCTTCCCGACACCATGGGGGCATGGGTACTTGGCGACCCAGAGGAGTTGACCCTAACGGATAAGCCAATGCCCTCACCGGGCCGGGCCGAAGTTTTGGTGCGCATCGACGCTGTCGCGATCTGCGCCACCGATCTGGAGATCCTGACCTATGGCACCCCGGCGCTGATCGAGGGCGGGCCCCCATTCAACAAAAACTACACGCCGGGCCATGAGTATATGGGCACCGTCGCGGCGCTGGGGCCGGGGGTAGATGAATTCGCCGTGGGTGACCGGGTGACGGTAGAAATCCACGCGGGCTGCGGCCAATGCAAACGGCGTCGCATGGGAATGTATACCTCGTGCCACAACTATGGACTCAACTACGGGGACAGGAATAAAGGCCATCGCGCCAATGGATTCACCACCGGTGGGGGCTTTGCGGAGTACGCGGTTAACAACGTTTACACATTGATCCGGGTCCCCGACGCGATGTCCGATGAGGAGGCCACGTTGGTGGTGACGGCGGGCACCTCCATGTACGGGCTGACGGAATTCGGCGGCTTGGTGGCTGGCGAAAACGTCGTGGTGATCGGGCCGGGGCCCATTGGGTTGCTGGCGGTGGCCGTAGCCAAGGCGCTTGGCGCGTCGCCGGTGGTGTTGGCGGCACGCGCGAAAGCCGCAATGCCATTGGCCTGCAATTGGGGGCCGATCACGTGATTGATGCCCGATTCGAGGATGTCGTGGCACGGGTGAAGTAACTGACGGGCAAGGGCGCGGATTACGTCGTGGATTGCGCGGGCAATGAGACGACGGTGAACCAAGCCGTCGCCATGACCAACCGGGGCGGCAAGATTTGTCTTGCGGCCTTTCCGAAAAACGCGGTGGAATTCGACCTCGGTGCGTTGGCGGTTAACAACATTTACCTTTATGGCATCCGGGGCGAGGGGCGTTCGGCCACCCACCGCGCGATGGCCCTCATGGAAGCGGGCACCTTTGACGCCAGCTTGATTCACATCCATACGTTTCCGATGGACGATCTGCCCACCGCGCTGAAATACGCGAAAGAGCGGATCGACGATGCCATCAAAGTTGTCGTATCCAACAGGCCGGGCGTCGTTGGCGGCGCGAAATCCAAAGGACCACAGATATGACCAAAGCAAGACGCGGCATCTACGCCGCCGCCGTGACGCCTTTTGACCAAAACGGACGCGTGCAGCAGGAAAAACTCGTTGGCTATTGCCAGCATTTGCTAAGCGATGGCGGCTGTGACGGCGTGGCCCCCATTGGCACCACCGGAGAGGGAACCTCGACCGCGATGGCGGACCGGTTGGCCCTGCCTGCCGCCTTCGCGGAGGCCGGAATTGAAGCGGACCGGGTGATTTTCGGCACCGGTGCGCCCTCGCTTCCTGATTGCGTCGAACTGACCTCTGCGGCCTGTGCGTCGGGCTATTTTAACGCGCTGATCCTGCCGCCATACTACTATAAGAATGCCTCCGATGACGGGTTGTTCGCCTTCTATGCCTCGGTGATCGAGCAGGTGGGGCGCGATGATCTGCGCATCTTCTTGTATCATTTCCCGCAGATGTCGATGGTGCCCTTCAGCACCGATCTGGTCCTCCGCTTGAAGACTGAATTTGGCCCGATCATTGCGGGTCTCAAGGACAGCAGCGGCGATTTTGAGCAGTCGCGCGGCTTCATTGAGGCGACGGGCGGTGTGGCTGAAGATTTCGACGTTTACCCCTCGTCCGAGGCGTTCTTGTGGGACGGACTGTCGACCGGCTCTGCGGGCATTATCTCGGGCTCGACCAACCTCACGGCGCGCGCGGTTCAAGCCGCGAAGAATGCCCCCGAGGGTCCGGCCCGAGACGCCGCGATGGAGGTCGTGCGCACAGCCCGCGCCACGGCGTCAAAGTACCCACTGATGGCGTCGATGAAGACCGCAGAAAGCTGGCGCAGCGGCGATGAAACCTGGTTAACGATGCAGCCCCCTCTGCGCCCGATGCCAGAAGAACAAAAAGCGGCGTTCAAGAAAGATCTGGACGCGATAACGGCCATTTAACCCCGGAGGACACCATGACCACCTCCCAGACCCATGGCCCCGACCATGTTGTGATTAACCAAGATCCCACAGCTTTCGCCCATTGGCCCGATGGCCTTTATCAAGAGATGTTGGGCGATCTGGACAACGGGTGCGTGGGGTCGGTTCTGGTGTCCGAGACGGAAACGATGCGGATCTGGCACCTGCATATCCCTGCCGGGGGGCGGTGCCGTTTCCACCGCCATGTGAACCGCTATTTCTGGTCCGCACTGGGGGACGGAAAAGCGCGGGGATACTTCTCTTCCGGCGTAATAAATGATGTGGTGCACTACGCCGGAGAGACCAAGCATTTCGACTATGGTGATGGGGATCACATGGTCCATTCCGTTGAAAACATTGGCGAAACGGACTTGCTGTTCACGACGGTAGAATTCATTGACGGCCCCAATACTCCGCTTGCCGTGCCCGATGAGGTGCGGCTGAAAAAGCCGAATTGAACCCCGGTCAGGCGCGGCTACGAGAGATGGGGAGCAAGACAGCAGAATTGTCCAAGTCCCCCTCATCGTGGCGCAGGGCTTCCTCCATCATTTCCAGATAGGTCCGGGTGAATGGCAACCCTTGCCCGGTGGCCTGCGCTTGGGCTTGGATCAAGGAGAAGTCCTTGGCCGATTTGCGATGCAACCTTGCGGGGCGAAATCACGGTTAACCATTGGCGCGCCCTTTGCATCCATGACGGCGGAATAGGCGGCAGAAGCCTGGGCGAGTTCCAGAAACTCACCACCCGCCAATCCAATGCTTTCGGCAAAGATCAGCCCTCCACCAAGGCCGCGCGGTGAAGGCCGAGCACAAGATTGATCGCCAGTTTGGCCCGGTTACCATTGCCGATTTCGCCCACATGAATGTGGTGCCGCGCGATGGCGTCCAATAGCGGCGTGACCGTTTCGGCAGAGGCCAAATCTCCGGCCACAAGAAGCAAGACATCGCCCTACGCCAGGCCCTTGCTGGTGCCGGAAATCGGCGCCTCCAACAGAGTGATTCCTTTCGGCCGCGCGTCAGCGGCAAGGGCCGCCATGCGGTCCGGGTCACAGGTGCTGAGCGAGATCAGGATTGTTTGCGACACCGGGGCCTGCGCGATCAGCTCGGCCAATTGGTCGGTGTCATACACGCAGGAAAACACCACGTCGGCGGCCCAAACCTCGGCTGCCAGCGCCATGCTGTCATCGGGGTGAGATGTCGTGAGGTCCACGACCACTTGCCCCGCTCGAGTCGGTAAATCTGCCATAACTTCCGCGACTTGCGCTGTGCTTGGCACCACGAAAAGGATCACGTCGCAACCCGCCACATCATCACTAACCGCCACAGAAAGCCCCGCCACCTGTCGCTGTTCTGCTTTGCGATCGCGGGCCGTGTGAAGCACGCCCGCGCGGTCCAGACAGCGGGCGATGCCGCCGCCCATCTGACTAATGGCAACGACGCCAATCCGGGTCATGAGGAGCCTTCTTTCTGCGCCGCGAGCATATCGGCGAGGGTCGACAGTGCTTGGTTAGACAGGAGCAGTTCCACCGGGTCGCCCGTTGCGGCCGAAATATCGGCGGCCAGATAGCTTTCCATCACCATCCGCGCACGGGCAGGCGAGACCAACGGGTCACGATCGAGCAGGACCGACTCCAGAAAATGCACCGTTTCCAGGCCCATTTGCCCTGCATACATGTGGTCTACGTGTTCGCCCGACATGGTGGAGAGGGGAATTGGGTGTGGCCTTCCACGGTCGAATACCAATTATCGCGCGAGGTGTCGTCCAGGATCAACGCGCCTTCGGTGCCGGTAATCTCGATCTAGGTGCCACAATAATTGGGGTAGGCGCGGGGCAGGTTCCAGCCGCCGCCGATCACCACCAGCGTGCCGTTATCCATGTTCACGGTGTTCCACATGCAATCAAAGGACCCGTTGAGCTTTTCCATATAGCCGTAGGCGCCTTGGCTGTAGACCTTGGTCGGCTTCGCATCGAGCAGCCAGTAGACGAAGTCCAGATCGTGGGTGGATTCCATCGCCGCGGGCGACAATTTCACCCGCCCCGCAATCCGAGAGCCCAAGCTGCGCGACAGGTGGCGGCTGACCATGACGTTAACAATTTTGCTAAGCTTGCCTTCCGCGATGTTCTTCTTGGCCCAAGCGATCTTGGGGTTGAAGCGTTGTGAATAGCCGATGGTGAACTTCACCCCTTGCTCGGCGGCGATGTTGATCAGGTCATCGGCCTCGGCCAGCTCCATCGCGATGGGTTTTTCCAGCAAAACATGCTTGCCCGCCTTCAGGCAGTCGCGGGCGATGGGGTAGTGCGTGGGTTCGGGCGTGGTGGAGATATAGACCACCTCCATCGCGGGGTTGTGCACGATGTCTTGGTAGTCATCGGTTGCCGTGGCGGGGTTGGATAACGCGCGCACCTCGGCCAAGCGCTCGGGCATGACTTCACAGATGTGCAGCTTGTCCACCAAAGCGGATTTCGCCAAGGACTCGGCGCGCATTCCGCCACACCAGCCTGTTCCGGTCACCGCCACTTCTACCTGTCTCATGCACAATCCACCCTGTCCAAGTTATTGAAAGAATTTACAGAACTGGGGTGCGATCAGCCAAACAAGACCTCCTGTTAAGGGGTATGTGAAGTTCTAATCCCGCTGCTATTCCTCGTAGCTTTGAGTCAGGACCGCGCGTGTTGCATGCAGGTGGGCGGCCATGGCCTTCGCGGCGGCCGCCCCGTCGCGCGTGGTTAACGCGGCGACGATTGCATCGTGTTCGTCAAACGAATGGTAATCCCGCTCGGGCTGCTGGTCGGCAGGGGCAAGCCTGCGCCAAACCACCACTTGGCGCACTCCGTTGAGGATATCGAAAAGCGCCAGAAGCATCGTGTTGCCCGAGGCGGCGGCGATCAGGCTGTGAAAGTCGTGGTCGAGCTTTTCATAGGCGGCCCAAGTGGGTGCACCACGCATGGCATCGGACATTTCCTGCAATGAACGCAATTGCTTAGGTGTCGCGTGAAGGGCTGCCAAGCGGGCGAGGGCGGGCTCTAGCACAACGCGGGCGTCCAACGCATCGACGGGGCCCGTGGTCTCTGACAGTGCACCGATGGTGGCGTCAATCCCCATGGCGCTGCGCGGTGGTGGCGGGGTTCTGGCAAGGAACGTGCCGCGCCCGACGTGGCGCTCCAGCAGGCCTTCGGATTCCAGCACCAGCAGAGCATTGCGCAGTTCGGCCCGGCTCAGGCCCAAGGCTTCCGACAGGCGTCTTTCCGGCGGCAGGCGTGCGCCCCGCGCCATATCTGATGTCGCGATCCAGCGCCGCAGGCGTGTCAGGTTTCTGTCTTGCATTGGTTGTCCAATTTACCCGCCAGATTTCGGTGCGATATACGGGATTTCGCTCGAAACTTTATTGTTTATGGTCATTATCTAACGGGGAGAGTGTCACAAATGGCGTTAATTGGTCAACCAAATCTACCGCAGAGCCGTATTCGCCGAGACCTGATCGCGGGGCGACATATGGGCGACGGTTTCTCCGGTCTCAATGAAAGTCCGCGTGACATCACGGGCGGCGTAGATCCACAGGATTGTCAGGGGGCCAACGCCGATGTTGCGAAAGTAGTGGGGCACGTCGGCGGGCACGAAGCTGGTGTCCATGGGCCCCAGTGAGTGACATCGCCGCGCACCATTGCCTCGGCATGGCCCGCCAAGGTCGTTACCTGCTCGGCACAGTTGTGCGTATGCAGCGGCGCGGCGGCACCCGCAGGGAAAACGGTCGTGCCGGCGGTGAAGGGGGTGGCATCGGCCACGGATTTGCCCACCATCAAGCGCGTTTTCACCCCGTCGCCTCGGGCGAACGGCGTGATGTCCCCGCAGATGATGATCGTGCCGGCTTCCGGAGGGTATCCCATATCCCGTTCCTTTTGTTCAAAGAGGTTTCCAATGTCTGATCTTGTTTCTCAAAGCGATCTTGTGGCCTTCATCGCCCGGTGTCTGGCGTTTTGTGGGATGCCCGTGCAAGAGAATATGATCGGCCTCTATCTGGCGGTGGGTTCGGCCAATCATATGCCGCCTTGGGGCGGGACGGATATGTTGCTGTCGACCAATCCGATTGCCGTGGCGCTGCCCTCCAAGGATTACCCGCCGATCGTGCTGGATATGGCCACGACGGTTGCGGCATACGGCAAGGTCAAGACCGCCGCGCAACGGGGCGAGCAGATGCCCGAGGGCTGGATGGTGGACCGTAACGGTGATCCGCTGACCGATCCCACCCGCGCGGGCGAAGGCTTCTTGCTGCCCATCGGCGGGCCCAACGGATATGGGCTGTCGCTGGTGTTCGGCATCCTTGCGGGCGTTCTGAACGGGGCCGCCTTTGGGCGCGATGTGGTGGATTTCAACGCCGACGCCACAAGCGTTACGAACACCGGTCAAATGATCCTTGCCCTCGATATCGCGGCCTTTGCCGACCCCGATGTCTTCCGGGCCGAGATTGATGACGTGTGGCGGCAGATGAAATCCTCGGCCAAGATGCCCGGCGTGGACGAGATCCGCCTGCCGGGGGAGAGGATGGACCGCGTGCGGCTGGAACGATCCACCAAGGGCATTCCGCTGTCGGACGCCTTGCGCGTACAACTGGCGGCGCTGGCCGAGGAATTGGTCGTGGCAGCGCTGTAACGCGCCGCCTCGGAACCTACGAGACACGGCGTGTCGGGTCGCGAAAGCGGGCGGGCAGGGGGTGGCGCGTGATCTGCGCGCCAAGGCTCAGCGGCATATCAAGGCCCATCATCCGCAAGGCGTACCAATAACCGACCGAGGTGGACGAGATCACCGGTTTACCCAAGCGATCCTCTAGATCATCGACAATGTCGGCGATCCCAAGGGCCCCGCCCACATGAAGGATGGTATCGACCTCGTCCGTGTTCACCTTGTCAAAGGCGGCGTGGATCGCATTCATCGTCACGTCAATGATCCGGTCCGAGGTTTTGACGTGGAGCCAAGCGGTCTCGGGCACCGTATCCTGGACCGAGATATCAAACCGATAGGTCTGATTGCTGACCCCGTCGGGGCGGAGCATCTCATGCTCGGGCTGCATGTTTGAATTTTGCTGCGGGATCATCAGTGCCAGGACGCCAAGGGGTCCAAATCTGTCAGACAAGGCTGATCTCCGGTCCATATTCAGCGGGGGAAGGGCGAGGGCACCCCAACGGCCACCCCCGCCCGATGTTACTGCATTATTGCGCTGCCAGTTGGTTCACCAGCGCCTCGTAGGCGACGCTTTGGTCAGCACGCATGGCCTCGTATTCGTCACCGGTGATGATATAGATGTTCTCGCCCAGACGGCCCATCATGGGGGTTAAGGTGGTGCCTTCGCCAAGGGTCTCAAACGCCTCGCCCAGAGTTGCCAAGGCATCTTCTGGCGTGTCGGCGGGGGTTTCACGGGATGCGGCAATCAGGTCGTCCATGGTCTCATAAGGGCTGTCGGCGTTCACGGCCACGGCGATCGGCGCGTAATTGACCCGTGCCACGGTCACGAAATCTTCGGCCGGGTTGTGGGGCAGGTTCTCGACGTGCTTTTGCAGCATGTCGATATAGTTGTGCGTGAATAAAAGCGTGTAGCCATCGGCGGGGGCGTTGGCGACTTCTTGAGTGCCAAGCTGACCGCCGGCGCCGGGGGTCAGGCGCACGATCACAGCCTGTTCCAGATAGGTCGGAATGATCGAGGTGATGACCCGTGCGTTCAAGTCAGGGGATCCACCAGCGCCCAATGAGATGACCATCGTGATGGGGCGTTCGGGGTACTCGGATTGGGCCATGGCGCCGGTCGCGGCGACGGCGGCTCCGGTAACGGCCAAGGCTGCTGCACAGTTCTTCATCATGTCTTTTCTCCCTGGGTTTGATGGTGGAAAGCGGCGCCCTCCTGCGCCGCGTCCCGTACTATGTGGTTGGTGTCGTTGTGGATTTGGTTGTGGGTTTGCCGTAAAGGCGCTTCCACAAAAGGTATCCGGCGAAAGGCGTGGCCAGCAGGATCAGCATCGCCCCGATGCGTTCGGTCACGAAGAAGCCAAGGGCATCGCCGTTGGACATGGCGACGGTCTGGCCAAAGGCGTAATCCATTGCTGGCCCAAGGATGAAGCCCACCACCATTGCCACCAGGATCGCGAAAACCGTGGCGCCTTGCCGTTTAAACAACTCCGGTCCCGGACGCAGGCCCTGGGCCACGAAAGCACCCAGCAGAATGGCCGTGACGTTGTCGCCAGGAATGCCAAGGGTCAGCAAGGGCACCAGCGTGGGGCCGTTCACGGCGTTGTTGGCGGCTTCTGCGGCCGCGACGCCTTCAAGCTCGCCCTCGCCAAAGGTCTCTGGGTGGTCGGATGCGTTCTTGGCCGCCAAATAGCCCATCATCGCGGCCACGATTTTGCCCAGACCGGGGATGATCCCGATGCCTGTCCCGATCAGGGTAGAGCGGCCAATGGTCCGGGCGCAGCGGCGGAACTCGTGCAGTTTCAGGCGTTCTCCCATCAGGGCGGCGAGCTTGCGGCCCTTCTCGTTGCGGATCACGATGGAGGCGACCTCAGGAATGGCGAAGACGCCGATCAGCACGGGCAGAAGCGGAATGCCCGAGCGCAGGTCAAGCAGCCCGAAAGCAAAGCGCTCCACGCCGCCCAATGGATCTGTCCCGATGAACGACAGCCACAGGCCGAACATCATCATCACCAAGCCTTTGACCGGGTTCGCGGCAGAGGTGGCGGCGATAATCACAAGGCTCATCAGCCGCACGGCGAACAGTTCTGGCGGGCCGAACTGCATCACCAGGAAGGGGATGGGGAAAATCATCATGATGGTGAAGATGTCGAAGAACGTATCGCCCGAAGCGGACGCAAACAGCGCCATATCAAGGGCTTTGCGCGACCTGCCCTGTTGGGTCAGCTTATAGCCATCCCTTGACGTCGCCACCGCCGCGCCCGTACCGGGCATCGACAGCAAGATCGCCGGAACACTGCCGCCGAAGATGCCTCCCTTGTAGATACCAAGCAGGAAGCGGATGCCCACGCGCGGGTCCATGAAGAACGAGATCGGCAGCAGGATCGCCATGGCCATCAGGGTGGTGAAGCCGGGCAAGGAGCCGACAAGCATCCCGGCAAACAGGCCAATGGCAACCATGGTTTGTCCAGCCGCATGGTATGCCGAACCCTTCGATAAACTGGTCTATCATTTAAGCCTCTACAGTCAGGGTCACGGGATGGGTCAAAACGGCAGAACGCGGGCGTAAAAGAGCTCGATCGCGATCAGTTCAGGAAGCGACACGGCCAGAAGGCGCGTGGCGGCAAGGTACAGGGCAATAGGGCCGATCAGGCTGACCAACACAATCTAGGTCGGGTTGCGGGCCTCCATCACCAGCGAAAGCAGCGCGATGGTCACAGCGGACGAAATCAGGATCCCGAAAGGGGCCATGGTCAGCGCGTATAGGGTGAGGATGCCAAACAGGATGAAGGATCGGGCCCATTCGGCGCGTCTCATCGGTGCGTCCTGCACCGCCCCTGGCCGCGTGCGATCAGCACCAGGGCGATCACGCAAAGCACCGCCAGAAGGGTGATCGTGATGGCGGGGAACATGCTTGGCGGGATCGCGGAAAGCGACCGTCCAAAAAGCGCCCGAGGTGCGGCGATGGGGGAACCCATGAACACAAGCGACAGGACAGAAGCCACCAGAAGGACGAGCGTCATCTGCGCTTCGGGTGTTCGGAGGATGGATTTGAAGGTCACGTCGCACCTCTTGTTGTGGGGGTTGGATGGGTCAAACGGCTTCTCCGCCTTGCGCCGAAGGCGCAGAATTGGCCATTTGTGATGTCGGCGCCGCGTCATCCCAAAGCCCCAGGAGCGCGGCGTCGTGTTGGGCGCGGGCGGTGTGCGGGGCGGCGGCGGCTTGCCCGGCGGCATGCTCGGCCGTGGTAAGATCCACGAGCGTCGCGCCTGCGTCTTGCCGTGCCTTGGCACACTCAGCGTCATCGCTTTGGGCAAGGGCGCGTTGGGCGGCGGTGGCCTCGGACGCGGCAAGGGTGATTGCGGCGCGGATGTCTTCGGGCGGGGTGGCGAGGCGGGCCTTGTTGAACACCAGCAAAGCAATGTCCATGAGGTGCGCCGTCAGGGTGATGATCGGCATAGGCCCGTGAAGGTTGAAATTGAACGTGTTGGTCAGCGGATTTTCCCGGGCGTCAACTTGGCCGCTGTTCACGGCCTCGGTCAGGTCTTTGGCGTCGATTACCTGTGGGTTGAAGCCTAGGGCGCGGAACACGCGCTGATGGTCGTCGTTGGGCAGGGTGCGCAGCACCAGTCCCTTGCAATCGGTGGGCGCGTGTAGGGGCGTTTGCGCCGTCGCCAATCCCCGCGCCCGGTCCGGGGCACTGAAGGGCATGTCAAACAGGGACAGCGGGGGGGACGCGGCCCGCAAGATAGCTGGAGGCGATGTAGCAGCCGTCAAAATCGCCCGCCTCTACCAAGCCAGGAAAATCCTTGGTCTAGATCTCTTCGGGGCCGACATTGGGGCGTACCACAACTTCTACACGCTCGCCCAATTGGCGGGTCATCGCGCCGCGAAACACCTCCATCCCCCGGGTATGAACCGAGCCGGGGCCTTGGTAGCCCGCAAGCGTTATGCGCAACGGCGCAGTCATTGGGACCGGTCCCCAATCATCGTGACCCCGCAATCGCCAGCGCCGCCCAAACGATGGCGGGCAAGCAAAGGAACGTAAGCACCGTAGAGACCACGATAGATCCCGCTACTCGGCGCGGATTGTGTTGATAGCGCTCGGCGTAGATGTAGTTCACGATCGCCGTGGGCATGGAGGCCAGAAGAAACACCGTTCCCGCCATGGCGCCGCTGAAATCCAGCAGCCAGATGACCAAAGCGGCCGAGGCAATTCCGATGGTTAACCGCCCGAAAGCGAAGGCGAGGGCAGGGCGCAGATAGGTGATTTGCAGACGCGATAGCGACGCGCCCAGAAGGACCAACATGGCGGGGATCATCATGCCGCCCAACATCTCGGTCGTGGTCAGAATGATCGTCGGCACCTCGATGCCCGCCCAGGTCACCGCCAGAACGGCCGCTACCGCGTAGAACAGCGGCTGGCGCATCAACACGCCCAGTTTCAGCGACCCGGCATAGATCGACATCCCGAAGCAATGCTGCACCAGGGCGACCACGAAGAAGTAGGCGATGCCCAGTTCCAGCCCTTCTTGCCCGAAGGCCAGAAACACCAGCGGCAGACCGAGGTTGCCCGAATTCGGCAACATCAGGGGCGGCAGGTAGCTGCGCACGGCGCCTTTGAACAGAAGCAGCAGCGCCAGGCCCATGCCGCCAGCCACCACAAGGCACAGCAGGGGCGGCGACCGACATCACTTGGATCGTGTCGGTGGGCACCTGAAGCGAGGCCAGCGTGTGAAAGATCAACGCCGGCGTCGCCACCAATATGATGAGAGAACTGAGCGTCCGCGTCTCCAACCCCACCTTGGAGCGGCCCATCGCAAATCCAATCAGCACGATGATGCAGATCGGGGCCATGACCTCGGTCATCTGGCTTAGCATGGCGTCGCACTCCGATCAGAGAGGGATTGAGCCATTGGGGGCAAGGGGGGCGCAACAGGACGGGCACGGCTCAGATCGCGATCCCGTTGAGCATCCAGTTCTCGGTCACGATCGTGCCCGATTCCTGAAGCATCTTGGACACGGCGCAATGGTCGCGCAGCATCTCGGTCACTTTGATTGCGCCTTCGCGGGGGCCGTCAAATTCGGCTGTGATGTGTAGAATGCAGGATGGGAACGGCACATCAATGGGGTTGATCAAGCGGGTGCCGTGGCTGTCCATCGTCACGTCAATCTTGATATCCATCGAGGTGAGGGTGATGCCGTTGGCGGCGGCCAGATTGTTGGCGATCACGTGGGTACATCCCACCAGCCCCATGAAGACGTATTCGACGGGCATTGAGCCTTCATCGGTGCCGCCGCGCAGCACGGGCGCGTCGATTACGACGCTTTTGCCACGGGCCTCGGCTACCGACTGGGTGTTGGTGTTTTGGCGTCCGTTAACTGTGAACTTCCAGATAGGTTACTCTTTGACAGTCGACATCTGTCTCTGCCTCAATGGATATCGGCAAGGATCAGAGAGGGGCGGTAACGTCGGGATGGGGGCCGCGTGCATGGTCCTGTTTCCTCCCAATCATGCGCCGCTCCTCCCAAAGCTTGGCACGCTGTCCAAAAAACTTGCACAACCTGTCGCAGCAAAGGAATTTGTGTTTCTGCCCTTCTGACTTCAGGAAAGTTGATCCCTTGATCGCCCTTGTTTCGTTAGGGGGGGGCATCAAAGATCGTGGGGACCGGCATCAGTTTACATGATTTGGCGTGGCTATTTTCGTGTCGCTAATCTTGGACACGCACGCAGGCCGGGGTGGTTCGCATTCGTGAATTCATCCCGCCTGCAAGACGCATCATCCACGGGAGGATTATATGACCGACGCGCCGCAGACCTTCACCGTCGCCATTGCTGGATTCGGTTGGTGGGGCAAACATATCGCCACCCGACTGCACGACCACCCTTGGCTGCGGGTCGCGGGCGTGATCGAGCCTGCGACACAAAACCATGGCGCCATCACCGATATGGGCCTTCGCGTGTGGGAGGATTTCGAAACCCCTCTGGCCCTTGATGACATCGACGCGGTGATCCTGACGACGCCCAACCCCCTGCATGAGGCGCAGGTGTGCCAGGTGGCGGCGGCGGGCAAGCATGTGTTCTGCGAAAAGCCCATAGGTCTGACGGCCGATAGCGCGCGGCGCTCGGTTCAGGCCTGTCTGGATGCGGGCGTGCAATTGGGCATCGGCCATGAGCGCCGGTTTGAGCCCGCTATGCTGGCCCTGCGCGACACTCTGAATGCGAGCGATCTGGGTACGATCATGCACGCCGAGGCGGCCTTTAGCCACGATAAGCTGATCGGGGTGAAAGCCAATGATTGGCGCACCCGCAAAGAGGTCTCTCCGGCGGCGGGCATGACGGCGATGGGCATCCACCTGAGCGATCTGATGATCTCGTTTTTTGGGCCGGTACAGACTTTGCACGCCTTTACTGCGGACCGGTCCCTTGGGTGGGAAACGGGGGACGTGGTCACGGTGCAGATGAAATTTGAAGCGGGCATGACCGCCACGTTCAGCGCGGTTCTTCACACGCCGCATTTCATTCGGATGCATGTGTTTGGCACGCAGAAGTGGGTCGAAGTCCTGAACGACAGCCACCCCGATACGCCCGACGGCATCGTGCGCGTGCTGACCGGCACCTCGGGGCAGCCGGTAATGCAACAAAACTACGATTGGGCGGACGCCGTGACCACTAATCTGGAGGCCTTTGCAAACGCCGCGTTGGGCTGCGCCGAATATCCGTTCACGCCGCAAGAAATGATCCACAACATTCAGGTTCTCGAAGCCATCGTGCGGTCATCCGAGACGGGCAAGGCGGTTGATCTCTCCGACGTCTAAGCCCAGAGCCCGCGCGTGGCCGACCCCTGCGCGCGGGCTCTCTTACTGCCCGATGATCGCGGCTTAAGTCAGGTCGATCTCAAGGGCAGAGTTAAGTTCTTCCTGCAAGATATCCGCGAAGGCCTGCGCGGCCGTGCTGAGCGGGTTTTTCACCGGCTCGATCCGGGCATAGTCCACCGTCAGCGGCGGGTCAGCCAGTGGCGTGACCTGCCGGCGACCGCCATCCAGATCGGGCAGACACAGGATGCCTGGCAAAATCGTAACCCATTCGGAATGGGCGACTATCCCGAGCGTGCCGTGCATGGTGTCAAGCTCCAGGATATCGGCTACCTCGATCCCGTTCACCTTCATGTAATGCTCAATGTTCTGGCGGCGGGCGTTATTGCGCCCCGGCAGAACCAGCTTGAGCGGTGCCATCTCGCGAAGCTGCACCACGCCATTTTTCATCGGCAGTTCCCGATCCGCGCGACAGACCAGACATTCCTGATCTTGCCCCATCAGTTGCGTGCGCAGCACATCGCTCAACTCAAAGGAGGTCGGCACAACGGCAAAGTCCAATTGCCCCTCCTCCACTTCCTTGCTTAACGCGCTGGAATAGGCCTCGGATACTGACACGCGCACATTGGGGTATTCCTGCGCAAACCTCAGTACCACGGCGGTTAACACGGCGCGGGTAAAGGTCGGCATCAGTCCCACATGAACGTGGCCCACGACAGTTTTTGAAAGGGTTAGCAGACGGTCTTCGGCGCGGCGCGCGGCGGCCAGAACCTTCACCGCGTCCCCATAGAAGGCGCGACCCGCTTGCGTGGGCGTCACCCCCGAAGACGTTCGGGTGAACAGATTGATATCATAGCGCTTTTCAATCTGGCTGACATGCATCGACAGCCCCGATTGGGTCGCATTCACCTTTTCCGCCGCCGCAGAAAAGGAACCGCTTTCATACACGGCGGCAAAGTATTTGAGTTGTTGAAGCTTCATCGCCCTATCCGTTTTTCTGATGCAGAATAGGAGTTAATATCTGTGGATGTGAAGGGCGCATTATAACTATCTCAGGGAAGGCGAAACCGCTGCGTTCCCGGCTATTTTGCCGTCTGGGGCACGATCAACTGGCGCAGAACCTTGTTAAAGGTCTCTAATTCCGCATCGCTGACGCCTTGGAACGACTCTCTCTCGTGAGCTTTCACGATGTCCCAACAGGCGTCGGCTTTCGCGTGCCCCTCGGGTGTCAGAACGTAGCCGCCATCCTGCGCGGTCACCAACGCGCGATCAGTAAGGTTCACCAGTGCGGCTCTGGTTTCATCAATCGGCGCGTGGACGTGGGGAACGATGTCTTCGGGCGTCAGCCCCGGCACATCGTTCAGAGCCAGAATGCTGCGCGACTCGATCAGGCTAAGGCCAAGGGTCTCCAGTTTTGGCTGGTAACGGTCCTGATAGGCGCGGCTGGCGCGCATCATCATGAAGAACGTGTGGTTGCCCATGCGCCCGTCGTTGTCCTCGGGCAGTGGCGCTGCGTCCATCTGTGGGAAGGCGGACGGGTGGTCAAACACCATCGCATAAGAGCCGCGGTGGAAGCACAACGGCGGGCGGCCAAAGTCGTCAAACGCACGGACGCGCCCCACGAAAATCCAGTGATCTCCGCCATCCAACTTGGCGTAGGTTTCGCATTGGAAGCGTCCTGCGCAATTGGGAAAGATCGGCGCGCCGCCAAGGCCTGGCTCCCACGCCACTCCGGCGAACTTGTCTTCTTGCTGGCGGGCAAAGTGGTTCGACATGTCCATCTGGTCCGAGGCCAGAATGTTCACGGCGAAATGGTCGGCCTGCTCGAAAATCGCGCAGCTTGGGGTGCCTTTGATACTGCTCCAAAGGATCAGCGGCGGGTCCATGGACAGCGAGTTGAAGCTGCTCGCCGTGGCCCCCACGATCGTGCCGTCGGGCCCGCGTGCAGTGATGATCGTCACCCCAGTGGCAAAGTTGCCCAGAGCCCGGCGGAAAGCCTTCGGGTTGATCTGCGTCTCGTCTTGGGCGGTGTCCATGATGTGTCTTCCCTTGCGCGGTGGCCCCCCTTGGGCCTTCTCGTGTCGCCACAAGGGTGGATCAAGACAGGGCATCAGGAAAACCGAAGATTTCTGATGCAGGACATCGGTTTTCCTGATGGGGCACGCGGCCTAGCCGAGAGAGAGGCGCGTCCCGGTGTTCGCATCAAAGGGATGCGCGGTGTCCGCGCGGAACCCCAGCTGGATCGCATCGCCGGGCCGGGGTGGATTGCGGCCCGACGCGGTGGCGGTCAATTCGACCCCGTCCACATTCACATAGACCAGCGTTTCCGAGCCCAACGGCTCGGCCACGGTGACGGTGCCGGACAGGAATGTTTCCGCTTCGGCGGTCAGATCCTCGGGCCGCACGCCCAGTTGCAGAGTTTCCCCCGCGGGCACCGACAGGCCGGGCATGGCGATAGTGTGGCCGTTGTTTAGGGTCACGCCATCGCCCGTGCTGGTCACGGTCAGCAGGTTCATTGCCGGGGCACCGATGAACTGCGCGACAAAGGTATTGGCGGGCGCGTGATAGACCTCGGCCGGGGTGCCGATCTGTTGGATATGGCCGTCCTTCATGATCACGATCCGATCGGCCATGGTCATGGCTTCCACTTGGTCGTGGGTCACGAACACCATCATCCGCCCCATCTGAGCGTGGAGTTTCTTGATCTCCAACCGCATTTGGGTGCGCAACTGCGCATCGAGGTTCGATAGCGGCTCGTCGAAGAGGAACACCGCCGGGTCGCGCACCATCGCCCGCCCAATCGCCACCCGCTGGCGTTGGCCCCCCGAAAGCTGCGCGGGCTTGCGCTCCAACAGGTCCGTCATGCCCAAGATGTCGGCAACCTCTTCAATCCGCTTGGCTTTCTCGGGCTTGGACAGTTTGGAGGTCTTCAGTCCAAAGCCAATGTTCCGCCTCACGGACATATGCGGATAGATCGCGTAGTTCTGGAACACCATGGCGATGTTACGCTCTTTGGGTTCCAGATTGTTCACAACGCGCCCGGCAATCTCGATGGTCCCGGAGGAGACTTCTTCCAGCCCCGCGATCATCCGCAGGGTCGTGGATTTACCGCAGCCCGATGGCCCGACGAGGACCAGAAACTCACCGGGTTCAACGGTCAGATTGATCGCATGAAGGACCTCGGTGTCGCCGTATTTCTTAACAAGGTCGGTAAGGATCAATTCAGTCATTGCGGGTCTTTCAGAAGGGCGTTGAAGGCGGTGGAAAGGGAGGCGGAAGCGGAGGCGCGACGTTCAAGTCGTGCATGAAGATCGCTTTCTATGTCGTTGATTTTGTTTTGGTAGGTCGCGAATGCCGCGTCCAGCGCAGCAGGTGCGGGCCCGCCAGTCCGATCGCGCCGCGCAACAAAGCTCCGGGCGTCTACAGCGGCGCGGAATGCGGCCTCATCCAAGGTTGAGGCAGAGCCGATGGCGCTCTCGTAAGCCTGCGAGAAGGCGGTGTAACCGCCGCCGAGGGGCTGGTCTGCGGCGATGACCGCCTTGGCGGTTTTTGCGGCGATGTCATGGGCCTGGCGGAAGGTCAGCCCCTCTTCTCGCACCAAGGTATCGGCCAGCTCTGTGATGGTGATACAGGCCGCATCGGTGGTACGGGCCACGCGGTCGGCGTTGATTGAACAGGCAGGCAGGAATGCCGTCAACAGGTCCAACACACGGCCCGCATGATCGAAGGCACTGTATCCGGCTTGCTGCACCTCACCTTCGCTATCGTTCATGTCGGTAAACGGGGTGTTGTGCATCGTATTTACGATTGTATCGCACCGGCCTGCGGCGACAGAGGCAAGGTGGCGCATATGTTCAATCGGCACGGGATTGCGCTTTTGCGGCATGATCGAGCTGATCTGCACAAGGCTACGCGGCACATGCAACTGCCCCACCTCAAACGCCGTCCAGAACGCCATATCCTGCACCACACGGCCCAGATGGATCATCGCCAGCTTCAACGCAGAGTAGAGGCCGGTGACGTAATCCACCCCCGCGATACAACCGTAAGAGTTCACTCTAACCGCCTGAAATCCAAGCAATTCCGCCATACGCTCTCGATCGATCGGGAAGCCGGATGTGGTGATCGCGGCGGCCCCCATGGGGCTGTGGTCGACATGGAGGATTGCGGCCTCTAGCCGCTTTGCGTCGGCCAGAAGAACCTCGATCACGGCCGAAAGGTAATGGCCAAAGGTGGAAGGTTGTGCCGGTTGGCCATGGGTATAGGCGACAATCAGCGTGTCACGCTCAGATTTTGCTTTATTCACAAGGGCTTGCGCGAGAGTATTCATGCGCGAAAGGGCATCTTCCGCACGGTCGCGAAGGACCATTTTGAACATGGTGTGATCCATGTCGTTGCGTGATCGCGCCGTGTGCAATGCGCCACCCAAATCGCCAAGGCGCGCGCGCAGTTCCGATTCCACGAGGAAGAACCAATCCTCGTATTCTCCGGTGTATTCAACGGCTTGCCGGTCGACGTTCTTCTCAATATCAGCCAGCGCCTCGGCGATGGCTTCGCCATCTTCTCGCAGCAAAATCCCCGTCTCCACCAGCATCACCAGATGCGCTTGGTTGATCGCATCCATGGGGGAGGCGAAGTGGGTTTTTACCCCCTCGAACAGGGGCGCAAGGACCGTGTCGCGATAGGTGGGATCGGGGAAAGTTGTGGTGTCGGTCATCCTTTCAACCCCGCCATGACAACGCCGCGAATGATGAAGCGTTGGAAGATCAGGAAGAAGACCAGCGTGGGCAAGGTCGAGATTGCGGCGCCGGTCATGATCAACTCCCACGCCACGTCCGCCTCATCGCCGAAGGACGACAGGCCCACGGGTAGCGTATAGAGGTCGGGCGAGGTGGTGACGATCAAGGGCCAAAGGAAGGCGGTCCAATTGCCAAGGAAGATGAAAATCGCCAGCGCTGCCAATGCCGGGCGTACCATGGGCATGGCGACCTGCCACCAGATCTGGAACTCGTTCAGCCCGTCGATCCGTGCGGCCTCCAGGAAGTCGTCAGGCACCGTCTCAAAGAACTGTTTCATCAGGAACACGCCGAAGGCGGTCATCAGGCCGGGGAACATGATGCCCCAGTAGGTATCCAGCCAGCCAAGCGATTGGCTCATCATGTACCAGGGGATCACCAGCATCTCGGTTGGGATCATCAGGGTCGAGAGGATCGCGATGAAGACGATATAGCGGCCCCGGAATTTGAATTTGCAAAGGGTGTAGCCCACGAGGCTATCGAAGAAGAGCGCGGAAATGGTGGTGATTGCGGCGATAACGGTCGAGTTGATGAACCACCCAAAGAAGCGACCGTCCGCCAATACATAGGTGTAGTTCTCCAGCGTTGGCTCCTCGGGGATCAGGCCGATCTCATAGACCTCCCACGGCCATTTCATCGAAGTCGAGATCATGTATGCCAAGGGCATCACCATCAGGATGCCGCCGCCAAATAGCAAAACCCAGCGGATGAACTGCGCCGTATTGCGCCGTTTGGGCGGCGTGGGCGCCTTCAACAGGGCCTCGGAGGAGGCGCGGATTGTCAGGTCGTCGGTGGTGGTAGTCATGGATTAACGATCTTTCAAAAGGCGCAGTTGGATCAGGCTGACCACCAGCAAGATCACGAAGAGGACAACGGTCTGTGCCGCCGCATAGCCCATGTCGAAGCTGTCAAAGGCGGTTTGATAAATCATCAACACCAGCGGCTTGGTGGCGTTCAACGGCCCGCCAGGATTGGCGGTGGTCATGTTGAAGACGTGGTCGAAGATCCGCAGGAAGCCGATGGAGGACAGGACAACCACGAACACAATCGTGGGGCGCAGCAGCGGCAGGGTGATTTCCCAAAGCACCGTCCAGGTCGACACACCGTCGATCTTGGCTGCCTCGTAGAAAGATCGTGGTATGGCGCGAAGGCCGGCCATGAAGATGATGATCTGAAACCCAAGGCCGGCCCAGATGGCGGGCGCAAGGATCGAGGGCAGGGCGTTCGTGGTGCTGTCGAGGAAGTCGATCTGTGGGATGCCTATGGTCGCCAAAGCGTTGTTGAACAGGCCGATGGGCACATCTTGGTAGAACCAGCGCCAAACCCAGGCCATGGCCACGGCCGAGGTCATGAAAGGCACGAAGTACAGCGCCCGAATGGTGCCATGCATGAAGCGCACCTGGTCCAGATGATATGCCACGATAAAGGCCAGCACGAGGCTGATCGGCGTCCCCAATAGCAGATACATGAAGGTGTTGCGGAAGACCTGCCAAAACACCGGGTCGCTAAACAGTACCTGGTAGTTATCAAGCCCTGCCCATGTACGCTCGCCCAGAAGGTTCCATTCCTGAAACGACAAGACCATCGCGTTGGCCGTCGGGTAGAAGCGGATCACCACGTAGAAAAGGACCGGGATCGCCAGAAATGCCCACGCCCAGATCGTGCGTTTTTGGGTGATGGTCAGCCCGCCAAATGCTGGCGCGGGCTCGGCGGTGGCAGTCGCGCTGTTTGGGGCGTCGGAGGACGGATTTCGCGCCATATAGGGGCCTCGGGAGGAAGTTTTTTGCAGGAGAGGGTGGTGGATGGCACCGGGCGACAGACGCGCCCGGTGCCTTTGTCAATTGGGCGGATTACTCTCCGTGGAAGTCATCCAGGATCGCTTGTTCGGCCTCTGCAGCGATGGTCAGGCTTTCGCCGGGGTCCATGTCTTGCAGCTGCACCCGCTCGACCATGTCCACAAGGACTTGGCGTTGTGCGGATTCGTCGGCGAAGATCGTGGTGTGGGCGTATTCCAAGCCGCGGATGAAGGGGCCAAACACCGGATCATTGGCGTTCTCATCGGTCATGCCCACGGCCGAGCGGGCAGGCAATTCGCCAACCGTTTCAAGCCAGATCTCCATCGCCTCGGGCGACGTGATGTATTCCATGAACAGCACAGAGGCGTCGTATTCCGGGCCTTCCGCCGACGAGGTGATCGCGTTCACCCAATAGGAGGAATAGTTCGACCGCACACCTTCTTCATTGGCGGGCAGCTCGGTCACACCCCACCGCAGACCGCGTTCGCCTTCCAGCGCACCGATGCGGAAAGACCCGTCGATGTGGAATGCTGCACGGCCCGACCGGAAGGCGGCCTGAGGCTCGTCCATGAAGCCCGACTGGGTGACGCCCTGCTCCTCCAGCCCAAGGTAGAAATCAAGCGCGGCGCGCCCGGCCTCGGTGTCGTAGTTCACGTTGCGATAGCCGTCGGTGTAGGGCTCGCCGCCCATTTGACGGATCAGAACTTCGCGGAACCAATGGTGGTCCTGGGCGGTCATGCCGGTGGTGAAACCCACTTGCGTGATGTTGCCCGCGCCATCGCGCTCGGTGGTCGCGGCGGCGGCGGCGACGAGTTCTTCCAGCGTGGTGGGAACGTCGACACCGGCGGCTTCCAGAAGGCGTTCGTTATAGAACAACGCAAGCGAGCGAACGGCGGTGGGCAGGGCGAAATATTGACCGTCACGCTCCATCGCCTGGACCATGGGGAAGAACTCTGCCTCCACCATCTCGGGCGAGAATGTATCGGTGGGAAGGGGCTGGATCAGGCCCGCATCAATATAATCGTTAAGCCAGCCGTAGAAGAGCTGCACTACATCCGGACCTTCGCCCGATGGCACCGCCACGGCAGTGCGGGTGCGGTAATCGGCGTAGGGGAAATGGGTCATCTCGACGTTGATATTGGGGTTCGCCGCTTCAAAGTTCTCGATCAGTTGATCCATCGCCGTGACGCGGGCTTCAAAGAAATACTGCCAGTATTCGATAGTGACTTGTTCTTGAGCCGTCGCGGCCCCTGCGGCCGTCAATGCGGCGGCGGAGGTGGCAAGAACGGCAAGCGTGTTCCGGGTTTTGCGAAGCATTGGAAACTCTCCCTGAGTGGCTGGTCTGGTCAGAGGCCCGACATCTGCGGACGGTGCCATTGAGAGAACGCTAGCGCAGGGGCGTTGAGTTATCAAGTGAGTTGAGTTATTCGATTCCCATGGCTTCCCATCTTTCTCCTCCCGGCTCCAATGCCGAACGCAGCAGGACCTACAATCGCGGGCTCGTGCTTGGCCATTTGCACCGTGAAGGTGAGGCAGGGCGGGCGGAAATTGCCCGCGCATCGGGTCTAAGCATTCAGGCCGTAAGCAATATCATCGCCGATTTACTCGACGAGGGATGGGTGGCGGAAACCGGCAAACGCGCGGGTCAGCGCGGCCTTCCTGCGGTTACTTATGCGATCCGCTGCGGGGCCCACACGGCCTTGGGGGTAGAGATTCGCCCCGACGCCGTCTTGGCCGCGTGGATTGATCTGGGCGGGCCGGTTTTGCACAAGGAACGCATCGCCTTGCCATCGGCACGGCCCGAAGATGTGCTGCCCGTAATCGCCGGCCTGCCGTCGTTGGGGGAAGTGGCCGGAGTGGACCACAAGACGGTGATTGGCGCGGGCGTCGTGATGCCCGGCCCCGTGGGGCAAACCGGCCTGTCAGACCGCGCCACGCAATTGCCCGGCTGGGGAAAGATCGCGGCAGGCCCGGTGCTGGCCGATGCCCTTGGGGTGGCGATCAAGCTGGAAAACGACGCCAATTCCGCGGCGATGGCCGAGCGTATTTTGGGCGCGGCGCAAGGGTATAACACCTTCGCTTGTCTCTACTTCGGCACTGGCCTTGGCCTTGGGATCGTAGATGGCGGTAAGGTTTATGAAGGCACCTTCGGCAACGCCGGAGAGATTGGCCACATCCCCGTCTTTTCCGACGGAGGCCGCTTTCCGTTGGAGGCGCTGGTCAGCCGCGTTTCGCTGGTGCGTGCCTTGGCGAGCGATGGTATTCGCGCCACCACCGTTGATGACCTGGCAGCGCAATTTGAGCGCCGTCCCAAGGCGTTGGAGGCTTGGTTGGACACCGCCGTCGCCGGGTTGGGTCAGGCGGTGCATTTGCTGGAAAACATGCTGGACCCCGAAACGATCGTGATAACCGGCGCCTTGCCCGCCACGCTGCTGGAGGAACTGGTGGCACGTGTGGAGCTGCCGGATCTGTCCGTCTCAAACCGTGCCGACCGCGTTGGCCCGCGCCTTGTGGCGGGGCAGGCGGGGCGCATGGCCGCGACCCTTGGGGCGGCGGCTCTGGTTGTGAATTCTGCTCTTTCCCCGCGTCTTGTGGACGCTCAATAGGACCATCTTCCCATGCCCAACACCACGCAATCCCGCATTCTGGCCGAGGCCAGCGCCCCCCTTATTGCCCGCGTTTGGCAGGCGATGGCGGGGCTGCGTTCTGTCGTGGGGGTCATGAATACCGGCGCCCATCCCGATGACGAGACCAGCGCCATGTTGGCGGCGTTGTGGCTGCGCGACGGGGTGAACCTGTCTTACGCCTGCTCCACCCGTGGCGAAGGCGGGCAGAACGACATCGGCACCGAAGCGGGCCCCGACCTTGGCGCTTTGCGCACGGCCGAGATGGAGCGGGCCTGCGATGTTCTGGATATGGTGATGTATTGGCATGGGCAAACGCCCGATGACACGATCACCGATTTCCGATTCTCGAAGTCCGGCACAGAGACGATGGCAATTTGGGGCCGCGAAAGGCTGATGGCCCGCTTCGTAGAGATCGTGCGGACAGAGCGCCCCGATATCTTGTGCCCCACCTTTCTGGACATCCCCGGCCAACACGGCCACCACCGTGCCATGACCGAAGCCGCTCACGCGGTGATCGCGCTGGCCGCTGATCCGGCGTTTCCCTGCGATTTGCCGGTGTGGCAGGTCTCAAAACTGTATCTCCCGGCGTGGTCCGGCGCGGGCGGAGCCTACGATGACGAGGTGCCGCCGCCGCCTGCCACCTTGACGGTCGCGGCGAAGGGCAGCGATCCTGTCTTGGGCATGAGCTACGAGCGGATCGGCCAATGGTCGCGCCAATTTCACCGCACCCAAGGCATGGGCCGTTGGATTGCCGCCGGCCAGGAGCGCGACTGGCCCCTGCATCTGGCCTATTCGGCCGTTGGCGACGACACTGGCGCGGTGACAGACAACCTGCCGCAAACGCTGGCAGATATCGGGCTGAGCGCGGCGCAGAAACGGATTGACGCGATGCTTGCGGCCTTCCCGGATTTCGCCGCCATGGCGCGGTTGGGGGCCGAGGCTTACGCCATGCTGGCCTCTGTCGAAGTAGCCGACGTGCATCGCCACCGCGTGAGCCGGAAACGCCAACAATTGGCGCGGCTCGTGCAGCTTGTGTCAGGCGTCAGCGTTCGCGCCACTCCCGCGCAGTCAGCCGTCGCGCCGGGCCACGATGTGGCGATCGAAACCGAGGTTGCCGCGGGCCGTGCCGAGGCTGTCGAAACCGCGCTTTTGCTTCCCGAGACGATGAGCGAGACACCGGACGGTGTGCATGTGAAGGCCGACGCCGCCCCTAGTGACCCTTACCCCGACACCTACGACCCGCTTTCGCCGCGCGCCCCCGCGATGCAGGTGTCGGCCCACGTATTGGGCGTGGAGATTCCAATGCGCGTCGCGCTGGAGCAACCGATCCTTGTGGTGCCCGATCCGCTGGCCAGCCTGTCGCGCACACGGGCCTTCTTGAATCTTTCGCAACCGGGCCGAGCAGTGCGCCTTTCCGTCGATGCGCCAGACGGCGCGTTCGATCTGCCGGACGGCTTTCAGCAGGCGTGGGGTGCCGATGGGGTAAGCATCACAGTACCCGACAACGCCGCGCCGGGCCTGCATGAACTGCCGGTGCTGATTAACGGCATACCCGCCCACTCCGCGCGCGTGCTCGACCACGAACATATCGCGCCGGTGGTCAGCCATAGTCCGGCTGTGTTGACCCTTCGGTTGGCCAACATTGCGCTGCCAAGAGGGCGCATCGCCTATATTGGCGCGGGCAATGACCGTATCGCCGATGCGCTGCGGGCCATTGGCGTCGATATCACCGATCTGTCTGACGCCGATCTGGCACGGACAGACCCTTTTGAGGGTTTTGATACCGTGCTGGTGGGCGTATTCGCCTATCGCTTCCGTCCGGCGTTGGCCCCGGTTGTGGCGCGTCTGAACGCTTGGGTGCGTGATACTGGCGGCACGTTGGTCACGCTCTATCACCGGCCTTGGGACGATTGGGACCCTGCCAACACGCCGCCCGCTCCGATTGAAATCGGGCAGCCGTCCCTGCGGTGGCGCATCACCGATGCAGCGGCGGCGGTCACGGTTATGCACCCCGATCACCCCGTTTTCACGGGCCCCAATCCTATCGGCCCCGACGATTGGGCGGGGTGGAAGAAGGAACGCGGGCTCTATTTCGCGAAATCTTGGTCCGACAGCTACACGCCGCTGTTGCGCATGGCCGACCCCGAGGAGCAGCCGCTGGATGGCGGCCTGTTGGTGGGGCAGATCGGACGCGGCTGCCATGCCCATGTGGCCCTGAACCTGCACCACCAGTTAGAGCATCTGGTGCCGGGCGCGTACCGCTTGATGGCCAATATCCTTGACCTGCGCGGCACGTCCTAGCCCCTGTCTTCAGCGTTGCCCCGTGAACTTCGGGTCGCGTTTATCCAGGAAGGCGGACACGCCTTCGGCATAGTCGGGATGTTCGCCGCACAGCTTCATCAGATCGGCCTCGAACTCCAAATGCGCGTCCAGCGAATTGGTTGCCGCCGCCGAGATCGCGTCCTTGGTGCGGGCGTAGCCAAATGTGGGCCCATGGGACAGCTTCTCGGCCAAGGCGCGGGCCTCATCCATCAGCGTGTCGTCGGGCAAGGCTTTCCAGATCAAGCCCCAATCGGCGGCCTGTGTGGCGCTGAGGGGCTCGGACGTCAGGGCCAGCCCCATGGCCCGCGCCCGCCCAAGGATCGAGGTCAAATGCCAGCTTCCGCCCGTGTCAGGGATCAAGCCAACCTTCGAGAATGATTGGATAAACTTCGCGCTTTCGCCTGCGAAAACGATATCACATGCCAGCGCCACACTGGACCCGGCCCCCGCCGCCACGCCATTCACGGCGCAGATCACGGGCATCTCCAGGGCTTGGATCTGGCGCACCAACGGCGCCCAGTAATTGCGCACCGTGGCGCCCAAATCAGGCGGCCCGTCCATCTTGCGTGGATCGCGGTCGCCCAGGTCTTGGCCCGCGCAGAAACCGCGGCCCGCGCCCGTCAACAGGACCGCGCGTTTACCCGCTGCGGCGACCAAAGCCTCGCGCAGGGCAAGGTGCATTTCGGTCGTGAAACTGTTGAGCCGGTCAGGCCGGTTCAAGGTAATTTCACACCATGTGTCGTGGTCGGTGACCAAAATGGGATCTGCCATGGGGTCTCTTTCGTAAATGATTTGTATACTTATCGCTTGCATGGCCGCGCCCAAGGTTCAAGGGACGCCGCCCCTTAAGCGGGCGGGGCGGATTTCCTCTTGGGCATCACCAAAGGCGCGCGGCTTTGGTCGTTGTGCAGGCGGGCAATCTTCTCGGCCAAGGCGGTGAATTGCGCCTGTTCATCGGCCGATAGCCCGTCGAGCACTTTGGACTGGGTCGCCTCGACCAAGGGGCGCATCCGCGCGACCATGGCCGTGCCTTCCGGTGTCAGCGCCAGTTGCTTTGCACGGCGGTCGGTCTCGCTTACCTTGCGTGCCACGAGGCCCTTTGCGGCCAGACGGTCAATCACGCCGCCGATGGTGGGGCGATCCAGCGCGATCAGGCCCGCCAGGGTCGCCTGGTCAATGCCGGGATGTTCCTCAAGGATCGCCAGCGCCGCGAACTGAGGTGAGGTCATGTCGATGCCCTCTGATCGCATCTGCTCGGAAAAGATCGAGACCGAAATCTGTTGCAGACGGCGGATCAAATGTCCGGGCATGGTGTAGATGGCGCTCATGGCGGGAACATACGGGCGGGGCGGGGATTGGCAAGTAGGCATTATGATGCACAATATTGCGCAAATCATGTTTTCCGCGCAATAAATTGCAAATGGACGAAATAGAACGTACGCTTACTAAAATTGATTCTTGGTTGGGAGGTGACTAATGTCGAAACAGGAATTCCAGAGCCTGATGACGCAAGTCGCGGAAAGTTTGGAGGGGCGTGCCGTGGACGCCGAGATGGAAGCACATCTCAACAGTACCTTTCCGGTGGACGGAGAGACCTTCGAGCGCCTCACCGCGCTTTGTGCCGAGGGCGAGGCAGAGGGCTGGCTGATGTCGCGCGAACACGGCGGGATCAAGTTTGGCCGGGCGATCAAGCCGGGGGAAGTGGCCGGTGGTTTCAGCGTCGATGTGGTCCGCATGAAAGACGTGAAGGGGCCGCATCACATCCATACCAAAGGGGAAATCGGGGCGATCATGCCCATCTCGGGCGCGCCGAAATTCGATGGGTTCGCGCCGGGGTGGTACGTCTACCCGCCGGGATCGGACCACAATCCGACCGTCACGGAAGGGGACGCCTATGTGCTGTACCTTCTGCCGGACGGGGCGATTGAATTCACCGGAAAATAGGCACCACATAATCGGCAGGGAGGAAGCCACATTATGACGGGAAATGCAGCTAACTGGTTCGTAGAGCGCCATGTGACCGAGGGGCGCGCCGATAAGATCGCGTTCCGCGAGGCATGGGACGGCGGGCGCGAGCTATCTTACGGCGCATTGGCGCAAAGCACGGGCCACGTGGCGGGCGCGTTGACCCGCGCCGGCATCCACCGAGAGGCCCGCGCGGCCATGTTCGTGCTGGACCAGATCGAGTTTCCCCAGATCTTCTGGGGCGCGTTGAAGGCCGGTGTATTGCCGGTGCCGCTGAACACGCTTTTGGCCACGGACGTTTACCGCTCGATCCTGAATGACAGCCGTGCGGCGATTGCCTTTGTCTCGGCAGAGCTGCTGGACGTGGTTCTGCCCGCCGCCAAGGACGCCCCCGATCTGCGCCAGATCGTGGTGATCGGTGGGGTGGCGCCTGAAGGCACGATCTCTTGGGACGCCTTCATGGCCGACGCGCCCGCGCAAGAGGCTGTTACCTGCTGCGCCGATGAAATCGCTTTCTGGCTCTATTCCTCTGGCTCCACCGGGGCCCCCAAGGGCGTGCGCCATGTCCACGGCTCGTTGCGGGTAACCTGCGACACCTTCGGCTGCGACGTGCTGGATATCCGCGAAGACGATGTGACTTTCTCGGCGGCAAAACTGTTCTTCGCCTATGGTCTTGGCAACGGCATGTCCTTCCCCATGTCGGTGGGCGCCACAAGCCTGCTGTTCAACGGCAGACCCACGCCCGACAGCGTCAGCCACATCCTGGGCACCTACAAACCCAGCATCTACTACGGTGTCCCCACATTGTTTGCCGCGATGTTGCACAAGTGGGAGGCCGAAAACGCGTCGCCGCAAGCGCCCCTGCGGATTTGCACCTCGGCGGGGGAGGCATTGCCCGCCGACATCGGGCGCAAGTGGAAGGCGCTTTGGGGTGTCGACATCATTGACGGTGTCGGCTCCACCGAGATGTTGCACATTTTCCTGTCGAACCGTCCGGGCGATGTGGAATATGGCACCTCGGGGACCGCAGTGCCGGGGTATGAGGTGCGCTTGGTCGAAGACGACGGCAGCGACGTCGCGCCGGGTGGTGTGGGTGAATTGCTGGTGCGCGGTGGATCATCTGCGGCTGACTACTGGAACCAACGCGGGAAATCCCAATCCACGTTCGAGGGGCAGTGGACACGCACCGGCGACAAATATGAACTGACCCAAGCGGGCCGCTACATTTATTGCGGGCGCACCGACGACATGTTCAAGGTGTCGGGCATTTGGGTCAGCCCGTTCGAGATTGAGCAAGCTCTGGTAGAGTTCCCCAGCATCCTGGAGGCCGCCGTGGTGGCCCATAAGGACGCGGATGATCTGGAAAAACCCAAAGCGTTCATTGTGTTGAAGGACGCGCAGTCGGCGTTCGATATGGACGAGTTAAAGGAATTCATCAAAGAGAAGATCGGGAAGTGGAAGTACCCCCGTTGGGTCGAAATCGTTGATGATCTGCCAAAAACCGCGACGGGCAAGATCCAGCGCTTCAAGCTGAGGTCTGTCGCATGAGCGCGCCTCGGACAGAAAAGGGTAGGCTTCAGGCAGCGGGCAAGGGTTTGGAGTACGCTTGCTGGGGGCCTGCGCCCTCGGACGCGCTGACGCTCGTGTTGTTGCACGAAGGGTTGGGGTGCACCGCTCTGTGGCGCGACTTTCCGCAACAGCTGTCAGAGGCGACAGGCCTTGGGGTGTTTGCCTATTCTCGGGCCGGATACGGCGGCTCGGACCCCGCCGATCTGCCGCGCCCGTTGGATTATATGACCCGCGAGGCGACGGATGTGTTGCCCGAGGTTCTGGACGCCGCAGGTATCCGCCGCGCCGTGTTGGTGGGCCATAGCGACGGGGCCACGATTGCCGCGATCTATGGCGGCAGCGTGCAAGATCACCGGGTGCGCGGGCTGGCGTTGATGGCCCCGCATTTCTTCACCGAAGACATGGGCCTGACCGAGATCGCCGCCGCCAAGGTGGCCTACGAGACAACCAATCTGCGCGACCGGATGGCGAAGTATCATGCCAACCCTGACAATGCGTTTCGCGGCTGGAACGACAGTTGGCTGCACCCTGATTTCAAGGCGTGGAACGTGTCTGAGGTCCTCGATTACATCCGCGTGCCGATCCTCGCCATTCAGGGCAAACAGGACCAATACGGCACCCTTGCGCAGATCGAAGAGATTGAAAATCGCAGCTATGCTCCGGTGGATACGCTTCTGCTGGATGATTGTCGCCATGCGCCGTTTCTGGAACAGCCTGAAGCGGTGCTCGCGGGCCTGACAGATTTCTGCGCCCGGCTGGAGCAGATCGAAGCGGCCCCCGTGGCGCAGTGATATTGCCCAAGGCTCTGACGCCGACCCACGCCTATGTTCCCGGCAAGACACCCCGCCATCCAGAGGGGTGTTTTGACCCGATCCGCGACACCGCGCGGCCCGGCATGACCGAACAGGAACTGGCCGAAAGTGCCGCGTTCCAAACCGGGGTGGCCTACCTGGAGCACGGTTATTTCTGGGAGGCCCATGAGCTTCTGGAACCGGTCTGGATGGTGCTTCCCGAAGGCAGCGATGCCCGCCTTATGGTGCAGGCCTTGATCCAATTGGCCAACGCCCACCTCAAGCAGAAGATGGACCGCCCGAAAGCAGCCTTGCGTCTTTGCGATATCGTGCACGCACTGCTTGGTCAGACGGACGGTGGGGCGATCATGACCTTTGACGTGGCGGCCCTTCTGGCGCGTGTCGATTCTCTAGCGGTGGAATTGCGGTATATGCATTAAAATGCATATTTCTGCTGCATAGAGCTTAATCTACTGTTTTTTATAGGTTAAATACCGGCTCTATCGTGCAATAATACGTTTACTTATCATTTCCCTCGCCCTAGACTGACGGCAACAGTTTTCAGGGAGGAACCCCCATCATGGGCAAGGTGATTGATTTTCAAACAGATCCATCCAGCTACCGTCATTGGCGTGTGGAGTATGAGGGGCCTGTGGCGAACCTCTACATGGATGTGGATGAAGACGGCGGGTTGTTCGATGGCTACCAGCTTAAGCTGAACTCCTACGATTTGGGTGTTGATATCGAGCTGAGCGACATCGTCCAGCGGATGCGGTTCGAGCACCCTGAAGTGAACGTCATCGTCATGCAGTCGGGCAAGGACAAGGTCTTCTGCGCCGGTGCGAACATCCGCATGTTGGGCGGCGCGGCCCACAGCCACAAGGTCAACTTCTGCAAGTTCACCAATGAGACGCGTAACGCCTTTGAAGCGGCAGAGGCCGAGAGCGGCCAGAAGTACATCGCCGCCGTGAAGGGCGCATGTGCGGGCGGCGGCTACGAGTTGGCCCTGGCGTGTAACCACATCATGTTGACCGACGACAGCACCTCTTCCGTGGGTCTGCCCGAAGTGCCGCTGCTGGCGGTTCTGCCGGGCACCGGCGGCCTGACCCGTGTTACCGACAAGCGCAAAGTGCGCCGCGATCTGGCGGATATCTTCTGCTCCATCGAAGAGGGCGTCAAAGGCAAGCGCGCGAAGGATTGGCGCCTTGTGGATGAAGTGATCGCCAACTCCAAATTCGACGAAACAGTGCAGGAACGTGCCCGCGAATTCGCCGCTGCGTCGGAAAAGACCGATGGCGCACGGGGTATCACCCTTGGGCCACTGAACCGGACGATCACCGACACGGCGATCACCTACGATTTCGTGGAAGTCGAGTTGGAGCGTGACGCCCGCCGCGCCACGATCACCCTGAAGGCGCCGACCGAAGATGCGCCTGCGGACATGGATGCGTTCCACGCCCAGGGCGATCAGGCCTATATGCTGAAATTGGCCCGAGAGCTGGAAGACGTGATTCTGCATCTGCGTCTGAACGAGATGGAAGCAGGTCTGTGGATCTTCAAAACCGAAGGCGACGCCGATGCGTTTTTGGCCCATGAGGCTGTGATCGCGGGCTCTGACCACTGGCTGGCCAACGAAGTGCGCCAGTTCTGGAAGCGTACATTGAAGCGGATCGACGTGACGTCGCGCTCGCTTGCGGCATTCGTGGAGAACGGGTCGTGTTTTGCGGGTATCCTCGCGGAAATCCTGTTCGCCGTGGACCGGACCTACATGATGGAAGGTGAGTTTGAGGGCGACAATCGGCCTGAAGCCACGATCAAACTGTCGGAATCCAACTTCGGCGCCTATCCTATGGGCAACGATCTGACCCGCCTGCAGACCCGTTTCCTCGGCACGCCGGAAGCGGTCGATAAGGCTAAGGAAAGCATCGGCGAAGACCTCGATGCCGACGCGGCCGAGGAATTGGGCCTTGTGACGATGATCCTCGACGATATCGACTGGGATGACGAAGTGCGTATCTTCATGGAAGAACGCGCCAGCTTCTCGCCCGATGCGATGACGGGCATGGAGGCGAACCTGCGTTTTGCCGGACCGGAAACCATGGAGACAAGGATTTTCGGGCGCCTGACAGCGTGGCAAAACTGGATCTTCAACCGCCCCAACGCGGTCGGTGAGGACGGCGCGTTGCAGCGTTACGGCACCGGCGTGCGCGGCGATTACAACATGGAACGGGTGTAACCCACGGGTCTGACGCGGCGCGGGTCTAGGCCCGCGCGGCCCCGGGCCAAGGCCCGGTCTACGAGACACCGACAGATGTAGACCGGGCCTCGGCCCGGGTTCAGGAGGAGAAGCAAGATGACTGCAATCGACGTATCCTACGACACAATGATCCCCAACAACGTGGGCCTGTCCGAGGACCGTAAGGTTCTGAAGGCGCTGGAAAAATGGCACCCCGGTTATATCAACTGGTGGAATGACCTGATCCCTCAGAATTTCCAGGAAAGCATGGTCTACCTGCGCACAGCCGTCAGCGTGGACCCCAAGGGTTGGGCGAAATTCGACTATGTGAAGATGCCCGAATACCGTTGGGGCGTTCTGCTGGCCCCCCAGGTGGAAGGCCGCACGATCCCCATGGGCGAGCATGCGGGCAAGCCCGCTTGGCAGGAGGTGCCGGGCGAGTACCGCAACATGCTCAAGCGCCTGATCGTGATTCAGGGCGATACCGAGCCGGGCTCGGTCGAGCAGCAAAAGTTCCTCGGGCTGACCGCGCCCTCGCTTTACGACATGCGCAACCTGTTCCAGGTGAACGTGGAAGAAGGTCGCCACCTTTGGGCGATGGTCTATCTGCTTCAGAAATACTTCGGCAAGGATGGCCGTGAAGAGGCCGATGACCTGCTGCGCCGCTCGTCCGGCTCTGAGGAAGCGCCTCGGATGCTTGGCGCGTTCAACGAGGAGACGCCGGATTGGCTGTCGTTCTTCATGTTCACCTACTTCACGGACCGTGACGGCAAGATGCAGCTGGAAAGCCTTGCGCAATCGGGCTTTGACCCGCTGTCGCGCACGTGCCGCTTCATGCTGACCGAAGAAGCGCACCATATGTTTGTAGGCGAAACCGGTGTGGGCCGCGTGTTGCAGGCGACCTGTGACGCGATGAACAAGGCGGGCATCAACGACCCCTATGACATTGGCCGGGTGCGTGACCTGGGCGTCATCGACCTGCCGACGATCCAGAAGAAGCTGAACCTGCATTACTCCTTGTCGCTTGACCTGTTTGGGCAGGAAGTCTCGACCAACGCGGCCAACGCGTTCAACTCGGGCATCAAGGGCCGCTACATGGAGCAGCGGATCGACGACGACCACAAGTTGCAAAACGACACCTACATCGTGCGCAATGTGGTGGACGGCAAGATCGTGGCCGAAGAAGTGCCGGCGCTGACGGCGATCAACATGCGTCTTCGCGATGATTACATCCGCGATGCCGCAGGCGGCGTGGGCCGGTGGAACAAGCTGCTGCAAAAGGCTGGCATCGACTTCCAACTGGAGATGCCGCACGAGGCGTTCCACCGTCAGATCGGCGTCTTCTCGGCGATCAAGGCGAACCCGCAGGGCGATATCATCTCGGCCGAGGAATGGGCCAAGAATGAGCACAAGTGGATCCCCACCAAAGAAGATGGAGCGTTCATCCAATCGCTGATGGTTCCTTGCTACGAGCCCGGCAAATACGCCAGCTGGATTTCGGCCCCAAAGATCGGGATCGACAACAAGCCCGGCGACTTCGAGTATGTCAAACTACACATGGCTTGATAGAAAAGCGGGAAGGCCGTCAACGGCCTTCCCATCCGGCGACAGGGAGGAAAGACATGGTTATCAAACGCTTAGCGATTGCGCCCAAACCCACGGGGGCCATTGCGATACAGCGCGAGGCCTGCCTTGGCTGCGCTGATTGCCAGGGCACGTGCTTGGAGTTGATGCAAATGGCCCTGCTGCCTGAATTTCCACGCCGCCGCCGGGAGGGCAAGTTGTGAACAAACCTCTGAAACAGCACCTGATTGACCCAGAGATCTGCATCCGCTGCTACACCTGCGAGATGACCTGCCCTGTGGGCGCGATCGAGCATGACGACAACAACGTCGTGGTAAATGCCGACGCCTGCAACTTCTGCATGGATTGCATTCCGGTCTGCCCGACAGGCTCCATCGACGAATGGCGCGTGGTCAACACGCCCTATACGCTGGAAGAACAATACGAGTTTGACGAGCTGCCCGAACAGGGCGAGGTCGACCAACCCGACGCGAGTGGTACTGAGGCGGGCGACGCCGAAGTGGACCCCGTAGCGGCCCTGCTGGCCGAGGCGCACAAGGGCGCGGGCGGTAAGGCAAAGGCCCCGGCGACGGCCTCCAAGCCCGCCATTAACCTGCATAATCTGGGCCACCCGGTAGAGGCCGTGGTGCAAGGCAACTACCGTCTGACCGCAGAGGACTCTGACGCGGACGTGCGCCACATCATCCTGGATTTCCAGGGCAAGCCGTTCCCGGTACTTGAAGGTCAGTCCCTGGGCATCATCGCGCCGGGCACCGACGCCGATGGCAACGCCCATCTGCCACGCCTCTATTCCGTGTCCAGCCCGCGTGACGGCGAGCGGCCGGGGTATCATAATGTCTCTCTCACCGTGAAGCGGGAAGAGGGGGGGCTTTGCTCCAACTACGTGTGTGATCTGGAGATCGGCGCGAAGGTTAATATCACCGGGCCGTTCGGCGCGACGTTCCTGTTGCCCTCTGACCCCGATGCGCGGCTTCTAATGATCTGCACCGGCACCGGATCCGCCCCGATGCGGTCGTTCACCATGGCGCGGCAACGCACTGTGGGGACCAAACCCGGCGGCATGATGATGTTCTTCGGCGCCCGCACCCCCGATAGCCTGCCGTACTTCGGGCCGCTCAAGAAAATGCCCGATGAATTGCTGCACAAACACCTTGTGTTCAGCCGGATGCCCGGCGCGGAAAAGGAATACGTGCAAGACCGCATGCGCGCGGAAGAAGACGCCGTGGCCGAATACCTGAAAGACCCCAAGACCCACATCTATATCTGTGGCCTCAAGGGGATGGAGGAAGGGGTGGAGAAAGCCTTCACCAACATCGCGGAATCCATTGGGGAACAATGGCTTAACCTGCGCGATGCCATGCGGGAAGATGGCCGATACCATGTGGAGACGTATTAAGTGGCCCCCATGTCCGACAAGGGCCGTCCCGCCACGGCATTGCAGCACAAGATCAACGTCACGTGGGGCGATTGTGACCCCGCAAAGATCGTCTACACCGGGCGTCTTCCGTGGTTCGCACTCGATGCCATCAACAGCTGGTGGGAGGCCCATCTGGACGGCGACGGTTGGTTCCAGATGGAGACAGACCGTAATTTCGGTACGCCTTTTGTGCGGTTGGAAATGGATTTCCGCACACCGGTCACGCCACGCCATGATCTGATTTGCCATGTCTGGCCCGAGAAGTTGGGCGAAAGCTCGATCACCTTCCGGGTGGACGGTGAACAGGACGGGAAGCTGTGTTTCTCGACTCGCACGGTGAGCGTTTTCATCGTGGCCGACCAGTTCAAGAAGCAACGCGCCCCAGAAGAAGTGCGCGCAATTATTGAACCGCTGATTGCCGCGCAACCCAAGGGTTATGATGCCTGACGACATCCGACATATGCCTTTTGAAGAAGACGTTGCCGACCTGATCGCCCATGTCGGCCGCACGGTATTGTCTTTGCGCAAGGCAAGGCGGATGTCGCGGCGGGAATTGTCGGAAACATCAGGCGTGTCGCCCCGGTATTTGGCGAAGCTGGAAGCAGGCGATGGCAACATCTCGATCGGGTTGCTCAAGCGGGTGGCATTGGCGTTGGACACCCCGGTAGAGCAGCTTTTGGTCCGCGAGGATCACCAAGGCGCGGAAATCAGGCATCTGACGCAGATGTACCGCCGCGCCGATGCCGGCACGCGGGCCCGCGTGTTGCAAATGCTGGACCCCGCCCGGACCCGCGCCCAAAAGGCCGAAAGATTGTGTCTCGTGGGCCTGCGCGGCGCGGGGAAATCGACTTTGGGCGCGAAACTCGCGGTGACGTTTGATGCGCCTTTCATCGAACTGAACGATGAGATTGAGCGCAGCGCGGGCATCCCCGTGGCTGAGATCATCGCGCTATATGGTCAGGAAGGGTATCGCCAGCTAGAGGCAGATACTCTTGATAATATTGTGAAAAAACATGAACGCGCCATCGTTGCCGTAGCAGGCGGGATCGTATCCGAGGAAACGACGTTTCAGCAGTTGCTGTCGCGGTTCCATACCGTTTGGCTGCGCACGTCGCCCAATGAGCATATGGAACGGGTCCGCGCCCAAGGCGATGTACGGCCGATGGAAGGCAACCCGCAGGCGATGCTGCAATTGCGCCAGATCCTGAAGGCACGCGAAGTCTATTACTCCCAGGCGGACCACCTGCTAGATACCGGCGGGAAGCCTGTGGAGGTGAGCCAGGCCGAGCTGTCCGACCTGATCCAAACCTATCAAATTCTGGGCTCCGATCGCCGCTGATCGCGTCCAATGTCCTAGCACACATGAGGAGAGCACCCATGAGCGTGACCACCCGCCGCGAAGAAAACGTCGGCTACGTCGAGATCAACAACGCCCCGGTTAACGCCATTAACCAAGCGGTGCGCCAAGGCTTGCTGGATGCCGTGCGGTGGGCCGAAAAAGAGATGTTGGACCGCGTGATCGTGACCGGCGCGGGCCGCGCTTTTGCTGCCGGTGCCGACGCCAAGGAATTCGACAAAGCGCCGGTGGAACCTCATCTGCCCGACGTGATGAACGCCATTGACGAAAGCTTCGTGCCTTGGGTGGCGGCGATCAACGGGGTGGCCCTTGGGGGCGGCGCTGAAATCGCCATGGCATGCCGGATGCGGATCATGGCGCCTGGCGCCCAAATTGGCCTGCCGGAAGTGACCTTGGGTGTGATCCCCGGTGCCGGTGGCACGGCGCGTTTGCCGCGTCTTGTGGGGCTGGAAACGGCGCTCGACCTGATTACCAGCGGCAAGCCGTTGCGTGCGCAAGCGGCGTTGGACGCGGGCTTGGTCCATGTGATCGAAGAGGACCCGGTAGAGGCCGCCTTCATGGTCAACACCGAGGAACTGGGCTGCATTGTGCCGACATGGGAATTCAACCCGCCCGAAGCGGATGCCGATGTTCTGGCGGCGGCGCGTGACCGTGTGGCCAAAAAGATGTCGGGCCAAATCGCCCCGCAACGCGCCATTGATGTGATTGAGGCTGGCCTTTCGCTGCCGTTCCACGAGGCGCTGACCATTGAACGCGCGGCCTTCATCGAGCTGAAGGGCGGCGATCAGGCCAAGGCGCTGCGCCATATCTTCTTTGCCGAACGTGGTGCCAAAGCGCCCGCCGATCTGGACGCGGCACCTGTCGCCTTGGATCACATTGCGGTTGTCGGTGGCGGCACCATGGGCGCGGGCATCGCCTATGCTTTGCTGAACGCGGGGCTGCGCGTGACGCTGCTGGAAACTGACGCCGACGGGGTGGCGCGTGCCAAGGCCAACGTCGACAAGATCATCGAGGCGAGCCTGAAGCGCGGCATGATTGACGCGGCTCGCGCCGACGATCACCGCGCCCGCCTGACGCTGAGCCATGATTACGCGGACGCGGCCGGTGCGACCCTCGCCATCGAGGCCGCGTTTGAATCAATGGAGGTGAAGCGCGACGTCTTCGCCAAGTTGGAAGCGGTCATGGGCGCCGATGCGATCCTGGCCTCCAACACCTCGTACCTTGACGTGAATGAGATCGCGGCCTGCGTTTCCGACCCGTCCCGTGTGGTGGGGCTGCACTTCTTCGCGCCTGCCCACATCATGAAACTACTAGAGATCGTGAACGCCGATGCCACCAGCGATGTGGCGCTGGCCACGGGTTTTGCGCTGGCCAAGAAGCTGCGCAAGGTGCCGGTGTTGGCGGGTGTCTGCGATGGTTTCATCGGCAACCGCATTCTGGCCCGCTACCGCGAGGCGGCCGATACGGTGCTGATGGACGGCTCCACCCCGTGGGAAATTGATGAAGCCATGGTCGCCTTTGGCTACGCCATGGGCCTGTATGAAACGCAAGACCTGTCCGGCCTTGATATCTCCCACGCTAATCGCCGCCGCCAAGACGCCACACGCGACCCGAACCGGCGCTACATTCCCATTGCGGACCGGATGGTGGAACTGGGCAAACTGGGCCGCAAGACCGGGGCAGGGTGGTATCGCTACCCCGGGGGGGGCGGCAAGGTGGAAGACCCCATCGTGGCTGATCTGGCCCTTGAGGAAGCCCATTTCGCCGGGATCACCCGGGTTGAGTATTCCGAGGATGAAATCCGCGACCGTCTGCTGCACGCCATGATAAACGAAGCCGCGGATATTCTGCACGAAGGCATCGCCCAATCGGCCCGTGACATCGACGTGGTCACGGTCTTTGGCTACGGCTTCCCGCGATGGCGCGGCGGCTTGATGCATTTCGCCGACACGCTCGGAGCCAAGGCGATCGTGGCGCAGCTAGAGGAATACGCCAAGGAAGACCCGCTTGTCTGGAAGGTGTCTCCGCTTCTGTTGCAATGCGCCAAGGATGGCACGGCGCTGGCTGACGCGACGCCTGCGCCATGAAGTATCGTCTGCTGGGACATTCCGGCCTGCGGGTCTCGGAACTTGCATTGGGCTCGCTGAATTTCGGCGAGGCCAAGGCCTGGGGCGCGGATCGGGAGGCATCCCTTGCGGTCCTGTCGCGCTTTGCCGAGGCGGGCGGAATCCTGATCGACAGCGCCCCGAACTATGGTAATGGGGCCGCCGAAGAGATCATCGGAGAGTTCATCGCCCCGCGCCGGGATGAGGTGGTGGTTTCGACCAAATATACCGCCTCGGGCAGCCCCCACGTGCTGGCGGGCGGCAATAGCGCGCGCACCATGGTGGCTTCGGTCGAACGTAGTCTCAAGAGGTTAAAGACGGATCATATCGACTTATTTTGGCTGCATTTCTGGGATGGAACCACACCGCTGGAAGAGATCTTGAAAGGCTTTGACGCGCTGATCACGTCGGGAAAAATCCGCTACATTGGTTTCTCGGACGTGCCAGCCTGGTTGGTCAGCCGGGCGCTGACGATGTCAGAGTTTCGCGGATGGGCCCGCCCGGCGGCGGTGCAGGTGGAATATTCCCTTGCGGCCCGCGAGGCGGAGCGAGAATTTCTGCCAATGGCGGCCGCCCTCGATCTTGGTGTCGTCGGCTGGGGCGCGCTTGCCGCAGGCGCGTTGAGCGGTGGCAGTAATCCGCAGCGGCGCCCGACGGACAAGGTGCCAAGCCACATCCGCAAGACCGCGGAAGCCGTCAGTCAGATTGCCGATGAAGCAGGGCTATCCCTGCGTGAACTGGCCCTGCGCTGGCTTTTGCGTTCCGGTCAGTCGGCCCCGGTAGTCCCCCTGATCGGGGCCCGGAATGAGGCGCAGCTTTCTGAGAGCTTGCGGGCCGCGGATGGCCCCTTGGATGAAGCCCTTGCGGATCGCTTGACGGAGGCCACAGCCCCACGCCTGGGTTTCCCCCATGACTTGATCAAATCGCCCTATCTGCGCCGTTTCGCCCTTGGCAAAGACAACGAAATCCACCCCTTCCGGCCCCGCGCCTGAAGGGGAGACCCTACCAGTTCCGGCAATAATCCGGCGCGGCTTCCAGCCGTGGGTTTTCATCTTGGAGCGATTGGCAGGCGTCGTGCTGTTTACAAGCGGCACACCGTAAAACCGCAGAGCGCAAGGCGTATGCATTCGCGGTGGAGGTCACGGCCTCGGTTCCCGGAACATGGGTTCCCAAGCGCTCCGCCATGCCTGTCATCAGGGTGCAGCTCTCGTCTATCTTTCTTAAAAACATGATAAATCTCTGTGTGTTGGGTCGATTATGTCCATCTTGGCCGTATCCGCAGTGCTGCGCCTTGATCTGTGTCAAAACCGGTGTGAGGAGGTTTCTTGACGGGTATATTTAATAAGTATACGTACTATATTGAGCAGGCCTTGGGGGGAGATGTCGCGCGATGCAGTATCATTTGGACGGGTTTCGTCCCGGCGACCCGTGCGTTGCGCAGGCAGATGCACATACCGACGAGAAGGCCGCTCAGGTCGATGTGGCGATCATCGGTTGCGGCCCTGCGGGCCTGACGCTGGCGGCGCAATTGGCAGTGATTGGCGGGATGTCCGTGCGGATATTTGACCGCAAGTCGGGGCCGCTGGAAGTGGGTCAAGCCGATGGCATTGCATGCCGCTCGATGGAGATGTTCGAGGCTTTCGGCTTTGTGGACCGCGTGCGGCGCGAAGCCTATTGGGTCAATGAAACAACCTTCTGGCGTCCCAAGGCGGGGGCTGAAGGATTGCGCCGGGCAGACCGCATCCAAGATGTGGAAGATGACCTGTCCCACCAACCCCATGTGATCCTCAACCAAGCGCGTATCCACGATTTCTACCTTGAAGTGATGCAGAACGCACCGGCGCGGCTGACCCCAGATTACAATCGCGATCTTACCTCTCTGACGCGCGAAGAGGCGGCGGAATACCCGGTGACGGCGGTGTTTGATTGCCTCGATGCGCCGGGGCAGACGGAAACGGTGCAAGCGAAATACGTGGTTGGCTGTGATGGCGCACGCAGTGCGGTGCGCCGTTCATTAGGCCATGCCTTGAAGGGCGACGCGGCGCGGCAGCTTTGGGGGGTGATGGATGTTCTCGCTGTCACGGATTTCCCGGACATTCGGCTGAAATGCGCCATCCAATCTGCGTCGGCGGGCAGCATCCTGCTGATCCCACGCGAGGGCGGCTATATAGTGCGCCTCTACATTGAGTTGGACGCGCTGCACGGCGATGAACGTGCCGCCGACCGCAACGTTTCGGCGCAGATGTTGGCGCAAAAGGCCCAGGCCATTCTGGCCCCCTACAGCTTCGATGTGAAAGAAGTGGCGTGGTGGTCCGCTTACGAGATCGGCCAACGGGTCTGCGACCGATTTGATGACGCGACGGGGCCGGATGGCACCGACCAGCCGCCACGCATCTTTATTGCCGGTGATGCCTGCCACACCCATAGCCCGAAGGCGGGGCAGGGGATGAATGTGTCGATGGCGGATACGTTTAACCTTGGGTGGAAGTTGGCCTCGGTCCTGAAGGGGCAAGCGCGGCCTGCGTTGCTGTCCACCTATTCGTCCGAGCGCCAAGCCAAGGCGCAAGAGCTGATCGACTTTGACCGCGACATGGCGCGGTTGTTCAGCGAAAAACCCAAGACGCCCGCGGAAGAAGCCCAGTTTCAACGCTATTTCCAGACCCACGGCCGCTACACGGCGGGGGTCGAGACGACCTATGCGCCGTCGCAGATTGTGGGGGAGGCGACGCATCAGCATTTGGCGCGCGGGCAACGCATCGGCAAGCGCTTCCACTCGGCGCCGGTGATCCGGCTGGCCGATGCCAAGCCCCTACAATTGGCAGAGTGTCTGGAGGCCGATGGCCGTTGGCGGCTGATTGCGTTTGCCGCCGCCGATGATGACGGTGCGCCAGGGCGCGGCGTGGCGAGGCTGTGTGATTTCCTGTCGCAAGACCCACGCTCGCCTGTGCGCCGACATGGGACTGCGGATGCGGACAGGGTGATTGATACCCGCGCCGTATTTCAGCAACCGCACCGGACGCTTGACCTGGCAGCCATGCCGCCGCTGCTTTTGCCCCGAAAAGGGCGGTTTCACTTGCGGGATTACGAGAAGATTTTCACCGTCACGGGCGACGACGCTCAGGACATCTTTGACATGCGCGGCATTGATCGCCGGGAAGGCGCATTGGTCGTCATCCGCCCGGATCATTTCGTGGCGCATGTCTTGCCGTTGGACGGCCTCGATGCGCTTGCGCGTTTCTTTGATGGGATATTCCGAGCGCCTGCATAGGGAATGTAATCAGGGCACCCCTTGGCCACAAACCCAATGGCTTTTTGGTTGCATGTTCCTTCGGGGGGCAAAACGTTTTGCGATATAACTATTATTCTATATATCGACCAAAAGAGGAGGCGCATCATGGTCGATTTCAGCAAGGTCCGAGCGATTGATTTCCACACCCACGCCGAGGAGCCGTGCAACCATGGCCGCGACGATGGGTACAATGAATTTCAGGCCGGAATGGCGGCCTACTTCAAGAATCCCGCAGGCGCTGAAGGGATGTTGCCCACCGTGCAAGACACCGCCGCCTACTACCGCGAGCGCAATATTGCCGCCGTGATCTTCCCCGTCGATGCCGAGCGCGAGACCGGGTTTCGCCGCTATTCCAATGAAGAAGTGGCCGGGATCTGTGCCGAAAATGACGATATCCTGATCCCCTTCGCGTCGATTGACCCCCATAAGGGCAAGGCAGGCGCACGCGAAGTCCGCCGCTTGGTTCGCGATTTCGGGGTGCGCGGGTTCAAGTTTCATCCGACGATGCAGGGCTTTTTCCCTAACGACCGCGACGCCTGCTACACGGTGCTCGAGGCTTGCGCGGAAGAGGGCGTGATAACCCTGTTTCACACCGGGCAAACCGGTGTCGGGTCCGGGATGCGTGGCGGCATGGGGATGCGACTGAAGTATTCCAACCCGATGCATCTGGATGATGTGGCCGTCGATTTCCCGGACATGCCGATCATTCTGGCCCACCCCTCATTTCCCTGGACGGAAGAGGGGCTGGCGGTCTGTCAGCACAAGCCCAACGTCTACTACGACATGAGCGGCTGGAGCCCGAAGTATTTCCCCGAGACCTTCATCCGCTACGCCAATTCTATCCTGAAAAAGAAGATGCTGTTTGGCTCGGACTGGCCTGCCATCACGCCGGACCGCTGGTTGGCAGATTTCGAGAACGCCCCCTTCAAGGACGAGGTGCGCCCCTTGATCCTGAAGGAAAACGCGATGCGTTTGTTGGGCGAAACCACGTGATCGTGCGGCCATAAGGCGGAGCCGAAATTGAAACGTGGATCGGCCCGATTGCAGCCGTGGTGCTGATCGCGGGCCATGCCATTTCAGCAAACGGCCCGCGGTCCGCCCTCGTGGTTTAGGCCTTCGCGGCCCTTGGGCCCCGGATCAGCAGCCAAAGGGCAAAGCCGATCTCGGAAAGGGACACGATCCCAAGCAGGGCAAGTTTCACCGCCGCCAACGTGGTGGCGTGGGGCAGGGCGAACATCTGCACGCTATCCACCAGATAGCCCACGCCCCCCACCATCAACCCCACTCCGAAGACCCGAGGAAACAGGCCCGATCGGATCACCAACCCGCCAAGCAGCAGCAGATGCAGGCAGAAAAACAGCTGCCAAATCCAGACGCCCGCATCGTGGATATGGCGCATAAGTCCGGCCAATTCGAGGCGCTGAAGCTCGGAAAAGCTGCCCAAAGGCACCGTGCCATCGGCCAGCGCCAAAGCGCCCGCGTGAAAAAACAGCATCGCGGCCATCACGGCGACCATCATCAACCGCGCGAAAGACGCCGCCAGTGAAAGCGTCTCGTTGACCGGTTTGAAGATGAAATACAGCATGACGCAGACCAGAACCTCCGCCATCATCATCACCACGTCTCCCACCAGACCGGCATGGAAAAGTCCGCGTTGGGCCGTGATATTGGCGAAGGTCGCCGCCGGATCTCCGGGGACGTTCAAGGTGCTCGGCACATAGAGAATGGCAAAGCCCCCGGCGAGCGCGATGATAAGATAGAGCAGGCCGGTGACACGGGCATAGGCCCGAGAGGAGGGATTATCCAAGACACGCATGGGAGGGCTCCTGTGGCGGTGAGTTTGAAATCTCCCTTTGTCATACGCCGATCCGAGCCCCATGGAATTGAATGGATTTGCGGAATTCATATGCAAAATTGCATGGAATGGCCCCCGACGCTGGTCGCGGACCCGGTCGCCAGACGCCCTGGCTATTGTCGTCAGCCCGGTTTTGCCCTAACTAGATACATTGCCCCATCGCCTGCCTGTGGATCAGATAAGTGACTGATAGTAAACAAGTTAATCTAGATGCCGCCGCCCGCCTTTCGGTCGCGCCGATGATGGATTGGACCGACCGCCACTGTCGTTATTTCCATCGGCTGATGTCGCAGCAGGCGTTGCTCTATACCGAAATGGTGACAGCCCCCGCGGTCATTAACGGCGACCGGGCGCGATTGTTGGACTTCGACGGGGCCGAACATCCCGTGGCGCTACAACTGGGCGGCTCGATCCCGGCAGAGCTGGCGCGGGCTACGCGGATCGCCAATGACTGGGGTTACGATGAGGTGAACCTCAACGTCGGCTGCCCCTCGGACCGGGTGCAATCGGGCTGCTTCGGGGCTGTCTTGATGAAGCAACCCGACCTGGTGGCCGAATGCGTCGCTGCAATGCAGGACGCCAGCGCGGTTGAGGTCACCGTGAAGTGCCGTATTGGCGTGGATGAGCAAGACCCGGCAAAGGCCCTGCCGCAGTTCCTTGACGCCATCGTCGGGGCAGGGGTGCGGCGTGTCACGATCCACGCGCGTATGGCATGGTTGCAGGGGTTGAGCCCGAAACAGAATCGCGATGTGCCGCCGTTGGACTATGACCTGGTCCACGCCATGAAACGCGCCCATCCGCAGCTGCATATTTCCATCAACGGCGGCATCGCCACGCTTGCTGAGGCGCGCAAGCATCTGGACGCGGGCCTTGACGGTGTGATGATCGGCCGGGCTGCGTATCACACTCCGGCTGAAGTCCTCTTACAGGCCGATCAGCTGATCTACGGCTCGGATCATCCGCCGCGCAGTGCCGTGGATGTGGCCCACCGAATGCTCCCCTACATTGAGGCGCATCTGTCGGGCGGCGGTCGTTTGAACCAGATCACCCGCCATATCCTTGGGCTTTTTGCAGGCCGCCCCGGTGCCCGCGGCTGGAAGCGGGTGCTTTCCGAAGGCGCCCATCTGGACGGCGCAGGCCCCGAACTGATCGAACGCGCCCTGGAAGAAGTCACCACCCGCGCCGCTTGAGCGGATTTGAGATTGCGGGGGCGCAAAGGGGCGGATATACCGCGCCTCAGCGGACCCTTAGCTCAGCTGGATAGAGCGCTGCCCTCCGAAGGCAGAGGCCAGAGGTTCGAATCCTCTAGGGTCCGCCATTTAAATTCAATTTTTGATTTAAAATCAGAACTTTAACAGATAACCTATGCCACGTGTCCCCCATTTTGACCGCCTTTTCAATTTGGTATTGGCCCGTGCGTCGCTGAAGAGGTCTCGTCATGAAAAGCACTCCGCTCCACACTGCATTCGCGTTCCTTTTCATCTTTTTCGCCCTCGGCTGGACCGTGCCAGCGAACGCGATAGAGATGTGCCCCAGATCGGACCGCTATACCTGCGTTGTCGATGGCGACACTCTTTGGCTTGAAGGTGTGAACTATCGACTTGAAGGGTACGACACGCCGGAAGAATACAACAATGTTTGCGGTGGGTTTGCTGAAATTGACTTAGCACGCGCCGCGACACGGCGTCTCCGAGACCTCCTCAATCACAACAATTGGGAACTGCGTTCTCTTGGGCAAGCGGACCGCTACGGGCGAGTGCTGGCCAACATCTACATTAACGGTGAGGACGTGGGCGATATACTTGTGCGAGAAGGGTTGGCCCGATATTGGCCCGATGGCGAAGAGTTCTGGTGCCGCTGATCTGAAGCCGCTTGCTAGCACCAGATTACTTGCGACCTTTTCGCGCTATTTCTAGCGGTGGTCGACCGTGTTCCAGATGCGGGACACAACTCTGTTAACCGTAGATTAGTGACTTCGCCGTAGGTTGGTGGTAATCTTCATCGGTATGAATGAGGCGATGCTATGTTTGGTTCTGAAGCAGCTTCCGTGACGCAGGGCAAGGTTTCCAATTGGATAACTGGCCTTGCAGTGATTGTGGCGATAGCCGGGATTGTGGCGACCGTTTTGCTATATAAAAACACTGTTGCCATCCAAGCAAGAATATCTAGCTACACTGCGTCTAGCGTCGACGGAAATCTTGTCCTGTCAGGGGGTGGACCTGAATTTATTCAACCTGACTATATCACAGTAAGGCCGATTTGGGCACCGAGCGACCTCATTGCTCCTTCGCAAATTAATGGAACCGCAATTGTTTTCCCCAGCGGAGTAATAGATGCTTCTACCAACACTATTACCTACGAGAGAATCCTGGACCGAGTATGCGGATACGACGACCTTCAGCGCTGCGAACACGCCAATCCTGTATTGTTGGAAGTCTCGATTTCCCTCCTGGGCAGTTTTATCGACGTAGACCCAGTGCCAGTTCGGTAGCGTTAGCAGCGCTATCAGGTTTCCTTGGGGCGATTGTAACATTTTTCCCGACAACATCCAGCGCTTGCAGTACATCAATCGGGCCGTTGGGTTCATCTTCTTGTTTACAGGAAGCTGAAGGAGACAGTTACCCACTGATTCTTTCGGGGTCGACTGTAGCAAGCGCAGTTGAAAGCATGACCCGCTCAGGTTTAACTGAAGAGGATATTTCAGTCGTGGCTGGAGTGCGTCTGAGGGATTATCTTTGGGACTCTGGCGCTAGTTCCATAACGATTGACCTACTAAACGCAACCGATATCGATGGCTGGTGCTTTATGACCCCCGAGGGTCGTGCCTCGGCTGTTTTCATGGACCCACAAACCTTGATAGAGCAAGGTGGTTGGGATTGCATGCAACTTGCGGTCGCACTGTTAGCACATACAACGGTGGTACAGTCAGAGTTGGCTATGCAAGCCGCATGGCGAGTGGGTGGACTGCGCGAACCGTCTGAAATGCAATCTAATTTTGCCGCTCAAATGATTGCGCTAGGGCAGGCACAAGAGACTTCGTTTTTTGGTGGCTCTGCGGCTGAGGAGGCCGTTGAGGCCGCTTTATTGCAGCTGCCAAATTTTCCGCTGGATCAACATGTTTCTTACATGCTGCGAGAACATGGAGCGCCGGAACCATACGACTCTAGAATTGTTCAATCGTTGTTCTTCGATGTGTCGACAGGTGCTAGCGCCTTTCTGTACGGAGGGGCAGACAGCGAGGCAATGCCGCAGGACGCTTTTTGGATCTCATCCGGAAATTGGGATGTCTTCGATCCACGTGACATCGAAGATCCAGATTTTTCCCTGCCTTCAAATGTCGTAGCGCTTTCAGAGTATGAATCCGTCGGATGGGCCCTTGAAAGCACTAGTGGGCTTAGTGTCGTTTTGCGGAACCGCTATGTGAACTCAAATGCGACAAGGCGGATTCTAGAACTTGTGCACGCTGCACAACTTCAACTGGAGTATCTGCCTCCGGAGCTACGTTTCTTATTTGCTCAAGAAGGCGAGTTCCAATAGGCTGCGAGTGTTCGGACAAGAAAATGGACTACTTTCGTCTAGGTTGGCGCGAGAAGTTTAAGTGCCAAAGGTGGTAAGTCTCGGCAATCTGTTGCTTGTCTTGAGCCATCGCTGCCGCACTGATGCCTCTATATATCTTAAAAACACGTTCGGAACGTGACCCGTTCCAAGGGCCAGTTGAGGGGGGGGGAAGTTGCAAGCCTCTGATGAGAGACCGGCGGATGTAGCCGAATTTTGAAGTCGTCAATTTGAAGGCAAATAGTCCGGATATAGTTGCGCATTTGGCATGCTAGCACACTGGTGCCCCCTCCTATGAGTGGTAAGTATTAGTGTCCCACCAGAGTACCCAACATCTGCCGACAACGGGCTTTGACGGGTTCTCTGGTGGACCCTTTGTGTCGTTCGGGTTTTGTATTGGTCCCGTCAAAAGTGGCGACGGGTACTCTCATGGTCCGTCTTTTGTTTTTTGCGCCACTTAGCCCAATCGTTTGAGGCGTTCTTAGCCCCTTTCACGGTCTGCATTTTTTTCGTGGTTATGCGCCACTCGTGCGCCTTGCGCCCGTACCAGTTGCCCGGTTGGTGTAGCGCAATGAAGCCCTTGTCTTGGAGTTCAACAAAGGCGCGTTGTGCTGTCCCTTTTGAAATGCCAAGCGCCTTGACCGCTTCATTCATTGAAAGGCGCACGTTGCCATTGTTGCCGCCGTGGTATCGCGTGTGCAGCTCAAACCAGACTTTGATAGCGGCCCCTGAAAGGGACCGCCATGCTTCCGATTTCAGCATTGCGTAGGGCATGTTGATGTATTGCCCTTCAGTCTCGCTGCGCTTTCCCTTTGCTCTGCTCATGGCTATCCCTCCTGCGCTAATACAGAGAGCCACACGCGCACGGCGACCTTGCGGCTAGTGCATCCCCCCAAGTTGAGCAGATGCGCGTCACGGCCTACCTGCGCGGCGCGTTCGATATGAACGCGCCACTGGCCTTGGGTGTGGGTGAGGTGGGCAGTGGTCTTCATGGCCGACCCTCCCCATAGATCAGAGGGGCCATTTGGCGGGCCTTGGTGGCGGACCAACCGTGAAGGCGGCGAAGGCGGGCGATGCGTTGGGCCATCATTGCGCCACCTCGGCACTCAACCGCTCAATGGTGGCGTGCAAGATGTACCTGCCGTGGGTGCCGGGAAATTCGCCGCCGTGGGGTTCGCGCCTGGTTTCGATGGGGACGCCCAGCCCTCGCAAGTTGTGGATGTATGCAGACCAGCGTGGCCCAGTGGGTTCGTCCCTTGGGGAAACACCCGATTGAGCAGCCTTTGCGAGTTGTTCGAGCGCCCAAAGGTCGCGCCCTTTTACGTTGATGGTGAAGGGGACGCCGTTGTGGGGGCGAATGCGCACAATAGTAGAATCAGCCAAAGCCGTTCCTTTCAATTGTCGCGCGGAGTGGGTAACTATTCCGTATGCAGGAAAGCGATGTCCCGCCCGCGCTCATATGGTGGTGAGTGTGGGCGGTTCTCAGGCGGTTTCGCGCTGAGAAAGCCAAGTCTGAATGCTTGATTCAGACCAACCTACGGCTCGTTTGCCTAGCTTCACTGGCCGTGGAAAAGTGCCCTCTGAAATCATGGCATAGAGAGTGGACCGGGAAAGTCCGGTGATTTCTTCGACGGCCTGTCGTCTAAGATGGCGCTCCATATGGATACTCCTTTGGCAACGGGCAGCGCAAAAAAAGTTTGCGCTTGGCCCTATGGTTTGCGAGACAGGAGTCTGAAAATGCACCGTGGTAAGTCATTTTCGACCCGCCTCCTGATGCCATGCACGGCGTTGGGAGGCACCGATCTTTTCGCATCAAATCGGCCTGACTCGGTATACATCGGCCATCTCCAACTCAGCAACTTTGGTAAGTCTATTGGTAATTTGATTAGTGCCACTATAGCTGAGGTTGCGCTATATGTTGTTGTTTCAGTCTTGGAATTGTCAATATGTGGATGTGACGTGGCTGAACAGCCACGCCAGATCTTATTCATTCGACTTGGAGAATAAGGCGGTAGACTGAGTGGGTCTCAACCGGAGAAAGATAGAACTTCGCCCCCAACGTGGGAAACTTTTCGCTCCCACCCGTCCATCATCTGCCGTCTCTTCTCAAACAGATCAGACCGCGCATAGGCGGCTTCTACCTTGTCAGCGTTTACATGAGCCAAGGCGGCCTCGGCCACTTCGCGCGGGTAGTTGGTGCGCTCTTGCGCCCATGTACGGAACGACGTGCGGAAGCCATGAACGTGAACGTCATAGCCCAGCGCCTTGACCAGCTTTGTCAGAGTCATGTCGGATAATGGCTTGCCGCGTTTGGTGCCGGGGAACACAAGCCCGCTTTCATCGCCTAATCGTGCGCCCTCAACCTTAGCATGTTTCAACACTTCTACCGCGCGGGCGGATAGGGGAATGCGGTGAACACGCTTTGCCTTCATGCGCTCTGCCGGGATGGTCCATTCAGCCGTGTCCAGGTCGATTTCTTCCCATTGCGCCAATCGAGCCTCGCCAGATCGGCAAGCGGTAAGGATAATCAATTCCAAGGCCAGCTTGGTAAGCGGGTTTGCTTCGCTTGCTTGTAGGTCATTGAGGAATGCGGGCAGGTCACCATAAGGCAACGCCTTGCGGGGGTTCTGTGCCTTTTCCTGACGGGGCAGGGCGGACGCAATCGCTTGGGCCGGGTTATCCTGTCGCCAACCTTGGGCAACGGTCCATTTCATCACTGTGCCGATGCGCTGGCGTACCCGCTTCGCCGTTTCGGGCTTTGTATGCCAGATCGGCGTCAGAACGCCCAGCACGTCCGCCGTAGACACCTCTGACACGCGCAAGCGCCCGATGGTGGGGAAGGCGTAGGTTTCGAGTGTGGAAAGGAATTGCGCCGCGTGTTTGGCGTTGCGCCATGACGGGCGGTGGAGTTCGTGAACCTTTCGCGCGGCTTCCTCAAACGTCAGGACGGCCTGTGCCTGTCTCTTGGCTTGGAGGGGGTCACCACCCGCGCGGGCTTGCTTGCGGTTCTCTAGGGCAGTTTCACGCGCCTCTTGCAGAGAGACAAGGGAAGTCGAGCCAATGCCGATTTCCCGGCGCTTGCCGCGAATGTTGATCCGCTGGACCCAACGCTTTGCGCCGCTGGCGTCCACCTTCAAGAAAAGCCCGTGACCGTCGAAGTATTTGCCGGGTTCTTTGGCAGACCGCACGAACGCGGCACTTAGGGCTTTCTCAGGGTGTTGCCCGCTCTTGCGGCGTGCCTCGCGCGTATTGGTCTCTTTCGTTTCGTCCACCATTCTACCCCCCATTCTTTATAGGAATATGGGGGACGGCACTGGACGTTGCAAGACAAATAGGTGGTTTAAGTCATTGAAATTGATACTTTCTTGGACGCCTTCGGAACGTGGTTTGGCGGTTCTAGGGTCCGCCATTTCTTTTCTTCGCAATCCCTTGCCGGCCCCAAGGGCGCGCCTGTTCAAGTGCGGCCGCGGTTCTCCACGGCTCTTGCACCGTGATCCACAATCCTGTTTCTTCACCGGAATGATTTCGCACAGAAGGGCTGCCCATGCACATCTCCATCGCTGATATTCGCGCCACAGCTGAAGCGGCTTTGCTGGCCCATGGAGCGGGCGCTTTTCAGGCCGCGGAAGTGGCCAAAGCCGTCGCGCGGGCAGAGGAGACGGGGAACATTATTTGCGGGCTCTACTACCTTGAAAGCTATTGCACGCAGCTTGCCTCAGGCCGGGTGAATGGTACGGTGGAGCCGGAGGTTTCGCAGCCTAAGCAAGGTGTTACACGAGTGGACGCAGGGTTTGGTTTTGCTCAACCGGCGTTTGCGCGCGCGCTTGCGCAAGCGGTGGCAGCGGCGCAGGAGGTGGGCGTTGCGACCTTGACCGTCGCCCACGCCCATACCTGCACGTCCCTTGGCTACTTTACAGAACAGATCGCGGCGCACGGAATGATCGCCATCGGGTTCACCAATGCTTCTGCCATCGTGGCGGCCCCGGGGGGCAAGACGCCGGTTTTGGGGACCAACCCCATCGCCATGACGGTGCCAGGCCCCGATGCGCCGCTGATGCACGCGGATTTCTCAACCTCGGCGGTGGCTTTGGGCAAGATCACCATGGCCAAAGCAGCGGGCGAGGCGATACCGCTCGGGTGGGCTGTGAATGCCGAGGGCCAGCCGACCACGGACCCGGAAGCGGCGTTGAAGGGCGCTTTGGTCAGTGCTGCCGGGCCAAAGGGATGGGCCTTTGGTCTGTTGGTAGAAGTGATGGCGGCCGGGCTGACGGGATCGGTTAATTCGTTGGATGTCAAAGGCTTGAAGCTGGCGGATGGCAAACCCCACGACTTGGGACAGACCTATCTGCTGATCGACCCGCAGGGGCATGCGGGGGCCGATGTCATGGCCGACCGCCTGGCGAGGGTGGCCGATGTGGTCGCAAGCGACGGCGGCACCGGGCGTATTCCCGGCGCGCCGCGCAAGCATTTGGACCCGGTCGATGTGCCCGATGCCCTATGGACGTTAGTCCGCGGTCTGGCGGAGGGTTAATTCTCGTCCCAGCCCGCTTGCGATCGCCGAGCGGCAGCACCGCCCGCGAAGTAGGCGAGGTTTCGGATGCCACTCGTCTGGTGGCCGTAGAATTACTCCGCTGCGGTGGATCGTTTGGGCAGTACCCAATCAGGGCGTACGAAATGGCAGGTATAGCCGTTGGGAATACGCTCCAGATAATCCTGATGCTCTGGCTCGGCTTCCCAAAAGGCGCCAACCGGTTCCACCTCGGTCACGACCTTTCCGGGCCACAGTCCCGAAGCGTTCACATCGGCGATTGTGTCTTCAGCCACGGCTTTCTGAGTATCATCAACGTAGTAGATCGCGCTGCGGTAGCTCAGGCCGCGATCGTTGCCTTGGCGATTTTCCGTGGTGGGATCGTGAATTTGGAAGAAGAACTCCAGCAATTGCCGGTAGCTGATCTTTGCCGGGTCATAGAGGATCTCGATCCCTTCGGCGTGGGTGCCGTGGTTGCGATAGGTGGCGTTTTCGATGTCCCCGCCGGTGTAGCCCACGCGCGTCGATTCCACGCCCGGCATCTTGCGGATCAAATCCTGCATGCCCCAAAAGCACCCGCCCGCCAGTACTGCGCGTTCCGTCATGCTACGTCCTCCACTTGGTTAATGTATGCGCCATAACCTTCCGATTCCATGTCGTCACGGTGCACGAAACGCAAGGAGGCGGAGTTGATGCAGTAGCGCAAGCCGCCACGATCCGGCGGGCCATCGGGGAAAACGTGACCCAAATGGCTGTCGCCGTGGCTGGAGCGGACTTCGGTGCGGACCATGCCAAGGGACATATCGCGCAGCTCGTTCACGTGGGCGGGTTCAATCGCCTTGGTGAAGCTCGGCCACCCGCAGCCGGATTCGTATTTGTCGGACGAGGCAAACAGCGGCTCGCCCGAGACGATATCCACGTAAATGCCTGGCTCCTTGTTATAAAGCAGCTCTCCGGTGCCCGGACGCTCCGTCGCATCCTGTTGTGTGACGCGGAATTGTTCCGGCGTCAGATTGGCGATTACATCGGGGTTCTTGGTGTAGGTGGTCATGGGGCCTCCGCTTGTTGTCACGCAGGATATGGGGGCGGCGGTGGAATTGTCCAACGGGGTTTGCGATCACGATTGCGCGTTTGGGGCGGACAACGAAAAACGCCCCAGGCGCGGTGGCTGGGGCGTTCATGAATTTTTTGGACGGGGCCTGGAACTTTTGCTTATGTCGGGTGTTGGACAGGCATGAAGTCTCGCGCCTGCCCAGATCCTAACTCAGCCGCCCCAGCTGCGAACGGGGCCGCAGTCCATGTGTACGAAGTTGGAGCTGGAGTAGCGCCCGACACCGCCTGCGTTGCAAGCGCGCGCCGCGTTGAAGATCTGGTTGACGGAGCGCGATTGCAGTTGCAAATCAGCGGCTTCGCCCACCATGTGACGCGAATTCCGCGCAACACCGGACGAGCGGCGGCGCAGCATCGCGTTGGTTTCGGGAGATCGGTAGCCCGACAGCAGCGTGTAAGGTTCGGACGTTTCCATCAAGTTGTGCGCGGCAGCCATGATATCGACCGTGCCAATATTGATGTCGATCACGCCATCAGTGCGCCAATCGCGCATGAAGTAGTTAACCTCTTCCAGAGCAGGGGCAATGTATTCCCCTTCGATCCAGTAGATCATGTTCAGGTTTTCACCCGCGCGGCCATTGTACATATTGAGGCGGCGAATATCGCCAGCGCCCCGCAGAAGACCGGTTGCGTTCGCCATCACCGGCGCCGCGGCAACAGTAGTGGCCGCGAACGCGCGCATTAGCGAGCGTCGAGAAAATTGTGTCGTCATGGGATATTGCCCCTTTTTACTGCCCGTTCCGTGTCAGCACAGTCAGGCCACTCGTCCAAAGCGACCCTCACCAGATTGTGCACTGTCCCCACAGGCTTAGTGTGGACTGAATGACACAATCGAAACTTTTTCGGAAGTCTTATTGCGCTCCCGATGGGCATACCCTCGAATCTAGGCGATTTTCTGCCGGTATGGCGGAATTACATCGGCGAAAATGGTCCAGAATACCGATCGCGCCGCGCCTTGGAGAACGTCGAACCTCCGTCACAAGGTGGGGTTTCCCACCGTTGCAGGATTGAAACTAAAGCTAAAAACTTACAAAAACGTGAATAGACACTGCCGCGTCGTCACGCGAGGGTGGATTCCAGTAAATGTCTGCACTCGTATTGCCGCCTCGGGGAGGAATAACATGTTGAAATTCGCGAAACTTTCGCTTTTGTCGCTGGCTTTGGCCGGGACGCCGATGGTGTCGGTCATGCTGTCCCCAAGCCAAGCCGAAGCGCAGGCGTTCTCAGCCCTTCGCCAAGCAATCGCAGAGGCGTCATCCACGGAAGAGCAGCTTGCCGCCTTCTACCGGGAGCGTGACTTCCAGCCGATCTGGACGACCGCCGACGCCGCCGACCGTCGTAATGCGCTGTTTAGCGCGCTGGCAGACGCCCACAACCACGGTTTGCCGACGCAGCGCTATGACACGACCGATCTTGTAGCTGCCTTCGAAAGCGCAACGAATCCCTACGATATGGGCCGCGCGGACGTTCAGGCTTCACTTTTGTTCTTGCAGTACGCCCGCGACATCAACTCGGGTTTCCTGGAGCCGGGCGACATTGTGGGGGATATCGTTCACACCCTGCCGCGCCGCGATCCGCTTGAGCTTTTCACCGAGTTCGCCGCGTCAAACCCGTATGAATACATCGCGACGCTGCCGCCGCAGCACCCGGAATATACGCGATTGCAGCGTGCCAAGCTGCGGCTTGAGGCGCTGATTGACGATGGCGGCTATGGCCCCACGGTTCAGGCGGGTTCCCTCGCGCCGGGGGCCACGGGCACTTCGGTCGTGCAGCTGCGCAACCGCCTGATGGCGATGGGCTATCTGGATCGCTCGGCCACTGCGACTTACGACGTGCGCTTGCAGCAGGCCGTGCTGGAGTTTCAGGTTGATAACGGGATCACGGCCGACGGCATCGCCGGGGGCGACACGATCCGTGCTGTTAATCGCTCCGCGTCCGAGCATTTGTCCGAGGTCATCCTCGCGATGGAGCGTCAGCGTTGGCTGAATTTCGAGCGCGGCCCGCGCCACGTCTTCGTCAACCTGCCGGATTTCCACACCCGCGTGATTGATGACGGGGAAGTGACCTTTATCACCCGCTCCGTTATCGGATCGCGCGATAGCGACCGCCGCACGCCCGAGTTCTCGGACACGATGGAGCATATGGTCATCAACCCGAGCTGGTACGTGCCACGGTCCATTGCGCGGGGGTACATCCCGTCGATCCTCGCGGGCGGGGCAAATCATCTTGAGCTGATGGCAAATGGCCGCCCCGTAAGCCGTGCCAACGTGGATTGGAGCCGGGTTTCGGCGGGGAACTTCCCGTTCGACCTGCGCCAGCCCCCTGGTCCGCGCAACGCCCTTGGTCTGGTGAAGTTCATGTTCCCGAACCGGTGGAACATCTATCTGCACGATAGCCCCGATCAGCATCTTATGACCCATGAGGTCCGGGCCTATTCGGCGGGCTGTGTCCGTCTGGATGACCCCTATGAGCTGGCCTACCACCTTCTTGCCGCGCAGGAAGAAGACAGCCGTACCTTCTTCGACACGATCTTGCAGTCGCGCCGTGAGACTCAGGTAAACCTTGAAACACCTATTCCGGTCCACATCGTTTACTGGACCTCTTGGGTGGATACCGAGGGCCGCCTGAACTTCCGTAACGACATCTATGGTCGGAACGCGCAATTGCGCCAGGCGATCCAGAACCTTGGGGTGGAGATCAGAGGCGTGAACAGCTAATCCTGTCCTCGTAAGCTACGGGGAATGACATGGCTGAATTCAGCGTAAGAGAGATTGCAGCGGCGCTTGGGGCAGAGGTCTTGGGCGCCGCTGATCTTTTGGTGACGGGCGTGGCCGAGCCGGCGCAGGCAGGGCCAGAGCATTTGGCGCTGGCGATGCGACCCGAATACGCGGAAGGCCTTCGGGCGGGCCGGGCCCGGGTTGCGGTGATTGGCGCGGATATGGACTGGCAGGCGTTGGGGCTGGAGGCCGCGATTATCGCGCCGCGGCCGCGCTATGCCATGGCCGGGGTAACAGCGGCGATGGACCCGGGCCCCGGGCTGAAGCCCGGTCTACATCCCATGGCCGTGATCGACCCCAGTGCCGAAATCGGAGAAGGGGCCGCGATTGGTCCGTTTGTGGTGATCGGCGCAGGGGTCCGCATTGGCGCCCGGGCGCGGATCGCGTCCCATTGCTCTATCCAGGACGGGGCGCAGATTGGCGATGATGTGCTGCTTCACGAAGGGGTGCGTGTTTGCCACCACGTCCAGATTGGGCACCGCTTCATTGCCCAACCCGGTGCCATTTTGGGCGGCGATGGCTTCAGCTTTGTGACCCCACAGAAGTCGCAGGTGGAACGCGCCCGTGAAAGCCTTGGCACTGCGTCTGATCCCGCGCCCGAGCAATCTTGGGTGCGGATCCATTCGCTCGGCTCTCTTATCATCGGCAATGATGTCGAGGTCGGAGCCAATACGGCGATTGACCGCGGCACGATTGCGAACTCGGAAATCGGCGACGGCACCAAGGTCGATAACCTCGTGCATATTGGCCATAACTGCGTGATCGGTAAAGACTGCCTGATCTGCGGGCAAACCGGCTTTGCGGGCTCGGTCCAGATGGGTGATCGCGTGGTTTTGGGCGGGAAATGCGGCGTCAGCGACAATATCACCATCGGTAATGACGTGGTGGCGGCGGGATCTTCAAAGCTGTTCACCAATGTGCCTGCGGGCCGCATGGTCATGGGGCATCCGGCGGTGAAAATGGACACCCACGTCGAGATGTACAAAGCCCTGCGCCGCCTGCCGCGTACGGCCCGCATCGTCTCGGATCTGCAAAAAGCCGTTTCCAAGCCTGACAAGACGTCTTAGACCAGCGCCAACCAGCGGGAAGAGAGCCATGGCCACGACCGTCAAAGACAAAGTGATCGCGATCATCGCCGAGCAAGCCGTGCTTGAGCCAAGCGATGTGTCAGAGACATCGACGCTGGACGATCTGGGGATCGACAGCCTTGGGTTGGTGGAATCCATCTTTGCGATTGAAGAAGCCTTCGACATCCAGGTGCCCTTCAACGCCAATGAGCCTGAGGCGTCGGATTTCGACATCTCCTCGGTGGCAGCGATTGTGCGGGCGGTGGAAGGCCTTTTGGCCGAGCAAAAGGGGTAACCCATGCGCCGCGTTGTGATTACCGGGCAGGGCACGATCAATGCGCTGGGGGCTGATGTGCCTACAACCCTTGAGGCATTTCGCGAGGGGCGTTGTGGGATTTCCGAGCTGGAACTGCGTGACGTGGACCGGCTTAGTGTCAAGATCGGCGGGCAAGTAAAGGGCTATGACCCCGAAAGCCTGTTCAACCGCCAGCAGATCGCGCTGTACGACCGCTTTACCCAATTTACCCTGATTGCAGCCCGTCAAGCCCTTGATGGCATGAGCTTTTCCGGTGAGGCCGCCGCACGCGCCGGTGTGGTTCTGGGCACCGCCGGGGGCGGGGTGAACACTTGGGATGAAAACTACCGCTCGGTCTATGAAGAGGGGAAGAACCGCGTACACCCCTTTGTGGTGCCCAAACTGATGAACAACGCGGCCGCGTCCCATGTGTCGATGGAATGGAACCTTAAGGGGCCGAGTTTCTCGGTCGCGACGGCCTGCGCGTCGTCCAACCATGCGATGGGACAAGCCTTCAACCTGATCCGCTATGGCGGGGCCGATGTGATGGTGACCGGCGGGTCCGAGGCAATGTTATCCTTTGGCGGCGTAAAAGCGTGGGAAGGCCTGCGCGTCATGTCCAAGGACGCCTGCCGTCCGTTCTCGGCCAACCGCAACGGCATGGTGCAGGGCGAAGGGGCGGCGGTTTTCGTGTTCGAGGAGTTGGACCATGCCCGCGCCCGGGGGGCCGAGATTCTGGCCGAAGTGGTGGGTTTTGCCATGACCTCGGACGCGGCGGATATCGTGATGCCCTCGCAACAGGGCGCCGCCCGGGCCATCGGCGCGGCGCTGCAAGACGGCGGTCTGAACCCCGAGGACGTGGGCTACATCAACGCCCATGGCACCGGGACAGCGGCCAACGACAAGGTGGAATGCGCCGCCGTGGCCCATGTCTTTGGTCCCCACGCCGATGACCTGATGATCTCCTCCACCAAGTCCATGCACGGCCATCTGATCGGCGGCACCGGCGCAGTGGAGCTTTTGGCCTGCATCATGGCCCTGAAGGACGGGGTGATTGCGCCGACCATTGGCTATCAGGAACCGGACCCCGAATGCGCCCTGGACGTTGTCCCCAACGAGGCACGAGAGGCCAATGTTGACGCTTGCCTGTCCAACGCCTTCGCCTTCGGGGGCTTGAACGCTGTTCTGGCGCTCCGCGCCGCGCCCTAAGACGCCTTCCCCAAAGAGTGAGCTAAAGAAAAGGCCCGCCGGATCGCTCCAGCGGGCCAATCTTGCCGTCCCGGTTGCGCCGTATGGTGCGCGTCGGGCGGTTGTTCCGGCGCTTACTCCGTCGCTTCTTCGGCAGGCTCCGCGTCCCCTTCAGCGGCTGCGGCTTCTTCCTGTGCCGCGATAAAGGCACGCACCTCGGTAATGCGTTCTTGCAGGGAGTCGAACGCGGCGGTGAACCCGCGCAAAGAAGCGGTCGTGGGGACAGGCGCGCCGCCCATCTGGCCAAGCTCATCGCGCAGAAGCGCGAACAGCACCACCTGCGTGTCGGCTCCGTTCTCAAACTGGGCCACGTTTTCCGCCGTCAGGGACAGTTGCACAAAGCACCCGATGGGGCGGCAGAAGGCATAGGGCACAACGGCGGGCTCGGCGTCATCAACGCGGATCTGAAGACCCGGGCTCAGCAGCGTATCGAGCGGTGTAAGGATCGTGGCGTTGGCGACAGTTTCGCCATCGTCGATCAAGGCGGCCGCGATGCGGAATTCCGCGACGGGGTTGCCGTTTTCCTCTTCCAGCAGTTGGAACATCTCGCAACGGTCAGGGATGTCTTCCCCCTCCGAGCGGATGCACCGCACCTGCCAATCGCGGAAAATTTCCGCGACATAGGGCTCTCCGGCCTCCACTTCACTGCGGTCTGGCAATACCAGCGGTTCAGCGGCCTGCGCCAAGGCGAGGCTCGGCAGGGTCAGGGCAGCTACAAGGCCCAAAACGATCGGCTTAAAAAACGTCATACGATGCGCTTCCTTATAAACGTCAGTCTATTCGGCCCGTTAACTAGGGGCCGTTAGAATGGTGGCTATCATGGAGGGGGCCGGTCTGTCAGGCGCAAAATGACGTTGGGCGGGGGGCGTCGGCAAAGGTTTGCGGATCTGGTCGGGCAGGTGGCGATTATCGCGAAAGGCGGAATGGGCGGCCCTGATGCGGCCCCCCCCCGAAAAGGCGAAAGGGTCCGTAGTACGGACCCTTTTCTTTTGTCTCTCCCTGTCGGACTGGCCGACTTGTGTACAGCAACCTAAGGGACAGGTAGCGACCCGTCAACAGCCCATTTCAAGGAATGTGATGAGCGTCATTTCCCTTTAGAATACAATTGCTTGCCCATAAAAAAACCGCGCCAGAGCGGCGCGGCCAGTTGACAGGGAGGAAGTCAACACCGCGCCAAAGGCGTGGTGATGAACTGACTCTGGCGTAGAAAGGTTAAAAATGTATTGTTCAGCGGAGAAAAACTGAGATCAGGGACAAATCGTAATGCCAGAGCAGGTGAACAACGGGATTTTCGTGGGCGGCGGCGGGCCGGATTATGGCTTGGCGCAACTGCTGCGCCCCGATTACGCAAACCGCCACGGCCTGATTGCAGGCGCGACGGGAACCGGCAAAACGGTCACGTTGCAGATCCTCGCTGAAAGCTTCTCGGCCCTGGGCGTGCCGGTGATCCTGTCGGACGTGAAGGGCGATCTCTCTGGCCTTGCTCAGGCCGGATCCGAGAGCTTCAAGCTCCACGGTGCCTTCACCGAGCGGGCGCAGACTATTAACTTCGCCGATTACGCTTACCGCGCGTTCCCGGTCACCTTCTGGGATCTCTTCGGCGAACAAGGCCATCCGATCCGCACGACCGTCGCCGAGATGGGCCCGCTCCTGCTGGCGCGCCTTCTGGATCTGTCCGATGCGCAGGAAGGTGTCCTGAACATCGCCTTCCGTGTCGCCGATGAAGAGGAATGGCCGATCCTCGACCTCAAGGACCTACAAGCGCTGCTGGTGTGGGTCGGCGAGAACCGCAAGACGCTGTCCCTGCGCTACGGCAATGTCTCGACCGCTTCCGTCGGCGCCATTCAACGGCGCCTCCTGGTGCTCGATAACGAGGGCGGCACAGGCTTCTTCGGCGAACCGGCACTGGACCTCGATGATCTGTTTCTCACCGATGAGGCCGGGGCAGGGCGGATCAACATCCTCGCCGCCGACAAGCTGATGCAGTCGCCGCGCCTCTATGCGACCTTCCTTCTCTGGTTGCTGTCAGAATTGTTCGAGACCCTCCCCGAGGTCGGCGACCCGGACAAACCCAAGCTGGTGTTCTTCTTTGATGAGGCCCACTTGTTGTTCGAGGACGCCCCCAAGGCCCTGGTCGACAAGGTCGAGCAAGTCGCCCGCCTGATCCGCTCCAAAGGCGTGGGCGTCTACTTTATCACTCAAAACCCCGCCGACGTGCCCGAAGATATCCTCGGGCAACTTGGCAACCGTGTCCAACACGCCCTGCGCGCCTTCACCGCCAAAGACCGCCGGGCTTTGCAACAGGCCGCGGAAAACTACCGTGATAACCCCGCTTTCGATATCGAAGATGCGATCCGCGAAGTCGGCGTGGGCGAGGCGGTGACCTCCCTGCTGGAACGCAAAGGCATCCCCGGCATGGCGCAGCGCACGCTGATCCGGCCCCCGTCTTCGCAACTGGGCCCAATCTCCGCAACAACCCGTGCGGAACTCATCAACCAGTCTCCGGTGGCTGGAAAATACGAGGCCGTACAGGATCGGAACAGTGCCTATGAAATCCTTCAGCAACGCGCCGCCGCCGCCGCCCGGGAAGCCGAGCAAGCCGAAGCCAAGGAAGAAGAGGCCCCCCCGGCCGAGCGGGAATACCGCGCCGGTCGTCGCTACACCGGCGGCGGCGTCAGCCGTTCTACCTCCAAACCGCGCCGCCGCTCCAGCCGCTCCGATAGCGTTGGCACCGCCTTTGCCAAAAGCTTTGCCCGCCAAATGGGCACCCAATCGGGCCGCGCCGTGGTCCGGGGCATCCTTGGTGGCCTTTTCCGCGGCCGCTAACACCCAGCCCCCAAAAACTCGCGCGCCTGCCAATCCGGGCGCGCGCCTTCGCGGTCACCCGCCACCCCTGCCTGTTTCACCTTGGCAAATACACCTCCCCCCGGAGGGTCGATTGGCGCCATATTCCCATGCCATCGCACACACGCCCCCTCACATCCCCGTTATCCTCCGGCCAAAGCCCCGCCAAAGCGTCGCATCCCCCTCGGTGCTCTCTGGTGTCACCGCCTCCCGCGCCCTACAACACCCCCATGATAGTTGAACTCGGACACTTCGCCCTGATCCTCGCCTTTGCGGTAGCGATTTTTCAAACGATCGTTCCCATGCTCGGCGCTGCGCGGGGGAACCAGGCCTGGATGGGCACGGCCGAACCCGCGGCCAGTGCGCAATTCCTGCTCACGGGCTTTGCGTTCGCGGCGCTGACCTATGCCTTCGTGACCTCGGATTTCTCCCTCAGCCTCGTGGTGGCCAATTCCCATACGGCCAAGCCGCTGCTTTACAAAATCTCTGGCGTTTGGGGCAATCATGAAGGCTCTCTCCTGCTTTGGGTTCTGATCCTGACCCTCTTTGGCGCCTGTGCGGCCTGGTTCGGGAAGGGCCTGCCGCCCACACTTCGGGCCCGAGTCCTTGCGGTGCAATCGGCGATCGCCACGGCATTTTTTGCCTTCATCCTGTTTACGTCCAACCCCTTCCTGCGCCTCGCGCAGCCGCCCTTCGACGGCCAAGACCTCAACCCGCTCCTGCAAGACCCGGGTCTCGCGTTTCATCCGCCGTTTCTCTACCTGGGCTATGTAGGCCTCTCGATGGCCTTCTCTTTCGCCGTCGCCGCCCTGATCGAGGGCCGTGTGGACGCGGCTTGGGGCCGTTGGGTGCGCCCTTGGACCTTGGCGGCCTGGGTATTTCTAACCATTGGTATCGGATTGGGCTCCTGGTGGGCGTATTATGAGCTTGGTTGGGGCGGTTTCTGGTTCTGGGACCCGGTCGAGAACGCCTCTTTCATGCCTTGGCTGATCTCGGCGGCGTTGCTGCATTCGGCCATCGTGGTGGAAAAACGCGAAAGCCTTAAAAGTTGGACCATCCTTCTGGCCATTCTCGCCTTCGGCTTCTCGCTGATTGGCACCTTCATCGTACGCTCTGGCGTGCTGACATCGGTCCATGCCTTCGCCAATGACCCGGAACGGGGGGTCTTTATTCTCGTCATTCTGGCGATCTTCATGGGCGGCGCGTTGCTGTTGTTTGCCCTGCGCGCCGGCGCGATGGAGGCTAAGGGCGTCTTCTCCACGGTCAGCCGCGAAAGCGGGTTGGTGATCAATAATCTGCTTCTGGCGGTGTCATGCTTTGTGGTCTTCATCGGCACGATCTGGCCCCTGATTGCCGAGTTGTTCTTTGACCGAACCCTGTCGGTTGGCCCTCCATTCTTTGACGCCGCTTTCACGCCTTTTGTCTTCGGCTTGGCCGTTGTGCTTCCCGTCGCGGCAATGTTGCCCTGGAAGCGCGCAAAGCTCGGCAAGCCCCTGCGGGCGCTTGTGCCTGCTGCCGTTCTGGCGATTGCGGTCGGATTGCTGGCTTGGGCGATGTATTCCGGCCGCACGGCGATTGCCCCTTTGGGGGTTGGCCTGGCGGTCTGGCTGGTGGCGGGCGCTGTGACAGATCTCTGGTCACGGACCGGGCGCGGTGCCTTGAGGGGGCGCATGATGCGACTATGGCGTTTGCCGAGGGCCGATTGGGGCAAGTCCGTTGCCCATGCGGGTGTGGGCGTGACGCTTTTTGGAGTTGTCACGTTGACCGGTTACCAAATCGAAGATATCCGCGTCGCTCAAGAGGGTGAGGCCTATGTCGTCGGCGCCTATGAGGTGGAGCTGGTGGGTGTGGAAGATAGCGTCCCCGGTCCCAACTACTTCAGCACCATCGCCACGGTGATCGTTCGCGATCCATCCTCGGGCGCTGAGATCGCAGTGCTGACGCCCGAGCGGCGCATCTACCCGGTGGCCGGGATGCCCACGACCGAGGCCGGTATCGACGGCGGCGTGGCCCGGGACGTCTATATCACCCTGGGCGACCCCCAGGAGGGCGGCGGTTGGGCGCTGCGGGTCTGGATCAAACCTTTTGCCAATTGGATCTGGTGCGGGGCGATTGTCATGGCTTTGGGCGGCTTGTTGAGCCTGAGCGACCGGCGCTACCGCATGGCTGCGGGCGCTGCCCGGCAACGGCCTGCGGCCAAGGGGATGCCTGCGGAATGAAACACCTCCTCCTCGCTACGCTCCTCGCAGTCGTGACTTTTGCAGGCCCCGCTTTCGCGGTGCAACCCGATGAGGTGCTTGACGATCCGGTGCTGGAAGAACGCGCCCGCGACATATCTGCGGGGCTCCGGTGCCTTGTGTGCCGCAACGAAAGCATCGACGAGAGCAACGCCGATCTGGCCCGCGACCTGCGATTGCTGGTGCGCGAACGGCTTGTGGCAGGGGACACGGACGCGGAGACCGTGGCCTATATCGTCGCCCGCTACGGCGAATATGTGCTGCTGCGTCCGACATTCGACGGCTCGACCATTGCGTTGTGGTTGGCCGGGCCTTTGCTGCTTCTGGCGGGCCTGGGCCTGTCGCTGACCTACGTGCGCGGACGCGCCCGTGCTCAGCCAAGCGGCGAGGACGGGCTGAGCCCGGAGGAGCAGGCGCGGCTGGAGGCGATCCTGTCGGATGAGCCAAAGTAGAACTGACGCCGCGTTTAGGCTTTTCTAGCCCCGTCGCTTTGCTAAGGTCCGGGCAACCTTAGGGAGGCCTCGCCGATGAACTACGAGACAATCACCGCAGAAACCCGTGACGGCATGGCCGTTATCACCATGAACCGTCCAGAGGTGATGAATGCCCTGAACACGCAGATGCGGGCCGAATTGACCCATGCGGTCAATGCCGCTGCGCAAGATGCCCGCGTAGTTGTGCTAACCGGCACCGGCGCTGCATTTTGTTCCGGCCAGGATCTGGGCGACCGGGCGAATATGGGCAACCTGAACCTCGAACGCACCCTGCGCGATGAATATATCCCTATGCTCAATGCTATCGTTGATTGCCCGGTACCCGTCATTGCCGCTGTGAACGGGACCGCTGCGGGGGCAGGGGCGAACCTCGCGCTGGTCTGCGACGTCGTGATCGCCACTGAATCTGCCTCGTTCATTCAGGCGTTCTCGCGCATCGGCCTGATCCCCGATGCCGGCGGCACATGGGCTTTGCCGCGCACGATTGGCCTGCAACGCGCCATGGGGGCGGCATTGTTCGCGGAAAAGATCAGCGCGGCACAGGCGGCTGAGTGGGGCATGATCTGGGAGATGGCCAGTGACGCCGAGTTTGAGGCCCTGTGGACCGCCCGCGCCATGCATCTGGCGACTGGCCCGAGTGAGGCGTTCAAGCGGATCAAGCAGGTTATGCGGGCCAGCATCGGGAATTCCCTGGAAGAGCAGCTATTGCTGGAGGGGCAATTGCAGGGCGAATGCGGCAAGTCCCGAGATTTCAAAGAGGGCGTTCTGGCGTTCTTGCAAAAGCGCCCGGCAGCTTTTGAGGGGCGGTGAAGCACTGGCTTCTTCGTGAATAGCCAAGCGCCGACGGAGAGATCCGCCGGCGCGTTTTGGTATTGCCGCCAGAGGCGACGACATGTTTGGCCGCCCCAGGGGCGGCGGAAGGGGCGCTGCCCCTTTGCGCATCAAGATGCGCATACCCCGGGATATTTGAAGAACGAGGAAGCAGGGGCCCATGAGCGGCCCCTGCGTATTGTTTTTGGGCCTATTTCTCGGGAATCAGGCCGCGGGGACTGAAGCGCAGGACCAGAAGCAGCACGAGGCCCATGGTCAGAAGGCGCATATGTGCGGCGCTGTCCAGCAGGTGGTCACGCAGCCAGTAGCCGTCTTCCATGCCATAGGTGATGCCCTGCATCAGCATCAGACCCAGGGGTTCGACTTGAACCCAGAGCCACCAGATCAGGAAGCCGCCGAGCACCGCGCCCCAGTTGTTGCCCGATCCGCCGACGATCACCATGACCCAGATCAGGAAGGTGAAGCGGAGCGGCTGGTAGGTGCCGGGGACCAATTGGCTATCGAGCGTCGTCATCATGGCGCCCGCGATGCCGCAGACGGCGGAGCCGAGGATAAAGATTTGCAGGTGGCGTTGTTTCACGTCCTTTCCCATGGCCGAGGCAGAAACCTCGTTATCGCGGATCGCCCGCATCATCCGTCCCCAGGGGGAGTTCCAAGCCTTCTCGGACAGCCAGATCAGCACGCCGAGCACCGCGAGGAACAGGGCTGCGTAGAGGAGCTTCACTGTCAGGGTCGAGGCGGTGACCGGATCGGCGCCGATGTTGGCCGCGAAGTCGAGAAAGCCGGTGTTGGCTTGCAGGTCCACCTCATAGGGAACGGGGCGTTTGATGCCGATGACGTTTTTCACGCCGCGCGCCAGCCAGTCCTCGTTCTTGAGCACAGCGATGATGATTTCGGCGATGCCAAGCGTGGCGATAGCAAGGTAGTCAGACCGCAGACCAAGGGCGGTTTTGCCGATGATCCAAGCCACGCCTGCGGCCAGAAGCCCGCCCACGGGCCAAGCCAGAAGTACGGGAAGGCCAAGGCCACCAAGAAATCCGGTGGAGGCAGGGTTGATGGCCTCAACCGCTTCGGTGCCGGCGTCAAAGACACGGCGGAAGATGGCGAAGCCGATGATCAGGAAGGCCAAGATCACGAGCCCTCGGAGGCGGCCCTTGGGCAGAGCGCTCCAAAGCAGGATCGCGCCGACAATCGTGCCCGCGCCAAGCAACAGCCCAAGGATTGTTTGCAAGCCGCCTGCGGCCCAAGCTTCGGGCACCGGGTCGACCGAGATCAGAACTGTTGCGAGGCCACCCAGGGCCACAAACCCCATGACGCCCACGTTAAAAAGGCCCGCATAGCCCCATTGCATGTTCACGCCCAAGGCCATGATGCAGCTGATCAGCCCCATGTTGAAGATCGTCAGGGCGGTGTTCCAGGATTGCAGGAAGCCCGTGCCAAGGAACAGGACTGCGACCAAAGCGAACAGGAGGATGTTCTTGGTATTTCCGCCGGAAGTTGCAGCGGATGTGGTGGGTGCGGTTGCGTCGCTCATACCGATTTCCCCTTCATGATGCCCGTAGGCTTGAACAGCAGCACGATCAGCAAGATCCCGAAGGAGACCGCGAATTTATAATCGGTGGAGAGCAGTTGCAGCAGCCCCTCTGGCTGCCAATCCTCTGGCCCGAGGTAGCCTACGACCTTGCGGAACGCGTAGGTGACGCCAACTTCCGAGAACGCAATGAGGAAGCCGCCGAGGATTGCCCCCAGGGGGTTGCCGAGGCCCCCGACGATGGCCGAGGCGAAGATCGGCAGCAGCAGTTGGAAATAGGTGAAGGGTTTGAACGACTTGTCCAGCCCGTAGAGCACGCCTGCCGTGGTCGCCAGTGCCGCCACGATGATCCAGGTCACCAGCACCACGCGGTCGGGGTTGATGCCCGACAGCAGCGCCAAATCCTCGTTATCCGAGAAGGCGCGCATGGACTTGCCGGTGCGGGTTTTGTTGAGGAACCAGAACAGCGCCACAACCGCGACGATCGCCACCACGATGGTAATGCCCTGAGTGGTGCGGAAGGCGAGGCCCTCGTCCAGCCCTGTCATGTCACGGAAATCTCGGGCGCGGATGATGAAACGCTCGCCGTCGGAGAACCGCTGATCGTCCACGCCGATCAAGAAGCGCACGATACCATTCATGATGAACATCACCCCAAGGGAGGCGATCACCAAGATCACCGGTTTGGCCTTTTGTTCGCGGTAGAAGCGATAGACCACCCGGTCCGTGCCGATCATCATTGCAGCCGTCACCGCGATGCCGAGGGGAAGCGCCAGCAGCGCCGTGGGAAGCGGCCCAAGGGAAACCCCAGCCGCCTGCAATCCCCATGTGCCGAAGATGGTGACCATCGTGCCGAAGGCCATCGTGTCGCCATGGGCGAAGTTTGAAAACCGCAAGATGCCGTAGATCAGGGTAACGCCAAGCGCCCCCAATGCCAGTTGAGCGCCATAGGCGGTTGCGGGCACGATCACGAAGTTCGTCAGTGCCACGAGCGCGTTGAGATAGTCCACGCAGTGTCTCCCCTTGGTTTGCAGCGCCTTATGGTGGTGCTTGCATCGGTATTTGGTAACGCGCATGGGCGCGGTTGGCCAGAAAAAGCGGGACTAAAGTGCCTCGCAGGTTCCAAAAACAGTGATGGTGCGGGTCGGGCCGTCGGACCCGTGGATGGAAACGGTCGCAAGGCCGTCCTGGGTGATGGTCAACAGCTCTCCGATGGCGTGGTGTCCGGCGCTGGCATAGGCGGCGGAGGTCGTGTTGCCGGGATTGAGGCGGACGACCGGACGGTCCCCGGCGAGCGAGGATAAGAACAACTCTCCGGCGTGGTCGGCGGCGATGACGTCATAGGTATCGTTGATGCTGAAACAATCCAGGTTTTCGCATTGGACGGTCATTTGGCAGGTCCAGGGCTCTGCCGCTGCGCCCAAAGGCAAAAGTACCAGGGCGCAGGCCAGTGGCCAAGGGGACGGGCGGTGTTGTTTCACTCGCTTTGCTCGCACGTGCCAAGGCCGGTCACAACCCGCGTGCCCGCTTGCGGCTGATGGCCCGTCACCACCACATGGCCGGTGCTGTCAAAGGTCACCATCTGAGTCGATTGCGCACGCTCATTGCGGAACACCAGCGTGCGCACACGGACCTGTTCCACGGCGTCCTCGGGCGGCAGATAATCGGCGATCAGATCGTAATCCGAAGGTAAATCCGCGTTCCAGTTCACTTGCCAATTCTCGCCCCCTTCAACAATCGTGATCTGTTGCGTCCAGTCGCGACACGCGCCCGTGTCGGGGCACAGGATATCCAACTGGCAGGTCCAGTTGACGGGGGCCTCTTGGGCTTGGGCGCTGAAAGGCAGGGCGCAGAAGGCGGCGAGGATTGCAACGCGCATCGGGCGGCTCCTTTTTGGAGGAAAGCTGAGGTAGAGGGCGGTCATGCGACGGGCTCGCAACTGCCGAAATAAGAGACCGATCGAACGCCCCCGGTGGCCGAAACGTCTTGCTGCGTCATCACCGCCGCGCGGTTGGCGGCGATCGTCAGCAAGACGGTGCTGGTGTCCGAGGTTTGAAACAGCGCCCCCATGGCAGGTGTCGCAAGGTGAGACAGGGGGCTGCCGGTTATCTGCTGGTTTTCCACGGAAAAACTAAGGTTTCCCAAGTTGGATTCGAAGCTGAAAGGCACGCCGGGGTGGGTCTGGCAATCGGTTTGCGGGCTGCAAATCGTGGTAAAGATGCAATCCAACCCGCTGGCCGTGGCCGCAGTGGGCAGCACAAAAAGAAGAAGCGCCGCGGCCTTCATTGGCCCTCACACGACAGAACGAAATATTGCGGACGCAGCGCGGGCGCGTCGGTTTGGGGATCTGTGGTTTGGACGTGAACCGCAAAGCGCCGGTGGCGACCGTCCGGCGCGAGATCGACCAGAAACTCTCGCCGGAAATCGGACGTCCGGGGCAGGGGCAGCGCGTCTTCCAGCGCCCCGAAGCGGTCGATCTGGCGTAGATCGCCCTCGTTGCGCCCCATGTGGGTCGCGGATTCGGAGATGACCACCAGCAATTCGCCCAACGCGGGCGTCGTGCCACAGGCGCCGGTATCGGTGCACGTCTGGGTCATTACGCAGATGCCGCGGTAGGCCTCGGGCGTCAGGTCCTCAAGCGCTGCCAAGGCGGGCGCTGCAACGCAGAACGCCGCCGCCATGGCTGTGGTAACGCCAGCCCTCATGCCTCTAACCTCCGAGGAAGCTCTTGCGTACCTCTGGATCGGCAAGCAGTTCTTTTCCCGTTCCGGTGAACGCGTTGCGGCCCTGCACAAGAACATAGCCTTTATCAGCGATCTCAAGGGCTTGGCGGGCGTTCTGTTCCACCATCAGGATCGGGATGCCGGTGCGCGAGACCTCGATAATGCGGTCGAAAAGTTCGTCCATCACGATGGGGGAAACGCCCGCGGTCGGTTCATCGAGCATCAGAACCTTGGGCTTTGTCATCAACGCGCGGCCCACGGCCACCTGCTGACGCTGGCCGCCCGAAAGCTCGCCTGCGGCTTGGTTGCGCTTCTCGCGCAGGATCGGGAAAAGGTCATAGACCTGTTCCATCGTCTGGCGGAAATCGTCCTTGCGGATGAACGCGCCCATCTCAAGGTTTTCTTCCACCGTCATCGAGGTGAAGATGTTCGAGGTCTGCGGCACAAAGCCCATGCCCGCCGCAACTCGCGCTTGCGGGCTGAGTGTGCTGATGTCTTGCCCATCCAGCAGAACCCGGCCCTGGCGCAGGTTCAGCATGCCGAAAACAGCCTTCATGCCGGTGGATTTACCGGCCCCGTTTGGCCCCACGATCACGGCAATCTCGCCGGGGTTCACGGCGATGGTGCAATCGTGCAGAATGTCGGGCCCTTGGCCGTAACCCCCTGTCATTGCCTCGCCAATCAGGAACGGATGTTCCCCGTCCACGGCCACAGGCTTGCCGCTTTTGCGGATCGGATCGCCCATGGAGGGCGGCGCGGGTTTGGTGATGGAGCGGTCTTTGTTGCCGCGATCGTTCTGGTATGGATCAGCGCTCATGCGTCCGCCCCTTCGAGCTGGTCTTTGTTCTTCAAGCCGGTGCCCAGATAGGCCTCGATCACGGCATCATTGGCTTTGATCTCGTCCAGCGTGCCTTCCGCCAGCACTTTGCCTTCGGCCATACAGATCACCGGATCGCACAGGCGGCCGATGAAATCCATGTCGTGTTCAATCACGCAAAACGTGTAGCCGCGTTCCTGGTTGAGCCGGATGATCGCGTCGCCAATGGTGTTCAAAAGCGTGCGGTTCACGCCTGCGCCGACCTCGTCCAGAAACACGATCTTGGCGTCCACCATCATGGTGCGGCCCAGTTCCAGCAGCTTCTTTTGTCCGCCCGAAATCTGGCCCGCTGGTTGTTCGGCCAAATGCTCAACCGTCAGAAATTCCAGCACTTCATCGGCCTTGGCGCGCAGGGCGCGTTCTTCATCGGCAATGCGTTTGCGGCCGAACCACGTGTTCCAAAGCGTCTCGCCCGATTGGCCTTCGGGGACCATCATCAGATTTTCGCGGCATGTCATGGTCGAGAATTCGTGCGCGATCTGGAATGTGCGCAAGAGGCCTTTGCCAAACAGCTGGTGGGGCGGCAGGCCGGTAATGTCTTCGCCATCCATCACGACGCGCCCCGAAGTGGGGGGCAGCACGCCCGCGATGACGTTGAACAATGTCGTCTTGCCGGCGCCGTTGGGGCCGATAAGTCCGGTGATGGAACCGGTCTCGATCCGCAGACTTGCGCCATCCACGGCATGGAAACCGCCGAAATGTTTGTGAAGGTCGTGGACTTCGATCATGGGCGTCCTTCCGAGCTGCTGAAAGAGACAGCCCTAAAATCAGAAAAAGAGCAGCCCGGTCACGCAAACCGGGCCGCCCCTATATCAATGGTAGATCAATTAACGGTAACCAGCGACCGTCAACTCACCATTAACGATCTCGATCTCACGGTAGTTGCCGGCAGACTCGCCACCACCGATGAGGTCCACAGCCGAGGCACCAACGTAGTCCACGTCTTCGCCGTTGGCGATCATCTCAAGCGCCATGCCAAGCTGGCCGGGGAGGATCTCGGTGCCCGGTGCGTTGGCGACGTTCATGATCTCGCCCATGTAGTCGGCAGCGTTGCGGGAGTCCGCAGCGGCCATGGCAAGCAAGATCAGAGCGGCGGCATCATAGGATTCCGCAGAGAACGGCGACGTGCCGTCGAAGCCCGCTTCTTCGGCCATCGCTTGGTAGATGCCAGCGCCTTCCGAGTCGGTGCCGGGGTTTTGACCGAAGGAACCGTCGATGTCAGAGCCGAAGTTGTCGACGATGGCCTGAGATACCATGCCGTCTGGGAAGACGAATGTATCAAACGCGCCCGTGTCCAATGCCGCCTGAACCACGCCAGAGCCGCCTTGGTCCACGTAGCCTGCTACAACAAGGGCGTCGCCACCGGCGGATGCCAGAGAGCCAACTTCAGCAGAGTAATCCGCACGGCCATCTTCATGGGCTGCGGAAAGCGTAACGGTGCCACCGGCTTCTTCAAACGCGGCGGTGAAGGCATCGGCCAGGCCCTGACCATAGTCGTTGTTGGTGTAGGTGACGGCGACGGTGTCGATGCCGCGCTCCATGATGATTTCAGCCATCACAACACCTTGGCGCGCATCGGACGGCGCGGTGCGGAAGAACAGACCGTTGTCTTCAGCGTCGGACAGGCCGGGGGATGTTGCAGAAGGTGAGACCATGACCATGCCGTTTGGCAGGGCAACGTTGGCAAGAATGGAGCCGGTCACGCCCGAGCAATCGGCACCGACAATGCCGTGCACGCCATCGGATGTGATCAGACGCTCGGCAGCGGCTTGCGCGGCAGAGCTGTCAACGCAGGTGCTGTCTGCACGTACAGAGGTGACGGCCGCGCCGCCAAACAATGCGCCGGAGGCGGTGACTTCGGCCATCGCCAATTCCGCGCCGTCGCCCATCGCTGGTGTGATCGATTCAATTGGACCCGTGAAGCCGAGGATCACGCCAAGGGTCACGTCGCCTTGGTGGCCGTCTGCGATAGCAACGCCTGTCAGCGCCATGGATGCGGCGGATGCCAGCAAAAACTTTTTCATTACTTTACTCCCTGATCTGGGCATTTTTGCCCTTGATGGCCGGAACTCTAGCCGCGGTTCTTTAAAAGGGAAAGGGGGTAATCGGTGCCCAATTGAACGCCCGTTTTCATCAGTTTTTAGAAAGGTCTGCGGGGCACTCGGGGCAAGCTGCGGCAAGGCCATTCATCTTGCGGTCTTGCGCCGGGGTGGTGGATTTGATCGACTACGGGCAATGTCCCCCTTGGGGGCGCGACACGCCCGCCCGCCCGGAAAGGACCTTTGCCCATGCCCGCCGATCCAAACCCGATCAAAGCCGCCCTTTCGGAAGGGAAGATGCAGCGGGGCCTGTGGTTGAACCTGCCCGGCATGGTAACGGCGGAAATGGCCGGAAACGCGGGCTTTGACTGGTGTCTGATTGATGGAGAGCATGGGCCTTGGGCTCCGGATGCGATCCGCGCGAAGCTCATTGCCCTTGCCGCAACGCCAACCCCCGCCGTGGTCCGCGTGCCCGTGGCCGACGAATGGATCATCAAACAGGCGCTGGATCTGGGGGTGCAGACCTTGGTGGTGCCCATGGTGAACTCGGTACAAGAGGCGCAAGCCGTGGTCCGCGCCTGCCGCTACCCGCCCGAGGGGACGCGCGGCATGGGGGCGATGGTGGCCCGTGCCGGACGCTTTGGCGCCACCGAAGGCTACCCCGCCACGGCCAATGACCAGATCTGCATCATCGTCCAGGCCGAAAGCCGCGCCGCGCTGGATAAGCTGGAAGCGATTACCGCGGTGGAGGGCGTGGACGGCGTTTTCATCGGCCCTGCCGATCTGGGGGCTGACTTGGGCTTTCGCGATGATTTGGCCAATCCAGAGCTGTGGGAAATCATCGAGGGCGCCATTGCCTCTATTCGGCGCGGTGGAAAAGCTGCGGGCATTATCGTCAGCGGTGCCGAGATGGAGGCCCGGATGGTCAAAGCGAGCGTGACCTTCCTTGGCTGCGGCGGCGATGCGGGCGTGTTGCAAGCGGGGCTTGCGGCCTTGGCGGCCCAATGACCGGGGCGCAAGACATGATTCGGATCGCCCATGGTGACGCCGAGGTGTTGATAGATCCGCGTGTCGGCAACATCCCCCATTGGCAGGTCTCGGGCCGGGTGCCTTTGCACGTGGCCCCTTGGCGCGATGAGCCCGAGGTCCAGGACGACCCCACCGTGGCGCTGGTCGATAAACGGCTGGCGGGCGACTTCCTGTGCATGCCCTTCGGGCGTGATGACGTCCATGGCGGGCCAATCCACGGCCCCACCGCCAATGACCCTTGGAAGCTGGTCGCCCAGGATGCAGCAACGGCCCGGTTTGCCCTGAGCACCGGGGTTCTGGGGGCCCATGTCACCAAGGAGGTGCGCCTTGTCGGTTCGTCGTTGCTGACCACCCATGTGGTGGACGGCGGTAGCGGTGACGTAACCTTTGCCCATCATCCCATGACCCGCATGGCGGAAGGCGGGCGGGTGTCCTTCAGCCCCAAACGCGCCGCCCTGACAGACCCGACAGCGCAGCACGAAGGCGCGAACCTCTGGGCGCTGAACCAGTTGCGCGGCGATCTGGACCTGGACCGCGAAGACGGCAGCCAGTGGAACCCCGGCACCTATCCCGCCGGCCACGTGGTGGAGGATTTCTGCACATTGGTCGAGGCCCGCGGCGCGACGCTCGGCTGGACCTGCGTGATGCGCAATGCGGAAGACGACATGGTGATCGTGCTGAAAGACGCGCAGGTCTTGCCGATCACGATGCTTTGGATCTCCAACGGCGCACGCGACTTCCCCCCTTGGAACAGCCGCCACACCGGCGTTCTGGGTATCGAGGACGGCTGCGCCATGGGCGGAGAGGGGCTGGCGGCCTCCTGCGCCGACAATCGCCTGACAGCCATGGGCGTGCCCACATGCCTGAGCCTTGGGCCGCGCCACGTGATCCGCCATGCCATGGTCTCTTTGCCGCGCCCGCCGGGCTGGTCTGAATTGACGGAAGTCACGCTGGAAAGCGGCCATCTGCGATTGACCGAAGCCGGGGGCAGTTTCCTTGCCATCCCGTTCCCGGAGGATCACTTTGACTGACCGCATGATCTGGATCGACGGCGATGCCTGCCCGGTGAAGGAAGAGGTGTATAGATGCGCCTACCGCCACAATATTCCCGTGAAACTGGTGGCAGGCAGCTACCTGCGCCACCCCGAGCATCCGCTGATCACCATGGTGATGGCGGGCGATGCCTTTGACGCCGCAGATGATGTGATCGCCGAAGGCGCGGGGCAGGGCAGTTTGGTGATAACGGCCGATATCCTTCTGGCCGAACGGTGCCTGTCGGAAGGGGCGGTGGTGCTCAACCACAAAGGCGACGCCTTCACCGCCAATTCCATCGGGGCGCAGGTCGCGACCCGTGCGATCATGGCTGACCTTCGTGCGGGGTTGGAGGGGCAGGCCATCGGCGGGCAGAAACCGTTTTCCAAAGCAGACCGATCCGCCTTTTCCAATGCGCTGGAAACCGCCCTGCGCAAGCTGTAACCCCGCGTTGCGGTGCCGGAGACCGCTTGAAATAGCTGCAAAAGAAGCGTAGGTGCGCCTCTTCTGTTTAAGGTGGCTCTCATGTCCTTCACTCTCGCCATTGTTGGCCGACCCAATGTCGGCAAATCCACGCTGTTCAACCGGCTCGTGGGCCGGAAGCTGGCGCTGGTCGATGACCAACCCGGCGTGACCCGTGACCTGCGCGAAGGTGCGGCGCGTCTGGCGGACCTGCGGTTCACGATCATCGACACCGCGGGCCTTGAAGACGCCAACGACGACAGCCTTGAAGGGCGCATGCGCCGCCTGACGGAACGCGCTGTGACAATGGCCGACGCGACACTGTTCGTGATGGATGCCCGCGCGGGCGTGACCGCCAACGATCTGGTCTTTGCCGACATCCTGCGCAAATCTGGCCGCCCCGTGGTGCTGGCCGCCAACAAGGCCGAAGGCAATGCGGGCCAGGCGGGCCTTCTGGATGCGTTCTCTCTGGGCCTTGGCGAACCTCTGGCGCTCTCGGCGGAACACGGCGAGGGCATGGCCGATCTCGCCGCGGTCCTGCGCCCCCTGATCGAGGGGATGGAGGAAACGGAAGAAGCCGAAACCGACGTGGATGTGGAAGGCGAAGACCGCGTCATCTCCACCGCCAAGCCGCTACAAATCGCCGTTGTTGGCCGCCCCAATGCGGGCAAATCCACTCTGATCAACCAGATTATCGGCGAAGACCGCCTGCTGACGGGCCCCGAGGCCGGGATCACCCGCGATGCCATCGGATTGCCGTTCGAGTGGGACAACGTGCCCATGCGGATCTTCGACACCGCCGGTATGCGCAAACGCGCCAAGGTTCAGGAAAAGCTGGAAAAACTCTCGGTCTCCGATGGCCTTCGTGCGGTCAAATTCGCTGAAGTCGTCGTGGTGCTCCTTGATGCCGCGATCCCGTTCGAAAGCCAAGACCTGCGCATCGCCGACCTGGCCGAACGCGAAGGCCGCGCCGTGGTCGTGGCCGTGAACAAGTGGGATCTGGAGCCTGAAAAGCAGCAAAAGCTCAAAGACCTGCGGGTCGGGTTCGAGAAATTGCTACCGCAATTGCGTGGTGCGCCTCTGGTGACGGTCTCCGCCAAAACCGGCAAAGGCCTCGATAAACTCCACGCCGCGATCATGAAAATCCACGAGACGTGGAATACCCGCATTTCCACCGCGCGCCTGAACCAATGGCTCTCCGCCATGATCGAGGCGCACCCGCCCCCCGCGCCGGGCGGCCGCCGCATCAAACTGCGCTACATGACCCAAGTGAAAACCCGACCCCCGGGCTTCGTCGTCATGTGCTCTCACCCGCAACTCCTGCCCGAGGCCTATTCTCGCTATCTGGTCAACGGCCTGCGCGAAGACTTCAACATGCCCGGCACGCCGATCCGCCTCTACATGCGCAGCCAAGCAGATGATAACCCATACAAAAACCGCAAAAAGTCCATCCCCTCACGGCTCAATAAACACGTCAAAAAGGGCCTCACAAAGAAGAAGGACTAATCCCCTCGCGCCCCCCCTTCGAGGCGCTCCCTCCTTCATCATGGCCATACAACTCCGGGGGTCCCGGGGGCAGAGCCCCCGAACAGTGGGACTTGGGCAGAGCCCCCGAACAGCGTCACCCGTGCAGAGCCCCGAACAGTGTCACCCGCACATAGCACGGGCGACCCAAAATCAGGCGTTCGCTTCGCGGATCTTATCCGCCGCATCCTTGTCGTAGCTGACGCCGTTCTCGGCAAACAACGAGTCCAATTCACCCGACAACGTCATCTCGGTGATGATATCGCAGCCGCCCACGAACTCACCCTTCACATAGAGCTGGGGGATCGTTGGCCAGTCCGAGAAATCCTTGATGCCTTGGCGCAGCCCCTCATCGGCCAGCACGTTCACATCGGCAAAATCCACGCCCATGTAGTTCAGCACGCCAGCCACGCGGGACGAGAACCCGCATTGGGGCATCTCTTTGGTGCCTTTCATGAACAAAACCACATCGTTCGTGGTGATCGTCTCTTTGATCTGAGTTTCTGCGGTCATAGCGTTTTAGTCCTTTTGGTCATCGGCACGGGGCCGTGCGCGAAAAAGATGGGTCCGCACAGAGCGGAGGAGCAGGGCAAACGGCCCGAACGCAGCAATCGCAACGATTGTGTTCAGGCGGCGCATCACTCCGGCGCCTTGGTTGTCAGGGCCAGCGCGTGCAATTCGCCCGCTGTACCGTCCATTTTGCCTTTTAGCGCAGCATAAACAGCGCGTTGTTGTTGGACGCGGTTCTTGCCGCGAAAGCTTTCGTCCACGACCATTGCGGCCATATGAACGCCGTCATTGCCCGAGACTTCAATCTTCGCATCGGGAAAAGTCTCGCGCAGGAGCGCTTCGATTTCAGAGGCTTGCATCGGCATGATCAAATCCTTGGTTGTCGGGATAAAATGTAGGGCGGGGCTGGCCCCGCCGCAACCATGTCACGCAAAGGTTTGGGCAAAGGTGCTCATATAGGCCTCGGACAATTCGGCCAAAGGCGCATCCGAGCTGCCGATCCGCACCAAATCTCCGCCGACTTTGCCCACTGTGGACAGCGGCACGCCCGCTTGACCCGCCGCTACCATCAGCGCCTCCGCCTTATCAAAGGAGGTGGCGATCAGATAGCGGGCCTGGTCCTCGCCAAACAATGTCGCCGTGTCGGCCACATCCAGGGTCACGCCACATTCTGCGGCATGGGCAATCTCAAAGGCTGCCACAGCCAGACCGCCATCGGACAGGTCGGTGCAGGCGCCGATCCATTCCCGGTTGTCGCGGATGAAATCGCCGTTGCGCTTTTCGGCCTCCAGATCAACATGGGGGGCGTCGCCATCTTCGCGGTTGAACACCTCGGCCAGCAGGGCGGATTGCCCCAGATGCCCTTCGGTTTCCCCCACCAACATCAGCAAATGCCCCTCGCGGGCGACACCTGCGATGAGATCATGAATATGATCGAGGAGGCCCACGGCCCCAATTGTCGGCGTGGGCAGAATGCCCGTGCCGTCGGTCTCGTTATAAAGCGACACGTTGCCAGACACGATCGGCGTATCCAGCGCCAGACAGGCCGCGCCGATGCCCTGAATAGCCCCCACAAACTGCCCCATGATTTCGGGCTTCTCGGGATTGCCGAAGTTCATGTTGTCGGTCGTGGCGAGCGGCTTGGCCCCCACGGCGGTCAGGTTGCGGTAGGCTTCCGCCACCGCCTGCTTGCCGCCCTCAACCGGGTTGGCCTTCACGTAGCGCGGTGTCACGTCCGAGGTGAAGGCCAGCGCCTTGTCGGTGCCATGCACCCGCACAACCCCTGCGCCCAGGCCCGGCGACACGACCGTGTCGCCCATCACTTGGTGGTCATACTGCTGATACACCCATTGGCGCGAGCAATAGTTGGGCGAGGACAACAACGCGCGCAGCGCGTCGATGGGGTCCACTTCCGGCACGGGGTCCATCTCGGGCGCGGGCTCAGTCGGCACCCAGGGGCGGTCGTATTCCGGCGCGGTAGAGGCCAGCTTGGACAGCGGCAGATCGGCTTTGACCTCTCCGTTGTGCATGATCAGGAAGCGGTCCTCTGCAATCGTCTCTCCGACGATGGCGAAATCGAGGTCCCATTTCTCGAACACCGCGCGGGCCTCGGCCTCTAGCTCGGGCTTCAGCACCATCAGCATCCGCTCTTGGGATTCCGAAAGCATCATCTCGTAGGCCGTCATAGCTTCTTCGCGCTGCGGCACGTCCTCCAATGTGAGGCGGACCCCAAGGCCGCCCTTGTCCCCCATTTCCACGGCGGAACAGGTCAGGCCCGCCGCGCCCATATCCTGAATCGAGATCACGGCGCCGGTCGCCATCAGCTCCAGCGTGGCCTCCATCAGGCGTTTCTCGGTGAAAGGGTCACCCACTTGAACGGTGGGGCGCTTTTCTTCGATGGTATCGTCGAACTCGGCCGAGGCCATCGTCGCCCCGCCGACGCCGTCACGGCCGGTTTTTGCGCCCAGATAGACAACAGGCATCCCCACGCCCGAGGCGGCAGAGTAGAAAATCTTGTCGGTGTCCGCCAAGCCCGCCGCGAAGGCGTTGACCAGGCAGTTGCCGTTATAGGCCGCGTGGAAACGCACCTCGCCGCCAACCGTTGGCACGCCAAAGCAATTGCCGTAGCCGCCGACGCCTTCCACCACACCGTGCACCAGCTGGCGTGTCTTGGGGTGAGACGTTTCGCCAAATGACAGCGCGTTCATCGCCGCAATGGGGCGCGCGCCCATGGTGAAGACGTCGCGCAAGATGCCGCCCACACCTGTCGCTGCGCCCTGATAGGGCTCGATATACGAGGGGTGGTTGTGGCTTTCCATTTTGAAAACAACACATTGACCGTCGCCAATGTCCACGATGCCCGCGTTTTCGCCGGGGCCGCAAACAACTTGCGGGCCCTCTGTCGGCAGGGTGCGCAACCATTTTTTCGAAGATTTGTAGGAACAATGCTCGTTCCACATGGCCGAGAAAATGCCCATCTCGGTATAATTCGGCGCGCGTCCGAGAATATTGTTTACCTCGGCGTATTCGTCGTCGGTAAAGCCGTGGGCGGCGATCACATCGGGTGTGATGGCAGGATCGGTCATTCATATTCCCCAGATTTGCGCAGTTCAGGCCCCAAGGCCCATATTCTGGGGGTTCTATAAGCGCCCTAGGCGCGGGGGGGAAGCCTCACACCATGTCGCATGGGCGGTTGTGCCTTTGGAGCACGGGGAGGGGCGCATCAAAGGGCGCGCTGGAAGATCAGGGCGGTGGGGGCGTCAAAACCGGGGTGGGTAAAGGTGCCCGATCGGGTGAAGCCCATGGCGGTGTAAATGGCGTGGTTTTCCACCAGTTGCACACGGGCATAAAGTTGCAGCGTGGCGAAACCCTTGGCGTGGGCGTGGGCAGCGGCGGTATCAACCAAAACACGGGCCAGCCCCTGTTTGCGCTGGTTCGGAGCCACGGCGATCTTGCCCACTTCATAAACCGTCCCCTCGCCATGACCAAACAGACATGCCACGGGGGCCACGCCGTTGCAGATGCAGAAGAAATCCTCATCCGCCATTTTCTGCGCCACATCCGTTAAGCTCATCGAGGTGAGAGAGGAGGGCGGATCAATCCGGTCTGCCATGGGCGCGAAGCAGGTGTTCAAGAAATCATGAACCGCCTCGGGCGCGGGGCCGTGGTGAGGATTGAACTGAGTTTCGAAATTTGTCATGGCCATGTCACTTCGGAATTTTAGCCGATGGGTATAGGCCAAAAAAAAGGCCGAGACGAATCTCGGCCGAAGTCCAACAGGGAGGTATTGGAGGACCGCTAGGCGGCGTCTCCAATAAATAATGTTTTATTAATCAAACCGCCTTTAATCAAGGCAAACTAAGGTTTTGCGGTGCAAACCCGCTATGCCTGTGGCGCATAGCACACAACCAAATACGACCCTTTGCACAGATTTTACGCACCCGGCGAAGCTTCGGCCTCTCTCTGGCGGCGCCGGTAGGCGATAACCTCTTCGCTGACGAAGTCGCGGAACACTTCAATCCGGCGCGATTGGCGCAACTCTTCGGGGTACGCGAGAAACACCGGTACTTCGGCTGATTCCACCTCGGGCAGGACACGGACGAGGTCAGGAAAATCCTGGGTGAGATAGTCGGGCAGAACGCCGATACCCAGATCATGGATCACCGCCTGCAAAACACCGAAATAGTTATTCACAGACAGCGTTGATCCTACGTCATAGCTCATCAATTCGCGCACCAGAATTGCACCGGCGCTAACCTGCGCGGCAGAGGCGTTTTGAGAGATCAAACGGTGTTTTCCCAAATCCCGAATGCTGGCCGGCATTCCATGGGCTTCGATATAAGAGGGCGTCGCATAAAGGCGCATATTGATCGTCATCAAACGCCGGCGGATCAAATCCGCTTGCGAGGGTTCCTTCATCCGAATGGCAACGTCCGCCTCTCGCATGGGCAAATCAAGCAGGCGTTCTTCCAGCATCAGGTCGATCTTCAGATCGGGGTATTTTTCGTACAAGGCGGGCAGGCGGGGGGCCAACCAGAGCGAACCGAAGCCGATGGTGGTTGTAACGCGCAATTCGCCAAACACTTCCTCTTCACTGTCGCGAATACGCGCAGAGGCCGCATCGAGGCGCTTGGTCATGTGTCGGGTTGCATCATAAAGAAGCTCCCCCTGTTCGGTCAGGATCAGGCCGCGGGCGTGGCGGTGAAACAGGGTCGTGTCCAACCCTTCTTCCAACGCGCGGATTTGGCGTGACACGGCGGATTGAGACAAGTGCAACGTATCGCCCGCGTGGGTCAGCGACCCCGCAGAAGCAACCGCATGAAAGATGCGTAGTTTATCCCAATCCATTTTTTCCGGCCTTCTTGACGTTTGCGCTAACGTAAGGGGCTATGCTTCATGCGCAACGGAAATTCTAGTGAAACATAGTTGAACTTGAGTTAATGGCGGATTCACAACAGTGGACAGGTCAGCCTTTATGACCTATAAGGGTGCCAGAAACTCTTTCGAGCCTGAGAAGCGCTCGTTCGGCGCACGGGAGGTCCCTATGGGAGTGCAACAAGTCTCGCTTAACGACAAATTTGATCTGTCGAAGTCTCAGGTATTGCTGAACGGCACCCAGGCGATGGTGCGCCTGATGCTGATGCAGAAGGAACGCGACCGGGCCGCCGGGTTGAATACGGCGGGCTTCGTCAGCGGCTATCGCGGCTCCCCCGTGGGTGGGGTGGATCTGCAAATGACGCGGTCGGAAAAGGTGCTGAGCGCCAACGACGTCACCTTCAAGCCGGGCCTGAACGAAGACCTTGCCGCCACCGCCCATTGGGGCGCGCAAACCGCAGAGCTGCGCGGCGAGGGCAAGTTCGATGGTGTCTTTGGCCTTTGGTACGGCAAAGGCCCCGGCGTGGACCGTACCGGCGACGTAATGCGCCACGCCAATATGGCGGGCACTTCGAAGCATGGCGGCGTCATCATGGCGATGGGTGATGACCACATCGGCGAAAGCTCGACCGTGTGTCACCAATCCGATTGGGCGATGGTGGATGTGCATATGCCCGTCCTGAACCCTGCGGGTGTGCAGGAAATTCTGGACTACGGCATCTATGCCTATGCACTCAGCCGCTATGCGGGCGTTTGGGTGGGCCTCAAGTGCGTGAAAGATAACGTCGAGGCCACGGCGGTCGTCGATGGACGGCCCGATCGGATGCAGTTTGTAGAGCCTGATTTCGAGATGCCTGAGGGCGGGTTGAACATTCGCCTTGGGGATCATTGGATTCCGCAAGAAGAACGGCTTCTGGAACACAAACGCCACGCGGCAGAGGCCTTTGCCCACGCCAACAAGATCGACAAGCGCGTCCACGGGCGCGCGGGGGCGAAGATTGGCTTTGTGGCCGCCGGTAAGAACTGGCTCGATCTGATTTCTTCGATGGAGGCGCTTGGGATTGACGATGCGGCTGCCGAGGCGATGGGGATCACCACCTATAAGGTCGGCCAAGTCTGGCCGCTGGATATGCGTGGGTTCCACGATTGGGCCGATGGGCTCGACCTGATCGTTGTGATCGAGGAAAAGCGCAAACTGATCGAAGTGCAGGTGAAAGAGGCGATCTTCGACGATCGCCGGGGGCGCCGCGTTTACGGCTACAAGGACGGCAAGGGCAACACGCTGTTCCCCACCCATTTCGCGCTGGACCCGGCCGATATCGCCGTCAAACTGGGCGAGATCCTGATCGACGAAGGCTGCGCCACGGACCGCGTGCGGGCGGGCATGGCGACGGTGGAAGAGGCACGCCGCGCGTCCAATGCGCCGGATTTGGCGAAGCGGACGCCTTGGTTCTGCTCGGGCTGCCCGCACAACTCCTCCACCAAAGTGCCCGAGGGCTCGCGCGCGGGGGCGGGGATCGGCTGCCACTTCATGGCCAAATGGATGGACCGAGAGACCGAAGCCTACACCCACATGGGCGGCGAAGGGGTGAACTGGTTGGGCGAAAGCCTGTTCTCGACCCGTGAACATATGTTCCAGAACCTGGGCGAAGGCACCTACAACCACTCGGGCGTATTGGCGATCCGGGCGGCTTTGGCGGCGGGCACCAACATCACCTACAAGATCCTGTTCAACGACGCCGTCGCCATGACCGGCGGGCAGGATAATGAGGGCGATCTGGACCCGGCCCGCATCGCCCATGAGATCAAGGCCATGGGCGTGGAAAACATCGCGCTGGTCTATGACGCCAAGGAAGAGATTGATTTCGCGGCGTTCCCCAAGGGCCTGGCCCGGTTCGAGCGGGCCGATCTGATGAAAGTGCAAGAGGAATTCCGCCACCACAAAGGCGTGTCGGCGATCATCTATGTGCAGACCTGTGCTGCCGAAAAGCGCCGCCGCCGCAAGCGTGGCACCTTCCCCGATATCGACAAGCGCGTGTTCATCAACACCGATGTCTGCGAGGGCTGCGGCGATTGCGGGGTGCAGTCGAACTGCGTCTCTATCGTGCCGGTGGAAACGGAACTGGGCCGAAAACGGGCGATCGACCAATCCACCTGCAACAAGGACTTCTCCTGTGTAAATGGCTTCTGCCCGTCGTTTGTGACTTTGGAAGGGGCGGCAATCCGCAAGGAAGCCTCGGCCTCGGTTGATCTGACGGGGCTGCCTGACCCAGAGCTGCCCGAGATCAACGGCACCCACAATATGCTGGTGACCGGCGTGGGCGGCACGGGCGTTGTGACCATCGGGGCGGTGATGGCGCAGGCCGCGCAGTTGGACGGCAAAGGCGTGGGCATGATCGAGATGGCGGGGCTGGCCCAGAAGGGCGGCGCTGTGGCGATCCACCTGCGGCTGGCCAATCGGCCTGAGGATATCTCGGCCATTCGCGTCGGCGCAGGCGAAGCCGATGCGGTGATTGGCGGCGATCTGGTGGTCACAGGCGGGGCCAAAACGCTGGCTCAGATGAAAACGGGCCGGACGGGGGCGGTGGTGAACAGCCACGAGATCACCACCGGAGATTTCACCCTGAACACCGAATTCACCATTCCCGGCAAAGACCTGGAAGTGGCCCTTCAGGCGCGCTTGCGTGAAAAGCTGGTGTTGTTTGATGCCACTGAACTGGCCCGGGTTTTGCTGGGGGATTCGATTTTCTCCAACATGATGACCTTCGGCGCGGCTTGGCAGGCGGGGATTGTGCCCCTGAGCCTTGATGCGATCATGACCGCGATCACCATGAACGGTGCAGCGGTTGAGGCCAACAAACAAGCCTTTGAAATGGGCCGTTGGGCGGCTGTGAACCCTGACAAGGTGCAGGGGTTGATTGCGCCCAATGTCGTTGCTCTGCCGAAAACCCTGGAAGAGAAGATCAGCTACAGAGAGAGCCATCTGGTGGCCTATCAGAACAAGCGTCTGGCCAGGCGGTTCCGCAAATTGGCGGATACCGTAGAGGACCGCCGCCTGAAGGAAGCGGTGGCGAAGGGCTACCATAAGCTATTGGCCTATAAGGATGAATACGAGGTCGCCCGTCTGCACTTGGAGACAGAAGCCAAGGCCCGCGAAACCCTGACGGGGGATTTCAAGATGACTTATCATCTGGCCCCGCCGATGCTGCCGGGGCGCGATAGCGCTGGCAGGCCGAAAAAGCGCAACTTTGGCCCTTGGGTCGGCGGTGTCTACAAGCTTCTGGCGAAAATGAAGGGTCTGCGCGGCACGCCGCTGGATGTGTTCGGCTATGCCGCCGAGCGGCGAAGGGAGCGCCAGCTTATCAAGCAATATGAGGCGGATATGGCGGCATGGTTGCCCAAGGCGAGCGCTGCCAAGATGGATGCGCTGGTGGCCTTGGCGGAGTTGCCATTGTCCATCCGTGGTTTTGGTCCGGTCAAGGACAAGAATGCCGAGAAGGCTGGAAAGCGACGGGAAGAGTTGCTGGTGGCGCTATCGGACACGGGCGGGCACGCGCGCGCGGCGGAATAAGCGGCTACTCCTCGGCCAAGGCCTCCTCGCAGGTGTTGTGCGGGCGTTTTGGTCGAGGGGGTGCTCTGCGCGGCAAGTGGTGTGCAGCGATATTTTTGAAAAGGTGAAGGGCAAGAGGGGGTTTTCACCCTAAGCCCTGTGGGATAGGCGCGAGGGGGAGAGAACCTGGAGGGCCTATGCCGGAACTTGCTGAATTTTTGCCGATGTTGGCGCTGATCCTGGCGATCGGCGCATTGGCCGGTGTGATTGCGGGTCTGTTGGGGGTCGGCGGCGGCATCGTGCTGGTGCCGGCGTTTTTCTTTGCGTTTGAGGGGCTTGGCTATGGTCCTGACGGGTTGATGCAGATTTGCCTGGCGACGTCATTGGCGACAATTGTGGTGACGTCGGTGCGTTCGGTCTTGGGCCACCACAAGCGCGGCGCGGTGGATTGGAACATTCTGAAAGCATGGGGCCCCGGCATTGCTGTGGGGGCCGCATTGGGCGTTGTGGCGGCCAGCGGGCTGCGCAACGAGGTCTTGATGGCGATCTTCGGCGTGCTTGGGTTGGCGGTTGGGCTGTACATGGCCTTTGGCCGGGCCGAGTGGCGCTTGGGCGCGCAGATGCCGGGGCGGGCGGGGACCATTGCGACCTCTCCGGTCATCGGGTTTCTATCGGTGTTGATGGGGATTGGCGGCGGATCGTTCGGGGTGCCGATGATGACGCTTTATGGTGTGCCGATCCACCGGGCGGTGGCCACGGCGGCGGGCTTTGGCGTGATTATCGCGGTGCCAGCGGTCATTGGCTTTCTGCTGACACCGGGAGAGGCGGCGGGACGTCCGCCGTTCACCGTGGGGCAGGTCAATATCGTGGCCTTTGTGTCGGTTGTGGCCATGACGCTGATCACCGCGCCGTTGGGAGTGAAGCTGGCCCATGCGATGGACCCCAAGCCCCTGAAGCGGGTCTTTGCGGTGTTCATCATGGTGATGGCCCTGAACATGCTGCGCAAGGCGCTTGGGTTCTAGGAATTGCCTGTGTTGCGGGCCAATCGGGCGGCGCGGCCACCGCGGCGCACCGAGAGTTTGGACTGACGCGCGGGCAGGGCGGCGATCACCTCGGCGCGCGCCTCATCGGTGAGACGGCTCCATTGGGTGATCTCGTCGATGGTACGCAGGCAGCCGGTGCAAAGCCGCGCCTCGCGGTGGATTACGCAGATGTTGACGCAGGGCGATTGCACCTCGTCACGTTTCCAAACCTTGTCGCTCATATCCCGGCCCTCAGGTGACGCATGCGATCCAGCGCCCCTTGCAGGATATAGCTGGCGGCGACGGCGTCGATCACCTCGGAGCGACGTTTGCGGGTCGTATCCGCCTCGATCAAGGCGCGTTCAGCGGCAACGGTGCTGAGGCGTTCATCCCAGAAGGTGATCGGAAGCTCGGCAAAGTCTGGACGGCGCGACAGGTTGAGGGCGAAGGCACGGGTGGCCTGCGCCCTTGGGCCTTCGGAGCCATCCATATTGCGGGGCAGGCCCAGAACGATGCCGCAAATCTCGTGCTTGGCGATCAGCGCGGCCAAGGCATCGGCATCGACGCCAAACTTTTTGCGCTTCACGGTTTCCAAGGCGCTGGCCGACGTCAGCAGGCGATCGGAAAGGGCCACGCCGATGGTCTTGGTCCCCAGATCAAGGCCCATGAGCCCGCGCATCGGCGGCAGGAGCGGGACGAGGTCAGAGAGCTCGGGGTAGATCATTCGGAACCGATCCGGGCCATGGCCGCGCGGAAGGCGGCGTCGATCATTGCCAGCGCCTCGGGCGCATCGGCGAAGGTCGTTTGCGCGTCGTCATGGACGATCTGCGCCGCGTTGACCCGGCCCAAGACGCCGTATGCGGTGATCAGGCGGGCCCAATCCTCAGCCGGGCCACCTTCGGTTCCCAGGCGCGTGGCGAGGCTTTCGACCATCGAGGCGATCATCGCCTGTTGATCCTCGGGCGAAAGGTCCTCCATGGCGGCGACGTCATCGGCAGTCGGGCCGTTGGAGGCCGGAGCCGGGATCAGAAGGGCAGGGTCCAGATCGACGCCAGCGGCAAAGGCCACGGCTTCAATCTGTTGCCGGATCGGGCGCACCCAAGGGGCCTGGGCCCGTGAGTTGGCCAGAAGCGAAGACCAGATCGGCAGGGCCAGATCGGGACGGCCTTGTTGGGCGTACATCTCTCCGGCGTAATAGCGGCCGATGCCGTCACCGGGTTCCAGCGCCAGACCTTGGCGCAGGGCTTGCTCGGCTTCGGGGGAGACATAGCCGCCGGCGGCGAAGATCAACATCTCGGCCAGATCAATGTAGTGACGGCCCGTGGCGGCCTCTTCGCCCAGAAGCGCGATCAGTTGGGTCTGGGCGGTATGGGCGGCGGTGAAATTGCCCAGCATCGCCTCATTCGCGGCCAGAAGGGTCAAGCCTTGGGCGTCGTCGGGGCGCTCGGCCATCACCTGGCGCAACTGGGTGACCAGCGCCACACGGTCGGGGTCTGCCTCGGGGAGCGGCGCCGGAGGCAGCTGTTGTTCGGCGGCGGCTTGGGAGGGGCGGTTTTCGCGGGTCTGCTCGATCATCGCGATGCGCGGTTGCAGGGGCATGTCGGGATAGCCCGGCGCGCCGAGTTCCGCGTAAAGCAGCCCGGCGCCTGCGACCATGGCCGCCAGACCGATGATGATGGGGACGGTGCCAAGCCCGCCTTCGCGAGCCCCGGCGCGGGCCTTTTGCAACGCGCGGTCTGCGTCCAGAATACGGCGGCTGACTTCGGTGCGGGCACGGGTCGCTTCATCCTCGGACAGGGTGCCACGGGCCAGATCGCGGTCCAACTCGGTGAGCTGATCGCGGTAGATCTTCAGGTCATAGGCCGCCGTGGGCGATTGTACCTGAACGGGGCGCCGCGCCGCCAAATAGACGATGGCCGCCACCCCCAGGCTGATAAAGCCCGCTGCAATCCAAAACGCCATGTTCTGCGGTCCCTTTTAGTGACTTGCCCCGACATAAGCCGCATCCGGCACAAGCGAAAGACGTTGAACTGTCACAATCGCGATAAGACCCATGGCGAAATGTCCGGGAAGTCGCGACAACATGGGGGGTGGTCGCAAATTGATCCTTACATGTCGCGCAGAGTATCCTCTTTTTCCCAAGGCAGCCCAAAAGCAAAGTATCAGACCCGGAGCCCGTCCATGCGTAAATATTCCGCCTTTGCCATCGCCAAAGAAGCTTTTCGCCACCACGCAGGGTGGGAGCGTGCCTGGCGTTCGCCCAAGCCCAAGGCCGCCTATGATGTGGTGATTGTAGGGGCGGGTGGCCACGGTTTGGCGACGGCCTACTACTTGGGCAAGAACTTCGGCATCACCAATGTCGCGGTGATCGAAAAGGGCTGGCTCGGCGGCGGCAACACGGGCCGCAACACCACGATCATCCGGTCGAACTACCTGCAAGATCCGTCTGCCGCGATTTACGAGAAGGCGCGCTCGCTCTACGAAACATTGAGCCAGGACCTGAACTACAACATCATGTTCAGCCCCCGCGGCGTGATCATGCTGGCCCAGACCCACCATGAGGTGCGCGGCTATCTGCGCACGGCGCAGGCCAATGCTTTGCAGGGCGTTGAGACACGCTTCATCGACAAGCACGAGGTCAAGAAACTTGTGCCGATCATGAATATCGAAGGGCCGCGCTATCCGGTTCTGGGCGGGCTCTGGCAGCCGCGCGGCGGCACGGCACGCCATGACGCGGTGGCTTGGGGCTATGCGCGGGCGTGCTCGGACATGGGCATGGACATCATCCAGCAGACCGAGGTGACAGGCGTCCGGGTTGAGGGCGGCGCGGTGCAAGGGGTTGAGACCTCTCAAGGCTTCATCGGCTGCAAGAAGCTTGGCGGCGTGGTCGCGGGCCACTCCTCGGTGCTGGCCGAGATGGCGGGCTTCCGTCTGCCGATGGAATCCGTCGCGCTTCAGGCGTTGGTTTCCGAGCCGATCAAACCCTGCATGGACGTGGTCGTCATGGCCAACACCGTCCACGGCTACCTGTCCCAGTCCGACAAGGGCGAGATGGTGATTGGCGGCGGCACCGACGGGCACAACAACTACACCCAGCGCGGGTCGTTCCACCACGTGGAGGAAACCGTGCGCTCGTTGATCGAGACCTTCCCGATGCTGTCGCGCCTGAAGATGCTGCGCCAGTGGGGGGGGATCGTGGATGTAACGGGTGACCGCTCTCCGATCCTGTCGAAAACGCCAGTCGAGGGCATGTTCATGAACTGCGGTTGGGGCACGGGGGGCTTCAAGGCAATCCCGGGTTCCGGCTGGGGTTTTGCGGAACTGATGGCCAAGGGGCATTCGCCGCTGACCGCCGAATTCGGCATGGAGCGTTTCCGCGAGGGGCGGTTCATCGACGAAAGCGTTGCGGCGGGCGTGGCGCACTAGTGGCGGAAATCCTCCATCCCTTTGGCGCATTTGCGCTGATATCACAGGCCGCAGGGGCGGTTTGTGAAGGATTGAGATATGCCAGACGTCCAAAGTCCGGCCGCGCGCCGCAGATTTCGTACCATTCAGGCGATTGCCTTGCCCGCCATGCTGGCGGCGCTCTATTGCGGCTTGGCGACGGTCAATGCGGATCCGAAAATTCTGATGATCGCAGTGGCGATAAGCGGGTTCTCCATAGTTGTGGTGTCGGGCGACGCGGCCCGGCGGCTGCCTGCGCGCGTGGTGTTTGCGGTCGTGGGCGGCGGATTGGGCGTGATCACATTCTGGGCCGTTTGGTTCGGGTTGGAATTCGGGTGGCCAGCCCTGTGGGACTTCGCAGGGACACAGCCGTCTCGGATCATCCCGCGCCTTGTCGCTCTGTCCAACGAGTACACCTATACAATTGTCGGAGAGGACAGCGAGGTCACTTATGGCGCTGGAACAACCAGGGTTGTTTGGCTGGTGACGACCACCGTGTTTGGCCTTTCCCCGCTGATCGGGGCGTTTGCGGGACCACGCATGGCCAACAACATCCGAAAAGCGTCTATCGGTCAGTCTCCCCTCTGATTTCTTCCAAACGCCGGGACGTGGCGGGCTTTGGCTCATGCAAAGCCTCCGATCCGGCCCTTTTTGGCGCAATTCGCGCCGCCGCTCTCGCATCCTTTGCACCCTCCACCTGCGGCCCCACACTGAGGCACGCAGCAATGGAGGATGCCTCATGTCTGACTACGACCATCGCAACCGCGCCTTTGACTACACACCGCCCACGCGGGGCGGCTCTGGTTCAGGAGCGCTCATTTTCATTGGCGGCATTGTCGTGCTGTTTATCCTCGCCATGCTCTTCATGGGCGGGGGCAGCAGCACCTTGCCGGACGACGGCACAGCGCCTGCAACAGTCACGCCGGTTGTCGACCCGACAAGCCCCGCTTTGGTGGACTAAGCAACAGGCGGTCCGGACGGGCCTCGCCCTGTCCGGGCCGGGTGCGCGCCGATGAGCGCTGTGGCCATCCCCAAACGCCTCGGCCATATCTGGATCGGGGACCGTCCTGCGCCCAAGCGGTGGATGCAGACGTGGCGCGATCTGCACCCTGATTGGGCGTATACCCTCTATGACAATGTCTATCTGACGGGCCGCCGCTGGCGAAACCAACGCCTGATGGCGCATTACTTCCGCAAGCGCCATTTTGAAGGCGTTGCGGATCTGATGCGCTACGAAATCCTGTTTGAGCGCGGCGGCTTTCTGCCCGGAGCAGATTTCGAAGCCCTGCGCCCCTGCGATGAGCTGTTTGCCGAGCCGTGCACCTACACCTGCTATGAGACCCACCCCAAGCGGCGCTCCAAACTGACGCCCTATCTGGCCTCGGCCCCCGGCACCACGACGCTGGCCCTGACCGTGGATGAGATCCACACCACCTACGCCGATGCGCCACAAACCGCGCGGCAGCCGTGGATCAGCGTCGGCAATCTGTTCCTGCGCAATTTCCTTGAGAAGTACCGCGCAGAGATCAAGGACCTGCGCATCTGGCCCGCTTATTTCTTTGTGCCGCGACACAAGAAAGGCCCGCTTTATGATGGGCCGGGCCCGGTATACGCTGAGCACCATTGGGGCACGACCCTTGATACATACGAGGGCACGCCCGACCCGCAACTCTTTGACGACGTGGCCTTTGTGCTCGATGCGATCGAGCCTTTGCCCCTGAACTCTCACCCTTCAGAGGAGCCGTAGCCAATGCTGACCCTCACCTGTCCTGTCTGCGGCGTGGCCGCCTGCGAAACCGAGCTTGCCCCCGGCGGTGAAGCACATCTGAAGCGCTTCGGGCCTGGCTCGACCGATGACCAGTTCGAAGAATACATGTTCATGCGCCCCAACACCAAGGGCGTGCATTTCGAACGGTGGCGTCACGCGGCCGGTTGCGGAAAATGGTTTCTTGCCGCCCGTGATACCGCCACGTTGGAGGTCTTCGGCACCTATTCCGCGCAGACCCTTGCGCCGCCCGCTGATCTGATCGCCAAAATCCAAAGCAAACGCCCCGGTTGGAGCTTCCCCCAATGAGCACTCGTCTCGAATCCCAAGGCCGCCTGATCGACCGCAACGCTCAGGTGACGTTCACCTTTAACGGTAAGAAAATGCGTGGCCACAAGGGCGATACGCTGGCTTCAGCGCTGCTGGCCAATGGGCAGACGCTGGTGGGCCGGTCCTTCAAGTATCACCGCCCGCGCGGCATCATGACCAGCGGCGCCGAGGAACCAAACGCGCTGGTGAATCTGGGTGAAGGTCATCGCCACGAGCCGAACCAACGCGCCACCACGACCGAGCTGTTTGACGATCTCAGCGCCACGTCCCAGAACCACTGGCCGTCGCTGGAGTTCGACGTGGGCGAGATCAACGGCCTCGTTTCCCGGTTCCTTCCGGCAGGCTTCTATTACAAGACATTCCTGTTCCCCCGCGCCGCGTGGAAGCATGTGTTTGAGCCTTTCATCCGCCAATCCGCTGGCCTTGGCAAAGCGCCGGACCCTGAAACCCGCGACCCTGATACCTATGAATATTTCTACGCCCACAGCGATCTGGTGGTCGCCGGTGGCGGCATCGCCGGGCTGCAAGCCGCGCTTCTGGCGGGCCGCGCCGGGGTTGAGGTTCTGTTGATGGAGCAAAGCGCCCATTGGGGCGGACGTGCGCCCGTTGACGGGGTGGAAGTGGATGGCCTGCCCGCCGACGAGTGGGTGAAGAACGCCGTGGAAGAGCTTGAAACCCTTGAAAATGTAACGCTGCGCCTGCGCTGCATGGTCTCGGGCGTGTACGACCACGGCTATGTGCTGGGGTATGAGCGGTTACGTGATCACACCCCCGGTCAGGATGGCCCGCGCCACCGTCTATGGCGCATCCGGGCAGATCAGATCATCTCGGCCACCGGCGCGTTGGAACGGCCCCTCAGCTTTGCGGGCAACGACAAGCCGGGCGTCATGCTGGCGTCCAGCGTGCGCGATTATCTGGTGAACTACGGCGTGGCCGTGGGTCAGCGGATCGTGGTGGTGACCAATAACGACGATGGTTACCGGACGGCGATCGCTCAGGTTGATGCCGGGTTGGACGTTGCCTGTGTGGTCGACGCACGGGCGCAGGCGAATGGGGAATTGCCCAATAAGGCGCGTGCCTTAGGGGTCAATGTTAAAGTCAATACGGCCATTGCCAAGGTCAAGGGCTTGCGCGGCGTTGTCTCTGTCGCTTTGTGCGCCCAGGACGGCGACGGCTTGGTGACGGAGGAGATCTCCTGCGACGCCGTGGCGATGTCGGGCGGCTGGTCTCCGGTGGTGCACCTTTGGTCTCACTGCGGCGGCAAACTGACTTGGGACGCCGAGAACGCCTTCTTCCGCCCCGACCCCGCACGGCCCCCGTTAAACCAGAACGGCGAGGGTTTCGTGACCTGCGTCGGCAGCGCCGATGGCGCTTTAATGGCGGATGCGACGCTAGAGAATACTTTAGCTAACACTGGCAACGTGCTGCAAACATTTGGAAAATCCGCCGAAGGTGGCAGCGCGGCGAGGAGCGATAGCGAGGAGCCGTTGGCCCCGGTATGGGTCATGCCCCACAGCGCGGGCTACAAGAAACGCTCGAAGATGTGGCTCGATTTCCAGAACGATGTGAAGGTCTCGGACGTGCAACTGGCCGCCCGTGAAGGCTACGAGAGCGTGGAGCACACCAAGCGGTACACCACCCTTGGCATGGCCACAGATCAAGGGAAACTCAGCAACATCAACGGTCTGGCCGTGCTTGCTGATGCGTTGAACGAAGAAATCCCCCGCGTCGGCACCACCACGTTCCGTCCGCCCTACACCCCCATTTCGATGGGTGCGATTGCGGGCGAAGCGCGGGGCGAGATCTTCCAACCCCTACGCCGCACTCCGATGCATGAGTGGCACGAAGCGCAGGGCGCCTACATGGAGCCCGTCGGCGGTTGGCGGCGTCCCTATACCTACCCGCGTACGGGCGAGACGCATGCGCAGTCGGTGATCCGCGAGATCAACGCCACGCGTAACTCGCTGGGGCTGCTGGATGCCTCGACCCTGGGCAAGATCATCGTCAAGGGGCCGGACGCGGGCAAGCTGATGGACATGCTCTACACCAATATGATGAGCAATCTGAAACCGGGCAAATGCCGCTACGGGCTGATGTGCTCGGAAAATGGCTTCCTGATGGATGACGGTGTGGTCGTGCGGCTAGATGAGGATACGTTCCTTTGTCACACAACCTCGGGCGGGGCCGATCATGTTCACGCCCATATGGAGGATTGGTTGCAATGCGAATGGTGGGACTGGGACGTCTACACCGCCAATGTGACCGAGCAGTGGGCGCAGGTGGCCGTTGTTGGCCCGAACGCGCGCAAGCTGTTGCAGAAGATGGGCGCGGATTTCGATTTGTCGGCCGAGGCGCTGCCGTTCATGGGCATGGCCGAGGGGACGCTTGGCGGCTTCACGGTTCGCGTCTTCCGCATCTCGTTCTCGGGCGAGCTATCCTTCGAGATCGCCGTTCCCGCAAGCCAAGGCGCGGCCTTCTGGGAGGCGCTTCATGCGGCGGGCGCGGAGTTCAACTCCACTCCTTACGGCACCGAGGCGCTCCACGTCATGCGGGCCGAGAAGGGCTTCATCATGATCGGGGACGAGACCGACGGCACCGTGATCCCGCAGGATTTGGGGCTCAACTGGGCGATCTCCAAGAAGAAAGAGGATTTCCTCGGCAAGCGTGGCCAACAGCGGACATTCATGACCGACCCCAATCGCTGGAAGCTTGTGGGATTGGAGACGCTGGATGCCTCCGTCCTGCCCGATGGCGCCTATGCGGTGGCCGAGGGCAAGAACGCCAACGGGCAGGCCAATGTGGAAGGGCGCGTCACCTCCACTTATTACTCGCCCACCCTGGATCGGGGCATCGCCATGGGTTTGGTTCTGAACGGGCCGGAACGCATGGGCGAGGTGGTGAATTTGAACAAGGTGGACGGCTCCACTGTTGCGGCGAAAATCGTCAGCCCGGTGTTCTTTGATCCCGAGGGGGAGAAGCAAAATGTCTAATTCTGTCAGCGCATTGCAAGGTGCTTCACATACCGGATTTGCCCATGTCCGGGAGATGGGCCTCTTGGGCATGGTCACCCTGCGGGCCGATCTGTCCGCGCCCGAAACTGCGGCAGCGGTGAAGGCGGCTGTCGGGCTGGACATGCCGACGCAACGCGCGATCACCACAGGGAGCGATCCCGTAAGCGTGGCGTGGATGGCCCCGGATGAGGTGTTGATCATGTGCAAACATGAAGACGCGGACAAGGTCGTGGCCAGCTTGGCGAAAGACATGGGTGACGCCCATCATCTTGCCGTCAACGTGTCAGACGCGCGGGCAGTTTTCACCGTTGAAGCTGCCGACGTGCGCGAAGTATTGGGAAAGCTGACGCCCGCAGACCTCGGCATACTGAAATACGGCGAAGTGCGCAGATCGCGGCTGGCACAGGTTCCGGCGGCGTTCTGGATCAATGATCAGACCCATGCTTGCGTGATCTGCTTCCGGTCCGTCGCTCAATATGCCTTTGATTTGCTGTCGAACGCGGCGGCGGAAGGCAGCGAAGTGGGCTATTACTGAGCCGCGCTCGTTGCCTCCTCGCGCCACGTCGTCGGGCCAGTGGAACCAAGGGCCACACCCGCGCGGGAACCGGAAAGCGCCTTGGCGTACGGCCCAAGGTTGCGGGGTGATTTTGCCGCTATGCGACCTACGCCCCTTGACGGCGGGGGGCTGCACCCTCCATCTGTGCCGTAGTGAATTGCAACCTAACAGGGGGACCAACCATGGCCTTTCAACTTCCAGACCTTCCCTACGCCCACGACGCGCTTGCCGCCCACGGCATGTCCGCCGAGACGCTGGAATACCACCACGACCTGCACCACAACGCCTATGTCACCAACGGTAACAAGGCGATTGAAGGCACGGAGTGGGAGGGCAAATCCCTCGAAGAGATCATCACCGGCACCTACGACGCAAACGCTGTCGCGCAAAACGGTATCTTCAACAACATCAGCCAGTTGTGGAACCACAACCAGTTCTGGGAAATGATGGGGCCGGGCGCGTCCTCCATGCCGTCCGAGCTGGAAAGCGCATTGAATGAGTCCTTTGGCTCGGTCGATGAGTTCAAATCCCAGTTCTCCGCGGCGGGTGCGGGTCAGTTCGGCTCCGGCTGGTGCTGGCTGGTCAAGAACGCCGACGGCTCCTTGGCTGTGACCAAGACCGAAAACGGCGTGAACCCGCTGTGCTTCGGCCAGACAGCGCTGCTTGGCTGCGATGTGTGGGAGCATTCCTACTACATTGATTTCCGCAACAAGCGCCCGGCCTACCTGACCAACTTCCTCGACAATCTGGTCAACTGGGAAAACGTCGCTTCGCGCATGTAATCTGTGGCGAAAGCATCTTTTCGAAAGGCCCGCCCGTCATACGGCGGGCCTTTTTTATGGCACGCGTTGGAACTGTGTGGCGGGCGAAGGCGTTTATTCCTTGAGTGAAACTGATCCGAGGAGGAAACGTCATGGCAGAGCGTCATAGATCGAAAGACGGCCGCAGTGAAACGAAAGAGCTGTTGGGAGACACTCCTGACGCCCCCGATTTTGCAGGACGCAGTGGCGGCAACCTAGCCCGGAAGACGGGCACCAAGGATGAGCTACGCCATTTCACCAATGCCTCTGCCGGGGCAACACGCGTCACCAAATCCGACGAGGACCGGCCCGGCACCGATAACTTGGGTGAAAGGAACAAGTGACATGGCAAATGCCTCTTTAAAACAAACCGATGTCGAGCAGGTCACGCATAATCGTTCCCCTCTTACCCATGGCACGTGGGTGTTGGTGGCCGATGGTGAAAAAGCGCTGTTCCTGCACAATATCACCGATGCCGACGACCCGAACTTGGTGGTCTTCCGCGAGGAGGAGCAAGACAATCCCCCAACGCGGGAACAGGGCACAGACCGGCCGGGGCGATTCAACGATGGCCCTTCGATCCATCGCTCCGCCGTGCAAGATACGGATTGGCATTGGCTGGAAAAGGAACGGTTCGCCAGTGATTTGGCCGATATCCTTTATCTCAAGGCGCATCGGAACGAGTTCGAGCGCTTGATCATTTGTGCGTCGCCTAAAATCCTAGGCGAGTTGCGCAAAGAACTTCATAAAGAGGTTGAAGACCGGGTTGTGGCCGAGGCGGATTTGACGCTGACAAACCACCCGATCGACGAGATCACGAAACGGATCTCTGAGGCCACCACGCCGCCTGCCTGACGCGTCCGTTCAAGCGCGACGCTCGGCCCGCCCGTCAAACGGCGGGCCGTTCTATGCGAGAGCCAGAAGCGCCCGCGCCCGGGCGCGGGCGGCTTCGGACGCCTTTTCCGATCGGGCGATCAGATCGTAGGCATCGGCCTTCCGTCCCGCGTCCAACACGGCGCGGGCGCGGGTGACGCGGGTCCGGCATCCGGTGGCGGCCCATCCGGTACGCTCTTGCAAACGCGCGGTCGCGTCAGCATTCGATAGTGGCCCGTCGAAAATGTCGAAATGCGCGACGAATGCCGCAAAACCTACCGAGTGTAGCGCCCTGAGCATCTCTTCATCGGTCATGGCTGGCTCCCTCCTCAAAACTCAATTTCACGGGGGTTTTATGGCCATGCAGAGTTAACAGATCGTTAAAGAAACCGGGCCAAGTCTCTCAGTCCAGCACAACATCCATGAACACCGGATAATGGTCTGACGGGAAGCCGCCCGCAAAGCGCCCGCGTACCACCCGAGGGGGGCTGACCGGCGTGACGCCGTCGGAATAGCTCAGATGGTCAATCGCCCCATAGAGGTGGAGGCCCCGATAGAAATGGAACGTTGCACCGCGCACCGGGGCCACGGTCAGGGTGCGGGCCAGGGTCTGCACGGGGCGGGTTTGGGTAAAGGAATTCATATCGCCGATCACCATCACCCTTTCTCCGGCGTCCAGCCAAGGGGCGATGGCATGGCCGATCAGCGCAGCAGAGGCGCGGCGGTTGTCCCAACTCGTCACATCAAGATGCACATTCACCACATGCACTACTGCGCCACTGTGGCGGAACGACGCCCAACTGGCGAAGGTCGGGTAAGATCCGGCGCGATACCCGGGCGAGCCGAGGGTGCCGGGCGTGCGGGAGAAGAAAAAATACCCCTGATCCAGCAAAGACACCCGGTCATGGCGGTAGAGGATGGGTTGAATTTGGGGAAAGACCTCGCCCGGACCATGGGCCGCGACACTGTAGGCGGGGTTCTGGGATAGCAGCCAATCAAGGGAAGGGTTGGCCCCGTTCTGGCTGCAACAGGGGAAGGTTCCCACCTCTTGCAGGGCAAAAATATCGGCGTTGATTGACTGAAACGCCGTATTGAGTGGCACTTGCCGGCGCGCCCAATCGGGAAGCGAGGCGATGCCGCGCGGGTTTGACGGGCGGATGTAGTGGACATTCAAGGTGGCCACCCGAAGCGCATCAGGCGGCGGCGCAGGATCGGCGGAGGGGGTGGTGGTGGGCGCACAGGCCAGGGGGCTCAAGCAGACCAGAAGGCAAAGCAATCTGGTGAGGATGCCTGTCATGCGGCCCGCTGGAGCGCGGTCATCAGCCCGGGGACGTCATCTATGGTTTCCACGAACTGCAACAGGCTGGCATCGGCAAAGCCCTGGTCCACCACATGATCCATCATAGCGCGCAGCGGGTCCCAGTAGCCCTTGGTATTCATCAAGAATATCGGCTTGGCGTGCAGGCCCAATTGCCGCCAGGTGAGCACCTCAAAGAACTCATCCAGCGATCCCGCGCCGCCGGGCAGCACCACGACGGCATCGGCGTTCATGAACATCACCTTCTTGCGTTCGTGCATCGTCTCGGTCACGACAGAGGTGGTCAGATCGGTCTTGCCGACCTCCATGTGCATCAAATGGGTGGGAATAACGCCAAAGGTCTCGGCACCGCCAGCCTGCGCCGCACGGGCCACGGCGCCCATCAGCCCCACGTCGCCCGCGCCGTAAACCAGACGCATATTGTGGCGCGCCATCTCTGTGCCCAAGGTCGTGGCCATGGCCTCGTAAGCCGGGTCCTTCCCCATGCGAGAGCCACAATAGACACACAAAGATAGCCGTCTCATCGCAACACCTTGCGCTTTGTTAACCCTTGGGCCCTAATACTGCGCATTGGCTTGGGCCTCAAGCGGGGTAATCCGCAGCAGGCGCAGGGCGTGTTGCAGGGTTTAAAGGGGGAAACCGTGCCAGAGGACATGCAATGAAACTCGCGGCGATGTTCGGAAGCAGCTCCGGTGCTATTGGGGCCACGGTTGTGGGAGCTGTGGTCGTGGTTGCGGGCGCTGTTGGGTTCACCGTATTCAACTCAGGGTCCGAGGCGCCGGATGCGTCGCCGGTCACAGTGGCAGAGCCTGATGCCGAGCCAGTCGCCGCACCCGAACCTGTCGCAGAAATTGCCGCGGCCCAAAGCCCGGAACCCGCCGCCGATCCTACACCCGCCGATCCCGCACCCGTCTTGACGGTGGAGGCCCCGCGTCTTGATCTGCTGCGCGTAAACGCCGATGGCACCGCAGTCATCGCAGGGCGCACCGCGCCGAACCTGAGCATCACGATCTTTTTGGACGGTGAAGGCATCGCGGAAACCACGGCTGATGGCGCGGGAGATTTCGTGGCGATGTTGACGCTCGCACCTTCTGACGCGCCGCGCATGTTGGGGGTCGAAGCCCGCCCGGACGGGGAAGAGCCTATCGCGGGTGTTGAAACGGTCCTTGTCGCGCCCTTTGCCGGCGCAAGCGCGGAAGTGGCCCACGGTCCGGAGATTGATCCTGAAGTTGAGGCGGTGGCCGAAACGATGGTTGCGGCGGTGGCTGACCCATCGGCTGGCCCATTGGCTGACCCGGGCGTTGATCCAGTGGTTGAACCGGTTCCTGAGGAGGTGATCGAACCGGTCGCCGATCCTCTCCTGGCAGAGCCGCACCCCCCCGTTGAACCGCAAGAACCCGAAGCCATCGCGCCGCTTGAGCCGGAACCAACCGCAACACCCGAAGCCCCCGGCGCCTTGGCCACTACGCCCGGTAACCCGACCCCCCCCGCAGTTTCAACAGCGCCCGCCATCGCCGATGCGAGCCCTGTCGCTCCGCGCCCCGTGGCAACTCAGCCCACCCGCGCGGCGGCCCCCGCGGTGGTGATCGCAGGGCCAGAAGGCCTGCGGGTGGTGCAGAACACCGTTGCAGAGCCTGCGGTGCAAACCTCTGTGAGGCTCGATGCGATTTCCTACAATGCCGATGGCGCGGTGATCCTTGCGGGGCGCGGCTCTGCGGCGGCCGATATCCAAGTCTATCTCAACAACCAGCCGATCCATCTGGGAGAGGTCGGTCCCGGCGGCGCATGGTCCTTGCAATTGCCCGATGTGGACCCCGGTACCTATACGCTGGCGGTGGCGGAACTGGCCAATGACGGCACGACCGTCAGCCGGGTCGAGACGCCGTTTCTGCGAGAAGACCCGGAACGGGTCGCCGAGGCGCCGGTGGCCGATGCCGATGGCATCGACCTCATTACTGTGCAGCCCGGTTTCACCCTTTGGGGCATGGCCGAGAACACCTTTGGAGATGGCATCCTTTACGTGCAGATATTCGAGGAAAATCAGGACCAAATCCGTGATCCAAACTGGATTTTCCCCGGCCAGATTTTCCGTCTTCCGACCCTTGGGGCAGAGAATGACGGGAACTGAGCCGCTGGCTCTGGTCTCGGACCTGATCGCACACTAGGTAGAAGGGCACGCCAAGGGATGCCCGCACAATGCCAGCTGACACGACGACTCAATCCGATACCCCTGAAGATACGGCAGAGAAGCCCCAAGCGGCGGCCACCGTAGAGATGGAGGAAGCCGAGCGACGCTCGGGCTGGCGCACGATCCGCAAGGTCGCGCCCTACCTTTGGCCCAAGGACAAGCCTTGGGTGAAGCAGCGTGTCGTCATCTCGTTAATCATGTTGGCGGTGGCCAAGGTCATCGCGGTGGGCACGCCGTTTCTATACAAGGCCGCGGTGGATATGTTGGCCCAAGACGGCTCGGTCAGCCCCGCATGGACGTTGGGGGCAGGGGCCGTGGGCCTGACCATCGCCTACGGCATGGCCCGCGCCTTGACCGTGGGGTTCAACCAATTGCGCGATGCGGTCTTTGCCAAGGTGGCCCAACGGGCGCTTCGGCAATTGGCGCTGGAGACCTTTCAGCACATCCATGCTCTGTCCATGCGCTACCACATCCAGCGCAAGACCGGCGGGTTAAGTCGGATTATCGAACGCGGCGTCAAAGGGGTCGAGTTCCTTTTGCGCTTCCTGTTGTTCTCTATCGGGCCGCTGGTCTTGGAACTGGCCCTGACCGGGATCATTCTGGCGGTGGTGTTCGACGTCAATTACCTGATCGTTCTGGCGGTCACGATTGGTCTCTATATCTGGTTCACCTTCAAGGTGACGGAATGGCGAGTGCGCATCCGCAAGGAGATGAATGACCAGGATACCGACGCCAACCAAAAGGCCATCGACAGCCTTCTGAACTTTGAGACGGTGAAGTATTTCGGCGCAGAGACCCGCGAGGCAGAGCGTTATGACGCCGCCATGGCGGGCTACGAGTCAGCGGCGCTGAAGACCTCGTACTCCTTGGCGTTTTTGAACTTCGGGCAGTCGTTGTTGATCACGGCGGGGCTGGTGATCGTCATGGTGATGGCGGCCCTCGGGGTGCAGGACGGGTCCTTGACCGTGGGCGATTTCGTGATGGTCAACGCCTATATGATCCAGATCACCATGCCGCTGAACTTTCTGGGGACGGTCTATCGGGAAATCCGCCAAGCGCTGGTGGATATGGGCGAGATGTTCAACCTGCTGGAGCAGCCGCAAGAGGTGCGCGATGCCCCGGGGGCGGGGCCGTTGAAAGTAACTGGCGGTAATGTGCGGCTGGAAGGCGTGAAGTTTGGCTATGACGCCGCGCGTCCGATCTTGAAGGGGGTCGATATCGACATCCCTGCGGGGCAAACGGTGGCGGTTGTCGGGTCCAGCGGGTCGGGCAAGTCCACCATCGGGCGGCTGATGTTCCGCTTCTATGACGTCGGCGCGGGGCGGATCACCATTGATGGGCAGGATTTGCGGGATGTCACCCAAGCCTCGGTCCACGGACAGATCGGCGTGGTGCCGCAAGATACGGTGCTGTTCAACGACACGATCTACTACAACATCGCCTATGGCCGCGACGGGGCCAGCCGGGCGGAGGTGGAGCAAGCGGCGAAAGCGGCGGCGATCCACGAGTTTATTCTGTCCCTGCCAGAGGGGTATGACACGCCCGTAGGGGAGCGCGGCTTGAAGCTGTCGGGCGGAGAGAAACAGCGCGTGGGAATTGCGCGGACCTTGCTGAAAGACCCGCCGATCCTTGTGCTGGATGAAGCCACGAGCGCGTTGGACACCGACACGGAGATGGAGATTCAGGCCGAGTTGAAAGCCATGGGCGAGGGCCGCACGGTGTTGACCATTGCGCACCGGCTTTCGACGATCGTGGAAGCGGATCGGATTGTGGTGCTGGAGAAGGGCGAAGTTGTCGAGGAAGGCACCCACGAGGCGCTGTTGCTGCAAGAAGGACGCTACGCGCAATTGTGGAACCGACAGGCGGCGGATGAGGATCTGAACTAGGCCTCGAGGGCGCGCCTTCGGCGCTCAGCGGCGGCCTCCTCGCGGCGCTTCGCGCGCTCCTCGGCGGTGTGATTTGGTGGGGTTCTACGTTTGACGGGCGCTGTGGAAGCGGTTGGCAGGCCGGCCCTGCGGGCCGTTTTTTGGATATTTGAAGAACGAGGAATGAAGGCGTGGTCGCGCCGCCGAGGGCGTATTGCTGTTCGGCGGCGGTTTCTGGTTGCGTTACTCAGCGGCGCGTACGGGCGGCTGGGGGCCGATGTCGCTATCGAGTTCCGTGTCCTCGAAGGGGTCTGGAACTTCGGGGACGTCGGCCGGGGGCGGCGGAACGGGGGCCGCCGGCGGTGCCAGCGGCACGTCATTGGCGGGGGTGGTCTGAGGTTCCGGCTCTGGGATCGGCTCCGTTGGTTCGGATTCTGATGGAGTAACCTCATCAGAGAGGATTTCCTCGGCAGGGGCATCATCCCAGTAGATCACCGGATCACGGGTGCGGCGGGCGTTGCGTTGCAGGCTCCAGTCTTGGGCACGGGTGCTCAGCCTGCGCGCCCCCACGAGGGCAAGGCCCCGGAAGCTGCCGCCAAGGATGGTCCAGAACCAGACGCGAAGCGCCAGAAGCGACGGGGTGAACACGAGGGTGAGCACGGTCGCGATACCCAGGCCAAAGACGACCGCCGTTGCCAGTTGTTTCCACCAAAGGGCGGTGGGGCTATTGACGGTGTAGCCGCCGGCGCCGAAGTCCAGCGAGATGCCGTACATCATTGGGGCGAGGCCTGCCATTGTGGTGATTGTGGTAAGCAAGACCGGGCGGATGCGGGCCTCGGCGGTGCGCACGATGGCTTCGAGTTTGGGCATATACCGGGCGTATTCCTGATAGGTGTCGATCAGAACGATGTTGTTGTTCACCACGATGCCCGCCAGTGCCACGATCCCAGTGCCGGTCATGATGATGGAGAAGGTCTGATCCATAACCAGCATCCCAATCAGCACGCCCGTGGTGGACAAGACCACCGCCAGAAGGACCAGGACGGAATTGTAGATGGAGTTGAACTGCGCCAGCAGGATGATGAACATCAGGCCCAGGGCGGCGGCAAAGGCGGACGAAAGGAAGGCTTGGGATTCTTCCTGCTCCTCCTGGTCGCCTGCCCATTCCCAAGACACAGAGGCGGGCAGGGGATTTTCGGCCTCCAGCCAGGCGGTGATTTCTTGGATACGCTCATTGGCGTTGACCGGTGTGGTCGTCAGGCTTGCATCGGCAAGTCCTTCGTCGATATCGACGGCGGTCGCGCCATCATAAGCGCTGAAGATCTGATACTCGGTGTCATCGATGGTGAGATCGGCCGTGCCGCCGGTAGCAATCTCGGCCACGTCGCGCAGGATGGCGATTGTCTCGCCCTCGGTATCAGTGACGCTGACAAGGCCCGACAGGACATCGGCCTTCACCATGAAGAACCGCGACTGGTCGATACGTTCGATCGTGGCCAGTTGCGGTGCAGGCGCGTAGGAGACGAAGTTGGACAGCGGGATCAGCCCATCGGGGGTGCGCACGCGCAGGCTGTCGAGGGTGGAAAGCACCCGGGCCTCTTCAGGGAAGCGCACGCGGATGTCGATTTCCTCGTCCGAGGTGGGGACGCGCATTGTGTCCAGCAAGATGCCACGGGTGACCAGTTGCACCATGGCGCCCACGGTTTGAACATCGGCACCGAACCGGCCTGCGGCTTCGACATCGACGTTGATCTGCCAGTCGATGCCGGGCAGGGGCAGGGTGTCTTCCACCAAGGTCAGCCCGTCGAGGTTCTCGTAGTAGGTGCGCACGATACGGGTGGCTTCCTGAAGTTCTTCCCAATTGTCGCCGGACAAGCGAAGCGAGATCGGCTTGCCTGCCGCCGGACCATTGGCGACCGAGAAGATCTCGGTCTGGAAACCGGGAAGGCGGTCCAGGCGGGTTTGCAATTGCTCCAGGATCAGATCGCCGCCGGGGCGGGTGCCCCAGGGTTCAAGGTCGATCTGGACCTGACCCACGGTGTCGGCGGGCGCGGCCGCACCGCCGGTGTTGTTGTTCAATCCGCCCGAGCCGGAGAAGGCGAAGACATCTCGGACGCCTTCCTGGCTCAGCACGATTTCTTCGACTTGGCGGACCATGGCGTCTTGTTCATCCACGCTCAGGTTACCCCGGGCGCGGACGTAGACGATGGCGGTTTCAGGCTCGGTGGTGACGAAGAATTCGACCCCGCGGCTGTTGGCGCCGAAGTAGGTGAACACGCTGACGACAAAGACGCTGACGGCGGCGATGGAGACCAGAGGCATGACCGGGTTGCCGGTCAGGAAATGGATGATCCAGCCGAACCAGCTGCGGCGGTAGCCCGAGGTGACTTTCTTTTCGCGACGCGGGATCTGGATGGAGGACACGAGCACCGACATGACCACGCAAATGCCGACGAAGACCGCGCCGCTGATTGCCATTTGCATCAGGGGGGAAAGCCCGGCGGGCAGGGTGAACAACACCCCGTTGCGCACCACTTGCAGGGCCGACAGGAACATCACATAGGCCATGCCGATGGTGACAATCAGGCGCAGAAGGTACCAAGGCAACGCGCCCTTGACGGCTTGCGCCGTGGTGTCGATCAACCGGCTGAAACGGGCCGCGACACCGCCCAGAACCGGCAGGTAGATCAGCGCCACGATCAGCGAGGCCGACAGCACGAAGATCAGCGTCACGGGCAACATGCCCATGAATTCACCGGGTACGCCGGGCCAGAACAGCATCGGCAGGAAGGCACAAAGCGTCGTCGCGGTCGAAGACACGATGGGCCAGAACATGCGCTTGGCCGCATCGGCGTAGGCCTGCATCGGGCGGGCGCCTTCGGCCAAGCGCCTGTCGGCGTATTCCACCACGACAATCGCGCCATCCACCAACATGCCTACGGCAAGGATCAGACCGAACATCACGATATTGGAAATGGTGATGCCCATGATTCCCAGAAGGATGAAGCACAACAAGAACGATGTGGGGATCGCAAAGCCCACCAGCAGCGCAGAACGGGTGCCGAGGGCTGCCAGCACCACGATCATCACCAGCGCAATCGCCGTCAGGACCGAGCCTTCAAGCTGGCGCACCATGCCGTCCACCTGCACCGATTGGTCCAGGGTGGTTTCCACATGGACCGATGCGCGAAGCTCCTCTGGCCAGGTGGCCTCTACGGCGGCGACGGTTTCGCGGATCAGGGCGACGGTGTCGATGATGTTGAAGCCCTGGCGTTTGACCACCTGCAAAGCGATGGTGGTTTCGCCGTTGAACCGGGCGGTGCCGTCGCGGTCTTGGTAGGTCAGGCGAATGTCGGCCAGCTCGCCCAGGGTCACGACCCTGTCGCCGTTGACCGAGATGGCAAGGTTGTAGACATCTTGGGCGTTGTCGAAACTGGCGGGGATCGTCACCGAGATTGAGCCGCTTTCTGTCGTGACTTCGCCCGCTGCGATCAGTTGGTTGTTGCCTTGGACCGCGTTAATCAGGTCGGCGGCGGTCACGTCGTAGGCTTCCAGCGCCAGGGGATCGACGATGACCTCCAGCATCTCGTCCCGGGCACCGGCGATCCCGGCGGAGAGGATTGGCGACAGCGCCTCCAGTTCGGTCTGCATCTCGTTGGCGAGACGGATCAAGGTCCGCTCGGGCGCCGAGCCGGACATGGCCACGACCATGATCGGGAATTCAGAGAAGTTAATCTCGTTAATCGAGTAGCTTTCGGCCCCTTCGGGGAACTGCACCTCGGCGCGGCCCATGGCGTCGCGCACGTCGGCGATGGTTTCGCCCTTGTCCCAGCCGAACTCGAACTCAAGGAAGATCCCTGCGTAGCCTTCGGCGGCAGTGGCGTTGATCGTCAACAAGCCGTCGAGGTCTTGGAACTCGGCCTCCATCGGGCGCACCAGTAGGCGTTCGCTATCGAGGGCCGAGATACCGGGGAAGGGCACCGACACGAAGAGGCCGGGGATATCAATATCCGGCTCACCTTCTTTTGGCAGGCCCACATAGGCGGCGGTGCCAGCGGCAAGGGAAAGGACCACAAAGGCGATGACCATGCGCGCGCGTTGGGCGGCCCAGTCAATCACACCCGTCATTGAGTCAACTCCTCAAACGTGGTGGCGACTTCGACACCGGCGGTCACGAATTCCTGCCCCACAACGATCACATCGGCGGTGTCCGGCAGGCCCGACAACAGCACCCCGCGAGCGGTGTCGCGGATCAGTTGCACCTCGATGAACTGGACGACGCCATCTTCCACGGTGCGCACCCCGAGAACCCCCTCGTCATTCAGGGTCAGGCTGGAGGCGGGCAGCAGATGCGATGGCGCGCCCTCGGTCTGGATCAGGATGTTGGCGGTCTGGCCGTCGCGGATTGTCAGCGCCGAGTTTGGCACGGTGATCTCCACCCGGAAGGTGCGTGTGCGTTCATCGGCGGAGCGTGACAGGAACGTCACTTCACCCTGCACTTGCTGGCCGCTGGCCAGCTCCGCGCCTGCGGTTGCCCCCACCTGGATGCGGTCCACTTGCGCTTCGGGCACGAAGCCCACCAGTTTGATCGGGTCCAACTGGATGATCGTGGCACAGATCGTGCCGGGCTGCATCAGTGTTCCAAGCTCGGCCGTGTCGGTTTCCAACAGGCCCGAAAACGGGGCGTGGATCGTCAGCATGGTGATCGCTTCTTCGGCTCGGGTCACGGCGGCCTCTGCGGCGCGAACCCCTGCAAGGGCCGATTGCACGCTGGCCTGCGCCGCTTGAACGCCCGCTTGCGCCCCTTGCACCTGTGCCATGGCGCTTTCAACGCCGGCCTCTGCGGCGGCAACCCCTGCGGTGGCCGAGGCGGCGCGGGTGTCCGAGCCGAAGCCGGATTCCGCCAGTCGCGTGGCGGCGTTGCCGTCGATCTGGGCCGATGTCAGCTGCGCCTGCGCCTGTGCCAGCATGGCGCGGGCTTCCGGTAGACGGGCCTCTGCCTCCGGAATGCGGGCCTCGGCCTCGGGGACACGAGCCTGCGCCTCGCCAAGGCGGGCTTGGGCTTCTTCCAACGCGGTGCCGGATGTGCCGGGATCAATCTCGCACATCACTTGGCCTTCTTCCACGAAAGCGCCCGCCCGAATGGGAGTAGAGATGATGCGCCCCGATGTCTCGGACGCCACATCGACCAAACGCAAGGCTTCGGTCCGGCCCCGCAACACCACGGCATTCTCGGTGATCTGCGCCTCGGACCGGCGCACAACCACGCTGATCAGGCCCTCGTCCGTGTCCGAGATGTCGGCCTCATCCGCGTCCAGCGGCGTGATATCTGTCGGCACATTGTTGGGTTCTGGAATAATGTCGCCCGCCGTCGAGACGAATCCATCGGCAAAATCAACCAAAGTTTGGCGGTCCAGAATGGCAAAATACAAGACCACGCACACAATCGCCGCGGTCAGCATCGGGAACAACTTCATCCAAGAACCTCTCTGGTCCGACCCTAAATTTCCGTCGAAGGGGCGCGTATCGTGTCATGCAGGTTCAAAGTGCTAAACCGACCAGTTCAGTTTACGACCTGTGTACAGCCTGCGCAAGCGCGAACCGAAGGCCTCAGAGCGGATCAGACCAAGCCGTAAAACGAGGGGCGTCCCGGTGTTCATGAGATCGTGTCGCGCACGGGTTATCCCATCGCGACCAGGGGGCCTTGCCCCCATGGGTAAAGGCGGGGTAAGTCGGTGCCAACAATGAATGATCCGGGGTGGAGCGGCGTCCATGGCCAATACAGACAGTTTTATTGATGAGGTCAGCGAAGAGGTCCGCCGCGACCGTCTTTATGGGTTGATGCGCCGTTGGGGTTGGATCCCCGTATTGCTGGTGCTCGCCATTGTGGGCGGTGCAGCCTATCTGGAATGGAAAAGCGCCCAAGACCGCGCCCAGGCCGAGGCTTTTGGCGACGCCCTTTTGCAAGCGTTGGACGCCGAAGACACCCAAGCCCGCATTGCGGCGCTTGAAGCTGTGGAAACGCCCTCTGCCGAAGCAAGCATCATTCTGGCGCTTTTGACCGCTGGAGAGGCCGCCAATGGCGAGGACCGCGTTGATGCCGCCGCCCGTTTGCGGGCCGCCGCCGATGCCCCTGGCGTGGCACGTCGCTATGTGGATCTGGCGCTATTGAAGGCCGAAATGCTCGACCCCGCACCCGAAGCGGAAGCGCGTATCGTGCTCGAGGCGCTTGCCGCCCCCGGCGCGCCTTATTCGGCATTGGCCGAGGAACAATTGGCCCTGATGGAAGTTCGCGCCGGTGATCTGGATGCCGCGTTGGATCGTTTGCGGGCGATTGAGCGCAGCGCCGCGGCAACGGCAGGCTTGCAACAACGCGCAGCGCAGTTGATTGTGGCGCTGGAAAGTGGTGCAGTCTTGGAAGACGCGCCGGTTGAGCCCGCGGAAGAAGAAGCGAGCCCCGCCGAGGACGCGCCAGCTGAGGAGGCAGCGCCTGTAGAAGCGGATGCCGAAGGCGACGCGGACACGGAAGCAGCCGAAGGCGGCGACGTTGACGCGGGTGCGGAAGCGGAACAAGAGCCCGCCGAAGGCGCGGTCGAGGAAGAATAGGGCCCGCGCATTTGCGCCTAAAGCCCGAAGGACGAAAACGTAAGGACCGGATTTGGCCGATGCCAATGCCTCTGGTCCCGGAACGAGTGGTGGACGCGGCATGAGCCTTGCAAGCACGATGATTTCTTCGAAGACGCTTCTGAAAGCGGGGGTGGCTTTGGTCACATCGCTGGTTCTTGTCGGCTGTGAACGCGAAACGATCTTGCCGGGGGAACGCTTCTCGGTCGATGCGGTGCTGGACGGCGGCGCAGGTGTCGAGGTGACAACCGATGGTCCCCGCGCCATTAGCTTGCCCTCTGCGGCGCGTCTGAGCGCTTGGGAACAGCGCGGCTACAATGCGTTGAACCGGACCCCCCATGCCACGCTGAGCGCCAATCCGACGGCTGTTTGGACAGCTGAGATCGGGCAGGGGAACTCGCGCCGTCACCGTATTACCGCCGATCCCGTTGCCGCCGATGGCCGCGTGTTCACGATGGATTCTCGGGCCGGTGTTGTGGCCACGTCGGTCACTTCTGGCGCGGCTCTCTGGACCGCTGACTTGCAGCCGGGCTTTGACCGGGGCGGGAATATCTCGGGCGGCGGCTTGGCCGTCTCGGGCGGGCGCTTGTTCGTCACGACAGGGTTTGGAGAGCTGATCGCGCTCGACGCGGCCTCGGGCGCCGTGGCTTGGCGCCAGCGCCTGGATGCAGGCATCGGCGCGCCGACCATTGCCGACGGCACCGTTTATGTGGTGAGCCGCAATAACCAGGGGTGGGCGATTGACGCCGACACAGGCCGTTTGGAATGGAACGTGCCGGGCACGGCCACGGGCGCAGTGCTGGCCGGAGGGGCCGCCCCCGCGGTATCGGGCCGCCTTGTCATCATGCCTTTCGGTTCGGGCGAGATCGGTGGCGTGTTGCGCCGTTCCAGCGCGTTTCTGTGGAACACCTCCGTTGCAGCGGGCCGCAATGGCGTGGCGTATGCCAACATCAACGATGTCACCAGTGATCCGGTCGTTGTGGGCAACCGCGTCTACATCGGCAACCAATCGGGCCGTGTTGTGGCCTTTGACACCGCCCGTGGATCGCAGCTGTGGCAAGCGGACGAGGGCGCCTATTCGCCGGTTCTGCACACCGGGGGCGATTTGTTCTTCATCTCGGATCGTAACGAGCTGATCCGCCTTGATGCGGGCTCCGGCGCGCGGGTTTGGGGCACGGAACTGCCGCTCTACGTCAATGACCGCGAGCGTCGCCGCCGCGCCGTCTATACGCACTTCGGCCCGATCCTTGCGGGCGGGCGTCTGGTGATGGCCTCGGGCGATGGCAATGTGCGGTTCTTCAGCCCCGAGTCCGGCGCATTGACCGGCGCGCTGGAGCTGCGCCAGGGCGCTGCAGCGCATCCCATCATTGTGGGCGATACGCTTTTGGTGGTGACCGAAGATGGCCGCCTGACGGCGTTCCGTTAAGCGTTAACAAGCCTCAGGCCAGCAACGCCGTGCGGGGCGCCTCATCCATCCAGGGTGTTGCCCACCACAGCACCACACGCCCCATGTTGAACCAGATGGCGAGCGCTTCGCGCAAAAGGGGCCGGGGCCGAAGCGATGGTGGCCCTGCCGCCGCCAAAGCCACATCGCGGTATCCCATTACCCAGAACGAAACGGCGGACCGGGGCAAGTGGTAAGCATTGCTGACCACAACCACCCGCGCGTCCGGCGCCAGCATGCCCGCCGTAAACCGCGCGTTTTGCAGGGTTGAGCGGCTGCGATCCTCTACAAAAACAGCGTCTTCCGGGACACCCTGGGCAAGGGTGTATTCCGCCATGAGAGGTGCGGCGACGGTGCCAGAGAAGATGACTGCGGGGGCAACGCCTGCCTGAAACAGGTCGACACAGCGGGCGGCTCTTTGGGTGGCATCCACGCCCAACGCCTCTTGGGACGCGCTTCCGCCTAAGCAAATGATCGCATCGGCTGACGCGGGAAGGGTGTCGCGCGGCCAAAAGAATTCAACGGCGACGACAATCAACAGCGTCTGGAGATAGATCAGAAGAACCAGACGGAGGGTTTGACCCGCGCGGTTCATTCCAGCTCGATCATCAATGGGGCAATCAGGATCTTGGTGTTGTGCAAAAGTTCAGTTCCTTGTGCGGCTGCCGTCAGGGGGGCCATAAAAACTCCGGCCTTTTGAAATTACGGTTTTCTTGCCTGTACGACCAAATTCTATTGTTCCGTATCTATCGAAAGGCGAAGCACGGCATTGGCCGGGTCCACCGCTTAAGGGGGGCAATAAGGTTCAAGGCGACAAGACAGCTTCCCCCCTCGCTGTGGTGGTACGACACCGATGCGCGGGGGGGGGGGGGCGCGAAGATGACCCGCAGCAAGCGCAAAGGCGGGGTCACGGGGTTCCGCGTGCCGGTTGATCGGGGTCATCGGCCAGGAAAACCGCGATTGGGCGCGTGGCAGGGACATGGCCCAGGATGATGGCAAGGATCGACGTGAGTGGAATTGCCAAGATGCTGCCCGCAACACCCCACAGCGATGTCCATAGGGTCAAGGAAACGAGGACAACGAAAGGAGATAGGTTCACCCGCTTTCCGATCATCTTCGGCTCCAGAAAATTACCAACCCACAGTTGTGCGCCCGCCAACAGCGCAAGCACGAAGGCGGTCGTCTGGAGCGAGCCGAATTGCGCCAGCGTTAGCGCGACCGGAAAGACGACGCCGATGAGAGAGCCGACATAGGGGATGTAGTTCAGAAGACCGATGAAGATGGCCCAAAATAGCGCGAAATCGACGCCAAAAGCCCACATCACCACGTAGGAAATTGAGGCAAGGATCACGTTGATCAGGGTCTTCACGGCAAGGTAGTCGCCGATCCTTGTGTTGATGTCAGAGATGATGCTTTGGGCCTGCACACCGCCTTCGCCGGGCAGGGCAATGGCCACCTTGTGAGCGAAGCCGCCCCGTTCGCCCATCAGAAACATCGCGTAGATGACCACTAGGAAGATCACGCCCGCCAGCGACCCCAGCGACCCAAGGGCGGTTGTGGCAACGGATTGCAGGTTGATCTGACCTATGGTGGCCTCCCACACGCCGCTCCAGTCTTCCGGCACCTCAAACCCCGCAGTCGCGATCAGGCGCTCGGCAAGCTGTTCGAGATTCGCCTGATATGTGGGGATTTCAGCCAGCAATTGCCCACCGGTGGAGATGACAACGCCCGTCAGAGCTACAACCGCAAGAACGAATGCGAGCAAGACGATGCTCCGTCGCGCCCAAGCCGGCAGCTGCCCGATCACAGGGATGTTGCCCAACGAATTGCTTGCAGACACCAGAACGTAGACTGAAATCACGGCGACGAAGATCGGCAGCAGCAATGACTGCCCGATGACCAGAAGATACCCCACCATCACGACCAGCAAGATGGCATGGACGATCGTCTGAAGACGCGGCGTCTGTGTTCGCGGCTGGGGTGTGGTCATTCGTTCGTCCAATCATTCGTCGTGGGCACCGTCACCGTACCGGGTCGGCCAGAACCGGCCGATGTGACCCGCCGGGGATGTGCGCCGGGGTTGAATGCAGCGGCGCGCGATAACATGTCAGGCGCGTCGGCCTGAGCGAAAGCGCCGCCCAAGGATTAATCCGACATTGGCCTGCCCCTTGGCAAGGCCTTCGTCCCGGACGCCTGGGAACCTTTAAGCGACAGAGCGGCCGCCGCTCGGTTTTGATGGAGCGATCAACATGTACAAATCTTCGAACTTTGAGGTTGCGGGCGATGTCGCTCTGGTGACCGGGGCAGGGGCCGGAATTGGCCGTGCCATCGCCATGACCCTTGGGGCGGCGGGGGCGTCGGTCATGGTCAGTGATCTTGATCTGGAAACCGCGCGCGGTGTTGCGGATGAGATCACGGCAGCAGGCGGCACGGCCCGCGCGATTGCTTGCAATGTGACGGTTGAAGAAGATCTGTCCGCCGTGGTGGCCGAGACGGTCGCCGCGTTTGGGAAACTCACGATCCTGGTCAGCAACGCCGGTGGCGGTGGTCCGAAGCCGTTTGATATGCCGATGGATGATTTCAAGTTTGCCTATGATCTGAACGTGTTCTCCTTGTTCCGGCTGGCGCAATTGGCCGCGCCCGAGATGGAGAAGGCAGGCGGCGGCGCAATGCTGGCGGTGACGTCGATGGCGGGGGAGAACAAGAACCGACGGATGGCCTCCTACGGCTCTTCCAAGGCGGCAACGAACCACCTGATCCGCAATATCGCGTTTGACCTCGGCCCCAAGGGTATCCGCGTAAATGGAGTAGCCCCCGGAGCCACGCGCACAGCGGCGCTAGAGTCGGTGCTGACGGATGAGATCGAGGCGAAGATGTTGGAGCACACTCCAATCCACCGCCTCGGGGCCGCGCAGGACATGGCCAACGCGGCGCTGTTTCTATGCTCTCCGGCGGCCTCGTGGGTCAGTGGACAAATTTTGACCGTCTCGGGCGGCGGCGTGCAGGAACTGGGGTAAGACTATGAAAAAGATGATGACAGCGGCCATGGCCGCAACTTTGACACTCGGAGCACCCGCCATGGCGCAGGAAACACTGGACGCCACGGCGTCGAACCCGATCACGATGGGCTGGATGCAGGGCTTTCCCCCCGCCGCCGATCAGATGATCCGTTTCACGGACCCTGATTACTTTGCCTTCCCGCGCCTGCGCTGGACGGTCTGTCATTTCCGCGAATTGATGCCGACGGTTGCCGTGCGCAATGGCGGCACAAGCGACTTGCCGGTGGCATTGGACGCAGGGATCAACGCCGTGACCTTCACGCCCCTCGGCGGTGGTGACGAAATGACGTGGGACGCCGCGTTTGACGCCAACTACACCGACGGCATCCTTGTTCTGCATCAGGGGCGCATCGTCTATGAACGCTATGACGGTTGCCTGAACGCGCAGACCCTGCACGGCGCGATGTCGGTCACCAAGAGCCTTACCGGATTAATGGCCGAGGTCTTGATTGCAGAAGGTGCGTTGGATGAGACGGCCCTTGTGGGTGATCTTATCCCGGAGTTGGCCGATAGCGGTTTCGGCAACGCGACAGTGGGTCAGGTGGTGGAGATGACCACCGCGCTCGACTATTCTGAGGACTATAGCGACCCCGATGCCGAGGTTTGGACCTACGCGCAGGCCGGGTCGCCTCTGCCCGTGCCAGAAGGCTACGAGGGACCGCGCAGCTACTTTGACTATCTGCAAACGGTGGAGGCCAATGGCACCCATGGTGAGGCGTTTGGCTACCGCACCATCAACTCCGACGCCGCAGGGTGGCTGATTGCCCGAACCACGGGCATGTCGGTTGCCGACTACTTCTCTGACCGCATCTGGTCGCGTATCGGGGCCGAGCGGGAGGCGTTCTACACCGTTGATTCCATCGGCACACCTTTCGCGGGGGGCGGGTTCAATGCCACGCTGCGCGACATGGGGCGGCTGGGTCAGCTGATCTTGCAAGATGGCGCGTGGAACGGCGAACAGGTTCTGCCGAGGGCGGCCATTGACCGGATTCGCCAAGGTGGCTCGCCCCAGGCCTTTGCCCGCGCGGGCTACGACCTGCTGCCCGATTGGAGCTATCGTGGCATGTGGTGGGTCAGCCATGACGACGATGGCTCGTTCGCAGCCCGTGGTGTTCACGGCCAAACCATCTGGATTGACCCCACGGCCGAGATGGTGATCGTGCGTTTTGCGTCGCACCCCGTTGCCGGAAACGCGGCCAGTGATCCTACGTCGCTGCCCGCCTACCGCGCGGTGGCCGAGTATCTGATGTCGCAAACCGCGCCGAACCTCACGGGGCCGGAGTGGGTCATCGAAGATATCGCGGGCCGGGGTGTTATCGACAACAGCCCCGCCAGCCTGGAGTTCCTGCCCGATGGGTCCTTGGCCGGAAATGCCAGCTGCAACCGCCTGATCGGTAGCTATGAAGCCACGGACACCGGTTTGTCTGTGATGCTTTCCGGCACCACGATGATGGCCTGTCCCGAGGCCGTGGCGCATCAGGAACAGCGGCTGCTGGCGCTGCTGCCCGCCGCGGTCTCGTTCGAGATCGACGCCACCGGCGCGCTGGTCCTCACGACGGACGGCGGTGAGACCATTGCCGCGCGGAGACGTTGAGATACGGCAATAAGGACAAATCCAAGGAACACAGAGCGCGGTTTCCGCCCGTGTTTGGTGGGTGCGGCTTGTACGCGGTCTGGCTGATCTGCAAAGAGATCGCGGATTACCGCCCCCCCGTCGCGCCCCCCGTCGCGTTGGAAATCAAAACTCTCGGTTCGAAAGACAAGCCGCCGCATGCCCTGCGTCTCGTCGTTTGAAGACGCGCCCAAAGCTCCGGCTCGCCGCGACTTATTCCGCGCCGCGGGTGGCCTCGTTGTACCAAGCCACAAGGATTGCGCGGTTCTCCGGTGTCATCGTCGAGACCGCATTGGGGGGCGGCATGGCGCCAGAGTATCCGGCGTGCAGCACGATCTGCTGCGCATGGCGCGCGATGTCCTGATCTGTCTCCAGCACGACATTGCGCGGGGCCCACATCATGCCGGGCCAAACGGGCTCACGCGCGTGGCACATAGAGCAGTTGCCCATCACGATCTGACGGGCATCCTCCCAGGTAGCGGCCTGGACGAACTGCTCCTCGTAGGGGGTGAAGGCGCGCGCCTCCGCTTCCTCGTAGGTGTCGCCCATGGGGGCGGTGGACAGCCATGCGATGGCGATGAACAGTAAAACCGTGACGGCCCATGTCCAATGGGGGCCCTTGCCCGTCTTGTGCATGGTGTTGAAGTAATGCCGGATCGTGACCCCGGTCAGAAAGATCAGGGCGGCAATGATCCACGAATACTCCGTCGCGAAGGACAGGGGGTAGTGGTTGGACAGCATCAGGAAAATGACCGGCAGTGTCAGGTAGTTGTTGTGGGTGGAGCGGACCTTGGCGATCTTGCCGTACTTGGCATCCGGCGTGCGCCCTTCCATGAGGTCCTTCACCACGATCCGCTGGTTCGGCATGATCTGAAAGAACACGTTTGCGGTCATGATTGTGGCAGTAAACGCCCCCAGGTGCAGCAGCGCGGCGCGGCCCGTGAAGACCTGATTGTAGCCCCAAGACATGATCACGAGGATCACGAACAGCAGCAACATCAGGATCGTTGGGTGATCCGCCAGCTTGGATTTGCACATGAAGTCATAGGCAAGCCAGCCGATGCCGAGCGAGCCCGCGGAAATCAGGATGCCTAGAAACAGGGAAATGTCGGCGCGGTTGGGGTCGAGCAGGAAGATCTCGCCGCCCACCCAATACACGATCATCAAAAGCGCCGCCCCCGACAGCCACGTGGTGTAGCTTTGCCATTTGTGCCAGGTCAGATGCTCTGGCATCTCGGAAGGGGCGACGTTGTATTTCACCGTGCGGTAGAAGCCACCACCGTGAACTTCCCATTCCTCCCCCGAGGCGCCCTCAGGCAGGGCGGGCGATGGTTTCAGCATCAAATCAAGCGCGATGAAATAGAAGGATGCGCCGATCCACGCCATCGCCGTGATGACGTGCAACCAGCGGACCGCGAAGGCGATCCAGTCCCACATGACAAGAAAATCGAACATGACCTGTCTCCCAAAAAGTCGTAATTTGTGCCACCCTAGGCGAAGTCGCACCTTTCTGGTATCGCAGGTACAAGCCAAGCTGCATCAAAAAAAGCCGAAGAATGTCTTACCTCGATAACATCCGCACCTTTGTTCGCGTCTATGAGTTGGGCTCGATGTCGGCTGCGGGGCGGGATCTGAGAATCTCTCCGGCAGTCACGTCGTCGCGCATCTCCCAACTGGAGGGGCACTTGAGTGTCAGGCTGTTTCAACGCACGACCCGGAACCTCTCGCCGACAGAACATGGAAAAGCCTTCTATTCAGGGGCTTGCGAGATTTTGGAGTCGGTCAGCAACGCCGAGGCTCAAGTCGTCGACATTACGGAGAACCCGAAAGGGGCCTTGTACGTTGCGGCCCCTCTTGGGGTCGGGCGGAGGCTGATCGCGCCGCAAGTCCCGGGGTTTCTGGAACTCTATCCCGATGTGAACATTCGACTGAGGCTGACGGATCGGAAGGTGGACCTGACAACCGAGGGCCTTGATCTGGCGTTTTTTCTGGGCCAGCCCGAAGACAGCAACTTGCGCATTCGCAAGATTGCCGATGTGGAACGCGTTTTATGTGCGTCGCCGAGTTATTTGAAGGCGCGCGGCACCCCGGAAAGTGGCGAAGACCTGTTGTCGGGGCAGCATGAATGTTTGAGTCTGCGTTTTCCCGGCGCCACCGAATTCCGCTGGCAGCTACAGACCCCTGAGGGGCTACAGCGGTTCCGGGTTCCTGGCCGATACGAATCCGACGACGGAGATGTCCTGACCGATTGGGCGCTGGACGGTCGCGGTATCGCCTTGAAACCTGTGTTCGAGGTGGCGGAACATCTGGAGAAACGACGTCTGATCGTTGTCGGCAAGAAAACTCCGCCAACGCCCATTCAGATGGCTTGCTTGTATACGCACCGCCGCATGCAGGACCCCAAGACCCGGCTGTTCATGGACTTCGTCATTGACCGGGTCAGCGAAGAAATCAGGAGCGCCGAGGCGTTGGCGCATCTTACCCGGTAAGGCGCGATCCGTAAGGAAGCACCGGTTTCGAGACAAATTGCGCGCGCGTGGCGTCAGCTTCCCCGGTAGGTCGAGTAGCCAAACGGCGAAAGCAACAGCGGCACATGATAATGCGCTGCCTCGGACATGCCGAAACGCAGTGGCACGATGTCCAGGAACCGGGGGTCTTCGGCGGGCGTGCCGATGGCATCCAGATAGGCGCCTGCGTGGAATACCAACTCATAGGTGCCCGTCGTGAACTGATCGGCAGGCAAAATCTGCTCGTCCGTGCGTCCGTCGTCATTAGTGTGCAAGGTCTTGAGCAGCGTGCGGGCCTCACCCTCGATCCGAAACAGCTCGATCTTGATACCTTCAGCGGGAACACCCCGAGCGGTGTCGAGTACGTGCGTGGTAAGATATCCGGCCATGTGTAGTCCTCCGATTGGTTGCACCCTTATAGGTTCCAGCCTGAGGAGATCGCAAAGAGTGAGGGACAGAAGGCTCCTTTTCGTTTTTTTTGAAAAACAATTCCATTGCCTTGCCCTATGAATGCTTAACTTTGAAAGGAATCTACCCCGTGAACCGCTACCCTCGAGATATGGCTGGATATGGTGCAACGCCTCCTGCAGCGAACTGGCCCAACGGCGCCAAGATCGCTGTGCAGTTTGTTCTAAACTACGAAGAAGGTGGCGAAAACAACATCTTGCACGGCGATGCGGCGTCTGAAGGGTTCCTGTCCGAGATTACAGGCGCACAGCCTTGGCAGGGTCAGCGGCACTGGAACATGGAATCGCTCTATGAATACGGCTCCCGCGCCGGGTTCTGGCGGGTGCACCGGATCCTTAAGGATATCCCGACAACTGTCTACGGCGTGGCCACAGCACTGGCCCGCGCGCCCGAGCAAGTCGCCGCCATGAAGGCCGCGGGGTGGGAGATCGCCAGCCATGGCCTGAAGTGGGTCGAGCACAAGGATATGCCCGCCGACGAGGAACGCGCGCAAATCAAGGAAGCGATCCGTCTGCATACAGAAGTCACCGGCACGCCCCCACGCGGCTGGTATACGGGGCGCTGTTCGATGAACACGGTCGATCTGGCGGCGGAGGAGGGAGATCTGGCCTATATCTCCGACGATTATTCCGACGATCTGCCCTACTGGCGCCGGGCGGGCGGCAAGGATCAGCTGATCATTCCATATACGATGGACTGCAATGACATGCGGTTCTCGATTCAGGCGGGCTTCACCACCGGCGAAGATTTCGAGGCGATGCTGCGTGATGCCTTTGATGTGCTTTACGCCGAAGGCCAAGCCGGCGCCCCCAAGATGATGTCCATCGGCCTCCACTGTCGCCTGATCGGTCGCCCCTCACGCGCGGCGGCCTTGATGCGGGCGCTTGCGTATATGCAGAGCCATGACGGCGTCTGGTTCGCCACCCGCGAACAGATTGCGGACCATTGGGCGGCAGAGCATCCGCCCCGGCACGGCGACCGTCCGTCACAAATGGACCGCGAGACCTTTGTCGAAGCCTTCGGCAGCATCTTCGAGCATTCGCCATGGATCGCGGAAGGGGCGTACGAATTGGAGCTTGGGCCGATGCACGACAGGGCGGCGGGCGTCCATAACGCCCTGTCTCGCGTGTTCCGCAGTGCCTCGGAAGAGCAACGCCTTGGCGTGCTGACAGCGCACCCCGATCTGGCGGGCAAGTTGGCCGCAGCGGGTCAGCTGACCGAAGAGTCCACCGCGGAACAGGCCGGCGCGGGTCTTGATCTGCTGACCGACGACGAACGCGCAATGTTCCAGGACCTCAACGCGCAATACGTCAAACGCCACGGCTTTCCGTTTATCATCGCGGTGAAAGACAACGACAAAGCCAGCATTCTGGCCGCCTTCCACCGCCGCATCGACAATAACCGTGACACGGAGTTCGCCGAGGCCTGCCGACAGGTCGAACGCATCGCCGAATTGCGCCTTCAGGAGAAATTGGGGTGAGCCAGCAATTGCAAGCACAACCCCTGACGGCCGAGGCCTTCGCGCCCTACGGCGAGGTTTTGGAAGCCACGGGAGAGGCGGACAAGATCATCAACCAAGGGCTTTGCGGGCGCTTTCACGACCGCGCGCAGCTCGATTTCGGCCCGGACGGGCGTGCCGGGATCAGCGTTTTCCATGGCGAGGTGCGACTGTGGCCCATCACCGTCGAGCTGGTGGAGCGTCATCCAGAGGGCTCTCAGGCCTTTATCTGCATGAGCGGCCATCCGTTCCTTGTGGTCGTAGCCGATGACGAGAACGGCACCCCCGCCAAACCGCGCGCCTTCGTGGCGGCGCCGGGGCAGGGCATCAACTTCCACCGCAACACCTGGCACGGGGTTCTGACCCCCCTTCATGCGCCGGGTCTGTTTGCGGTGGTCGACAGGATCGGCACAACGCCAAACCTGGAAGAACACTGGTTCGATACCCCGTATACCGTCGAGCCGGGCCAACAATGCACCAGCGCGGGGCTGGTATAAGATAGGGCTACCTAGGGAGGGACAAAATGGCCAATAACTCAATCGGAACGCCGGAACAGCTCCGCGATCCAAACTTCACACCACCGCTTTACAAGGCGATTCCACTGGGTATCCAGCACGTTCTGGCGATGTTCGTGTCCAACGTGACACCGGCAATCATCGTGGCAGGCGCCGCTGGTTTCGGCTTCGGGTCCAACAGCCCCGACTTCCCGGAACTGCTGTACCTTATCCAGATGTCGATGCTGTTCGCGGGTGTTGCGACGCTGCTCCAGACCATCTCCATCGGGCCGGTTGGCGCGAAACTGCCCATCGTTCAGGGTACGTCGTTCGCCTTTTTGCCGATCATGATCCCGCTTGTAGCGGGCCAAGGCGTTGACGCGCTTGCAGCCCTGTTCACCGGCGTGATTATCGGCGGTATCTTCCACGGCTTCCTGGGCCTGTTCATCGGCAAGATCCGCTTCGCGCTTCCGCCGCTGGTCACCGGTCTGATCGTGACCATGATCGGTCTGGCGCTTGTGAAGGTTGGCATTCAGTACGCCGCCGGTGGCGTGCCTGCGATCGGTACGGAAGAGTACGGCTCGCTTGGCAACTGGACAGTGGCACTGATCGTGGTCTTCGTAACGCTGGCGCTGAAGTTCTTCGCCCGTGGCATGCTGTCGATCTCGGCCGTTCTGATTGGTCTGGGTGTCGGCTATGCTTATTGCCTGTTCTTCACCGACATGCTGTCGTTCGAATCCATCGCAACCTCTTGGGACCGGGCCGCCGTTTTCGCGCTGCCGCGTCCGTTCGCCTATGGGTTTGAATTCTCCGTCGCTGCCATTCTCGGCTTCTGCCTGATGTCCTTCGTCTCTGCCGTTGAAACGGTCGGCGATGTTACGGGGATCACCAAAGGTGGTGCAGGTCGTGAAGCAACCGACGAAGAGATCCAGGGCGCAACCTTCGCCGATGGTCTGGGTACTGCGTTTGCGGGCCTGTTCGGCGGCTTCCCAAACACCAGCTTCTCTCAGAACGTTGGCCTGATCGCCATGACTGGTGTGATGAGCCGCCACGTTGTGACCTGCGGCGCGATCTTCCTGATCATCTGCGGCCTGATCCCGAAAGTGGGCGGCCTGATCCGCACGATCCCGATCGAAGTTTTGGGTGGCGGTGTCATCGTGATGTTCGGCATGGTTGTGGCCGCTGGTATCTCGATGCTGTCGGACGTGAACTGGAACCGCCGCAACATGGTGATCTTCGCGGTCGCTCTGTCAGTGGGTCTTGGCCTCCAGCTGGAGCCCGGCGCGGTGCAGTACCTGCCTGATTGGGCCCGTGTTCTGATGGTATCGGGCCTGCTGCCTGCCGCCTTCATTGCCATCTTCCTGAACCTTGTCTTGCCGGAAGAACTGGCGGACGAGGCAACCGAAGAAGTTTCTGGCGGTATGGCTGGACATGGGCGCGGTTCGATCGACACTGAAGACCACGTCTGAAGGTCCTGAATGCGGCGCCCCAAGCGGCGCCGCATTCAACGCGACGGAGTGCGAGGTCCGGCTCCGATCACAGGCGGTCTGGAAGTAGGCGATTTTGCCCACGGACCGTGCTACACAAAAATTCTCACCTTCCCCCAACTCTCTTTCCGGGAGCGACATAATATGTCCAAAGACCAACCCGATATCGACCCCATCGAAAGCCAGGAATGGCAAGATGCGGTTGCAGACGTCATTGAGCGCGACGGATCCAACCGCGCGCATTTCCTTTTGGACAAGGCAGTGCAACAGGCGCGGGCGGCAGGGGCAAATCTGCCGTTTTCCGCGACGACACCCTATCAAAACACCATACCCACCGATGATCAGGCCGACTTTCCGGGCGATCTGGAGATGGAATGGCGCATCCGCACGATCAACCGCTGGAACGCCATGGCCACGGTCGTGCGTCGCAACAAGGAATCGAGCGAGTACGGCGGACACATCGCCTCCTTCGCGTCCTCTGCGGTGATGTATGACATCGGGTTGAACCACTTCTGGCGCTCAAAGTCCGCAATTCACGGCGGCGATCTGGTGTTCTTCCAAGGCCATGTGATTCCCGGCATCTACGCGCGGTCCTTCATGGAGGGGCGAATTTCGGAAGCTCAGCTGGAAGACTTCCGCTCCGAGGTATCCGGCGGCGGCCTGTCGTCGTACCCGCACCCCTGGCTGATGCCGGATTACTGGCAGTTCCCGACGGTCTCCATGGGCCTCGGCCCGCTGATGGCGATCTATCAGGCGCGGTTCATGAAATACATGCACAACCGGGGCCACATCGACATGGCCGACCGCAAGGTCTGGTGCTTCCTGGGCGATGGAGAGATGGACGAGCCGGAAAGCCGGGGCGCGATTGACCTGGCCGCACGCGAAAAACTCGACAACCTGATCTTTGTGGTCAACTGCAACCTGCAACGGCTCGACGGGCCCGTGCGCGGCAACTCCAAGATCGTGCAAGAGCTGGAGGGCGACTTCCGCGGCGCGGGCTGGAACGTGATCAAGCTGCTCTGGGGCAAGGGCTGGGACGCGCTTTTGGAGAAAGACGTTTCTGGCCGTTTGCGTCAGTTGATGGATGAAACCGTCGACGGCGACTACCAGACGTTCAAATCCAAGGACGGTGCCTACATCCGCAAGCACTTCTTCGGCAAATACCCCGAAACGGCGGCTCTGGTCGAGGATTGGACCGATGACCAGATCTGGGCGCTGAGGCGCGGCGGACACGACCCCGAGAAGGTCTATACCGCCTTCAAACGCGCCACGGACACCAAGGATCAGCCCACGTGTCTGCTGGTCAAGACGGTCAAGGGCTACGGCATGGGCTCGGGTGGCGAGGGGATGAACACCTCGCACCAGCAAAAGAAGCTGGCCGAAGATCAGCTGCGCGACTTCAGGGACCGTTTCGACATTCCCGTGAAGGACGAAGACCTTGCCAACGCGCCTTTCGTGACGCTGAACAACGCGCAAAAGTCCTATCTGGCAGACCGCCGCAAGGCATTGGGGGGCGAGTTCCCCAAGCGCGAATGGCGCGATGTGCCAGCCCTCGAAGTGCCCGAGTTGGACGCCTTCAAGGCGCAGCTCAAAGGCACCGGAGACCGTGAGATTTCCACCACCATGGCCTTCGTGCGCATCCTGACCACGCTTCTGCGCGATAAGAAAATTGGCAAGAACATCGTGCCGATTGTCCCGGACGAAAGCCGCACCTTCGGGATGGAGGGGCTGTTCCGCTCGGTGGGTATCTACAACCCGCTGGGGCAGAATTACACGCCCGAGGATGCCGATCAGATGATGTTCTACAAGGAATCGACCGATGGTCAGGTTCTACAGGAAGGCATCAACGAGGCCGGCGCCATGGCCGATTGGATCGCGGCGGCAACGTCCTATTCCAACCACGGCGTGCCCATGATCCCGTTCTACATCTACTACTCGATGTTCGGGTTCCAACGCATCGGCGATCTCGCTTGGGCCGCAGGCGACAGCCGCGCGCGGGGCTTCATGTTGGGCGGCACCGCAGGGCGCACCACCTTGAACGGCGAGGGATTGCAGCACGAGGACGGCCACAGCCATATCCTTGCGGGCACGATCCCCAACTGCATCAGCTACGACCCGACCTTCCAGTTCGAAGTGGCGGTGATCGTGCAGCACGGCATCAAGCGGATGTATGGCGACCAGGAGGACGTCTACTTCTACCTGACCCTGATGAACGAGAACTACGCCCACCCCGACATGCCCATGGGCGTTGAGGAGGATATCATCCGCGGCCTCTACCGCCTGCACGCCACCAAGAAGCCGGGCAAGAAGCACGTCAATTTGATGGGCTCTGGCACGATCCTGGTGCAGGCGATGAAGGCAGCAGAGATGCTGAAGGAGGACTTCGGCGTCACCTCTGACATCTGGTCGGCGACCAGCTTCAACGAGCTGGCCCGCGACGGGCAGGATGCAGAGCGTCACAACCGCCTCAACCCGTTGGCCGAAGAGCGTGTTCCTTTCATCACCAAGCAACTTGAGAACGCCAAGGGCCCGGTGATTGCGGCCACGGACTACATGAAGAACTACGCCGAGCAGGTGCGGGCCTTCGTGCCACAGCGCTTCACGGTGCTGGGGACTGACGGCTTCGGACGCTCGGACAGTCGCGCCAACCTGCGCCGGTTCTTCGAGGTGGACGCCGCCCATATCGCGGCAGCCGCCATGGTGGACCTGCACCGGGACGGGGCCGTCACCAAGGCGGACCTCCAGAAGGCTCTCAAGAAATACGACATCGACGGCGGCAAGCCGAACCCACGGCTGGTGTAAACCGCTGAAGAAAGGACTGAAGAACATGGCAAATGACGTCAAAGTACCCGACATCGGCGATTTCAACGATGTGCCCGTGGTCACCATTCTGGTGGCCGTCGGTGACACGATTGATCTGGAAGACCCGCTGATCGAGATCGAAAGCGACAAGGCCACGATGGAGGTGCCATCGCCCGCCGCTGGCGTGGTGAAGGAAATCCACGTGTCCGAGGGGGACAAGGTCTCTCAAGGGTCACTGATCCTGTCTGTGGAAGGCGATGGGGCAGGGGCCGCGCCTGCGGCTGAGGCAGCTCCGGCTGCCGATGCACCCGCTGCGGCTCCCGCTCCTGCGGCGGCGCCTGCCGCTGCTCCGGCCCCCGCGCCGGCTGCCGTGACGGATAGCGGTTTCGGCAAGGTCCACGCGTCGCCGTCCGTGCGCGCCTTCGCGCGGCAGTTGGACATTGATCTGGCCAAGGTGAACGGCACGGGCCGCAAGGGCCGCATCCTGCGCGAGGATGTCACGGCGCACCTCAAGGCCAGCGCCGCGCCGGCTGCGGCGGGCGGTGGGGCCAGCGGCGGCATGGGTATCCCGCCCATACCCGTTGTCGACTTCTCCAAATTCGGCCCCGTCGAAGATGTGGAGATGCCCCGGATCAAGAAGCTGTCCGGCCCCGCGCTGCACCGCTCCTGGCTGAACATCCCGCATGTCACCCACAACGAGGAAGCCGACATCACCGACCTCGACGGCTACCGCCGCGAGTTGGACACCCAGGCCAAGCAAGACGGCTACCGCGTCACGCTTCTGTCCTTTGTCATCAAGGCCAGTGTCTCGGCCCTCAAGCAGCACTGGGAGGTCAATTCCTCCGTCCACCCGGACGGCGACAAGCTGATCAAGAAGGATTTCTACAACATCGGTTTTGCCGCAGATACGCCCAACGGCCTGATGGTTCCCGTCATCCGTGATGCGGACCGCAAGGGCATAATCGAGATCTCGAAGGAGCTTGGCGATCTGTCCGCCAAGGCCCGCGACGGCAAGCTGAAGGGCGATGAGATGTCCGGCGCGACCTTCACGATCTCGTCTCTGGGCGGTATCGGCGGCACCTCGTTCACTCCCATCGTGAACGCGCCCGAAGTGGCTATCCTGGGCCTCACGCGCTCCAAGATGGCGCCTGTGTGGGACGGCGAGGCGTTCGTGCCCCGCAACATGCAGCCTCTGTCGCTCAGCTACGATCACCGCGCCATCGACGGCGCATTGGCGGCGCGCTTCTGCGCGACCCTCAAACATTTGCTCGGCGATGTACGCCGGCTGATGCTGTAAGGGGGGGCTGAGACATGGAAGTCAAAGTACCCGATATTGGTGATTTCAACGACGTCCCCGTGGTCACGATCCTTGTGGAAGTGGGCGACACGATTGCGCCGGAAGATCCGCTGATCGAGATCGAAAGCGACAAGGCCACAATGGAGGTGCCCTCGCCCTCGGGCGGCGTGGTCAAAGAGATCAAGGTGGCCGAGGGGGACAAGGTCTCTCAAGGCTCGCTGATCTTGCTGCTGGAAGGGGCGGAGGCGGCGCAAGCCCCCACGGATGCTCCGGCTAAGGAGGCTCCGGCGACAGCACCGTCTGCAGTGGCAGCCACCGGTACGGCCAGCGGGCAGGGCGACCTGCACGCGGAGGTCGTCGTTCTGGGCTCTGGCCCCGGCGGCTACACGGCGGCATTTCGTGCGGCCGATCTGGGCAAGAGCGTGATCCTGATCGAGAAATACGACAACCTTGGCGGCGTCTGCCTGAACGTGGGCTGCATCCCCTCCAAGGCGCTGCTGCATGCGGCCAAGGTGATCACCGAGGCCGAGGAGATGGCCGATCACGGCGTCAAGTTCAGCAAGCCGAAGATCGACATCGACGCCCTGCGCGACTGGAAAAGCAGCGTTGTCAACCAGTTGACGGGCGGCTTGGGCGGCCTTGCCAAGGCGCGCAAGGTCAAGACGGTGACGGGTTTCGGCAAGTTCACGGGCCCCAACATGATCGCCGTGGAGAACGACGGCACCACCACGACCGTCAGCTTCGATCAATGCATCATCGCGGCGGGATCGGAACCAGTGAAGATGCCGTTCATCCCCCACGACGACCCGCGTGTCATCGACTCTACGGGCGCGCTGGAGCTGACCCAGATTCCCAAGCGTTTGCTGGTGCTTGGCGGCGGGATCATCGGGCTTGAGATGGGCTGCGTGTATGATGCGCTCGGCTCCAAGGTCACGGTCGTCGAGTTCATGGACCAAATCATTCCGGGCTGTGACAAAGACATCGTGAAGCCGCTGCAAAAACGCATCGAAGGTCGGTACGAGGCGGTTTTGACCAAGACCAAAGTGACTGCTGTGGAGGCCCAGAAAAAGGGTCTGAAGGTAACAATGGAAGGCCCCGATGGCGAAAAGTCGGACACCTTCGACATGGTCCTCGTCTCTGTCGGTCGCCGCCCCAACGGCGCGTTGATTGACGCCGAAAAGGCGGGCGTCGCCGTGGATGAGCGCGGCTTCATTGCCGTCGACAGCCAGCAACGCACGGGACAATCGCACATCTTCGCCATTGGCGATGTGGTCGGCCAGCCGATGCTGGCCCACAAGGCCGTTCACGAAGGCAAGGTCGCGGCAGAGGTCTGCGCGGGACACAAGCGCCACTTCGACGCCAAGGTCATCCCCTCCGTCGCCTACACCGATCCGGAGGTCGCTTGGGTCGGCGTGACCGAGACGGAGGCCAAGGCCAAGGGCCTCAAGGTCGCCAAAGGCGTGTTCCCCTGGGCCGCGTCGGGCCGCTCGCTGTCTTTGGGACGATCCGAGGGCATCACCAAGCTGATCTTCGACCCCAGCGATGACCGCGTCATCGGCGCAGGCATCGTTGGCCCCAACGCGGGCGATCTGATCGCCGAAGTAGCACTCGCCATCGAGATGGGCGCTGACGCCGTGGATCTGGGTCACACGATCCACCCGCACCCGACACTCAGCGAAACGGTCAACTTCGCCGCCGAGATGTTTGAGGGCGCGATCACCGACCTGATGCCGCCGAAAAAGAAGAAGTGAAACGCAATCCGGCGGGCGGGAAATGCCCCGTCCGCCGGAATTAGCCTTATTTCAGCGATTTAGGGGCACGCCCCGCTGGCGAAATGTGCGGCACCCGTCGCACCTCAGCTGTCGGCCTCCACCAACCCGGAGGCTAGAAATCCACCTCGATGGCGATGCCTTTTTCTACGGCCAGATCAACGACCGCCGCCGCCACGGCAAGGTCCTGCAGGCCCACGCCCGTGCCGTCGAACAGCGTAATCTCATCCGCCGAGGTGCGGCCCGCGTGCGTGCCATTGATGACGGCGCCGATCTGATGAACGTCCGCCTCGGTCAACACGCCCTCTGCAATCGCATGCTGCGCCTCTCCGATGGAAATCGACTGCGCCACCTCGTCGGTGAACACCGTGGCACGGGTCAACAGCGCGGTCTCGACCTCCTGCTTGCCCTTCGTGTCGGTACCCATGCAGGCGATATGCGTGCCGGGTGACACATGATCCGCCATCAGCGACGGTGCAAAGGCCGAGGTGATGGAGATAATGACATCCGCCGCCACCATGCCGGGCAGATCGACGGCCTCGAACGGCAGGCCTGCTTCTTCAGCCACGGCGGCGATGTTAGGCAGCATCTCGGGGTGGTAATTCCAGCCGATGACCTTCTCGAACTGGCGTTGCTCCAACGCGGCGCGCAGTTGGAAGGTCGCCTGATGGCCCGCGCCGATCATGCCGATGACCTTCGCGTCGTCCCGCGCCAGATGCTTGATCGAAACAGACGAAGCCGCCGCCGTTCGCAGCGCCGTCAACAGGTTGCCGCCCACCATGGCCTTCGCCTTGCCGGTATCCGGATCAAACAGGAACACGGTGGATTGGTGGTTGATCAACTCCCGCTTCTCAAGGTTGTGGGGCCAGTAGCCACCCGCCTTGAGCCCCAGGGTCAGCCCCGCCCGATCGAACCCGCCCTTGAAACCGTATAGCGCGTCCTCGTGACCGATAGCCTCACGAACCACGGGGAAGTTGTAGGCATCGCCTGCCGCCATGGCCGCAAAAACCTTTTCCACGGCGCTGAACGCGGCGTCCCGCGTCATGAGGTCGGCGATGTAGCGTTCAGGAACGATAATCATGGGGCTATCCTTGAGATGAGTTATTTGAGTGCGCGCCCCGCAGGACGGAGCGCGCAAATTTCATGCGTTCGCGTGCATACCCGTGGGTTGGCCACCGCACGCGAACGACTTGGCTCGGCCTCCCGCCGGGCCCCCGCGTCTCAGGATCAGTAGGCTTTGCCGCGTGCCGACACGGGCCAGACCGTTTCGACCTTGCCGTTGCGCACGCCGACGTACCAATCGTGAACGTTGGCGGTGGGGTCGCAATGACCCGGCACCAGACGCAACTTGTCGTTGACCTTCAGAACGCCATCGGGATCCGCAACCACGCCATGCTCATCCGAGCATTTGATGTATTCGACATCGCTGCGGCCATAGATGAACGGCAGGCCGCTGTCGATGGATTGCGCTTTAAGCCCTGCGTCCACGATCGCCTTGTCGGCCTTGGCGTGGGACATGACCGAGGTCAGCAGGAACATCGCGTTCTTCCATTCGCCGTCGTCGATGCGGTTGCCGTCCTTGTCGAGGATACGACCGTAATCGGCGTCCATGAACGCGTAGGAGCCGCACTGCAACTCGTTGTAAACGCCCGAGTTGCTTTCGAAGTAGTACGATCCCGTGCCGCCACCCGAGACCAGATCACACTCGATCCCCTCGGCCTTCAAGCCGTCGATGCCCTCTTGTACCTGCGCAATTGCGGCGTCGAGCTTGGCCTGACGGTCGTCAAAGCTGTCCATGTGCTGCATCGCGCCCTGATAGGCTTGGATGCCACGGAACGTCAGGTTCCCGGCGTCGCGCACAGCCTTGCCGATTTCCACGACAGCCTCGGTCGTGGTCACGCCACAACGGCCCGCACCGCAATCGATCTCGACGAAGACACCAAGGTTGGTGCCGTGCTTGGCGGCGGCGGCGTCCAGATCGGCCACATTCGCCACGTCATCGACACAGACGATGACTTCGCCCCCGCTGACCTTTGGCATCCGGGCCAGACGGTCGATCTTTGCGGCGTCACGGACCTGGTTGGAGACGAGGATTTCCTTGATCCCGGCGCGGGCAAAGACCTCGGCCTCGGAGACCTTCTGGCAGCACACGCCAACGGCACCGCCAAGTTCCATCTGCAGCTTCAGCACATCGACGGACTTGTGCATCTTGCCGTGGGCGCGGTGGCGCATCCCGTGGGCCTTGGCGTAATCGCCCATCTTCTTGATGTTGTATTCCAGCGCGTCGAGGTCCAGCACAAGACACGGCGTCTGAATGTCAGCCTCGTCCATGCCGGGCAGGGCAGGGACGTCAAAGCCGACTTCCAGTTCGTCTATATTCACTTGCTTGTTCATGGGATTAGCTCCGTTCAGAGGGTCCAGGGAAGGCGGTCAAGATCGACATTGCCGCCTGTTATGATGATGCCGACGCGCTTGCCCTTGAAGGCTTGCGCGTTCTTGAGGATGCAGGCCAGCGGCACGGCGGAGGAGGGCTCCATCACGATGCGCAGGTGCTTCCATGTCAGTTTCATCGCGTCGATGATCTCTTGCTCGGACGCGGTGTAAATCTCGGATACATGATTGCTGACGAAATACCACGTGCGCTCTTTCAGCGGCACCAGCAAGCCGTCGGCGATGGTCTTGGGCGCGTCGTCGGCAATGATGTGCCCCGCCTTGAAGCTGCGGTAGGCGTCGTCGGCCTGCTCTGGCTCTGCCGCGATGACCTGACATTCAGGGGCCAGCGTCGCCAACGTCAGGCACGTGCCCGAGATCATGCCGCCGCCGCCGATGGGGGCCACAACCATGTCCATGCCGTCGGTCTGCTCGAAAAACTCCTTGGAGCAGGTGCCTTGCCCCGCAATCACGCGCGGATCGTTGTAGGGGTGGACGAAGTCGCCACCCGTCTCGGCCTCGACGCGGGCGAAGGTTTCTTCGCGCGAAGTCGTCGACGGCTCACACTCCGTGATCACCCCGCCATAGCGGCGCACGGTGTCTTTCTTGGCCTGCGGCGCGGTCTTCGGCATCACCACGTTGCACGGAATGCCCCGCAACATAGCGGCATAGGACAGGCAAGAGGCGTGGTTGCCGGAGGAATGCGTCGCCACGCCCTTCGCGGCCTGTTCGTCAGACAACCCGAAGACCGCATTGGTGGCCCCGCGCACCTTGAAGGCGCCCGGTTCCTGAAAGTTCTCGCACTTGAAGTACAGGTCGGCGCCGGTCAGCTCGTTGAGATAATGGGACACGCGCACAGGGGGGCGGCGGATGTGCGGTTTGATCCGTTCATGCGCTGCCAGCATGTCTTCGTAGGTGGGAATATACATCTGCAAATCCTTCATCACGCAGCCATCAGGGCCGAAGCGGCAGGGTTGGAGCGGTAGTATTCCTGCGCCGCGGCAACGCCCGATCCAAGCCGAACGTCAAGGCCAAGATCGGCCATCACCATCTCGGCCGTGGCGATGCCGGACAGGGCCAGCACGTCCGTCAGACTGCCCAGATGACCGATGCGGAAGACTTTGCCCGCAACCTCGCCAAGCCCGACACCAAACGCCACGCCGTATTTGTCAGCTGCATGGGTAACTATCTCGGTGGCGTTGAACCCCTCGGGCGTCCGTATCGCACTGACGGTATCAGAGTAGACGTCGGGCGAGGAGGCACAAAGCTCCAGCCCCCAAGCAGAAACAGCCTGACGCACACCTTCCGCAATGCGGTGATGACGGGCAAAGACGTTCTCCAACCCCTCTTCCAGAAGCATGTCCGTCGCCAGTTTCAACCCGTTCATCAGGCCTACGGGCGGCGTGTAGGGGAAGGCGTTGGCAGCATAGCCCTTGGCCATGTCATTGATGTCAAAGAAGGTGCGCGGCAGCTTGGCGTCCCGCGCCGCATCAATCGCATTCTGGGAGAAGCCCACGATCGCCAGACCGGCAGGCAACATGAACCCCTTCTGTGATCCGGTGACGGCAACGTCCACGCCCCATTCGTCGAAGCGGAAGTCCATCGACGCGATGGAGCTGACGCCATCCACGAACAGCAAGGCAGGGTGGCCGGCGGCGTCCAGCGCGGCGCGCACGGCGGCGATGTCAGACTTCACGCCGGTTGCTGTTTCGTTGTGGGTGGCGAGCACGACCTTGATCTTGTGGTTGCTGTCGGCCTTGAGGATCTCCGTGTAGCGATCGGCTGGCAGGCCATCGCCCCAAGTCGTCTCCACGATCTGCACGTCCAGTTGATGGCGTTGGCACATGTCGATCCAGCGGTGGCTGAACATCCCGTTGCGCGCCGCCAGAACCTTGTCACCGGGAGACAGCGTGTTGGTCAGCGCCGTTTCCCAGCCGCCGGTGCCGGTGGAAGGGAAGATGAAGATATGCGCCGAATTCGACTTGAGGATCGTGCGAACGTTCTCGAGGCAGGGATGCAGGATCTTGCCGAACATGGGCGAGCGGTGGTCGATCGTAGGCATGTAGCAGGCTTGGCGGATCGCCTCGGGCATATTGGTGGGGCCGGGGATAAAGACAGGGTTTTGCATGCTCATGACGCTCTCCTAATGCGATTTCAGGAGACCTTAATACAACGAGAGTCCAATGGTAATTTTTGCAGATTTCGGGCCTGATGGTGAAGGGTGTTTGATTTAACCATTAAAATCAGCAAGTTGAATTTTTCATAATGTAAAATCATTTTTCACATTCAAACAACGCATCTTATGAATTTCCCGAACAATCAACATCGGTTGTTCGTGCAGGCCGCATATTCCCGGCCCAAGTTGCGCCTTGGTCCGTGATGGCCCGATGCCGACTGCGGCTTCCCAAATGCAAAATCCCCCACGTGGTCAAAGCACGCGGGGGAACCTGTATTCATCAGCCGCTGTTCGCGACGGCGTCTAGGAAGCGGCAATTCCGGTGTGCGCAGGACGCAGCGCCATGTGGCGGTTCACATCCTTGTAGAGCAGGTAGCGGAACGGACCGGGCCCACCGGCATAGCAGGCTTGCGGGCAGAACGCGCGCAGCCACATGTAATCACCGGCCTCAACCTCCACCCAATCCTGGTTCAGGCGGTAGACGGCTTTACCTTCCAGCACATACAGCCCGTGCTCCATCACGTGAGTTTCCGCAAAGGGAATGACTGCGCCGGGTTGGAACGTCACGATGGTCACGTGCATGTCATGGCGCAGGTCTGACGGATCGACAAAGCGGGTCGTGGCCCATTTGCCTTCGGTATGGGGCATGATGCCGGGCTCTACATCATCTTCATGCCGGACGATGACGTCCGGGTGGGGCAGGCCGTCGACGGGCTCGTAAGCCTTTCGGATCCAGTGGAAGCGCACCGGCGCATCGCTGTCGTTCTTGAAGGACCAATCGGTCTGCGGTGGCAGGAAGACATAGCTTCCGGGGCGCAGGGCGTGGGTTGTGCCCTCAACCGTGATGTCTGCGGTGCCATCGACGACAAACAGCACGCCTTCCGCACCGGGATCGGTTTCGGGCCGATCAGATCCGCCGCCGGGGCTGACTTCCATGATGTATTGCGAGAACGTCTCGGCAAAACCGCTGAGCGGACGCGACAGGACCCAAAGGCGCGTATTCTCCCAGAATGGCAGGAAGCTGGTCACGATATCCTGCATCGTTCCCTTTGGGATCACGGCATAGGCGTCGGTGAATACAGCACGATCGGTGAGCAGTTGTTCCTGCGGCGGATGCCCCCCCGTGGGCGCGAAATAGCGAGACGTCATGACAACTCCGTTGGTGACAGCTTTTAAGGGATACTAGGCCCCATACCACGGTGCGGACTATTGCGATCTAGGGAAAGGCACCTTTTGCAAAAACCATAAAATGGGCGCGTTTAGATGCATGAACGCGAAACCGGTGCCGTGCCTGCCCTACGCGTTCAAAGCGCTGTCAAATCGGGCCGCGACACGATACCGAGGCGCCGCCCGAGGGCGACGTGCTGTGCCAAGATCTGTCAAGTGGCGCGATCCTCCGTCAGACCGACATCATTGATGTCCGGCCCCGTTGCGCCACCGCCGCGCTGATTTATCCATCCCACGACTTGGCCAAGGATACCTTGGGCGTCGCCCAATGGGCCAAGCTTCGGGTGGAAGCGCGGGGGCCGAGCAGTGTGTTCAGGTCAAGCAAAGTGATCCGCGCAGTGGCCACCCCGTCCATCGGACCTTCCAACACCTTTAACCCCGCCAAATCTACGACAGTTTGGTCGGGCGGGGTACCTTTCCGGGGACAGCGGAGCGCGCCAATCTGGGCGCCGCTCAGCCGTTGGCTATTCCCACTCGATTGTGCCCGGAGGCTTTGATGTGATGTCATAGGTGACGCGGTTGATCCCCGGTACCTCGTTGATAATGCGCGTCGCGGTTTCTCCCAGAAACTCATGGCTGAAGGGGAAGTAATCGGCGGTCATCCCGTCCACCGAAGTCACGGCCCGCAAGGCGCAGGCGTAATCGTAGGTGCGACCATCGCCCATGACACCAACGGTGCGCACAGGCAGGATCGCGACGAAGGCCTGCCAGATCTCATCATAAAGCCCGTGCTTGCGGATTTGGTCGATATAGACCGCATCGGCCTGGCGCAGGATATCAAGCTTGGCGCGGGTAATCTCTCCGGGACAGCGGATCGCAAGGCCGGGGCCGGGGAAGGGGTGGCGGGCGATGAAATGCGCCGGAAGCCCCAATTCGTGACCCAAGGCGCGGACTTCATCCTTGAACAGCTCTCGCAGAGGTTCGACCAGCTTCAGGCCCATCTTCTCGGGCAAGCCACCGACGTTGTGGTGTGATTTGATCGTCACCGATGGGCCGCCGCTGAACGAGACGCTTTCGATCACATCGGGGTAAAGCGTGCCTTGGGCAAGGAAGGCCGCACCTTCGATCTGGTCGGCATATTTCTGGAAAACGTCGATGAACAGCTTGCCGATGATCTTGCGCTTGGTCTCGGGGTCGGAAACGCCTTCCAACTCGCCCAAGAACAGCTCTTGCTCTTCGGCGTGGATGACGTGGAGGTTCATGTGGTCGCGGAACATTTCGACCACGTCCACACCTTCATTCAGGCGCAACAAGCCGTGATCCACGAACACACAGGTCAGCTGATCGCCGATGGCCTCATGCAGCAGCGCCGCCGTGACCGAGCTGTCAACGCCGCCAGAAAGGGCACAGATCACCTTGGCGTCGCCCACCTGGGCGCGGATCGCCTCGATCGCCTGTTCGCGGTAGGCGCCCATGGTCCAATCGCCGCTGAAACCTGCAAGGCGCACGAAGTTTTCGTACAGCATTGCGCCGCGCGGGGTGTGGTGGACTTCGGGGTGGAACTGGACCGCAAAGAAGTTGCGCGATACGTCCGCCGTGATCGCATAGGGCGCATTGGGAGAGGTGCCATAAACCTCGAACCCCGGTGCCAGCTTGGCCACGTGGTCGCCGTGGGACATCCAGACCTGTTCAGACCCATCGGCGAACCAGCCCTGCAACAGCGCCAATGCGCCGGTGGGCTCCACGAAGGCACGCCCGAACTCGGCCGTGCCGCCGCCGCCGGAAATCTTCCCGCCGTGCACCTCGCCACCCAAATCCTGCATCATGACCTGTTGGCCGTAGCAAATGCCAAGGATTGGCACGCCCGCGTCATAGGCCGCTTTCGGCGGCCGAGGAGAGCCTTCGCGCGTCACTGAATCCGGCCCGCCGGAAAAGATGATCGCCTTGGGCGCGAATTCCGCGATGAAGGCGTCGTCGACGTTTTGATAAGGGTGAATCTCGCAATAAACGCTCAACTCGCGCAGGCGGCGGGCGATCAATTGCGTGACCTGCGATCCGAAGTCGATGATCAGCAGGCGTTCATGATTGGCGGGGTCTGGGACAGCGGCGTTGTTCATGGCCACGGATTAAGGCGCGTCGGGGCGGGGCGCAAGACATCGCATGTCGCATCCGCGTCCCACATGTCGCACTCCGGCGATGGAAACGTCCGAACACGGGCTAGGGAGGGATATGGAATTCACGCCGGTGGAGGATGTCATCATGGGCGACGCAGAACAAACAACAGGCAAGCGACGGGCACGGGGTGGCGGTGGCGCAGCGCGTCGGGCGTCGCGTTCGGCCGTCAGCTTCGAGACCGCACGGTTCATCGAGCGCAAGATCCCCACCCTCGATATCCTGAACGATGAGGCGCTAGAGATCATCGAGGCAAATGCCGAAACGGTTCTGGAAGAAATCGGCGTCATGTTCGTGGAAAACCCCGCAGCGCTGAAGCGTTGGCGCGAGGCGGGTGCCGATGTGCGTGGCGAACGGGTCCATATTCCCCGTGGCCTTGCGCGGCAGTTGGTGAAAACCGCGCCCTCTAAGTTCACGCAAATCGCCCGCAACCGGGCCCGTGATGTGGAAATCGGCGGCAATACGATGGTGCTGGCACCGGTCTACGGCCCGCCGTTCGTGCACGATCACGGCGGCGGACGGCGTTATGCCACCATGGCCGATTTTGAGAAGTTCGTGAAACTCGGCTATATGTCCAAGTGGCTGCACCATTCCGGCGGCACCGTTTGCGAGCCGACCGATGTGCCGGTGAACAAGCGCCATCTGGATATGCTCTATGCCCATATGTCGTTGTCCGATAAACCCTACATGGGCTCGGTCACGGAGCCGTCGCGCGCGGTCGATTCCATTGAGATGTCGAAGATCCTGTTTGGCGCCGATGTGGTCGAAAACAATTGTGTCATGACCTCGTTGATCAACATCAACTCTCCGCTGACGTTTGACGGCGTAATGATGGGCGCGTTGGAGCATTATGCCGCCGCGGGCCAGGCCTCGATCATCTCTCCGTTCATCGTGGGGGGCGCGATGGCGCCGGTCTCTGTGGCCGGAACGCTGACCCAATGTCTGGCCGAAGGGCTGGCCGGGGTTGCCTATTCACAACTGGTGCGGGCGGGGTCGCCTGCGATCATGGGGGCGATGGTAACCTCCATCGACATGAACTCCGGCGCGCCGACCTTCGGCACACCTGAGGCGTCGCAGATCACTTACGGCATGGGCCAGTTGGCCCGTCGCTTGGGCCTGCCTTACCGTTCTGCCGGGGCGTTCACCGGCGCGAAGATCCCCGATGCGCAGGCCGGCTATGAAACCGCCAACTCCCTCAATATGGGGCTGCTGTCCGGGGTGAACTTCATGCTGCATTCGTGCGGTTGGTTGGAAGGCGGCCTGTCCGCCAGCCCCGAGAAGTTCGTGCTGGATGCCGACCAATTGGGCATTTTGCACCGGATGGCCGAAGGCGTGGCGGTCGATGAGAACGCCCAGGCCATGGACGCCCTGCGCGAAGTTGGCCCCGGTGGCCACTTCCTTGGCTGCGCCCATACCCAAGCCAATTACAAGGACGCGTTCTGGCGGACCAACGTGCTGGATTACAAACCCTATGAGACGTGGGCGGAAGAGGGCAGCCGCTCTACCTATGAACTGGCCGCCGCCAAGGTCGATCAGATGCTTGGCGACTATCAGCAGCCCCATCTGGACCCAATCACCGATGAGGCGCTGCGCGCATATGTGGCCGAGAAGAAGGCCTCTATGCCTGACGCGTTCATCTAGGCCGTTCATGAAGTATCGGGCGACTTTTTCCGGGATCAATGCCGGGGTGAGTCGCCCGTTTTTGTGGCAAAGCGGCCGCATTTCGAGGTTTGGCGCCCGAATCACGATCCGCGCGACTTTTCTTAAAATTGTCTAGGATTCGCCCCTTGCGGCGGCCAGTAGGGCGCTCATCACCTGGACGTGGCGGGTGGGTGAATATCCCATGCCTCCGCCCATCCGTGCGGCATTCAGCATTTCCTCCTCTGCCAGTAGCTTTCCGACCGGTCGGCGCCTGGCTCGGCGGTGCGCATCCCCTGTAACACAAGCCAATGTGGCCGCTTTTACCAGAAGGCCGGGACGGTGCATCTGTGTCAGGTGAGTGGTCAGGTCGGTCATATCTAACGCTCCTTGGGAAGTTGATCTGATCCCAAGAATGCCCCCGGAACGGGGCGTGTTGCGCCATCGGGCAACTCTGCGTTCGGACCCTTCCCAATTGTTTACGAATTAGAAACAATTTTGCACTTATCCACAGATTTTAACGTTTCAGTAATCAATCCGGCGGAATCCTGCTGCGATACTTCTGCAACTTCAAAGGGCCCGACGGCCATGATCCCCAACGCTCACAGCGAACCAGAAAACACCATGACGATGCCGGGATGGGTGCCAGAGGCGGCATGCCAATACCTTGCACATGTGGCTGAGGGGCAATCCTTGCGGAAGATCGCACAACGGACCGGGCAGGCGCCTTCGACGATCGCTCGTCGCATTCGCCAAATGGAAGCCCGGCGTGACGACCCACTTATCGATGAAGTGTTGAGTACGCTGGCCGAAGGGCCCGGTACTCAAAGCCACCGGACAATGAACAAGGAGACGAGGCGCATGACTGCCCCAATACGGATGCCGATTGATGACGAGGCTTTGGTCACACGGGAGGCCAGGCGCATTCTTCGCCGCCTGTGCGAGACTGGCGCGATCTTGGCGGTAGCTCAGGACATGGACAAAGCCGTGGTGCTGCGCCAAGGCGCCGATGGAGATCAGACCCGCACAGCCGTGGTGGACCGCCGCGTGGCGCAGGCTTTTGCGGTGAAGGACTGGATCTCTTGCGTGCAGCAGGGCGGCAAACTGGCCCGCTACGCTATCACCGCGGTCGGGAAGACCGCCCTGAAACGCTTGTTGGAGGAAGACCGCAAGCGCCGCATGGGCACCGCCGGTTTTGCCGAGGGCGCAACCGCCTTCCAGGGCCAGCACGCCACTTGGGGCACGCGCGATGTCGCGGGGGCGCAGGGAAAACGCGAAACGATGCGGGTGAACCTGTCGGAATCGCCCTTGGCCGGGTTAGCACGCCGGAAGGGCCCCGATGGCAAACCCTTCTTGGGGCCAGAGCTGGTGCAAGCCGGAGAACGGTTGCGTGAAGAGTTCGAGCGCGCCCAGATGGGGCCCCGTGTCGGGCAGAACTGGGATCGGTTCCTTTCCGGATCGGACCGGGGCGGGTTCATGGCCGACGGCGGAATCGGAGAGGGCCCACGCGCCGCGCGCGCACGAGTATCCGATGCCCTCGATGCCCTTGGGCCCGGCCTTGGGGACGTGGTGATGCGGGTGTGTTGTTTCCTCGATGGGCTTGAGACCGCCGAGAAACGGCTTGGTTGGTCTGCACGGTCGGGAAAGGTGGTTCTGAAGATCGGTTTGCAGCGACTTTTGCAGCATTACGAATCCGTTTCAGACTTTCGGCCCGCAACGCGTGATTGAAACAACACAGGGCTTTGTGGCGAGAATAGTGCTATTTTATTGAGTATTCAAATTCTCGCCACAATCATTAACAAAGCGTTAACGCAAAACTGGCGCTCGTAATGTGCTGATCTCAAGACAAAATTCCCGTCAGTGGCGAAAAATTGCGCAGAAAATCGACTATTTGAAAGAAAATTACATTTTAGACTTGGACGGGAGGAAATCTTTGCTAACGTAATTGGTGGGGGCGCTATTAACTGAGAAGGTGCCGAAATGACTTTGAGCAGCAAAACAATTCAGACACTGGGCGTTCTTTCACTGACCGCGGGGGCTCTGTTTGCCGGAACGGCGGCAAACGCCCAACAATCCCTTTCCATGGATGAATGCCGCGAAGTGATGGAAATGAACCAAGCATTCGTTCGACGAGCGGTGCGCCAAGCCTGTGGTAGTGCTTTGGCCGCTCTGGCTGCGAACGAGACTGCTGTAACGCGCGGCACGTCTGCCGAATTCAACGCGGACGCCGATGTGAACTCCGGTGGTTCTGGCTCCGGTGGCGGTGATACGGCGTCGGGCGGCGGCGGCGGTAACGGCACAGCCCCTTTGACCATCACCGCCAGCGCCTTTCGTGACGGTCGGCTTGACCCGAGCGTGTGCCTTGGCATGACAGGGGGCGGTACGCAGACATGCTCGCTGGTGCTTATGCAAACAGCACGGGGCGCGCGCCATATGCTTCTGGGCGACGGTGGTGTGGTCCTGAACGCGGACGTCGACATCAATGGCCGCGATTTCATTGACCTGACCGTTGCAGCCAACCAGTCTGGCTTGGCCGTAGACGCCGATTTGGTCGGCCATGACCTTGTCGACGTAGGTGTAAACGGTGGCGGCAGCCACGGTGGCGGTTTGAACGTTGACGCCGATCTGGGCGGGCATGATCTGGCCGATGTTTCCGTCGGCTCCGGCTCCGATGGCGGTCTGTCTGTAGGTGCAGACGTCGGCGGCCATTCGGTTGCAGATGTAAGCGTTGGCGGAGGTTCTGGCCTGTCGATCAGCGTCGGACTTCTAAACTAAGCTCAAGGGTTTCAACGACAAAGATGCCCATTGAGATTGGGATGAGGGCGGCGCAGATTGCGCCGCCTTTTTCGTGGGACAGTGGTGGTGTCTGGCGCCTCAAACGCCTCTGTCATCGGAATCGGAATGTGGCGGAAATGTGAATTACCCGTTTGCTCCGCCGGAATTGGCTTGAGTAACAATTCATTCACTATGAATTAGTTCGTTTATTCCGAAGGCTTTACCAGTTTTCATAAGATGCATCGGATTATTCGGTTTACGTCACCGGGGCCAATTCGGGCGAATAGACGGGTCAATTAAATCATCCCTCACGATCCGCGCCAAAGAGTGTCGATCTTAGCCCAAGGAAATCCAATGAAACGCCCCATGTTTACCGCTGCCTCCATCGCGCTCACGCTTGCCGCTACGCCACTGGCCGCCCAAACGGCGATGACGCCCGCGCAATGTGAGGCCATGATGATGGCGGGCACGCAAAACTACGCCGCCTCGGCCGTGGCCGGCTGCACGCCGTATTTCCAGGCGCTGGCGCGTAACGCCACCGCGCCGGGCACCTTCGCCACGGTCATCACGCAAGGGGTAGGGGTGACCGTTTCGACGTCGGGCACGGGGGGATAGAAGTAGCTTCGCCCGGATCCAGGTTTGTGATCCGGGCATGGCGGCTGTGTCGAAATAGGGGAATTACATTCCCGGTAAAACAAGGTAATCAAAGACGTTACCGAACCGGAGGCTCCTATGCGCGACCTGAAGATTCCTGAACAACGCCACCCCGAAAAGGCGCGGCGTCCGGATAATCCTCAGCCCAAGAAGCCATCCTGGATCCGGGTGAAAGCGCCGGTCGGGGAGGGGTACAAGGCCACCGCTTCGATCATGCGCGAGCACAAGCTGACCACGGTTTGTGAAGAGGCCAGCTGCCCGAACGTGGGCGAATGCTGGTCCCAGGGTCATGCCACGATGATGATTATGGGCGAGGTCTGTACCCGCGCCTGCACCTTCTGCAACATCGCGACGGGCAAGCCGCCCGAGGCGTTGGACGTGTTTGAGCCGGGCCGTGTCGCCGATGCCGTGGCCAAGCTTGGCCTGAATCACGTGGTCATCACCTCGGTCGATCGCGATGATGTGGAAGATGGCGGGGCCGAGCATTTTGCCCAAACCATCCGCGCTATCCGCAACCGTGCGCCCGACACCACAATCGAAATTCTGACGCCGGATTTTATCAAGGCGGCGCCCGAGGTTCTTGAGATTGTCGTCGCGGCCCGCCCCGACGTCTTTAACCATAACCTCGAGACCGTGCCCGGCCTCTACCCCGAGGTCCGCCCCGGCGCCCGTTACTTCCATTCCCTGCGTCTGTTGCAGCGCGTGAAGGAACTGGACCCGAGCATTTTCACCAAGTCCGGCATCATGGTCGGCCTGGGTGAAGATCGCCAATCGGTGATGCAGGTCATGGATGACATGCGCGCCGCTGACATCGATTTCATGACCGTTGGGCAGTATCTGCAGCCGACCCCAAAACACCACGCCGTGGATCGGTTCGTGACGCCGGAAGAATTCGAAAGCTACGAGAAAGCGGCGTGGGGCAAGGGGTTCTTGATGGTTTCGGCCACGCCTCTGACCCGGTCATCCTACCACGCGGGCGATGACTTCGCGCGGCTGCGGGCTAACCGAATGGCGAAGCTGGCCTAAGTCGCCTGCGCCGCCTGCCCCGGCGGGGCGAGGGGAATGCTGTATCCATTGGGTGGCGGGAGCGATGCCGATGGAAGTGGCGCCGTCAGCGTTGAATTTTCAGGCCAATGCGTAGGCCGCCCCAATGGCAGCCATTGACTATGATGGGGGCGGAAATGTCCTTCATCATCACAAATTTGCCGCCACCCATATCGCGTCGGTACGTCTGCATCAAAAACGGAGCCGTATTGCGCCCTGCTTTCAGACCAACGCGATCGTTGAAGAAGCGGCGGTTTCGGCTATGGGCTGCGTTCCATACTTCATCATCGCCCTGGGGGGATGAGAAAATGGCGTTGTGGGTCGGCAGGTAGCCATTTTGGTCAATCGCAACGCAGAAAATCACACGAGGGTCGACGGTCAGTACCGTTTCTTGCACTGCGGGAAGCACGGCATCGGTGAATTGGGTGAAGGGGGCCATGAATTGTTCCGGCCGCGTTCCCTTGATTGGGGTGTAGGTGGCGTCAAATAGCTCAGGTGCTGTGATGTCCCCTTGGGCGATGCCGCGCTCGAACAGGGCACTGACTTCGGCGGCGCGATCCTGGACCAGCTCGATAATGGCAGCATCGGCGTTGTCAGCGCCAAGCTCGACCGCGACTTGCACCGCGCGTTCCGATATGTCGATGATTTCCTCGGCTCGGGTATTGGCGTTGTGAACCCCAAGCGCCGTACCCTTCAAGGCGGTGATCAGGCCTGCGAAGGCCGGGCCGAACTGATCCACGGCACAGGTGACCCCAACGGCATTTTCCGTAAGCTCTTGGGTGCCTTGGGTGGCGGCGGACACGTCGCGGTTGATCTGGCTTAAAGCCTTATCTACGTGGGAGGAGCCTTTTAGCACGAGATGTGCGCTTTCGGCGGTTTTCTGGGCATCGCTTCGCAGATCGCTGATGGCGGTTTGCAGCAACCGGGTGGAGCCCGATACCTCTGCCGCGGCACCGGCAGTTTCCTTGGAAAGGGCATTGATTGCTTCGGCCACGACGGCAAAGCCGCGGCCCGCGTCGCCAGCACGCGCGGCCTCAATCCGGGCATTCACCGCAAGGATATTCACCTGTTTTGCGATGGCTGCGATCTTGAAGTTCGCTTGGTTCACCGTGGCCAGTGTGCTTTCGACGGTGGATAATACCCCTTCCAGATCGCCAACCCAAGCGGCCACGTCCTTGCTTCGCTCGGCGGAGTGTTTGAGCGTATCAATCGACCCATCAAGGGTGTCCTTGGCGCGTAAATTGGCGGCAGCAACCGTCTCCAACACATCTGACATCGTGCCGATGTTGGTGGTCAGCGATGCGGCCTGAACCGCCACATCTTTTACCACATTCAACTGCGCGCCCGCGTCTTTATCAATCTGCTGCAGGTGAGCGGCCAGCGTTATGATGTTGAGCCCGGTGCGTTCCGCCAAACTGCCAAGCCTTTGCAGACCTTCACTGGATGCACGCTGTGGTACTTCGAATGAAGCATCAGGATCGTTTAAAGAGGGAACCGCCATTGGACCGCCATTGTTGAGACGGTTCAGCCCTAGCACCATGATCTTTCTGGTTGGTTAAGGCGCCGGTTGCTCCGCCTCGGGCAGAGCCAAAAGATAAGCGGCGATCGCGACGCGATCCTCAGCGCTGATCTGGGCGAGGTTCAGGATGACAGAGCGCATGTGGCCGCCGGCGCTGTCGAATTCAGGGGTAAAACCATCGGAGAGGTAGGCGGCGATCTCGTCGGCGGACCAGCGCAACTCACCCGGTGTGAGGGCCGGAATCGTGCCGCGACCGCTGGGGTTTGGCGCCCCCGTAAGCCACGCGGAGCGGTTCAGAGCCCCGATGGCGTTGCGCGGTGTGTGGCATTCGCCGCAATGGGCCAACGCCTCGGCCAGATAGCGGCCACGGGCGGCGGTGTCAGGCAAATCGGCGGTGACAGTGTAGGTGTCACGCAGGTTCAGCACGTTCCAAAGCCCCACAGCGCGGCGGATATTGAACGGGAAGCCCACGTCATGGGGCAGGGACGGGGTATCGGATGCGGGCAGGGTTTGCATAAAGGCGAACAGGTCTGCCAGATCCTGCCGCTCGGCAAGGCGGTAGGCGGTGTAGGGGAAGGCCGGGTAATAGTGCTGCCCATCGGGGCTGATCCCGTTTTGCAGGGCGGTCAGGAACTGCGACAAGCTCCAACGGCCAATGCCGTGGGTGGGGTCAGGCGAGATGTTGGGCGCTCGGAAGGTCCCGAAATCGCTGGGGAATTCCTGGCCTCCAGCCAGAACCAACCGCTCCTCCGCTGGAGCGTCCTCGCGGCTGTGACATGAAGCGCAACCGGCGGCCCAAAAGACGGCCTCTCCGGCAACCGGATCGCCGGGGGCAAGGCCGGCCACGTCGGTCTGGGTGATATAGGTGGGCCGTGTCAGGGCCCAGGCGACGCCCAATCCAAGCACCGCCAAGACGGCGCATATGCGCAAAACACGGCCCATGGTGCCCCCTGCCTAGCGCGGCTGACGATAGTCGTCATGGCAAGCGCCACAGGCCGCGCCCACGGGGCCCATACCGGCACGCATGGCATCCAACCCGTCACCGGCGACCCCGGCCAAGCCTTCCGCTGCGGTGCCAAACTGGCCCCAGATCTCCAACACACGGCTATCGTCGGCCCAAATGGCGGGCAGGGCGCGGGTGCCTTCGATGCTGTCGCTATCGGTGCCGGGAACCCAATGGAAACGTTGGTCTATCTGGCTCATGGCAAGCAGGTTGTTGGCCGCCGCCTGGGCTGTCTCCGAGTCGTAATCGGTGTTGCCTCGGGCCATTTGCCCCAGCACCCCGATGTTGAGAGACATGATCTGAAACTGACCCTGACGGGCGCTGACGGCGGGGTCGACGCCATGACCGTCGGCTTGCGCGGTCAACGCGACCGAACTAACGGCGAGGGCGATTGTCAGGGCGGCTGTGGCGGCAGTTTTTACTGGGTTCATAGCAGGGCTCCGGTTGATTGCGGACGAGGGTGACTGTCTACGCCTCAGGGTAGAGAGGCACATTTACCTGTCAACTCACGCTTCGGTGCGATTTCGAACGATCCCCTGCGGCGATAGGGTAGTGCAGGCGCGTTGCTCGCGCCTTAATCTTCCTGCCGCACCCGGCCAATAAACGGCAGGTTCCGGTTGCGCTGCGCATAGTCGATCCCGTAGCCCACGACGAATTCGTCGGGGATCTCGAACCCGACCCAATCGGCCTCAATCTCTACCTCTCGGCGAATTTTCTTGTTCAGAAGCGCGATGGTCTTCAGGCGGTTCGGCTGACGTTGCTTCAGCAGCGCCACCACGTGGGTCAGCGTGTGGCCGGTATCGACGATATCTTCCACCACCAGAACATCGCGTCCCTGAATCTCTCCTCGGATATCTTTGAGGATGCGCACCTCGCGCGAGCTTTCCATGGCGTTGCCGTAGCTGGAGGCCTCCAGGAAATCGACCTCAACCGGCAGGTCCAATTCGCGCACCAGATCGGCGATGAACACGAAGGAGCCGCGCAGCAAGCCCACCACGACCAATTTGCTGGTGTCGGCGTATACGGTTTCAATCTCTCGGCATAATTCCTCAATCCGTGCGGCGATGGATTTGGCCGAGATCATCTGCTCGACCGTGTAGCTTTGCTGCGCCATTTCGCCCCCAAATCTTTGTCATGCCTTGAATTCCCTTGTCCGTTTTATGACATGGTCTGCAAAGGTAAAAGCCGAAAGGGTGCCCGTGCCAAGCCATTCTGAAACCCGTGTGCTGCCTTACACTGCCCGACAGATGTATGACTTGGTAGCCGATGTCGCCAAATACCCTGAGTTCATTCCCTGGACAATCGCCACCCGTGTCCGCTCGGTCGAGCGTGGCGAAGGCTGCGATATTATGCACGCCGATATGGTCGTGGGCTTTAAGATGTTCCGAGAGCGTTTCCAAAGCCGCGTCACCCTGTGGGAGTCTGAAGGCAAGATCGACACTGAATACGTCGATGGCCCGTTCAAGTACCTGATATCCAACTGGGAATTTGTGGATGTGGAGGTGGGCTGTGAAGTCCGCTTCAAGGTGGATTTCGAGTTCAAGAACCGCCTGTTACAGGGGGCTGCGGGCTTGTTCTTCATGGACGCGATGCAGCGGATCGTCCGCGCGTTCGAGACCCGCGCCTTGGCGCTTTACGGGTAGACCGGGCCTCAAGCCGGGGGCAATGGGGTCGGGCCGGGGACGATCGGCTCAAGCGTCACAGGAATGCAGCTTCCGGAACAAAAAACGCCCGAACCTTCATGACCCGGACGTTTTGATTTCTTAACGGCGTTAACCCTTAGGACGTGATGTCGTAGGCCCGTTCTCCATGCACCGTGATGTCGAGCCCCGTCACCTCGGTTTCCGCATCCACGCGCAAAGGCGTCACAAGGCCCACAAGTTTCGCGATCACCACGGTCAGAACGCAGGTGTAGATACCCACAACCGCAAGGCCGCCGAATTGGGCCAAGGCGCTGACACCGCTTCCGAAAAAGATGATCATGATGGTGCCGAAGATGCCGCCCACGCCGTGAACCGCAAAGACATCCAACGTATCGTCAACGCGCGCCTTGTTGCGGATCAGGTTCACCGCTTCCTGGCACAGAATACCAGCGACCGAGCCGATGATCAGCGCCGCAACCGGCCCCACAAAGCCCGAGGCCGGCGTGATCGAGGCAAGGCCCGCGATCGTCCCGGTCACGATACCCACGAGCGAGGCCTTACCGTACTTAACCTTTTCCCACAGCCCCCAGGTGATCGACGCCGCAGCGGCTGAAATATGGGTGACGGTGATTGCCATCGCCGCGCCGCCGTCGGCCGCCAGTTGCGAGCCGCCGTTGAAGCCGAACCAGCCAACCCACAGCATCCCCGCACCAATCATCACCATGCCGGGGTTGTGGGGCGGTGTGGTCCTGTTCCGCCGCGCTCCCAAGAGGACGGCTAGGATCAAGGCGGCAAGGCCCGCCGTCTCGTGGACCACGATGCCGCCCGCGAAGTCACGCACGCCGATGTCGCCAAAAATGCCCCCATCCGACAACAAGCCGCCGCCCCAGATCCAGTGGACCACGGGGGCATAGACCGCCAGCATCCAGAGGCCCGAGAAAAGCAGCACAAAGCCATAGCCGATCCGCTCCACATAGGCGCCGACGATCAGGGCGGGGGTGATGATGGCGAAGGTCATCTGGAAAGCGAAGAATAACACTTCGGGAAGAGAGCCAAATAGGGTGTCTGGATTAACGCCGTTAAGAAATGCGCGGTCCAGCCCGCCCCAGAAGCCACTTTCACCGGGGCCGAAGGCGATGGAGTAGCCAACGGCCAGCCAAAGCACGCTCATCACGCAGGCGATTGAATAGACGTGCATGAACACGCTCAACACATTGCGGGCGCGCACGAGGCCGCCGTAGAAAAGTGCCAGTCCCGGCAATGACATAAAGAGAACCAGCGCCGTGGCGACGATGATCCATGCGGTGTCTGCTCCGTTCATTTCGATGTCCCTCTTTCATCGGTTTGGTTCGAGAAAGCGGGTTGTGGGCGCGAGAAAAAGAGGCAGGGGGCGGATTCAGCGCTAATTCTGCGGGCGATTTTTAAAGTGCGCAATAATTAGGCGCGTATCGGTGGACTATGCCTGAACGTTGGGCGCAGCGCGGGCGGCTTCTTCCACCAGTGCCAGCGCGTGGGCAACGGTCCGTGCTCGGACCTGCGCCCGTCCCAAAGCGCCGAATTCGACCGTTTCCACGTGCACCTGGGTCCCTGTCGCGACCCCAAAACACACGCGCCCTTCGGGCTTGTGCTCGGACCCTCCGGGTCCGGCGATGCCGGTGACAGCGACGGCGACCTGCGCCTCGGATCGGGCCAGCGCCCCTTGGGCCATGGCTTCTGCCACCGCTTCGCTGACGGCGCCGTGCGCCTCGATCAGTTCCATGGGCACGCCCAACATCTGCGTCTTGGCGGCGTTGGAATAGGTGATGAAGCCGCGGTCAAACACAGCGGAAGATCCCGCGATATCGGTGACTGCTCCGGCGATCAGCCCGCCGGTGCAGCTTTCCGCCGTGGCCATCATCCAGCCGCAAGCACGCAAAGCGTTAACGGCGTTAACACTCACATCAGCACCACATGTGCGAAGACGGTAAGCAGCGCCACCACCATCGACGCCAACCAGCCCGCGATCACGTCATCAGCCATGATCCCAAACGCCCCGTGCTGGCGATCTGCCCACCCAACGGGGCCGGGTTTCAAGATGTCAAAGGCGCGAAATGCCAGGAATGCGGCGATCAATCCAGGGTAGAGCGCCAGGATGTCTGCCCCCATCATCCACGCGCCAAACGACACTGGCCACAGGGCAATCCATTGGCCTGCGACCTCATCTATCACGATCTCCGACGGGTCGTCGGCGCTGTCGCCCACCTCTTGCAGCACGGCCCACCAGCCCAAGCCGGTCACCGCGAAACTGGCCACGAACAGCAGCCAGAAGCCGCCAATCATGTGCAACACGACCCCGGCAATCAGCCCCGCAAGGCTACCCCAAGTGCCCGGCGCGGGGCGCAGCAGGCCGACGCCGCCCACGGTTGTAATCGCCCGTATCATGGGGCCACCAAGGTTACTGTCGCCATCGCCGCAATCCCTTCTTCCCGGCCGGTAAATCCGAGCCTTTCTGTCGTTGTCGCCTTGACCGACACGCGGCCCACATCGATGCGCAACAGCTCTGCCAAGCGGGCGCGCATCGCACCCGCGACGGGGCCGATTTTCGGCCTCTCGCACATCAATGTAAGGTCAGCGTTGGAGATCTTGAAGCCCCGCGCGGCGGCTAAATCTACAGCGTGGGTCAGGAAAATATGGCTTTGCGCGCCTTTCCATTGCGGGTCCGAGGGCGGGAAATGGGTGCCGATATCGCCCTCGGCCAAGGCGCCGTAGATCGCGTCGGTCACGGTATGGAGGCCCACGTCCGCATCGGAATGCCCCTGCAAGCCGCGGGTGTGCGGAACGGAAACGCCGCAGAGCCATACCTGATCGCCCGGCCCAAACCGATGCACGTCAAACCCATTGCCGACCCGGATATCCATGGTGCTCTCCAGCAGTTTTGCGGCCCGTTCAAAATCACCGGGCGCGGTTAGTTTCAGGTTGGCCTCGTCGCCCGGCGTGATCGCCACATCAAGCCCAAAGGCACGGGCCACGGCGACGTCATCGGCGGCGGGGGTGGTTTGCGCAGCATGGGCGGCGCGGATGGCGTCCAGGTGGAACCCTTGCGGGGTCTGCGCCCGCCACAGGTTGGTGCGATCCTTAACGCCGTTAACGGTTTGCTCCCCGTACCAAAGCGCGTCGGTTACCGGCAGGGCGGGGGCCGCGCCGGGGTGCGAGCCGAGCGCCTCCAGCACCCCGTCGATCACCGCGCGGCTCACCAAGGGGCGGGCGGCGTCGTGGATCAAGACAATCTCGCCGGTTTGAACCGCGTCCAACCCCGCCCGGACCGAGGCTTCTCGGGTCGCCCCGCCGAACACCCGGCGCAGGGGCGTCTGCGTGATTGGGCAGCAGCGGGCGAAATAGGCTTCATCATCGCGGTGGATTACCACGACAATCTCTGCCACCTCTGGATGGGAATCGAAGGCGCAGATCGTGCGGGCAATCACGGGCGTGCCGCATAACTCTCTGTATTGTTTTGGTAATTCTCCGCCCATGCGGGTGCCGCGTCCGGCGGCTACCAGCAGGGCTGTGGCGGGTTGAGAGGGCATGATGGAGGGCGTATGGCTCATGCCCAAGGGTCTAGGCCCAAAGCCTTTCTGGTACAATCTCTTGATGGTCTGCCCGTTTATTCACCGTTAGTGCTTAATATTTGTGCAAATGCACGATTGCGTGCAAAAGGACCCGATCCCTTATTTGTCATCGCCGCGGGCGGGGACTACCAAAATTTGCAGTCACCCATGGAAAATACCTTGTCGCTCACCCTTGGCTCCATCTCCTTATCCCCTCCGGTCCTGCTCGCGCCGATGGCCGGGATCACGGATTTGCCGTTCCGCCGCCTCGTGTCCAGCTTTGGCGCGGGCCTTGTGGTGAGCGAGATGGTCGCCAGCCAGGAAATGGTGGAGGCCAAGACCTCGGTCCGGGCGCGGGCGGAATTAGGGTTAACGGAGCAGGCCAGCGCCGTGCAACTGGCGGGGCGCGAGGCTTATTGGATGGCCGAAGCCGCGCGTATCGCGGAATCCAAGGGCGCGCGGATCATAGATATCAACATGGGCTGCCCCGCGAAAAAAGTCGTGGGGGGGCTGTCGGGTTCTGCTTTGATGCGGGATCTGGACCATGCCCTGCACCTGATCGACGCAGTCGTTAATGCCGTTAACGTTCCCGTCACGCTGAAGACGCGCCTGGGGTGGGATGACGACATGATGAACGCCCCTGAATTGGCGCGGCGGGCGGAAGGCGCGGGCATTCAGATGATCACGATCCATGGCCGAACCCGGTGCCAGTTCTACAAGGGGCAGGCCAATTGGGCGGCGATCCGCGCTGTGAAAGACGCGGTGAATGTGCCGGTCATCGCCAACGGGGACATCGTGAACGCCGCCGCCGCGCGGCAAGCCATGGCGCTTTCGGGGGCCGATGGTGTGATGGTCGGGCGCGGCATTCAGGGGCAGCCTTGGTTGTTGTCGCAGATCGGCGCTTCCTTGTTCGGCACCAAGCCGGCCAAGGTGCCGGAAGGCGCGGCATTCGCAGAGATGGTGGCCACCCACTATCAGGACATGCTGTCGTTTTATGGCGCCGAGTTGGGTTCACGCGTCGCCCGCAAGCACCTTGGCTGGTATATGGACCGGGTCGGCACGGCCTCGGCGCTGCGTAAGAAGATCCTGACTGAAAAAAGAACAGACGATGTGTTTCGGATGTTGCCGGATGCCTTGTTGCATGAAGCAGATAGGGCGGTTGCATGACCGAAATCACCACCGCGCTTTGGGCGTCCCTGCCGACGCCTGCCATGATCCTTGATGCCGACGATTGCATCCGCGACGTGAATCCCGTGGCAGAGACATTCCTGAACGCATCGTTCAAATCCCTTGTCGGCAAGCACGCTTGGGAAAAAATCTATGTGGAGCCCGATCTGCGCGACAGTGTGGCGCGGGTACGTGCGGCGCAGTCGCCGATGTTTGTGAATAGCGTCGATGTGGGGACCAGCAGCCGGCGACCGGTGTCGTGCAACATTCAAATCGGCCCGCTCGCCGACCGCCCTGACCACGTCCTGGTGCTGTTGGAAAACCGAGAGCTTGTGGGCCGGATGAACCGGGCAATGTCCTCCAAGACCGCGGCGAAATCTGCCATCGGCATGGCTGAAATGCTGGCCCATGAAATCAAGAACCCGTTGGCGGGGATCACCGGCGCGGCGCAGCTGATCTCGATGAACGCCAATGCCGAGGACCGAGAGTTAACGGATTTAATCGTTGCCGAAACCCGCCGCGTCCTGAAGCTGTTGGAGCAGGTCGAAGACTTCGGCAATGTGCGCCCGCCGGAACGGCGCCCGGTCAATATCCACGATGTGTTGGACCGCGCGCGCAAGTCGGCCTCGGTCAGTTTTGCGTCACATATGACCCTTGTGGAAGACTACGACCCGTCGTTGCCGCCGACATGGGTGGACCCGGATCAGTTGCAACAAGTGATTGTAAACCTGATGAAAAACGCGGCCGAAGCCGGAAAGTCGGGCGGCACGATCTGGTTGCGCACGTTCTACGAGGCCTCTCTCAAGGTGCGCCGCGCCGATGGGCAGGGCACCGCCGCACCGTTGCAGATTGAAGTTGTCGACGACGGCCCCGGCATTCCGCCCGAACTGCAACAAGACCTGTTCGAGCCGTTCGTTTCGGGCCGCGAAAACGGCACCGGTCTGGGGCTTGCGTTGATTTCAAAGATCGTGGCCGACCACGACGGCTGGATTGCTGTGGAAAGCAAGCCGGGGCGCACTGCGTTTCGCGTGTCATTTCCCGTCGTCCCGAAAGAGGCCCGGTGATGAAAGCGGCAGCCCCCGGTCCGTTTACCATAAGCGGGGAACGCCCCGTACCCATCTGGCGAATAACAACCTAAAAGGCACATGACCCATGGACGGAACCGTTCTAGTTGCAGATGACGACCGCACAATTCGCACCGTGTTGACCCAGGCTTTGACACGGGCAGGGTGCAAGGTTCATGCGACCTCCAGCCTTGTGACGTTGATGCGGTGGGTGGATGAAGGGAAGGGCGATCTGGTGATCTCGGACGTGGTGATGCCCGATGGCAATGGCCTTGATACCCTGCCGCAAATAACCGAACGGCGCCCCGGTCTGCCGGTCATCATCATTTCGGCCCAAAACACGATCATGACGGCGATTCAGGCGACCGAGAAAGAGGCCTACGACTATCTGCCCAAACCCTTTGACTTGCCTGACCTCATGAAGCGTGCAGCCCGCGCGCTAGAGGTCAAACGCCACGCACCCCCTGCCGCAAGGGCGCCGGAATCGGCGCTTCCGGCGATGGGGGAAGACCTGCCACTCGTGGGGCGGACCCCGGCGATGCAGGCGCTCTACTGGCTTGTGGCGCGGGTGATGAACAGCGATCTGCCGGTGCTGGTCACCGGCGAAAGCGGCACGGGCAAGTCCCTGATTGCACGGGCAATTCACGACTTCTCGGATCGTCGCACCTTGCCGTTCGTTGTGGCCTCCGCCGCGGATCTGGAGGGGGCAGACGGGCCCGCGACCATTCTGAACCGCGCCAAGGGCGGCTCCATCTTGTTCGATGAGGTGGGCGATCTGGACGATGACGCACAGGCGAAGATCGTGCGGATGCTCGACGCCATGCCCCAGGCCAACCCACGCATCATGGCGACGTCGCAAAAGGACCTTGCCGACCGGATGGAAGAGCGGAGCTTTCGCCAAGACCTGTTCTATCGTCTGAGCGGTGTCAGCATCACTGTACCGGCTTTGCGCGAGCGGGTCGACGACATCCCCCTTCTGAGCACCCACTTCTTGGCCCGCGCGGAACGTGACGGGGCCGCCCCCCGGCGCTTCTCGGCCGAGGCGCTGGACCTTGTGCGCGCCTACACCTGGCCCGGCAACGTGCGCCAGTTGGAGAACGCGATCCGCCGCCTGACGGTCACGGCCCAGACCGAGGAAATCACCCGCGCAGAGGTGGAGGCCGTCTTGGGCTCTCAACCCGCGATCGAGCCGCTGATTTCCGGCACAAGCGAGGGCGACAAGCTGAGCGCTTCGGTCGCCAAACACCTGCGCCGTTACTTCGATTTGCACGGCGGTGTGCTCCCATCCCCGGGGCTATACGCCCGTATTTTAAAGGAAGTTGAGGCACCTTTGATCGAAATCGCTCTGGATGCTACGGCGGGAAATCAGGCTAAATGTGCGGACCTTCTGGGCATCAACCGCAATACCTTGCGTAAAAAGATCACCGATCTCGATATTCGCGTGACACGCCGCCGCAAACTGGTGTAATATCGCAACACGCGTGGCGCATTGGAAACAGGCTTTCGGTGCGTAGCGGTCCTGTCAGGCCGTTCAAATGCGTGATTGTGGGGGATTGAGTGGTGGATGAGCCCGCCCAAGGTTTGGGCGATCAGCATAGACTGATGGACCGTCTAAGTTTGTTGCGCCGCAACAAGCGGTTGCGGAGCATTGGCACCGTAGGCCTTGTGGTGCTGGCGCCTGTCCTTGCGCTGGCAACGTTTTTTGCTTTCAGCCCGCTTAATCAGACCACGGACAGCACGGTGCGCACGCTCGTGTTGCTGGCTGATTTTATTTATATTCTGGTCATCATCACACTGGTTCTACGCGAGGTGGCGCAGATCATTGCCTCGCGCCGGGCGCAATCGGCGGGATCGCGTCTGCACCTGCGGCTCACGGCGATTTTCGGGGTGGTGGCCTTGGTCCCGACCGTGGTCGTGGCCGTCCTTGCCGTTCTGAGTGTGAACATGGGACTAGAGGGCTGGTTCTCGGATCGCGTCTCTACCGCGCTTGGAAATTCCGTAGATGCGGCCGTGGCTTACCAACAAGAACACCGCGATGATCTGGAACAGGATGCCCGAGCATTGGGGGCCTATTTGAACATCAACCGCCGCGCGACACCGTTCCTGTCCGATGGAGACTTGCGGCAGGTCCTGAACACCGGACAAAGCCAAATTCAGCGCGGCCTGCGAGAGGCCTTCGTGATCGACAGCGCCGGAGAAATCCGGGCACGCGGCGCCCGGTCCTACCTGTTCGACTACGACGCCCCGAGCGCCGAAGACCTGGCCTTGGCCTCTGGCGGTGAGGTGGTGCTCTCCGAGGACCGCGCCCAAAACGAATTCCGCGCCCTCTACCGCTTGGCGGCGTTTCCTGACCGCTACCTCTATATCTCGCGCGAGGTTGATGGACAGATTATCGCGCTGCTCGATGAGACAGAGCAGACCGTGCTTTTGTATCGTCAGGTTGAAGAGGACCGGGGGCGGCTGCTGTTTGACTTCGCGCTTTTGTATCTGGGCTTTGCGACGCTGATGATCCTCGCCGCGATCTGGGCGGGACTGTCATTTGGCGAGCGTTTGTCGCGCCCCGTGGGCCAGCTTGCAGGCGCCGCGCAACGGGTGGGGCAAGGCGACCTTGACGTGCGCGTGCCCGAGGCGACATCGGACGACGAGATCGCCATGTTGGGGCGGTTGTTCAACCAGATGACCCGCCAGCTAAAGGGCCAGCGTGAAACGATGGTCGAACAGAACGCCGCGACCGAGGAATCCCGGCGGTTGTTTGATAGCGTCTTGTCCTCGGTCACCGCGGGCGTTGTGGGGCTGGAGGAAGGCGGACGCGTGGACTTCATGAACCGCTCGGCCCGGCGCTTGTTGGCCTTGGTCGAGCAACGCGATAACGGCCTGACGCTAGAGGCCGCGATCCCAGAATTTGCCTCGCTTTTCAACAAGTTGACGGGCACAGCTGCGGAAACGGTTCAAGAAGAAATCAAACTGACTCGGGGCGGCAAGCAGGAAAGTCTGCTGGTGCGCATGGCCACCCGCCGCAACGAGGCCGGAGATCTGGAAGGCTATGTGGTGGCCTTCGACGACGTGACCCAATTGGTCAGCGCTCAGCGCATGGCCGCCTGGGGCGACGTGGCGCGGCGGATTGCCCATGAAATCAAGAACCCTTTGACCCCGATCCAGCTCTCGGCCGAACGCATTAAGCGTAAGTTCTCCAAGATGTTGGAGGGCGAAGATCAAGCATCCCTAGAGCAGATGACCGGGGTCATCGTGCGTCAAACCAACGACCTGCGCCGGATCGTTGATGAATTCTCCAAGTTTGCCCGGATGCCCGAGCCCGAAACCCGCACGGAAGATATAGTTCAACTGCTGAACAATTCGATTTTGCTGCAACGGGCAGGGCAGCCGGGGACACGGTTCGAGATCAATATCCCCGATCGTGAAGTCATGGCAGAGGTCGATTCAACCATGATCGGCCAAGCGCTCACCAATCTGTTGAAGAACGCGGGCGAAGCCATTGAAAGTCTTTACGAAAAGGGTAAGCCCCAAGGGCATGAGCCACAGCTGAAAGTGGACGCGTCATTGACCCCGAATGCGATCTGTATCGAGATTTCCGACAACGGGATCGGCCTGCCGCCGGACCGCGCGAAATTGTTTGAACCCTACGTCACAACACGCGATAGCGGCACGGGTCTAGGCCTGCCGATCGTTAAAAAAATAATTGAGGAGCATGGCGGAACGCTAGAGCTGCGGGATGCGGAACCGTTCACCGACGGCGCCCATCGCGGGGCCACAGCGCGTATTACCCTGCCACGCATTCCCGACAACAGTGGAGATTGAGTATGAGTGATATTCTTGTCGTCGATGACGAACGCGACATCCGGGAATTGATCTGCGATATTTTGCAGGATGAGGGTTTCAGCACCCGCATGGCGGGCAATTCGGACGAGGCCATGGCCGAGTTGAACAAAGCCGAGCCGGGGCTGATGATCCTGGATATCTGGCTCAAGGACAGCAACATGGACGGGATTGATATCCTGGGCCATGTGAAGCGCGATAACCCAGAGGTTCCGGTGGTGATCATCTCGGGCCACGGAAATGTGGAAATCGCCGTCGCGGCGATCAAGCAGGGCGCCTACGACTTCATTGAAAAGCCCTTTAACATTGACCAGTTGATGGTCGTTATCAAACGGGCGATGGAAACCAGCCGCCTGCGCCGTGAAAACGTGTCTCTGCGTCGCCAGGAAACACGCTCGGCCGATATGATCGGCAGCTCCTCGGCGTTCCGCACGATGAAAAGCCAGCTGGATAAAGTGACAAAATCCAACGGCCGCGTGATGCTGACGGGCGGCCCCGGAACCGGCAAGGAAGTGGCCGCGCGCTACATCCACGCCGAAAGCAACCGCGCCGATGCGCCCTTCGTGACGGTCTCCAGCGCCTCGATCCAGCCTGACCATATGGAAGAGGTGCTTTTTGGCCGCGAAAGCCAACAAAGGGGGGTGGAACAAGGCCTGCTGGAACAAGCCCACGGCGGCGTGATCTATTTCGATGAGGTCGCAGATATGCCCTTGGCGACGCAGGGCAAAATTCTGCGCGTGTTGGTGGACCAAAGCTTCACCCGGGTGGGCGGCACAGCGAAAGTACGGGTGGACCTGCGGGTGATCTCGTCCACGACCAAAGACCTCAACGCGGAAATTGCCGAAGGGCGGTTCCGTGAAGAATTGTACCACCGCCTCAACGTGGTCCCGGTCGAAGTGCCGTCTTTGGAAGATCGGCGTGAGGACGTGCCGGAACTGGCGCGCTACTTCATTGACCTGTTCAACAAGGAACAAGGCATGGCGGCCCGCGAGTTGGGCGAAGACGCCAGCGCGATGCTGCAAACGATGGCTTGGCCGGGCAATGTGCGCCAGCTCAAGAATGTGATCGAGCGGGTGATGATCCTGGGCGACGGCTCCGGCCCGATCGAAGCCCGCGATCTGCCGGGACAGGAAGAAGCGCCCACCTCCGAAGATGATCTCGCCCTGTCGGCTTCCCTGACGACACTCCCCCTGCGCGAGGCGCGAGAACTGTTTGAGCGGCAATACCTCATGGCTCAAATCAACCGGTTCGGCGGCAATATCTCCCGGACCGCCAGCTTCGTGGGCATGGAACGCTCGGCGCTGCACCGGAAACTCAAATCCCTTGGCGTGGTCACGACGTCCAAGGCAGGAACGCGGGTGGCGCAGGTCAGCGAAGGGTAGGGCACACGCCCCTCCAACGGCTCCTCCAGCCAAAGGCTGTCCTCGCCGCCACCACACGTCCCGAGGTCAGCCAGCCACTCCCCCCCGCTTGCGGGCATCGCTGCCGCCAATGTGCCGCACAACGCTCCCTCCTTCATCTTGGCAAATACAACTCAATCCCGCCCCCGCACCCCAACGCCACGCCCGACATTGACGCGGCCCTCGCAAACTGCGAACAAGACGGCCATTCGGATCGTCACGGGAAAGCCCCCACATGAAGGTCATTATTTGTGGCGCGGGCCAGGTTGGCTGGCAAATCGCGCGGCACCTCTCTTCGGAAAACAACGATGTCACCGTGGTCGATAACAACGCCGATCTTGTGCGGCGGGCGACGGATACGTTGGACGTTCAGGGCCTCACAGGTTTTGCCAGCCACCCCGATGTGTTGGACCGTGCAGGCGCGCGCGATGCCGACATGGTGATCGCGGCCACCTTCTCGGACGAGGTCAACATGGTGACCTGCCAAGTGGCCCATTCGGTCTTTGGCGTGCCGCGCAAGATTGCGCGTCTGCGGGCGCAAAGCTATCTCGACACGATCTACAGCGACCTCTACCGGCGCGATCACTTGCCCATTGATGTGGTCATCTCCCCGGAGAAGGAAGTGGCCGAAGCGGTGCTGAACCGTATCGCGTCGCCCTCGACCTTTGATACCGAAAGCTTCCTGGGTGGCAGCACGCAACTGATGGGGATCGAGCTGGACGAAGACTGCCCCGTCCTCACAACCCCTCTGAAGCAATTGTCGGAACTGTTCTCGACCCTGCGCGCCATCGTTGTGGGCATCCGGCGCGAGGGCACCTTGTTTGCGCCAGAGCCCGGCGATCAGATGTTTGCAGGCGACCAGATCTATGTGTTCAGCCACATTGATGACGTGGCCCGTGCGCTGGAGATCTTCGGCAAAACCCGTGCCATGCCCGAACGCATCGTGATTATCGGCGGCGGCAATGTCGGCCTGAGCGTTGCGTCGCGGCTGGAGAAATCTGCCACAAGGATGCGCACCCGGGTGATCGAGGCGAACCGCACCCGCGCCGAGCGGGCCGCCGATGCCTTGGAGCGCACGATCGTCTTGCACGGCGACGGGCTCGACATTGATCTGTTGCGGGAAGCCGGGGTGGAACGGGCCGATGTGGTGCTGTCCCTGACCGATGATGACAAGACCAACATGCTGGCCTCTGTGCGGGCCAAATCTGCCGGGGCGGGGGTGGCGATCAGCCTCGTGAATGATCCCACTTTGGTGCCGCTGATGTCGCCCCTTGGGATTGATGCCTACGTGAACCCGCGCTCGACCACCGTCAGCTCGATCCTGCGCCATATCCGCCACGGGCGCGTGCGTGGTGTCTACTCCATCGGTGATGCCGAGGCCGAGGTGATCGAGGCGCAGGTATTGTCCACTTCGCCCATGGCGGGCAAGACCATCCGCGATATCGACTTCCCCGAAGGGGCGCTTCTGGGCGCGGTGCAGCGCGGCAAGAAGGTGTTCCGCCCCACCGGCGCCACCCGGATCGAGGAGGGCGACGCCGTGGTGATCTTCGCGCTGACCTCGGACGTGCCAGCGGTTGAAACGCTGCTGCAAGTCTCCATCGACTTTTTCTGACAGCCGCGCGCGATGACCGCTTATTTCCGCAATCTGCCGTTCTTCGCGATCCTGATATTCGTGGCCTCCGGGGCAATGTTCATCCCGGCCGCCGTGGCCACGGGGATGCAGGATTTCGCGACCGGGCGGGTGTTTTTCTATACCGCGATGATGGTGGGCATGGGGGCGATCCTTCTGGGGTTTGCCTGCCAGACGCCACGCCGCCCGCCGTCTGAGCGCAGCCATCTGGCCTCGCTCTTTCTGGCCTACCTTTGGCTGCCTCTGGTCTTGGCGCTGCCGATGGATCAGGCGGTGCGCAATACCTACTTCATCAACGTCTACCTCGATATGGTCTCGGCCCTGACCACCACCGGGGCCGAGGTTTTTGACCCCGAACGCCTTGCCCCTGCCGTGCACCTTTGGCGCGGCCTTGTGGGGTGGTTTGGCGGGCTTTTGATCTGGATCACCGCCTTTGCGGTTCTCGCGCCGTTGAACCTTGGCGGCTACGAGGTGACATCGGAGGCGACGGTTCAGGGCAAGATCGTGAACGCCCGTGGCCAGATGCGGGCCGCCGGCGCGTCCGAGAGGTTGCGCAAACACGCCGTGCGCCTGACGCCGATCTATGCGGGTCTGACGGTCGTGCTGGCCGTGGGCCTGACCGCTGGCGGAGAGGACCCGTTGGTGGCGGCCATCCACGCCATGTCCACGCTGGCCACATCGGGCATCAGCCCCGTAAGCGGGCTGGCAGAGCGGCCCGTGGGGATGTTTGGCGAGGCGCTGATTTTCGTGTTCTTCCTCTTTGCCCTGTCGCGGCGCACCTACTCCAGCGGCGCGGGCCGGGAATTGCGCGAACGCCTGACCAAAGACCGCGAAATCCGCCTGGCGCTCTTTGCTGGCATCGTGCTGCCGACGCTTTTGTTCGTCCGCCACTGGTTTGGCGCCTACGAGGTGCACGAGCTGGCAGACGGCGAAGCCGCCGTTTCGGCCCTGTGGGGGGCGGTCTTCACCGTGATCTCGTTTCTCACCACGACGGGTTTCGTCAGCGAAGCCTGGGGCGACGCGCGGGCATGGTCGGGGCTGCAAACACCGGGGTTGCTGCTTGTCGGACTGGTGTTGATGGGCGGCGGCGTGGCGACAACGGCGGGCGGGGTGAAACTGCTGCGGGTCTATGCGCTCTATAAACATGGGGTGCGCGAGATGGGGAAATTGATCTACCCCAACTCGGTCGCCGGTGCGGGCCGTCTGGGGCGGCGTATTCGCCGCGAGGGTGCCTATATCGCATGGGTCGTATTCATGTTGCTGGTGCTGAGCATCGCGGTGGTGATGGTGGGCCTGTCGTCCACGGGCCTTGATTTTGAAGTCTCTACCATCCTTGCGATCTCCAGCCTGACAACGACCGGGCCGCTGGCTTCGGTGGCCGGGGCCGAGCCGATTGATTACTTCCTTCTGTCCGATATCGCGAAACTGATCTGCGCGGGCGCGATGATCGTGGGCCGTATCGAAACCCTTGTGATGATTGCGCTACTAAACCCCGCGTTCTGGCGCGATTGACGGAGAGTCAACAGCCGGGGGTGGAAATCCTGCAGAATCGCAGACATAGTGGACGGGCACGAAACGTAACCGGGGAAAACCTCGGGCCAAAAACACCAACAGGGCGTATAAAAAAATGGCCGAAAATAAACAAAACTTGCAGGATGCGTTCCTGAATCACGTCCGCAAGACGAAGGTTCCGGTGACGATATTCTTGATAAACGGCGTGAAACTGCAAGGTGTCATCACTTGGTTTGATAACTTTTGTGTGCTCTTACGCCGCGATGGACAGTCGCAACTTGTCTACAAACACGCGATTTCCACCGTAATGCCTGCGCAACCCATCAGCCTTTACGACGGGGAAGAGTGAGCGCCGATAGCCGCGCCACTGAACTCGGGGACGGGGACCTTGAAAAAGGCCCAATGCGGGCGCTTGTCCTGCACCCAGATATCAAGTCCGACCGTGCCCGTCGTGCGCCCGAATTCGCGTTGGATGAAGCCGTGGCCCTTGCCGCCGCGCTGCCCGATCTGGAAGTCGTTGACGCCCAGGTCGTGCGTCTGCCCCGTGCGCAGCCCGGCCTGTTGTTTGGCACCGGCAAGATCAAGGAATTGCACGATCTGGTGGAGGCGCTGGATATCGGCCTTGTGTTGATCGACGGCCCCGTGACGCCAGTGCAGCAGCGCAATCTTGAAAAGGAATGGGGCTGCAAGGTTCTGGACCGAACCGGGTTGATCCTGGAGATTTTTGCCGACCGCGCCGCCACCCGTGAGGGCGTGTTGCAGGTCGAACTGGCGGCTTTGTCCTATCAACGCACGCGCCTTGTGCGGGCCTGGACCCACCTGGAACGCCAGCGGGGCGGGCTTGGCTTTGTGGGCGGCCCCGGTGAAACCCAGATCGAGGCCGACCGCCGCGCCATTGATGAGGCCGTGACCCGCATCAAACGGCAATTGGGCAAGGTGGTGAAAACCCGTGCCCTGCACCGGTCTGCCCGGGCCAAGGTGCCCTATCCGATTGTCGCCCTGGTCGGCTACACCAACGCCGGAAAGTCGACGCTTTTCAACCGCTTGACGGGCGCTGACGTGATGGCGAAAGACATGCTTTTTGCCACCCTCGACCCCACCATGCGGGCCGTGACATTGCCCGATGGCACCGATGTAATCCTGTCCGATACGGTGGGTTTCATTAGCGATCTGCCAACGCAGCTTGTGGCCGCCTTCCGCGCCACTCTGGAAGAAGTGCTCGACGCTGATCTGATCGTGCATGTACGCGACATCAGCCACCCGCAATCGGCCGAGCAGGCCAAGGATGTGCATACGATCCTGGCCGATCTGGGCGTGTCGGACCAATCCGCACAGCTGGAGGTCTGGAACAAACTCGATCTTCTGGATGCAGAGGCGCAAGAGGCCCGCCAGACCGAAGCCGACCGGAACGAGGCGATCTTTGCCACCTCGGCCCTGACCGGCGCAGGCATGGCCGAGATGTTGGCAGCGGTGTCAGAATCCCTGTCTCCGCCGCGGTTCGAGGACGTGGTCACACTGCCCCACAGCGACGGACGCAAGCGCGCTTGGCTGTTTGAGCAGGGCGTGGTGGAAAGCGAACTGCCGGGCCAGGACGGCACTGAATTGTCCGTTCTCTGGACCGCGCGGCAGCAAAAGGCGTTCCGCTCTTTGTAGGGCGCCTTACTGGGGCGGCGACAGCACCGTGATGCCAAGGTTGGCAGCGCGTGCCAGCTCTGGGTCGAGCGTCATCGGCACATATTCCCCGCGCCGCCAAAGCTCTCCCATATCGTCGTAGTGACGGCTGAAAGGGTGGCCCGATTGCCCGGTAGAGATGATGAATACTGAACTATCGGGGTCGGCGAAGTCGTAAACCCCGCGATAGCCCGCGCCATGGATGTTGATGTAGGGCTCCGGCCCGGTGCCGGGGGTGGCGGCCCGGTTCAGGGTGAAATCGCCGCCCGATGTTGCTTGGCGGATGTTCACGATCCACGAAAACAGCCGCGTGTCACCCAGGACCGGATGCACATGCACCGCCTCATGGGCCGCGCCCCAACGCCAACTTTCAATGTCGCTGCCGTAGCTTTCCGACAGCTCCTGCAGCGCCTCGTCCAGCGCCAGTTCCGCCATGTCGGTGCAGGTCTCGATGGCGTTGGACGGGCGCACATCGCACCAGCTTGAGGCGCCGTCGATGTTGCGGAACACGCGCTCCAGAAACACCGGTTCCACCTGCCAGAACTCTTCGGCCAAGGGGCCAATATCGTCACGGATCAGGCGGTGCTGCAACGCCCGCATCCACGCGGCGAAAATCAGCGGCTCGGGCAAATGTTCGTTCATCTCGCCGTTCCAATCGGCCAGAAGCTCCAGCGCCCGCTGGCGTAAGCGCTCAGTCGTGCCGATGGCGGCGGGCTGGCCGGTGAACCACAGATCCCGCGCCACCAGCGGCAGCAGGTTGCGCGCGGCGGGGGACACGGTATCAAGCTGCGCCCCGATGAAACTGTCGCGGGTGTGAACCTCTCTTGCTTCCATCAGCAGGCCAAGGCGCTGAATGCGCTGCGTGTCGCCCCAGAAGTAACTGACATGAAGGGGGAAATCACGCTCCACCATCTTGTTGTTGGTATTGCCCAAGGCGCCGCTTTCGGGGTCCAGAAAGGTGGGGTTGGCGAAATATTGCGTCGTGCCTTGCCACAGGTTGCCTTCCACCCACCCGCGCGACGGCATCCGGGCTTGGGTCTCATGCTCGATCAAGCGCCAGGGCATATGGCCGATCACTTGCATCGCAATGCGCCCATCTTCCGAGGCCAGCATCAGGTTGGCCGAGGGCGCGACGTAGTCGGCCCCGGTCTCCAACGCCTCTTCGATGGTTCGCGCCCGCATCAGGCGCAGCCCGGCCTGGATGGTTGTGTTCTCGTCGGTCAGCGCGGTCCAGCGCATCGCCATGACATGGCCCGCGGGGGTCACGCTGCCCGCGTTCCAATGGGCGCCGGGGATGACGGGACCGTTGACCGTGTTGCGCAGGGTAATGGTGACGGGGGCTTCATCGGCGATCTCGATAATCTCGCGCCGGGTGTCGAAATCGGCCCAACCGTCGGGCGTACGGTATTGCTGAGAATTCTCAGGGTTAACCTGTTCGATATAGAGGTCGATGTCGTCCAGATAGGCGGCGGTCAGCCCCCAGCTGAGCCGGTCTGTGCGGCCATTGAGGATGGTGGGCATACCGGGGATGGTGGCCCCGATGACGCCGCCCGTGGCCAGCTCCAACCGCGCAAGATAGAAGGTGGAGGGCGCGGTCAGGTTCATATGCGGGTCCGAGGCCATCAGGGCACCGCCCGCAGCCGAGCGGGCAGGGGTCGCAGCCCACACATTGGACGCGCCGCCCCGGTTCAGCCCAAAGGCATTGGGGTGCAGGGGATCGCGCGGCGCGCTCGCGCCCGTGGCTTCGGCAAACATCCGGCGCGGCAGCTGCATCAGGCTGGCGAAATCCCCCAGTTCGGCTGCGCCAGACCCCGGCGCATCGGGCATCAGGTCGGTGATCCGCGCCGGATCGGGCAGAGCAAGCGAGGCCCGCGCCCGCAGGATCTCATTCTCGTGGTGCGTCGCCATCTCCAGCGCCATCAGCGTTGAGATCAGGACAGAATCCGTGGGCCGCCACGGGGCAATTTCCGGCTCGAACAGGAACAACTCCGGAGCGCCGCGCCCCAAGGCCTCGGTGCCGATCAGGCGCAGCCATGCGTTCACGCCGTCGGCATAGGCCTGCAAGATCCCCATGGTTTCATCGGACAAGGCATTCAGGGATCGGCTCGCGTGGCCATCCAGATCCAGCCTGCGCATCAGGTCGTCAATCTCCAGCGTGCGCCGCCCGAAGATTTCGGAAAGACGCCCTTGGCCCTGTCGGCGCATCAGCAGCATTTGCCACAGGCGGTCTTGGGCGTGGCTGAAGCCGAGCCCATAGTAGGCATCGTGATCGGTCAGGGCGAAGACATGGGGCACAGCGGCGGTGTTGCGTACGATTTCCACCGGGGCTTGCAGGCCGGGAACCGTCCAATCGGCTTCATATTCGGGGATCGAGCGTCCGGCTATCCAGTAAAACAAGGTGCCGACCAGCACGACGATCACAAGTCCAGCGCCGACAAGACGGGTCAGCCATCGCAGGAGAGTCATCATCGGTTGCGTGGCCTTTCACCCCAGAGAGTCGCGCATGCGCATCGCAAATCTCTACCTTGCAGCGGCCTGTGCCGCAATGGCGGCAAAGATCACATCCAGTTCCCGCGCGGCCACGGCCAAATCGGGGGCGGCGGCGTCGGTATAGGGGGCGAATAGGTGCGAGGGGCGGATATAGCTGAGCGTCCCAGTGCCGTCGGCGTTTTCGGTGACGTAAAGGCGGATCGGGGCGTGGATCATCGCGGGCGTGGACAGGCGCACGATGCGCACGGCGAAAGCGTTGTTGAAAGCGCCGATGACCATGTTGCCGGGGATGGTGACGCCCCTGTTTGCGGCGGCGGCGGTGGGGCCTGCGCGGGTCACGACGGCCAAGCCATTGTCGCTGACGGCGGCGCGGGTCCGTTCGGTTAGGGTCGCGAAATCATGGGCGGTGGCGTGGACCTCCCACCCCGGTAGCGGGGCAATGTCGGCGACCTCTTGGGCCGAAACAGGCAGGGACAGGGGCAGGGCTAGGATCAGGATCGCAAGAAACGCGCGCAGCATGAAAGACCTCCGACAGGGTGGAGGTGGCACAGTGGACTGGCCACGGGTAGGCGGCCAGTCACAGATGCGCGAGGGTGTTTTGGCGTGCGGCGTTTACGGAATGATCCGCGTGTAGCGTGTGCCGTCCAGGGTTGCCCCGATGATCAGGCCCGCTTGGCCGTAGATCACCGCAATCACTGGCTCGGCCAATGTAGCCGTATCAAAGCCCAGATTGCCCGCGTTGGTGTTAACCGCATAGCGCACATCCGCACCCACGGACCACCCGACAGAGCCGCGGAAATCGGCCAAGGCAGAGGGGGTCATGAAGAACAAGGTATGCGCATATTGTTGCGCGCCGATCTGCAAGCCAAAGCTGCCGGACACGGCCGAGTAATAATCCACCGTCGCCCCGCCCACGCGCAACGCGCCACGTCCGTAGCTTGCGCCGACGCCGAAACCGGCCTCGGAAATCAGCGGCATGACCAACATGCCCGAGGCCTGCGAGATCAGGTCCGCGGTGCCGGGCACCTCTTGCTGCATGAACTCGATCGCGGCGTCTACGCGGCTATCAATGCGCGGCGCATTGGCGTTGCCCAGCGGGTTGCCGCATGCTGCGAGAAGCGGGAGTGATCCCGCGCCGAGAAGAACGGAACGCCGGGAAAGCGCTGGTGTCGAAAGACCATCTGCCATGGGAATACCTTGCCTATATAACTGCATTTGCCGGGACTTTGCGCCCCGATCCTTGGCGGCAAGAATACGCCGAAAAACCTGCCCTGTCATCCGTGAAACCACTGCATCTGCGGGTTTTCGCCGATGTCAGGGCGCAGGACGTGCGCTATCCGTTCAACAGCTTCGCCACGCGCGGTGCGAAATACGTCAACACCCCGTCACAGCCCGCCCGGCGAAACGCCATCAGGCTTTCCAGCATGACCTTGTCTCCGTCGATCCAACCGTTGCCCGCCGCCGCCTGGATCATCGCGTATTCGCCGCTGACCTGGTAGGCAAAGGTCGGTGCGCCGAAGCGGTCTTTGACCTGGCGGCAGAGGTCCAGATACGGCATGCCGGGTTTGACCATCACCATATCCGCCCCTTCGCTCAGGTCGCGTTCGACGCAGCGCAGGGCCTCTCGGGCGTTCAGCGGGTCAATCTGGTAGGTCTTCTTGTCGCCCTTCAATGCGCCCGACGCGCCCACCGCATCGCGGAACGGGCCGTAGAAGGCGCTGGCGAATTTCGCAGCGTAGGACATGATCGTCACGTTTGTATGGCCCTCGGCCTCCAGCACGGAGCGGATCGCGCCAATGCGCCCGTCCATCATATCGGACGGCCCCAAAATGTCGGCCCCCGCTTCGGCCTGGGCCAGCCCCATCTTCACCAGCGCCTCGACCGTTTCGTCATTGACGATCACATCGTCGCGCACGATGCCGTCGTGGCCGTTGATGTTGTAGGGGTCCAGTGCGATGTCGGTCATGATCGCAATCTCGATCCCTGCATCCCGGATCGCACGAATGGCGCGGTTTGACAGGTTGTCCGGGTTCCAGGCCTCCTCGCAAAGCTCGGTTTTCAGGGCAGGGTCGGTGTAGGGAAAGATGCAGATCGCCGGGATGCCAAGGCGGGCCGCGTCCCGCGCGGCCTCTACCACCAGATCAACCGATAGGCGCTCCACACCGGGCATCGAGGCTACGGCCTGCCGCTCATTGGTGCCGGCGCAGACGAAAACGGGCCAGATCAGATCATGGACCGACAGCTGGCTTTCGCGCACCAGATTGCGCAGCGCGCCCGAGGACCGGTTGCGCCGAAAACGGGTCTGCGGAAACGAGGCTTGATTGACGGTCATGGGAACAAACTTTCGCTGATTTCAGGCGCGACAGAGGTGCCACGGCAACGCACGCCACGCAAGGCCACCCCCAACACAACGGGGGACTAGCATCTGCCTATCGCCGCGCATATGGTGCGCAAAATTGCCGCCTGCCTAATTGGAATACCCTTTGGACTTCTTCGATCTTCTTACCGAAGTGATCGACCTCCGGTCGTTCTCAAACCTGTGGTATTGGATAGTCCTTGCCATCCTGTGGTCCTCGATGAGCCATTGGACCGTCGGCGTCCCTTACTACCTTGTCACCCGGTCCAAACGCGGCGACGCGCAGGCAGCCGAGGATTTGCTGGTGCTCACCCGAATGAACGCGGAACGTAACGTGACCTACGCGCAGACCTCCGGCACCGTTGCGATGGGTTTTTCGACCTTTATCCTGTCGGGCCTTGCTGTCACGGGATGGGCCTATGGGGTGGAGTTTTCGCAGGCGATTTTCCTGCTCTTGTGCCCCTCCATGCTGGTGATCGCGCTTGGTGTCTGGACGTCTTACCGCCTGAAAGCAGATGACTATCGCCATGTGCCGCAGATCCTGCGCCAGCACCGCACGATGGTTCAGATGTTGGGCGTCGTGTTCATCTTTGTCACCGCTTTCTGGGGCATGTACCAAAACGTCAACGTCGGCCCCTTGGGGTGACAGGCTTGACTTGACCGCGCTTCGGCGTAGGTGAGGCGATCCATGGCTGATCAAACTCATATCCCAAGCGCCCATATTCTTTGCGGCGGAGCGCCTGAAGGCTTTGACGCCACCCTTGTGCTGGCCGAAGCCGCAAAAGGTGCGCCCGTGGTCCATGTGGCCCGTGATGACAAACGCCTGCGTGCCATGGCCACGGCCTTGGCTTTCTTCAATCCCAAGGTGCCTGTGCTGGAGTTTCCCGGCTGGGATTGTCTGCCCTATGATCGAGTGTCCCCCCAGGCCGAGATTTCCGCCGCCCGCATGGCGACGCTGGCGACCTTGGCGGCGAGGCTTTCGGGGCCGTTTATTCTTCTGACCACGCTGAACGCCGCCACCCAATACGTGCCGCCCCGTGATCTTCTGGCGCCCTCGGCCTTCGCGGCCGTTGTCGGGGGCCGGGTCGATGAAGTGGCCCTTCGCGCGTTCCTCGTGCGCATGGGCTACGTGCAGTCTCCCACGGTTAGCGAGCCCGGCGATTACGCCGTGCGCGGCGGCATCATCGACGTCTGGCCGCCGGGCGAAGACAGCCCCGTGCGGCTGGACCTGTTTGGCGATACGCTCGACGGGGCGCGGCGCTTTGATGTGGTGACACAACGCACCACCGAAAAGCTGGAGCGGGTGGAGCTTGCGCCCGTGTCCGAGGTCATCCTTGACGACGCCGCCATCGCGCGGTTCCGGCAGAATTACCGGGTAGAGTTCGGGGCAGGCGGCTCGGAAGATCCGCTTTATGAATCCGTCTCGGCGGGGCGCAAGGCGCAGGGGATGGAGCACTGGTTGCCGTTCTACCATGAGCGGTTGGAGACACTGTTCGATTACCTCCCCGGCGCGACGATCACGCTCGATGACCAATCCACGCCCCAGCGCTTGGCCCGGTGGGAGAGCATCACCGACCAATACGACACCCGCAAAACCGCCCTGACCCAGAAGGGGCGTTTGGACACCGTCTACAAGCCCGCCGCGCCCGAGTTGCTGTATCTGAACGATGCCGCATGGACCGCTGCCGTGGACGGACACCGCCTGGTGCAATTCTCGGTTAACGCTGCGGCCCCCGGACCCGGTATCATTGATGCGGGCGGACGTGTCGGGCGCTCTTTCGCGCCGGAGCGGCAGCAAGAAAACATCAGCCTTTTCGCGGCCTTGGCGGATCATGTTAAAGCGATGCGTAAAGATGGCGCGGTCGTCATCGCCTCTTGGTCCGAAGGCGCGCGGGAGCGGTTGGAGGGCCTTCTGGAAGACGAAGGTCTGACAGAGGTTAACCGCGTTAACGATGCCCGGGGGATTGGCGGCAAGGGCTCCGTCAACCTGACCGTCTGGCCGCTTGAAGAAGGCTTCACCGGGCCGATCACCAAGGGCAGCAGTGTCACCGTGATCTCGGAACAAGACGTGTTGGGGGACCGGCTGATCCGCCCCAAGCGCAAGGTTAAACGCGCCGACAATTACCTGACCGAGGCCCAAAGCCTGTCGCCCGGCGATCTTATCGTTCACGTGGATCACGGCGTGGGCCGATACAACGGTTTGGAAACCGTCACAGCGGCCGGTGCGCCGCACGAATGTATCGCGCTGGAATATGCGGGCGGAGACCGTCTGTTCCTTCCGGTCGAGAATATCGAACTGCTGTCGCGCTATGGCCATGACGATGGGCTACTGGATAAACTCGGCGGCGGCGCATGGCAGGCCAAGAAGGCCCGCCTGAAGGAACGCATCCGCCTGATTGCGGACAAGCTTATCCGCATTGCTGCCGAGCGCGAGTTGCGCAAGGCCCCGATCTTCGAGCCGCCCGGCGACATGTGGGAGGCGTTCAACGCCCGCTTCCCCTATGAGGAAACGGACGATCAGCTTTCAGCGATTGCGGATGTGCTGGAAGACCTCACCATGGGCCGCCCGATGGACCGCCTTGTGGTGGGCGACGTGGGCTTCGGCAAGACGGAGGTCGCCATGCGCGCGGCCTTTGTGGCGGCGGCCTCAGGCATGCAGGTGGCCGTGGTGGCCCCCACGACGCTGCTGGCGCGGCAACACGCCAAGACATTCCAGGACCGCTTCAGGGGGTTCCCGATCACGGTCCGCCAACTCAGCCGGTTCGTCAGCACCAAAGAGGCCGAGCAGACGCGCAAGGGCCTGGCCGACGGCACCGTCGACATCGTCATCGGCACCCATGCGATCCTGGCGAAAACCGTGCGGATCCAGAACCTTGGCCTGATGATCATCGACGAAGAGCAGCGCTTTGGCGTCACCCACAAGGAACGTTTGAAGGAGATGCGCAGTGACGTTCACGTGCTGACCTTGTCGGCCACGCCGATCCCGCGCACCTTGCAGATGTCGCTTTCCGGCGTCCGTGACCTGTCGATGATCGGCACGCCGCCCGTGGACCGCCTCGCCATCCGCACCTACGTCTCTGAGTTCGACACCGTCACCATCCGCGAGGCGCTGCTGCGCGAACATTATCGCGGCGGGCAGTCGTTCTACGTGGTTCCCCGCATCGAAGACCTGCCGCAGATCGAGGAATTTCTCCGCGATCACGTCCCCGAAGTCAGCTTCATCACCGCCCACGGGCAGATGGCCGCCGGAGAGTTGGACGACCGCATGGTCGCCTTCTACGACGGCAAATATGACGTGCTTCTGGCCACGACGATTGTGGAATCCGGCATCGACATCCCCACCGCCAACACCATGGTCATTCACCGGGCCGATATGTTCGGGCTGGCGCAGCTCTATCAGATCAGGGGCCGGGTGGGGCGCGCGAAAACAAGGGCTTACGCCTACCTGACGACGAAGCCGCGCGGAAAGCTGACACCGTCAGCCGAGAAGCGGCTGCGGGTTCTGGGCAGCCTCGACAGCCTTGGGGCGGGCTTCACGATTGCGTCCCAGGACCTCGACATTCGCGGCGCCGGCAACATCGTGGGTGAGGAGCAATCGGGCCACGTCAAGGAAGTGGGGTTCGAGCTCTACCAGTCCATGCTGGAAGAGGCGATTGCCAAGATCCGTTCCGGCGAGGGCGAGGGGCTTCTGGGCGACAGCGACGGCCAATGGTCGCCGACGATCAACCTTGGTGTGCCGGTCCTGATCCCGGAAGCCTATGTGCCCGACCTCGACGTGCGCCTTGGCCTCTACCGCCGCCTGTCGCAGTTGGAAACCAAGGTGGATCTGGAGGGCTTCGCGGCCGAGTTGATCGACCGGTTCGGCAAATTGCCCAAGGAAGTGAACACGTTGCTCTTGGTCGTGCGCATCAAAGCCATGTGCAAACGCGCCCATATCGCCAAGCTGGACGCGGGGCCGAAAGGCGTGACGATCCAGTTCCACAACGACAAATTCCCCAACCCCGGAGGGCTGGTGCAATTCGTGCAGGACCAGAACGGCCGCGCGAAGGTGAAGGACAACAAGATCGTGGTCATGGCCGACTGGCCCAAAGACGCCGACAAGATCAAGGGGGCCTTCGCCGTCGCGCGTGATTTGGCGGTGTTTGCAAAGGGGTGAACCGCCGCATTGCCGCGGCCCTGTGGGCGGGTTAAAACGCGCCCAGTGCGACGTCACCCGTTCAGGATCAAAGCCCGATGTCAGACCCCACCAGACCGCTTCCCAAACGCCAAATCCCCCGCTGGGGCTGGATCGCGTTTTTGCTGTTTTCGTTCATCTCTGCGGCCTCGGCCTTCAAGTTTGTGCCGCCGGGGCTGATCTACGGCGTCTTTGCCCATTGGGGTGAAGGATTCGATGCCCCTTGGGCCGGATTCGTGGTGGAAGGTATCTCTCGCGGGGCCGACCATGTCGCCTATCACATTGAAAACGTAGGCTCTATTCTGGCCGTCCACATGATCTTTGGGGGTTTGGCCGTTCTTCTGGTGCCGGTGCAAGTCAGCCGCATGTGGCGGCGCGGGGACCGGCGCAAGCATGTCTATCTGGGGTGGGCGCTGGTGCCCATCGTGACCATCGCAGCCCTGACAACGCCGCCGATCAGTTTCAACATGACCCTGCCGTTCTGGTCGGAACTGGGCTTTGCCATGGGTTCGGTTGCGTGGTTCGGCGCCTTGGTCATGGGGATCTGGGCGATCAAGACCAAGCGTTTGGTGCTGCACCAACGCTGGATGGTGATGATGGCGGCGCTCAGTTTCGGGGCCGTGTCTTTCCGCCTGCAACTGCCGATCCTGCGGATTTTCTGGGATATGGACGTGGTGTTTCCCTACCTCGGCTGGACCTGTTGGGTGCCCAATGTGCTGGTGGTGGCCTGGTGGTGGCACCGACAAAACCGCGCCGCGCGGCCCGCGGTTCAGGCGGCAGAGTAGCGTTTCGCCCTCTGCCGCTCCTCTGCCGCCTAAGCGCCCTTACCCGTCCGTTTTCTCCCGTGGCATCCGCCGCATGATCACCACGCCGACCAACGCCAGCACACCCACGCAGGCGGCCAGGGGCAGGGCCGTGCCGTTGTAAAGCTGGCCAATGATACCGCCCAGTACCGCGCCGCCAATCGTGCCAATCGCCGCCATGATCGAGGCCGCAAGCCCCGCCACATGGCCCAGAGGCTCCAGCGCCAGCGCGTTCAGGTTGCCGATGGTGAACCCCATCATCATGAAGACCGTCACGGACCACGCGAAGTAGTACCAGACCTCTACCTCCGGGGCGGCGCCCAGCATCAGGGAGCCGATGAAAATCACCGAACAGACCAGTTGGAACACCAGCGCCCGAGAGATAAGCGGACGCATCCCGATCCGCACCACAAAACGTCCGTTGATTGGCGCACAAGGCGCGGTCAGCAGGGCGATGGCGGCAAACAGCCAGTGGAACCAATGGCCCATCCCATAGGTCAGGTCGAAGATTTGCTGAATCGAGGATATACTCGCGAAAAGCGCCCCAAAGATCAGGGTTTGCACCGCAATCGACAATTGCATTTGCCGCACGGCCATGACCTCTTTCGTGCCCTCCCATAGATTGCCGAGGTTCAGGGGGCGGCGGTCCTCGGGGTGCAGGGTTTCGGGCTGGCGCAGCATCAACCACCCGACCGAGATAATGGCGAAAACCACAAAGGCGAGGAAAATGGCGCGCCAGTCAAACAGGGTAATGATCCCGTTTCCGATCAAGGGCGCGATGGCCGGGAAGATGGTGAAAACCAACATCACGAACGAAGTGATGCGTGCCATTTCGCGACCGGAATACAGGTCTCGGACCATCGCCATGGCCACGATACGGGGGCCGGCAACGCCCAGGCCTTGCAACACACGGGCCGCAAGGACCAGTTCCAACGTCGGCGCGATATAGGCCAGAAACGCGCCCAAGACGTAGATGCCAGAGCCAATGAAAATCACCGGCTTGCGGCCAAACCGATCCGACAACGGGCCCGCGAAGATGGTGCCAACGCCCATGCCGACCACAAAACTGGTCAGCACAAATTGCGCCAAAGTCGGCTCGCTTGGGGAAAGCTCCTCTGCGATTTGGGGGAGAGCGGGCAACATCGCGTCCATCGAGAAGGCGATTGTTGCAAAGACCATTCCCATCAAGGCAATGAATTCGCCGGTGGAAAGCCGAGCTGTTGGCGCTTTGATCAAGGTTTTCGTCTCCAGAATATCGCAAGGGCGCTCCAGATCGGGGCGTCGTGTCGGGGGATCAAACACATGGCGGCTAGATGGGTCATTCCGCGCTGTCTGCTTGGTCTGCCTTCTCAAGCTGCGCGTTCAAATCGTCGATGATCGCTTCCCATTGCTCGGGCGGTTGCGCGCCGGGGACGGCGTGTTGGTTGGCGACGATGAAGGTCGGCACCGCCTGAACGCCCCGCTCGCGGGCATGGGTGTCGCGGGCACGGATATCATCGGCGTCGGCACCGCTCTCAAAGAGCTTGGCGATCATGTCGCGGTCCAGATCGACGCTTTGGGCAATATCCAGCAGCGTTTCCCGGTCGCCAATATCGCGACCATCCACGAAATAGGCACGAAACAGCGCCAGAACGGTGGGGGTCTGACGCCCCTCGATCCCAGCCCAATGGATTAACCGATGGGCGTCGCGGGTGTTTGGTGTGCGCTTGATCCCCTCCAGGTTCATCGCAAGTCCTGCTTCCTTGGCCTTCTCGGCCACGGGCGCATAGGCCTTCACGGCGGCGTCCTTGCCACCGAACTTGCCTTCCAGATAGGCGCGGCGGTCCATCCCGCCTTCCGGCATATCGGGGTTCAGCTGGAACGGATGCCATTCAATCGTGAAGGGGTGGTTGGGGCGTGCCTCCATGGCGCGGGCAAGGTTGGACCAACCGATGTAGCACCAAGGGCAAATCGGGTCCGAGAGGATGTCTAGTTTAATCATATCAAGTCCTTAACGGCCGCTCTCAAGGCGGCTCGGTTCAGTTTGCCATTGGCCCCACGGGGCAGGCGTTCCATGCGCAAATAGGCACGGGGGTGTTTGTGGTGTGCAAGAAGAGGGCGTGCGTGCTCTTTCAACTGATCCTCGCTTGCAGGGCCGCAATAGGCAAGGGCGAGAATGGTGGTTTCAGGGTTCGGATGGACCGTCAAAGCGGCGCAATCGGTCACGTCCTTGTGCGCGTCAAACACATGCTCGATTTCCAGCGGCGCGATCCGAAAGCCGCCCGCCGTCAGAACATCATCGGCGCGACCCAGATAGCGGAACGCGCCGTCCTCTGCCTCTTCGACCCGGTCACTGGTCTGAAACCATCCGTCACGTAGGGGCAGATCAATTGATCTACCATTGATATACCCCAACATCAGGCCGGGGTCGCTTCCGTGGATCGCAAGGCACCCGTCGCTAACCATGTCGTTAACCTTAACGCGGCGACCTTTTTGGGGGTAACCCGTGGTGCCTTCCGGCGCGGGACGCGCGGGGGAGCCCGACAGGAAGGTCGAGACCTCGGACATCCCCAAAGCCTCGTGAATATCGGTGCCGGTCGCGGCCTGCCAACGGGTGCGGAGCGACGGAGGCAGAGCCTCTCCAGCGGAGAGGGCATGGCGGAGTTTCGGCATCGGTGGAAGGGGGCCGTGAAGCAGCTTGCGGAAGATGCCGGGGCTGCCTGCCAGAATGGTCGCATCATGGCGTTTTGCCAATAAAGCAAGGCTTTCAGGCGCAGTGCCAGGGGCAGGAACCAGCGCCGTGGCGCCCATCGCCCAAGGGTCCAGCAAGCCGGTGCCAAGGGTATAGGTCCAGTTAAACGCGCCCGTGTGCATTAACCGATCGTCGGGGCGCAGGCCGTACCAGCCCTCCCACATCATCCGTCGAGCCCAAACCGCCCGATGGGCATGGGCCACGGGCTTGGGTCTACCCGATGAGCCCGAGGTGAAAACGATATAGGCCAGATCATCGGCGGCGCTGTCATGGGGGCCAAGGGGCGCGCCATCCAGCACGTCAGGCGACAGCACGGGGCAGGGCGCATCGGGCAGGGCGATGCCCTCCTCTGCCAGCACGGCGTCGGGCGGAAGTGTCTGGGAAATAACGGTAATTTCGCGCTTCGTAAAGGCAGCAGACGTGGGGATTGGCACGATACCTGCCCGGATCGCCCCCAGATAGGCGATGGGAAACCGCGCCGAATTGCCAAGGCGCAGCATCAGCCGATCACCGGGCGTTAACCCCGCTGCAACCAAGCCGCCCGCCGCCCGCGCCACGGCGTCTTCCAGCCGCGCGTAGGACCACCGCTCTGCCCGTGCGGGCCCAAGGATCGCCAGCGCGATCTTATCGGGCGTCTCCCGCGCTTTGGACAGCACATAGGACGAAAGGTTAAAGCGGGACGGGCAGGGCATAATGCATTGGGTATGAGACACTCAGGACGGTTGCAAGGGACAGTCCCTGTGCGTTATCGCACGCTACATGAGTGATTTGCCTGACAACCCCAGCCTGATCCGCATCGCCCGCGCCACCGGCGATGAGGCCGCGCCGCTGCCCGTAGACCTTGCCGCGCGGGTGCGCGAACTGCGCAAGGAACGCGCCTGGACGTTGGAACAGGCCGCCGGCGAAGCGGGGCTGGCGCGATCAACCCTGTCAAAGATCGAAAACGGTCAGATGTCGCCCACCTATGACGCGCTGAAAAAGCTGGCGGGTGGGCTTGGGATTTCGGTGCCGCAGCTGTTCACGCCCTCGGCCACGCCGCAGGGCGGCGGGCGCATGGTGACCACGAAACGCGGCGAGGGGGCGGCCCACGCCACCACAACTTACGAGCACGAGCTGCTGGCCGACCAATTGGTGCAGAAGTCCATGCTGCCCTACCGCGCCCGCATCCGTGCTCGTGCCTTCGACGAGTTTGACGGTTGGGTGCGCCACGAGGGGGAAGAGTTCCTTTATGTGTTAACCGGCACCGTGCGGCTATTCACCGAGTTTTATCAACCGGTTGACATGTCTCGTGGGGACAGCGCCTATTACGATGCCGCGATGGGGCATAACGTCGTGTCTACCTCGGACGATGACGCGACGATCCTTTGGGTGACGTCACTGGCGTAAGCGCGCTGCCGCGCTATTCGAACATACCCCGCAAGTCGAGAGTGCTATCCTCGCCAATATGATCAATCGCATCGCGCAGGAAATTCTGCGCCGCGTGCTGCCCCGCCATGCGCAATTGGTGCATCACCTGCGGCGTCGCAATGACCTTGGTCGCCACCGAGAGTTGGCGCATCAGCTCATCATCGGCGATCATGTGGATCAGCACATCCTTGAAGGCATCCCCGCCAATCATGTCGCGGTGCAAAAGGCGCTGCACGAAATCAATCGCCCGCAATTCCCGGAACAAGGAGGAATTGAAGCTGATCTCATTGATCCGGTTCTGGATCGCGCGGGCCGTTGTCGGCACCTCATCGCGGTGCAGCGGGTTGATATTGACGATGACGATATCGCGCGGCAGGTCGGGCGCGAATAGGGGGAAAAGGGCCGGGTTGCCGGTGTAGCCGCCGTCCCAATAAGCCTCTTGCTTGCCGGTGGTGGGGTCTTGGATTTCCACGGCGCGGAACATGGTGGGCAGGCAGGCCGAGGCCATGATCGCCTCGGGGCTGATCTCATCTCCGGTGAACACACGGATTTTGCCGGACCGGACGTTGGTGGCGCAGATATGGAACGCGGGGCCGTTGTCGTCACAGATGCTATCGAAGTGAAGCTCCGAGACAATGTCTTGCAAGGGATTCTTGTAGAACGGCCCCGAGGCATAGGGGCTGACGGCACGGGAATAGGCATCCCCGGCCAGAAACGGGATCGAGGTTTCCAGGATTGCGCTGACCGCTTGGGGCGAGAACATATTGAGCCAGGGCGTAAACGTCGGATCGGTGATGGCACCCACTTTTTCCCAGACCCAAGCCAGCGTGTCGATCGCCGCCGCGTTGGAGCCTTGCGACAGGCCCGATTTCACCGCCGCCCCGTTCAATGCCCCCGCCGAGGTGCCGGAGATGGCAGCGATCTCGATCTCGGGCTCTTGCAGCAGGGTGTCCAGCACGCCCCAGGTAAACGCCCCGTGGGCACCGCCGCCTTGAAGGGCAAGGTTGATCCGTTTGGTCATAGAGGGCGTCCTTTGGTCGTGGGTCTTGTCTTGGGTCTTGTTCCGGGGGCTTTGGCCATGGTCCGGGGGCAGGGCGCAAGGGGGATGGGGCGTAAAAGGTACGGTTTCACCGCATTGTTGCGGATGTTGGCTGCTGTATGTCTGGTTGCACACTAAGAAGGCGGAGGTGGGCCATCGGCCTGATCTCAATGCCAATTTCAGAAGGAAGTCTCTTATGCGCGCAGTAATTGCGATTGTGGCCCTTGCCCTTGTGGGCGCAGCGGTCTGGTTCTTTGTCTTGGGCGGCGGCTCCAATTTGGTGGCCGAAGCCGCCGCAGAGCGTGAGGCGGCCTGTGCCGCTGAAACCCGTGATGTCGCCCGTCAGCATACGGTCTGGTTCAACCAGGTTAGCGCCGTGCGCAGCGATGAGCGTGACGCCTTGTCGACGGAAGATCGTACCACCTACGATGCGCACCGTGTCGCCGCCTTCGATTGCCTGAACGCCCTGCCCGAGGGCTGAATAAGACTGCGCCGCCCCAACGCCGTTGGTTTTGGGGCGGTTACCGTAGCCATGGATCACCCGTCGTCGTCGCCATGTATCTTGTTCCATAGGACGATCATGTCGCTGACTTTGACGCCCTCGATCGTCATATCGGTGATATTGGCGTTGGTGATGGACACCCCTTCCAGATTGGCAGAATTGATCGTCGTCATCGACAGGTTCACATCCTCGAACGAGGCTGCCGTCAGGTTCACGTTGTGAAACTTCAGGCCCGTAGCGTTCACATCGTCGATCACGGCCCCCATCAGATGGGTCTCGCGGAACTCTGCGTCCTTCAAGCTCACCGAGGTGAAGGTTGACCCGCACAAATACATATTCCTGATTTGCAGCTTATCGCGGCCAGCTTCGGGTTGGTCTGCCATTCGGGCTCTCCTGATTGAGACGTCATTGTTGGCGCGGGGAAGCGGCGCATCGCCCCCGCGCCGTTGATATCACAACGCGGTCCAACCGCCGTCAACGCTGATGGTTGTGCCGGTGATCTGGTCTGCCGCCGCCGAGCACAGGAACGCAACCGTGCCGCCCATCTGCTCGGTCGTGGCGAATTCCTTGGAGGGCTGACGCTTGAGCATCACGTTCTTGATCACATCCTCACGCGACATATCGTATTCGCGCATGGTGTCTGGGATCTGCGATTCCACCAAAGGCGTCAGCACGTAGCCGGGGCAGATGGCATTGGCGGTGATCGGCTCTTGCGCGGTTTCCAGGGCCACGGTCTTGGTCATGCCGACGATCCCGTGCTTGGCCGCGATATAGGCGGATTTGTAGGGAGAGGCCGTCAGCCCGTGGGCAGAGGCGATGTTCACCACACGGCCCCAACCGGCTTTGCGCATCATCGGAAGCGCAGCGGCGGTGGTGTGAAAGGCGGACGAGAGGTTGATCGCAATGATCGCGTCCCACTTGCCTGTCGGAAACTCATCAATCGGGGCAACGTGCTGGATGCCGGCGTTGTTAATCAGGATATCGCAGGTGCCGGCCTTCTCGATCAGGGCGCGGGCCTGGTCGCCTTTGGACATGTCGGCCTGAATGTAGCGGGCCGTCACCCCGTGCTCTGCCGCGATTTCAGCGGCGAGCGCGTGGTCGGCCTCGTCATCGGTATAGGAATTGAGGACAACATCGGCCCCGGCGCGGGCCAGTTCACGGGCGATTCCCAACCCGATGCCAGAGTTCGATCCGGTGATGATGGCGGTCTTGCCGGACATGTCAGTAATGATGGCCATTGTTGTGCTCCTAAAGGTCGTTTCCGGCAGGCTAATGCTGCACGTGCGAAATGAACAGAGGGCGTTGCGGCCAACGGTGCAAGGCTTTTGCAAAAGCCTTGGAAAACTCTTGCAAGAGTTTTTGGGGACGCGGGACGGGCAGGGGGAGGGACAAAAAAAACCCTGGCACAAGGCCAGGGCTAAGTCATTGAGGCAGGTTTCATACAGGCAAGAAACCTATCGAGCAGTGAGTTCTTTATAAGCAATGACTTGGCCGGAGTCCAACTGAAAAGTTTGCGCCCACGCCCGCCGCCCGGTAGCCTTTAACCATAACAAAAACGAGCTGCTGGAGGATTGTTCGCAAATGCCGACGAATTGTTTCACGAAATGCGCCTTATCTATTGGGCTGAGCATCGCACTTAGCACCGCAGGCCATACTGACCCACAACATGGTGTGGCCATGTATGGCGCGCCTGCGCTGGCGCCGGACTTCACGCATTTGCCCTATGCCAACCCCGATGCGCCCACGGGCGGGCGGATCGTGACGGGGGAAGTGGGCGGTTTTGACAGCCTGAACCCGCATATCCGCCAAGGCTCTACCCCGTGGCAGCTGCGATTCTTGACTTACGAATCGCTTCTGGGGCGGTCCTGGGATGAACCGTTCACCCTGTACGGGCTCTTGGCCGAATCGGTGGACATTGCAGAGGACAACCTGTCGGTCGAATTCGTAATCCGTGAGGAGGCGCGATTCTCCGACGGGTCTCCGGTCACGGTCGAAGATGTGATCTGGTCGTTTGAGACCTTGGGGACCGAAGGCCACCCCCGCTATCTGGGCGCATGGAGCCGGGTGGAAGGCATCGAGGCGACCGGCGATCGCTCGGTTCGGATTACCTTGACCGAGCCTGACCGAGAGTTGGCGATGATCATGGGCCTGCGCCCGATCTTGCAAGCGGCCCAGTGGGAGGAGCATGCCTTCCTTGAAAGCGGTCTTGATGTCATCCCGATCGCCACGGCGCCCTATGTCGTTACCGACTTTGAGGCGGGACGTTTCGTCTCCCTGACCCGCAACCCGGACTACTGGGGCGCGGATATTCCGTTTCGGCGCGGCACCAATGTCATTGATGAGATCCGCATGGAGTTCTTCGCCGATGGCACGGCCATGACCGAGGCCTTCACCAGCGGCCTGGTGACGACGCAGCGCGAAACCTCGGCGCAGGCATGGGCCACGGATTACGATTTCCCCCCGGTGCAATCGGGTGAAGTTCAGCTCTCCGAGGTGGCGCATCAACGCCCTTCGGGCATGACGGGATTTGTGATGAACACGCGGCGTCCGGTTTTCTCGGACTGGCGCGTGCGCGAGGCGATGATCCAAGCGTTCAACTTTGAGTTCATTAACGAGACAGTCAATGGCGGGGTCGACCCCCGCATCACGTCGCCCTTCGCGAACTCTCCTCTGGCCATGCACGAGGGCGCGGCAGAGGGCAGGGTGCTGGAAATCCTGCAGCCCTTCACAGAAGAGCTGCTTCCCGGAGCCATCGAAGGCTACACGCTGCCCATCTCCGACGGCACCGAACGCAACCGCGCCGGCATCCGCAACGCCATCGCCCTGATGGAAGAGGCCGGATACACCGTAGAGGAAGGCGTGATGACCGGACCCAACGGCCCCGTGACGTTCGAGATCCTGCTCCAGACCGGCAGTTCCGAGAACGATGCGATCACCAATATCTACACCGAAGCGCTGGCGCGTTTGGGGATTGTGGTGACGGTCACCCGTGTCGACAGTGCCCAGTTCCGGGAGCGGCGCGACGTCTATGATTACGACATGATCTACTATCGCTGGGGCCTTTCGCTCAGCCCCGGAAACGAACAGCGCAACTACTGGGGCTGCGACGCGGGTTTGGTCGATGGCGGCCGCAACCTGCACGGCGGGTGCAATCCGGCGATTGAGGCGATGATCGACGAGATGCTGAGCGCGTCCTCGCAAGAGAACTACCGTGCAGCAGTGCGGGCCTTGGACCGGATCTTGATCTCGGACCGCTACGTGGTGCCGTTCCACCACAACCCCATCAGCCGGATTGCCTACAATTCTGAACTGCATTTCCCGGATTACATTCCGATCTACGGAGATTGGATTGGTTGGCAGCCGGACGTTTGGTGGGTTGAGGAGGAGTAAGCCCCTCAGGTCACGATAGAGACCTTAGAGGCAGGCTTGAGACCCACCTTAAGAGTGGATGACAAGCCCCCCAGACCAAGCCTGATTACCTGGGGGCCAGCCCCGCAGACCAAGCCTGATTACCTGGGGGGCCAGCCCCCCAGACCCCCGGCGATATTTTTAAAAAGATGAAGGAGGGCTTTTCGGAATAGGAGCGCCCTTTTCCTGTGGCCTAGGGTTTGGGCGCAGGAGGTTGCGAGGGGTCTTGGCCGTTTGGATAGACCAGACCCGCGGAGATGATCAGTTTCGCGGCGTCCTCGACCGTCATATCGAGAACAATCGTGTCCTTGACCGGGACAAACAGCAAGAAGCCCGATGTCGGGTTGGGTGTTGTGGGCAGGAAGACCGAGACCATGTCCTCGGGCGCGCGTTTGGCGATTTCACCCTTGGCGGTGGTAGAAATGAAGGCGATCGCCCAGATGCCGCGACGCGGATATTCCACGAGACAGGCTTTGTCGAAGTTCTGTTGCCCTTGCTGAAGGATCGTTTCGGCAATTTGTTTCAGGCCGGAATAGATCGTGCGCACCATCGGGATCGACAGCACGAGGCTTTCGGCCCAACGGATCATTGACCGTCCAATAAAACCCTTCGCAATCCAGCCCACGATCATGGTGAAGATCAGGAACGTCACCACGCCGATGCCACGGATGTTCACTTGGATGCCGGTCCACTCGTTAATCAGCATCGCGGGGTTATAGGCATTGGGGATAAAGGGCAGGACCCAACTGTCAATCCAGCCTGTCAGGGTCCAGATCAGCCAGATTGTGATGCCGATGGGCGCAATCACGATCAAACCCGTCAGGAAGTTCGACCGTAGAGAGGCAAACAACCCCCGTCGTGGAATATCTGGCGTAGGAGGCAATTTCATCGGCGGAGCGGTTCTCGAATGAGTGGGGCTTTGGATTAACTAAGCGCCGAGGGTGGGGCGTACAAGGATCACGGTGTCCCGGCGATCATTTCACGCGCGACCGCTGCGGCAAGCCGCGCGTTGTTGCGCACGAGGGCAATGTTGGAGGTCAGCGTGGCGCCGTCGGTCAGCTCGAACAGGCGTTGCAGCAGGAACGGGGTGACCTGTTTGCCGGAGATGCCCTTGGCGTCGGCTTCGGACTGCGCCTGCGCGATGATTGGCGCAAGGGTGGCCGCCGGGATTTCATCGGCCAAGGGGATCGGGTTGGTCACCAGTTGTCCGCCTGGCAGGCCAAGGCGGGTGCGCATCAGATGCGATTGGGCAATCTGTGCCGCCGTGTCCGCCCGTAGGGGCGCCGTCAGCCCGCTGTCACGGCTCCAGAATGCGGGGAAGGCATCTTGGCCGTAGGCAAACACCGGTACCCCAAGGGTCTCGAGAACTTCCAGCGTCTTGGGCAGGTCGAGGATCGCTTTGGGACCCGCTGCAATGACGCTCACAGGGGTATGGGCCAGTTCACGCAGGTCGGCGGAGATGTCAAAGGTCTCTTCCGCGCCCTTATGGACGCCACCAATGCCGCCGGTTGCAAACACTTTGATGTCGGCCATGGCGGCACAAATCATCGTTGCAGCAACCGTCGTGGCACCGACGCCACCCATGGCCAGGCACGCGGCCAAATCGGCGCGGCTAAGCTTCGAGACGTCTTGGGCCTGGGCCAGAACCTCTAACTCCGTCTCGGTCAAGCCAATCTGGATCCGACCGTCCATGATCGCAATTGTTGCGGGAACCGCCCCGGCTTCACGGATCTCGTCTTCGACCAAACGTGCGGTGTCGAGGTTCTGCGGATAGGGCATGCCGTGGGTGATGATCGTGGATTCGAGCGCTACGATGGGAGTGCCGTTGGCACGGGCCTCGACAACCTCGGGCGAAAAGGTAAGGGGAAGCGTCATGGGGTATCTCCTGAGACGTAGGTGGCCGCTGCATTCACCGCGGCTTCCAGTGATTTCTCGCGGGATTCCCCCGCGACTTCGGCAGCAATATGGGCTGCCATGAATGTATCGCCCGCTCCGGTGATCCGCCGCGCTTCAACGGCGGGCGGTACGGCGGACAAGCTGTGATCGGCGCAGGCATCTACGGCCATTTGCGCGCCTTCCGTGACCAGCACCCTGCGAGCGCCCGCAGCGATCAGGGCTTCGGCGGCGGCGGCGGCATTGGCGGGGTGTGTCCCTGTCAGAAGCCCTGCTTCCTCTCGGTTCACGTAAATCGTGGCACGGGGATGCGACAGCAAGGGGCGCAGCCGCAATGCCTTGCCTGGCGAGGCAGGCGCAATCCGCAAATCCGCCTCCGCGAACAAGGGGCTAACCGCGATGTCTTGCAAAAGAGCCTCCGTCAGATTGCCGTCCAGGGCAACAGGACCGTTCCAAGGCTCGGCTTCAGACCCCAAGGTGCCGTCGGCCAAAGGTGCCAGAATGCGGGCGCCGGCGCGTTCCAACGAATGGGCATGGGCAATCGCCGCAATCAACTGGCCCTGCGCCTCGATCGCCATATAGCGATCCGTGGTCAGGGCGGCATCCACCAACATCGGGCTTACATCCAGCCCCATCTCGGCTGCCGCCGCGCGCAATTCGCGCCCCTCCGTGTCCTCACCCACCACCGACAACAAAGCCGCCCGCAACCCGAATCCCGAAAGTGTCATGGCAATATTCAACGCCACGCCTCCCGGCAAACGGCTGATTTGCCCCGGCTTGTCATTGCCAAGCACCATCGGTTCGTCTGTGCGGCCAATGATGTCCCACAAAACTGCGCCGATGCACAAAATATCCGGTCTCTGTTCCATCCTCTCCTCTTGCCCTGACATCCGCCGCCCCGCAAGACACTCCCTCCTTCATCTTGGCAAATACAACTCAATCCCTCGCTTTCCACCCGCCTGACGCTCATTCATAGGTTGCAACCTCTCCCCAAACCCCCTAAGGCACCCTCACTTCTCAGGCGAAGGCGGGCCCCATGGCAAATTCCATGGATCAGTCCACCGGTTGAGTCCGCGTCCAAGGCGCTTTCTCTAATCCTTCGCCCTACGCGCAAACCGGAAAGGAAATTGGCATGGCGCTTCCAGATTTCACCATGCGTCAGCTTCTTGAAGCTGGCGTTCACTTCGGCCACCAGACGCAACGCTGGAACCCCCGCATGGGCGAGTTCATCTACGGCGACCGTAATGGCATCCACATCCTCGACCTGACCCAGACCCACCCGATGCTGGAGCAAGCGCTTCAGGTTGTGCGTGAGACCGTCGCCAAAGGCGGCCGGATCCTCTTCGTGGGCACCAAGCGTCAGGCGCAAAAGCCTGTGGCCGATGCCGCAGAGCGTTGCGCACAGTACTACATGAACCACCGTTGGTTGGGCGGCACGCTCACCAACTGGAAAACCGTTTCCAACTCCATCTCTCGCTTGAAAGAGATCGACGAGAAGACAGCCGACGGCTCTCTCGAAGGTCTGACCAAGAAAGAGCGTCTGGGCATGGAGCGTGACCAGATCAAACTGCAAGCCTCCCTCGGCGGCATCCGCGAAATGGGCGGCCTTCCAGACCTGATCTTCGTGATCGACGTCAACAAGGAAGACCTCGCCATCGCCGAAGCCAAGAAACTGGGCATTCCTGTTGTGGCTGTGGTTGATACCAACTGCTCGCCCGATGGTGTGGATTACATCATCCCCGGTAACGACGACGCGGCCCGTGCCATTGCACTCTACTGCGATCTGATTTCCCGCGCGGCGCTGGACGGCATGTCCACGCAACTGGAAACAGCCGGTGTTGACCTTGGTGGTCTGGAAGAGGGCTCCGTTGAGGAAGCCATCGCCGAGCCCGCAGCTGAAGAAGCCCCTGCCGCCGAGGCATAAGCCCCGGGCGTTGCGGAACTGATACAAGGGCCCGGTATTGCCGGGCCCGACACCATTTTCATTCAGGAGATCCATGACATGGCAATCACTGCAAGCATGGTAAAAGAGCTGCGCGACACAACTGGCGCTGGCATGATGGACGCCAAGAAGGCGCTGACCGAAACCGCAGGCGACATGGAAGCGGCCGTTGACTGGCTGCGCACCAAGGGCCTTGCAAAAGCCGCAAAGAAATCCGGCCGTACGGCCGCTGAAGGCCTCGTGGCTGTTGCCGTTGAGGGTAACAAAGGCGTTGCGGTTGAAGTGAATTCTGAAACCGACTTCGTGGGCAAGAATGCTGACTTCCAAAAAATGGTTGCTGGCATTGCTGACGTCGCCAAGGGCGTGAACAATGTGGACGAGCTGAAAGCGGCTGACATGGGCGGCAAGTCCGTCGAGCAGACCGTGACTGACGCCGTTGCCGTGATCGGTGAAAACATGTCCGTGCGCCGCATGGCTGCGCTGGAAGGCGACGTTGTCGTTTCCTACGTGCACAATGCCGCTGCCGAGGGCATGGGCAAGATCGGCGTTCTGGTTGCTACCAAAGGCGGCGACGAAGCCTTCGCCAAGCAGGTTGCCATGCACGTGGCCGCCGTGAACCCCGCCGCTCTGGACGAGGGCGCCGTGGACGCGGAAATGCTGGAGAAGGAAAAGCAGGTCCAGATCGACATCGCCCGCGAATCCGGCAAGCCTGAGCAGGTCATCGAAAAGATGATCGTGGGTCGTATGAAGAAGTACCTCTCGGAAATCACGCTCGTGAACCAGGCCTTCGTTGTGAACCCTGACCTGACTGTTGGCGATGCCGCCAAAGAGGCCGGCGCCGAGATCACCGGTTTCGTTCGCCTCGAAGTGGGTGAAGGCATCGAGAAGAAGGTCGAGAACTTCGCAGAAGAAGTGGCCAAGACCGCCAAAGGTTAAGCGTCCCCGGGCAAATGTCCGGTCTACGCGCTATACGAAGGGGCAGGGGAGCAATCCTCTGCCCCTTTTTGTTGCGCTGATGCTTGCCGCGTCAGGGGCAGGCAAAAGGCACGAAGGTACTGGCCATGCCTTCGTTCATTGTCATAACAGTCAGCAAATTCGCCAATTCAAATTCCGCATCGTTTGTGGGGCATACGGCAATATCCGCCAGGCAGCCCGAGGCCACGAACCGGTCGTTGTCGGCAATGAAGTTTGCGCTGATCTGCTCTGCCCCGACACTGTTAACGGCCCAATCCCACGCGCTTTGATAGAGCACACACTTCTGTTCGACCCATGTCAGCCCCCCTAGGTCCACAGTTTGAGCATGAGCCGGAACCAGCGGCACGCACAATGCCGCGACACATACGAAAGCCAGTGTAGGGCTGGTCATTGCAGCGCGCCGTTGGCGAGGGCCTCAAACCCGGCAAGAAAAGCTTCCCGCGCTCGGATGCCGGGAGAGGTCTGGTGCCGGGTCTCATCTTGGGTCAGGTGGGCGAAAACCAATGTGGTGTCGCCATTGCTGGCCCACCCCACGTACCAGCCCCAGCCCTGGGCATAGTCAAACGCACCGGATTCCATTCTAGGGTAGGCCGCACCCGTCTTGCCATAGATCCGCCAACCGCCGGGTGTGTCGGTATAATCCATAATCTCAATCGTTTGCGCGACGGCTTCGCCTGAGATCGGCAAGTAATTTTGAATCATTCGCGATAAGAACGCGACCTGTTCGCGTGGAGAGATCAGCAAAGAGGAGGTCATCCAAGCCCGTTCCAGCGCGTTGTTCTGGCCATAGTCTCCGCTGAAATCCGCGTTTCCATAGCCCATGCCTTGGGCGAGCTCTGTCATCCGATCCAGACTCAAAAGCGGCGTGATTTGCCGTGAAAACCACACGACGGAATAGGTCATCCAGCGGTCCGGGTCGGTGGCCTGCCGCAAGTTCTCGCCGCCCCAGTCGGGATAGGTGCTCTGGTAGGGCAGGGTCGGGGTGTGGGCGTCCAGTAGAACACCATCGTGAAACGCCATAAGGGATAGGGCTACCTTGAAGGTAGAGGCGGGCGTGACCCGGCGGTCGCAATCGCCGACCTCGTAAATCGCGTCCTGCGCTGAAGGGGACGCGATCAGGGTGCAGATCGTCTCGGCTTGGGCGGCGCTAACGGAGAGACACAGGCCTGTGAGGGCACCAGCGATCACTTGTTTGGGCATCGTGGGGCTCCGAATGGGGTGGACTTAAGGGTCTTCATAACCGCGTGCACAGGACAAGAGAAGGGGACCTGAGATATAGGAAAGGCCACAAAAAACGGCACTGCCCGGGACAGGGGCAGCACCGTCTTGGAATGTCCGGCGCACGAGGGACAAGGACGAAGCGCCGGATCTTACACCTCAAGGGACAGCTGAGGCGCAATCTGAATTTGCGGCGCGAGGGGAGGGAGAAGACCCCGCCGCCGTTTCCCCGAAGCGGTGTTCGGCCCTTAAAATACGGACCAACCGCTCCGAACCCAACCGCGTGCAAGCAGGCGCCGGGTGGGTCCGGAGGCGGGAAAATACGTACCTCCGAAACCCGGTGTTCCTGGCGTTAATTGCCATCACTCACGGAACAAGGACGTTATGCAGGATGTGGCTTCATCGCGATAGATAGGGGAATCCCTACCTGTCGATTAGGACAGGTTAACGGCGATCACCGACGGTTCCCGCCATATGGGGCAGGCGGGGCGTGGTGTCTTCGCGGTCATCGAGGCGGAAGATCTGGTTCAGGATCGAGGCCTTGCGCACGGCCTGTGCGGTCGTCTCAACCCCCAACGCATCCCGTGCGCCGCGCAGGTGCTTTTCGATCGTCGCCACGTTGCGTTCCAGCAGTAGCGCGATATCGGCCATGGTCTTGCCGTCGGCCACCAGTTCCAACACCTCGGATTGGCGCGGGGTCAGTAGTTTGCGCTGACCCGTCGCGGGCAGTTGCAGGATGCACAGGTGGGCCACATGGCAGATCGTCTCGATATCCTCGCCATGCTCGGCCCAGATCGCATCGGCGGCGTCCTGGTCCATGCCCTTTTTCACGGCCATGCCAATGCCCGCGTTGGCGTTCTTGATCGCCATGGGGAAGCTCACCGTGTAACCCGCTGTAATGCCGTGTTTTTCATTCATCGCGCGCATGGCCAACTCGCCCTTGGAGGGCTCTTCGTGGGCCATGGCCGTGTAGACGTCGCGCCAGGATGCGGCGCCCACATTCTCGGTCGCCCACCGCATCATCACGCCGTCTCGGAACATGCCGCCGTCGACATAGGCCTCTACATAGTCGGAGGGCATGTTCGTCAGAAGCAGCGCGTCTTCGGGGTTGTCGTACAGACCCGCGCCGCGAAAGGCATTGAAGCCGTAAAACACGCGGTCAAAGCCGTAGCCTGCCAATACTTTCGTATGGTGGGCCCAGAGGTCTTCGACGGTGGACATTTCCATATAGGGGCGGAGACGTTTCATAGAATGCTACTTTTTTGAAAGGTGTTGATGCAGGGCACGCAGGGCGAGGGGGTAGCCGTCTGCGCCGAAGCCTTGGATGATACCGACGACCACCGCCGCGATCATTGATGTGTGGCGGAATTCTTCGCGGGCATGGGTGTTGGACAAATGAAGCTCTATCACCGGCAAGCGCGTGGCGCTGATCGCATCGCGCAGTGCGATGGAAGTATGGGTGTAGGCGCCCGCGTTCAACACGACGCCGTCGGTGTCGTGACGCGCCCCGTGAAGCGCGTCCACAAGCCCGCCCTCGTGGTTGGATTGTTCAAACCGAACACTGGACCCAAAGGTGCTGACGAAGGCCTGACACTCGGCCTCGATATCTGCCAGGGACGCGGCCCCATAGATGCCCGGCTCACGCTCTCCCAGGAGGTTAAGGTTGGGCCCGTTGAGGACTAATAGCTTCATTCGTCAGTATCCCTTTAGCGGCACTGTATAGGCAACCGGCGGCTTGCGTCGAGTCGTTGAATTGGCCAAGTTTTGGCACCCTTAGCGGTTATTTCCTGGGCTCCGGGATCTCAACCGGGCCGCCGTGCTCTTCCCATGGTGAAAATCCTTCGCGCAGGTGTGCCGCGTCAAAGCCCATGTCTTGCAGTGTCGCCACCGTCAGGGCCGATCGCCAGCCCGAGGCGCAGTGAAACACGTACCTCTTTCCTTCCTGTCCAAAGACCGGCTTAAAGTAGGGGCTATCGGGGTCCACCCAGAATTCGATCATGCCGCGCGGCGCATGGACCGAGCCGGGGATATACCCGCGCTGACGCTCGCGGATGTCGCGGATATCCACGATCACCACATCGGGGTCATCGACCTTGGCGATCAACTCGGCGGTCTCGACCTCCTCAATCCGGGCGCGAGCGGTGGCAACCAATTGTGAGGCAGAGGTTTTCAGGCCCATGGCGAAAGCTCCTATTCTGTCGCAGATAGCGGTAACGCACATTGACCGCGCCCGCGCCGCGCCGCAACCTGCGATGACATTTGCGGGGCTGGCGCTTTGGGCTGCGTCGGCGGGAGGAAGACTAGATGACTTATAAAGCGACATTCAAACGGGCCAGCACGGACCCCGAAAGCTTTTGGCTAGAGGCCGCCGGCGCGATTGATTGGATGACACCGCCGACACAGGCGTTTACGCGCGGTTCCGGCGTGTATGGGCGTTGGTTTGAAGGCGCGGTTGGTAACACCTGCCACAACGCCGTGGATCGCCACGTGGCGTCCGGACGCGGCGACCAGCCTGCGATCATCTACGACAGCCCCGTCACCGACAGCAAGCGCACGATCACCTACGCAGAGCTGCTGGACGAGGTCGCCACCCTTGGTGCGGTGCTGACAGACATGGGCGTGGGGCAGGGGGACCGTGTCATCATCTATATGCCGATGGTGGCAGAGGCGCTGGTTGCGATGCTGGCGTGCTCCCGAATTGGCGCGGTTCATTCCGTGGTTTTCGGCGGTTTTGCTCCGGCTGAGCTGGCCACGCGGATCGACGATGCGGATGCCACGGTTATCCTGACGGCCTCTTGCGGGATCGAGCCGGGACGGGTCATTGATTACATGAGCCTCGTGTCAGAAGCTGTTGATATTGCGCAAAATGACGTGTCGTTCTGCTTGGTTCTCCAGCGTGACATCCAGCCCGCTGAACTGACCGCGGGCCGCGATCTGGATTGGGCCGAGGAAATGGCCCGCGCCCGTGCCGAGGGGCGCCGCGCCCCCTGCGCCGAGGTGTTGGCGACGGACCCGGCTTATATCCTTTATACCTCCGGCACCACGGGCCAACCCAAGGGCGTGGTGCGCGACACCGGCGGCCATATGGTGGCGCTCAACTGGTCGATGAAAAATATCTACGGCGTGTCCGCAGGAGACGTGTTCTGGGCCGCGTCGGACGTGGGGTGGGTCGTGGGGCATTCCTACATCTGCTACGCGCCTTTGCTGGCGGGCTGCACGACTGTGGTGTTTGAAGGCAAGCCAATCGGCACACCGGATGCCGGCACATTCTGGCGCGTGATCGAGGAGCATGACGTGAGCGTTCTGTTCACCGCGCCCACGGCATTCCGCGCGATCCGGGGGCAGGACCCAGAAGGCGCGTTTCTGAAGAAATACGACACCTCGGGCCTGCGCACATTGTTCCTTGCGGGCGAACGCTCGGACCCGGCGACATTGGCTTGGGCTGAGGCGCAACTTGGCGTGCCAGTGATCGACCATTGGTGGCAGACCGAGACCGGGTGGGCGATTTCCGCAATCCCCATGGGGATCGAGGCCTTGCCCGTAAAACATGGCTCTCCGGGTGTTCCGATGCCGGGCTATGACGTGCAGGTCCTGGATGATGAGGGCCATCCCGTTGTTAACGGGACGCTTGGAAACATCGTGGTGAAACTGCCGCTGCCGCCGGCATGTTTGCCGACACTCTGGAACGCGGAGGAACGGTTCCACTCGTCCTATCTCAATGAATTCCCAGGATATTTTGCGACGTCAGATGCGGGAATTCTGGACGAAGACGGCTATCTGCACATCATGGCGCGGACCGACGACATCATCAACGTGGCCGGCCACAGGCTGTCCACCGGCGCGATGGAAGAGGTCCTTTCCAACCACGATGCCGTGGCCGAATGCGCGGTTGTGGGCAAGGCGGATGCATTGAAGGGCCAAGTGCCTTTGGGCTTCTTCGTCCTGAAATCAGGTGTGGAGCAAGACGTTGATGAAATCACCACCGAACTGGTCAAAAAGGTCCGCCATGACATCGGCGCTGTTGCCGCGTTCAAATTGGCGGTACCGGTGAAACGCCTGCCAAAGACGCGCTCTGGCAAGGTTCTGCGCGGCACCATGCAGAAGATTGCGGACGCTGAGGCCTATAAGATGCCCGCCGCCATTGATGACCCTGTGATCCTTGATGAGATCACGCAAGTTTTAACCGATAAAGGATTGATCGGATGATTGAACGGATTGAACCGGGCGTTCGCAGCTCGAAAATCGTGAAGCACAATGGTGTGGCGTATCTGACGGGCCAAGTGGGCGAGGGTGCCGATATCACGGAACAGACCCACGAATGCCTGCGCCGTGTCGATGCGCTGCTGACGCAAGCCGGGTCGTCGCGCGAACATATGTTGCAGGTCACGATCTGGCTGGCGGACATGGCCGACTTCGCCGCCATGAACGAGGTCTGGAACGCCTGGGTGCCTGAAGGCCACGCACCAGCGCGGGCCTGTGGCGAAGCGCGGTTGGCGCGTGACGTGCTGAAGGTGGAAATGATTGTCACAGCGGCGGTGGTTTGAACCGGGGGGCTTTGTAAGTGTCTGGCATAGTTGGGTATCTGCATATTTAACATAATCATGATTACTGGCTAAATGCACTGAGGGATATGGTGCCGCTATGGTGCCGCCCCCTCGTATGTTGGGCGTTGAAAATCTCGGATCGCATCGGCCTAAACTGGCGCTCTCGTCGATCTGAGCGCCGACAGCCTATGCAACGGCCCCTCAGCGACGGCTGAGCGCCGCTGCCAAGATGCCAACACACCCGCCGACATGATTGTCTCGCCAGTCCAATCACTTACGCCGCAACGCTCACGCTCAACTTTACCCCAGCGCATAGCCCGCGCCGCGCACCGTGCGGATCGGGTCGCCGGCTTGTGCCACCTTCAACGCCTTGCGCAAGCGGCCCACGTGGACGTCCACCGTACGGCTATCGACGTAGATGTCGCGGCCCCAGACCCGGTCCAGAAGCTGTTCGCGGGCCCACACCCTGCCCGGCCGTTCCATGAACGCGGTCAGCAAGCGGAATTCTGTCGGCCCAAGGCTTACCAAGTCTCCGCCGCGATAAACCCGGTGCTCGGCCAGGTCGACGACAATGTCTTCATACTCCATCCGCTCTCCCACCGAGGACGGCCTTACCCTACGTAACTGAGTGCGCACGCGGGCCAGAAGTTCAGCCACAGAATACGGCTTGGTGATGTAGTCATCGGCGCCGGTTTCGAGGCCGCGCACCTTGTCCGTATCCTCGGACCGCGCCGAGAGCATGATGATCGGGATTTTTGACGTGGCGGCCCCCGATTTCAATTGGCGGCAAATCTCGATTCCGCTGACCTCGGGCAGCATCCAGTCCAACACGATGAGGTCTGGCAACGTCTCTTGCACCACGATCAACGCCTCGTCGCCCGAGGCCGCCGTCACGACCGAGACCCCCTCGGCACGGAGGTTGTAGGCGAGCACCTCCCGTTGAGCAGGCTCGTCTTCCACCACAAGGACGATCGGTTCACCAGCCATCGTTCAGGCGCCCTTTCACGAAAGCCGTTTCGTCGTCTTTCGGGCGGTCGTCGGTTGGGGCTTCGCCGGTCACAAGATAGACCACCTGCTCGGCGATCGAGGTCACGTGGTCCCCCATCCGTTCGATATTTTTTGCCATGAAATGCAAGTGCATACAGGTGGTAATGTGGCGCGGATCTTCCATCATGTGGGTCAGGTATTCCCGGAACAGCGCGGAATACATCTGGTCCACTTCAAGGTCGCGCTGGCGCACATCCTCGGCAAGGTCGGCGTTGCGTTGAATATAGGCGTCGAGCACGTCTTTCAGCATCATTTCAACTTGGCGTGCCATCCGTTTGAGCGCGGCTGCGTCGCCGGGAACCGAGGGCAGCGCGATCACTGCTTCGCTGCGTTTAGCGATGTTCTTGGCGTAGTCTCCGATCCGCTCCAGGTTTCCTGACACGCGGAAAACCGACAGTAGTATTCGCAGGTCCGAAGCCGCGGGTTGGCGCAGCGCGATGATGCGTGCGGCTTCTTCGTTAAGGTCGATCTCTGCCGCATCAATAGTGCGGTCGGCCTTGCGAACGGCCTGGGCCAGTTCGATGTCGCGGGTGGTCAACGCGGTGGACGCATTGGCAATCGACTCCTCCACCATGCCGCCCATGCGCATGATCTTGGTCTGAATCCCTTCGAGGTCGCGGTCAAAGCTGCTGACGATGTGTTCCTGGTTTGGCATGGCGCTATCCAATCCGTCCCGTGATGTAGCTTTCCGTGCGCGGATCGCTGGGGTTGGTGAAAATTTTGTCGGTGTCGTCGAATTCGACGATGTTCCCAAGGTGGAAAAACGCGGTCTTCTGGCTGACCCGTGCGGCTTGCTGCATCGAATGAGTCACGATGACAACAGAGTATCGCTCCCGCAGCTCGTCGATCAGTTCTTCCACTTGCGCCGTCGCGATGGGGTCCAGCGCCGAGCAAGGCTCGTCCATCAGCAGAACTTCCGGCGATGTGGCGACCGCACGGGCGATACAAAGACGCTGCTGTTGCCCACCGGAAAGGCCGGTGCCAGGCGCATCGAGGCGGTCTTTCACCTCGTCCCAAATGGCAGCGCGGCGCAGGGATTTTTCAACGATCTCCTCAAGGTCCGCTTTTTTGTGGGCCAGCCCGTGAATGCGGGGACCGTAGGCGACATTTTCGAAGATCGACTTGGGGAACGGGTTTGGCTTCTGAAACACCATGCCCACCTTGGCGCGCAATTGCACCGGGTCGATGCGCGGGTCGTATATGTTCTCGCCTTCCAGCGTAATTTCTCCGGTGACCTTACAGCCCTCGATGGTGTCGTTCATCCGGTTGAGCGACCGCAGAAAGGTGGATTTACCGCACCCCGAAGGGCCGATGAACGCCGTCACTGTCTTGTCGGCAATATCCACATCCACGCCCTTGATGGCACGGGTGACGGACGCGTCGTTCAGCATACTCTCGGCAGAGCGTTTGCCGTTCCCTGCCCCGTAGAACACATCTACGCCGCGGGCTTTCATCTTGAGCGTTTCCACAGCTACCTCTTGGTCGATTGTGCGCATGTCGTTCACGTTGAAATCCTTCATGAGGCCTACCACCGTCTTTCGAATTTATTTCTCAGATAGATCGCGATGCCGTTCATGATGACCAGGAAGCCAAGCAGCACGAGGATCGCGGCGGATGTCCGGCTGACGAAGCCGCGCTCAGGGCTGTCGGCCCAGATGAAGATCTGTGTGGGCATCGCCGTGGCGGCATCAAACGGAGAGCTGGCCGCCGAGGTGATGAACGCGTTCATCCCGATCAGAAGCAGCGGCGCGGTTTCCCCAAGCGCTTGAGCAAGGCCGATGATTGTGCCCGTAAGAATGCCGGGCATGGCCAAGGGCAGGACGTGCCCGAAGACCACCTGCTGACGCGATGCGCCAAGGCCCAAGGCGGCCTCTCGGATCGAGGGTGGCACCGCTTTCAGGGCCGCACGGGTCGCGATGATGATCGTGGGCATGGTCATCAGCGCCAGGGTCAGGCCGCCTACAAATGGGGCCGACCGGGGCATGCCGAACCAGTTCAGGAACACTGCCAAGGCCAGAAGACCGAAGACCACCGACGGCACCGCCGCGAGGTTGTTGATGTTCACCTCGATGAAGTCCGACAGGCGGTTTTTCGGGGCGAATTCCTCCAGGTAGATGGCCGCGCCGATGCCGATGGGAAAGGCGATGACAAAACAGGTCAGCAGCGCCCAGAATGATCCCACCAAAGCCCCCTTCAGGCCCGCCAGTTCAGGAAAGCGGCTATCGGCGTTGGTGAAGAGCGCGACATTGAAGGGCCGAGAGATCAGGCCAGCGGCGTCCAATTCGTCGAACCAAAGGATCTCTTGGTCGTTGACGCGGCGCAGCTCTTCCGGCGTGTCGCGACGAATGCCGCCCTTGTTGAGTTGGTCGAAAATATCGGCAACGGGCAGCGTCAGGGTGATGGTCTGGCCAATCAGATCGTTGTCAGCCACAACCCGGTCGCGCAGGTCGAACTGCGCCCCGTTGGATAGGATGCCCCGCACCGCACGGGCGTCGGTTTCCGGGTCCGCCGATGGCAGGTTGGCCAGTACGGCCGCCGTCAGCACGTTCTGGAAGCCGCCGCGTGGCAGACGGTCCACCTCGATCTCGGCGGGGTCCACGTAGACATCAAGGGTCACATGGGTCTGCACAAAGGCCGTGTGACCCGTTTTCACCAGCGAGGCGACAAGCATAAAGAGCACCGAGAAGGCCAGCAGGATCGCCCCAAGCCCGCAGGCTTGCAGCAGCAACTCTTTACGCTTGCGGCGACGCACTTGGGCCGACGCCTGACGCAGCGACCGGGCCGGGGTCGTACCGTTGGTATCTGGAAAGTTTGCCATTGATCCGTCGCCTCAATCGTAGATTTCGCGGTATTTGCGCACGATGCGCAGGGCCCACACGTTGATGCCGAGGGTGATGATGAACAGCATCAGACCCAGGGCGAAGGCCGCCAGCGTTTTGGGGTTGTCGAAAGCCGTGTCGCCGATCAGCAGCGTCACAATCTGCACTGTCACCGTGGTCACACTATCGAGGGGGTTGATCGTCATTCGAGCCATGAGGCCTGCGGCCATCACCACGATCATAGTCTCGCCAATGGCGCGGCTGACGGCCAGCAGGACGCCGCCCACAATACCGGGAATGGCGGCAGGGAATTGCACCTTCAGCATGGTTTCTGCTCGGGTTGAGCCAAGCGCCAGCGACCCATCGCGCAGGCTACGCGGCACGGCGGACAAGGCATCATCGGCGAAGGAAGAAATGAAGGGGATCAACATGATCCCCATCACGCCGCCCGCCGCCAGCGCGGTGTTGGGCGAGACCGGAATGCCAAGCTCGGCCCCTGCCCCGCGCAAGGCGGGCGCCACTACCAGGATGGCGAAAAAGCCGTAAACAACCGTGGGAACCCCGGCGAGGATTTCCAGAAGCGGCTTCACCACAGCCCGCATCCGGCGCGGCGCGAATTCGTTCAGGTAGATCGCTGACATCAACCCAACAGGCGTTGCGATAAACATGGCCACAGCCGAGATCACGACCGTCCCCAAGATCACCGGCAGCCAGCCAAAGGCCCCTTCCGCAGCGATCTGGTCTTCACGGATCGGGATCTGAGGCTCCCAGTTCACGCCAAAGAGGAAGTCTTGCAGCGGCACCATCTGGAAAAATTTCCAGGTCTCAAAGACCAGCGCGAAGACGATGCCCACGGTGGTGAAGATGGCCACAAGCGAGCAGGCGATCATCAGGCCGCTGACAATGGCCTCCACCGCTTGGCGAGCCCGGAATTCGGCCGAGACGCGGTTGCGGGTGTAGAACAGGATACCGACGCTTAGCAGCAGGACCAGAACGATCAGAAGAATGTCGGCGTTGCGGTACAGGGCGCTTAGGCGCTCGGCGGCCCCCAGCTTCCAGTCGGCGGGGGTGCCAAACACCTGCCCGTTCGCGATAGAGCGGATCTCCGCGAGGATAAGTTGCACCGCGCCGCTATCAAGCCCCTCTAGCTCAGCCTGAGGGACGCCGCTCATGACGATGGTGTCGATCACCGGCGTCTCCAGGATCAGGAACAGGACCAAGATCACGAAGACCGGGACCAGGATCATCAGCATCGCGTAGAGGCCGTGGAAATGCAGTAACGAATGCAGGCGCGTCCCATCGGACCGGATCGCCGCAGCCGTTTGGCGGTTCAACATGTAGCCCGCGATGGCGAAGGCAATCAGAATGAGAAAGGCGGTCAGGGTCATGGGAAAACTCTGCAAGAGAAGGAAGCTGCCCGACAAAACGCCGGGCAGCCAGAGTAGATCGGGAGCCGTTTATTCGGCGCCTGTGTAAGTCACGGCCGTGATTGCCGCGTCATTGGTGGCGGCGCGCAGGTCGTCTTCCAGCGGCACAAGGCCACGCTCGGACAGGTAGCCGCCGGGGCCCATGGCCTCTTCGGAAACGAACTCTTCGATGAACTCTTCAAGGTTCGCGATCACACCGCGGTGGGCGTTTTTCACGTAAACAAAGAGAGGTCGCGAAATCGGGTAGTCGCCCGAGGCAATCGTTGCCGCGTCAGGTGCAACACCGTTGATGTTCACAGCCTGCAAGGTGTCGAGGTTTTCGTACAGGAAGGAGTAGCCGAAGATGCCCAAAGCGTTGGCATCGGCTTGCAGACGCTGGACGATCAGGTTGTCGTTCTCACCAGCTTCAACGAAAGGCCCGTCGGTGCGCATGCGCGAGCAGTTTTCTTCGACCCAGTCGCCGTCAAAACCGCCGTCGTGGACGTAGGCCAGCTCTTCACAACCGGCGTGCATGGCCAGCTCAACAAAGGCATCGCGTGTGCCGGATGTGGGCGGAGGGCCGTAGGCGAGGATTTCAACCGCGGGCAGGGAAGCGTCGATTTCGCTCCACAAGGTGTAGGGGTTATCGGCCCATTCGCCGTCAACAGGAACCCGTGCGCCCAGGGCAAGGTAGACTTGGGTCAGCGTCAGGTCCCAAGCGAATTCGCTGTCGCGAGAGATCGCAAGGGAAAGACCGTCGGAGCCGAAGTAGATTTCGGTGATGTCGGTCACGCCGTTTTCTTGGCAAAGCTCGAACTCGGATGCCCGCATGGCGCGGGACGCGCCGGTGACGTCTGCGTGGGCTTCGCCGATACCGCCGCAGAAGATCTGCATGCCGCCACCAGTGCCGGTGGATTCAACGATGGGTGAAGGGGCGCCGGTCAGGTTTGCGAATTGCTCAGCAACCGCTTGCGAGTATGGGAAAACGGTGGAGGACCCGACAACGCGGATTTCTTCCCGGCCCTGGGCCAAAGCGGAAGTGGCAGAAACGGCGGCAAGTGCGACAACCGAAACACTGATTTTTGCGAAAGACATTTAAGACTCTCTCCATTTGGTTTTCAGACATCACGCGCTTGTTGTTGGCGCGCTTGGCCCCCTGCTACGGCAGCATCGCTATGCTTTTGTGACAGGTACGTATCAGTTTTATGACACGGGCTAAGACGCCTCGGAGATCGCCGGGAACTGCACCGAGAATGTGCTGCCCTGCCCTCGTTTTGAGGTGATTTTTAGCCGCCCCCGGTGCCGGTTGACGATATGCTTCACAATCGCCAGCCCCAGCCCGGTGCCGCCCATTTCCCGCGACCGATGCGAATCGACCCGGTAAAAACGCTCGGTCAGGCGCGGCAAATGTAACGAGGCGATCCCCTCGCCCTCATCGGTGACATCCACGATAAGGATTTCCCCCACCGTGGCCCCGCTTCCCTGCCCGCGCGAAATGGCGATCGTCACAGGCTTCTCCGCCCCGCCGTACTTCAGTGCGTTCTCAGCCAGGTTCAGAAAGACCTGGATCACCTGATCCCGGTCCCCCTGGATCATCGCGGGCGTCCCGTCATGGATCAGCCGCAGCACGTTGCCGGTGTCCCGTGCCCTCGGCGTCAGGGTGGCGATGACGCTGGCCACAACCCCCGCCAGATCAACCGTATCATTGGGGCGCAGGCGTTTGACGGATTCCACCCGGCTCAGCGACAGCAAGTCCGAGATCAGACGGTCCATCCGCAGGGCCTCTTCCTCCATGATCGACAGGAACCGGTCCTGGGCGTCGGCATCGTTTCGGGCCGGGCCTCTCAAGGTCTCGATAAACCCGATCATCGAGGTTAACGGCGTGCGTAGCTCATGGGAGACATTGGCCACGAAGTCGCGCCGCATTTCCTGCGCCTCTCCCAGATGGGTGATGTCGTTGAAATGCAGCAAAAGGGCGCGGCCCTCTGGCGTTTCGACCGCTGAAATGCGCACCCGGTACTGCGAAACCCCGGTTTGATCGGCGCGTTCTATGCGTGCTTCGGCCGCGGCAGCCCCCGCGAGAACGGTGTCGATTTGGCTCAACAACGCCGGCTGGCGCAGGAGGGCCGCGTAATTGCGCCCGATAATCCAATCGCCAAAAAGCGTTGTGGCAGCCGGATTTGCATCCTCAATGGCGCCGCTACTGTCGATGAACACCATCGGGTCCGGCACCGTGAACATGACGGTGTTAATCAGGTTTCGGGTCATCGGCGGCGTCCCCCTGCCAGTACGCCCCGGAGGTGTGGCGCGATTCTGCGCCGTCTTGCAACGGGCTTGCGGCCCCTCGGTGAAGGGCCGCGCCGCAGTATGCTCGGCTTAGACCGCCCGCAGCCCGCCTTCAAAATCCGCGATCAGCAGTTCAATCTCTTCGATCCCGACCGACACCCGGAAGAACCCATCAGAAATCCCCAGCGCCGCCCGCCCCTCGGCTCCAAGGCCCCGGTGGCTTGACGATGCCGGGTGGCTTAACGTGGTGCCGACATCCCCCAAAGTAGGCGCGAACGGCAGATCGGGGGCGGCTTGCACCATCCGGTCTGCGGCGGGCTCGGTCTTATCCTTCAGCTCGAAACTTACCATGTTGCCAAAGGCTTGTCCTACGATCGAGGCCGCAACCTCGTGGTCGGGGTGATCGGCGCGACCGGGGTACAGGACCCGACCCACCTTGGGGTGGTCGGCCAACCAATCGGCCAAAGCCGCGGCGTTGGCCTGCGCCTTCTCAAATCGCAGCGGGAATGTGTAGAGACCGCGTTCCGCCAACCAGCATTCGTTTGGTGCGGGCGTCATCCCGACGGTGACGGCGAAGTCATAGATGTTGCGCATCAGCTCTGGGTCGCGGGCGGCCACATAGCCAAGGGTCACGTCCGAATGCCCGGCCAGCAACTTGGTCACGGATTGAATCGTAATATCCGCCCCCTCGGTCAACGGCTTGTACCCAATCGGCGTGGTAAAGGTGTTGTCCACCGCCAAGATCACGCCCGCCTCCTTCGCAAGCGCCACAATCCCCGCCATATCCGCAACCCGCAACGTCGGGTTGGAGATGACCTCAACCAAGATCATCTTCGTCTCCGGCCGGATCGCCGCCCGCATCGCCTCCACGTCCGTCGGATCTGCAACCGATGTCGCAATCCCAAATCGCGCCAAATCCTGATGCATCAACCGCAACGAACGCCCGTAAAGCTGGTTGCCCCCGACGATATGGTCGCCCTGCCCCAACAGACCCATGATCGTGGCCGACACCGCCGCCATGCCCGAGCCAAGAACCAATCCGCCCTCGGCCTCCTCCAACATGTCGATCTTGCGTGCCAAAAGCTCCGCATTCGGGTGCCCCTCCCGCGCGTAGGTATAGCCGTGCGCCCGCCCCTCGTACTGATCGTGCAAGGTAGAAATCGACGGCGAAGCGTACACAACAGAAGGCTGGATCGGCGTCACAACGGCGCGGCTCACGCCCTCTCGCAAAGCGGCGCGGCGCACCAATGTTCCGGGCTTCTCATTCCGACCATTCGCCATCACGGCTCTCCTTCATCTTTTCAAAAATATCGCAGGGGGCGCGGGGGACTGGTCCCCCGCTTAACCGCTCCGAAAAAAGCGTACCCTTATCCCCGGATCGTGCCATCGCCCGTAACGAGATACTTGAACGAGGTCAATTGCTCCGCCCCGACCGGTCCACGTGCATGCATCTTGCCCGTCGCAATTCCGATCTCCGCACCCATCCCAAATTCGCCACCATCGGCAAACTGGGTGGAGGCATTGTGCATCAAAATCGCCGAATCCAGCCGCTGAAAGAACCGCGCCACCGCGGCGTCATCCTCGGCAACAATCGCGTCGGTGTGATTGGAGCCAAAAGTCCGAATATGGGTCAGTGCCGCATCAATATCATCCACCACCTTCGCAGCGATAATCATGTCGAGGAACTCTTTTCCCCAATCGCTTTCCTGCGCGGCCACCACGCCCTCAATCTTCTGTAAGCCCGCATCGCCGCGCACTTCAACACCGGCATCCAGCAAGGCCCGCACGACGCCCTGCCCGATCGTGTCCACCACATCGCGGTGGATCAGCAAGCACTCCGCCGAGCCGCAGATCCCCGGGCGCCGGGTCTTGGCGTTCAAGACCACGCGCAACGCCTTTTCCGGGTCGCTCGAGGCATCGAGGTAAACGTGACAAATGCCCTCCAGATGCGCAAAAACCGGCACCCGCGCTTCGCGCTGCACCAGCCCCACCAAGCCCTTGCCGCCCCGAGGCACGATCACGTCAATCGAGTCGGTCATCGTCAACATCTCAGACACTGCGGCGCGGTCTCGGGTTGGCACGCGTTGCACAGCGTCCGCGGGCAACCCGGCGGCACGCAGCCCCTCTTGCAGACAATCGGCCAGCGCGCCCGAGGAGTGAAAGCTCTCCGAGCCGCCGCGCAAGATCACGGCATTGCCGGATTTCAGGCACAGAGCGCCCGCATCGGCCGTCACGTTGGGGCGGCTCTCATAGATCACGCCAATCACACCAAGAGGTGTGCGCACCCGTTTGATATGCAGGCCCGAGGGTTGGTCCCATTCTGTCAGCACTTGCCCAACGGGATCATCCTGCGCCGCCACGGCACGCAAGCCTTGCACGATGCCCTCTACCCTTGCCTCGTCCAGCATAAGGCGATCTAACATGGCATCGGACAGGCCTTTTTCACGTCCAAACGCCATATCCTTTTCGTTGGACGCGATGATCGCCTCTCGCTTGTTCCAAACGGCATCGGCAGCGGCGTTCAACGCCTGCGTCTTTGCTTCCGGTGTTGCGAATGCCAGCTCCGCGCTGGCCGCTTTGGCCCGCTTGCCGATCTCGGCCATCAGGGCGGGAACGTCATTCTCCGAGTTTAATTTAGGTAGGTCTTTCATCGGAAACCTCATCGCGGGATGGAAAGGCAGAGTCGATATTTGTAAAAAGGTGAAGCTGTTGGATCAGAGTACCATATCGTCGCGGTGCACCAAGGCCGCACGGCCCGGATAGCCGAGGATTTCTTCAATTTCATCGGAATGGTGGCCTTGGATCGCACGCGCCTCATCGGCGGCATAACGGCTGAGGCCGATGCCGATTGCGTCGCCGTTTGTGGCTTCCAAGCGCAAGGGATCGCCGCGGTGGAAGTCGCCTTCAACGGCGCTGACCCCTGCGGGGAGAAGAGATTTTCCATGGGCAAGGGCTTTGACGGCGCCGGGATCAAGGCGTAGCGCACCTTTGGGTTTCATCGCGCCGATCCACGCTTTGCGGGCCTGTTGCGGAGAAAGGGTAGCGGTAAACCAAGTGGCTTTGGCCCCGCTTTGCAGAGCATCAAGGGGGTGTGAGACCGCCCCTTGGGTGATCGCCATGGCGCAGCCCGCAGCGGTTGCTGTGCGCGCCGCCATCACCTTGGTCTTCATCCCCCCCTTCGAAAGGCCCGATCCCGCATCCCCAGCCATCGCTTCAATCTCTGGGGTGATCGTGTCGATCACCGGGAGGTGGCGGGCGCTTGGGTCGTCGCTAGGGTTGGCGGTATAGAGGCCGTCCACATCGCTCAGCAAGACGCAGGCATCCGCGCCCGCCATGACGGCTACATTGGCGGCGAGCCGGTCATTGTCGCCATAGCGGATTTCGTCCGTCGCGATGGTATCGTTCTCATTTACGATCGGCACCGCACCACGCGACAAAAGCGCCGCAAAGGTTGCGCGTGTGTTCAGATAGCGCCGGCGATCAGCGCTGTCGTCCAACGTCAGGAGGATCTGCGCCGAAGTCAGGCCGTGGGGGGCCAGGGCCTCCTCATAGGCGCGCGCGAGGCGGATCTGGCCAACGGCAGCGGCGGCTTGTGCCTCATCAAGGGACAGGGCCCCATGGCCGAGATCCAGCGCGCCGCGTCCCAGTGCGATGGCCCCCGAAGACACCAGGATCACATCGGTGCCATTGCTTTTCAGGGCCGCCACGTCCAGCGCGAGGGAATGCAGCCATTCACCGCGCAGATCACCGGTGCTTCGATCCACCAACAGTGCCGACCCGATCTTGACGACGACCCGTTTGGCCCCCGTCAGGGACGCCATTGCTCGGGCTCCTCAAGAGCGTCTCGCGCAGCCTTCTGGTTTGCGTCTACGCGCGCGCGCAACCCGCGTAGCACCTCGGTCACGCCGGTGCCTGCAACGCCGGACATCTCCATCAGGTTTCCGGCCACCGCGCCAAGGGCTGCGCGCTTCTCGGCCAGTTCCCCAGGCTCGATCGCGTCCACCTTGTTGAGCACGGTGATCCGCGGTTTCAACGCCAGCTCTCCGCCGTAGTTCTCTAACTCGGTAATGATCGTGTGGTAATCGGCCACCACATCCTCGGCAGTCCCGTCCACCAGATGCAACAGGGCCGCGCAGCGCTCCACATGGCCAAGGAACGTATCTCCAAGGCCCCTGCCCTCGCTTGCGCCTTCAATGAGGCCGGGGATATCGGCGACCACGAATTCCGCACCGTCCACGCCGACAACGCCGAGGTTTGGCACCAGCGTGGTGAATGGATAATCCGCAATCTTTGGCCTTGCGTTGGACGTCGCCGCCAGAAACGTAGATTTCCCGGCGTTCGGCAGACCCAACAGACCCACATCGGCAATCAGCTTCAGGCGCAACCAAATCGTGCGCTCCACGCCCTCTTGCCCAGGGTTCGCGCGACGGGGCGCCTGGTTTGTGGCGCTCTTGAAATGCAGGTTCCCGAAACCGCCATTACCGCCCTTGGCAATGCAAATGCGCTGCCCCACTTCGTCGAGGTCAGCGATCAGTGTTTCCTGATCCTCTTCCAACACTTCCGTCCCTGCGGGGACGCGCAGCACGATATCCGCGCCATCGCGACCGGTGCGCTGCTTACCCATGCCAGGTTGACCGTTCTTGGCGAAAAAATGCTGCTGGTAGCGGAAATCGATCAGGGTGTTCAGCCCTTCGACCACCTCGATAAACACATTCCCGCCCGAGCCGCCGTCGCCCCCGTCCGGTCCACCATACTCGATGTACTTCTCACGCCGGAACGAGACCGACCCGCCGCCGCCGCCGCCCGAGCGGATGTAAACTTTGGCCAGATCGAGAAATTTCATACCATCGCCGGACACTTTCGCGTCCGCCCTTCATCTTTTCAAAAATATCGCGGGGGTCAGCGCATCTTCAGATGCGCAAAGGGGGCTGGCCCCCTTCCGCTTCCCCGCCTCTTACGCCAAACGCTTGAGGTAAGTCCACGTCGCAACCTTGGCATTTCTTGCGACGGAAAACGCTTCCGCATCTCCAAGGTAGTCAAACCCCGCATTCGTCAACACCCGTGCTGATCCGGGATTGTCCTGAAACACCGATCCAAACACGGTCTTGTTCCGCAACGGGTTGGCATCCACCATCGCTTGCACCGCTTCCGAGGCAAAACCCGTATTCCACATGGCGGGCGCCACCCAATAGCCAATCTCAGACTGATCCCGGTCCATCTGATCGAGAGTGATCACCCCCATTACTTCCGATCCGCCAAACTCTGTCGCGTCCATGACCCAGGCGAAAGATGTCCGGTCAGGCTTGATATAGTTGGCAATAAAGCTCTCAGCCGCGCCGGGCGGTAACGGATGGGGGATCGAGGTCGTCATCTCCGCCACGCGTTTGTCCGCGTGATACATCGCCAACAACCCTGCGTCCGACGGGCGCATGGGACGTAAAAACATCCGGGGCGTTTCGATCACGGCCTGGGCCAATATGGTTTCCTGTTTCATGTTTGGGCCTCCTCCGACCCCGTTATTCTTTTGCTCTCCCGCTCCCTATAAATGGGAATGGCAGCCTCCACGCACAAGAACATCGGTAGAAATGCGAAAAGGGCCGGCGATGTCGCCGGCCCCCTGAAAAATCATACCCACGGGAAGTGGCGCTTACTCGGCAGCCTCGGCTGCCGGAAGGACGGAAATGAACGTGCGGCCCTTGAAGCCCTTGCGGAACGACACATGACCATCGGTCACGGCATAGATCGTGTGATCCTTGCCTTCGCCCACACCTTCACCCGGCCACCACTTGTTGCCACGCTGACGTGCAATGATGTTGCCAGAGATAACGGACTCGCCGCCGTACTTCTTGATGCCAAGGCGGCGACCAGCTGAGTCGCGGCCGTTGCGGGAGGAACCACCAGCTTTTTTATGTGCCATAGTTCAATTACTCCTGTTCTGCGGCAAGCGTCGTCGCTTGCTCGATCCAGTTGTCACGCTCAATGCGGCCTTTGAAGGACAGCTTGTCATCCATATAGGCAATCTCTGCGGGGCCCCAATCTTTGATCTGGTCAAAGTGGAACACGCCGTTTTCGTGCAGCAGGCCTTCCAGCTTCGGACCCACGCCCGAGATCTTTTTCAGATCGTCAGGCTGACCGCCACGGGCTTCCGTGAGCAGGTTTGCGGGGCGCGTGCCCTCTTGTGCGGCGTCAGCGGCAGGGGCTGCCTCTGCCTTGGCTTTCTTCGGTGCGGCTTTCTTCTCGGCCTTGGGGGCGTCGTCCTTCTTGGCGGACTTCTTGGCAACCACAACGGCAGCAGCGGCAGCGGCACCAATGGCCACACCGGCGATGCCCGCGCCGATGGCGATCTTGCGGCCAGACTTGTCGCCGCCCGACTCCAGGATGTCGGTGATCTCGATCAGGGTCAGCTTCTGGCGGTGGCCCTTCTTGCGCTGCGACGAGTGCTTCCGACGACGTTTCACGTAGTGGATCAGCTTTTCGCCCTTCACGTGATCAATCACGTTGGCCTGTACGGCGGCGCCTTCCACGAGGGGCGCGCCCACGGTGACCGTGTCACCGCCAAGCATCAGAACTTCGTTGAACTGGACCTCTTCACCGGCCTCTGCTGCAAGCAGTTCCACGCGCAGCTTATCGCCGGCCTGGACTTTATATTGCTTGCCGCCTGTCTTCATGACAGCGAACATAGTATCTTCCTTCATTTCCCGCGCCCTGTGGTCCGAACGATGCCTTTCGGTGTCGTCCATGTTCCGGGTTTCCCCACCTCGGGCTGCGCGCCCTTTTCGGGCATCATACATACCAATTCCCACACGCCAAGGCGCACCGGAAGCCGCCGTATCGGTCATGTTCGGGTTTTTGTCAACAGGCTCTGCGCCTCAAGTGTCTTCCCCTGCGATGAAAGCTGCCGCTGACGTTCCCAATTCATAGCTCAGGGTCGTCAACATGGAATCAAAGGCGTTGAACAAGGCCGAGTTCAACGCCCGCCCCGCATCGGAGGCCGCCAGCGCCATATAGGCTTCCAGATCGTCGTCGCTGGCGTCGGCATAGGCCACCAATTGATAGGCATAGAGCCATTCGATCGTCATCTCCCGGACTTCAGCTTCGTGGGACCAGACCTCGGACAGCATCATGCCTTCGGGCACGTCATTATCAAAAGCGCCGCCATCTATCAGGCCGCGATAGAAGGCCACCCGCAAATTGAGCGCTCCGATAACATTGCGCTCCACCAGCCCGTTCACATCATTGAACCTGCGCAGCAGGTCGATGCGTGGGTCATCCTCTTGGACCGCGGTAAAAAACACATCGGTCGCGGTGGCCACCGCTTCGGGGTCAAGAAACAACCGCCTCGCGGCAATCTCTCCGGCAATCATGCGTTGCGCGGCCTCGGTCGCGATAAAGGCCTGTATCTCCTGCATCTGCTCGGGCGACAGCGTGTCTTGGCTCATGGTATCTTCAAAGAGCACCGCCATGCGATTGCCCGCATGAAGGCGCATCACGGTCGCCTGCCACGCCTGCCCGCCTGCGCCGGGAAAAAGCTGAGCTTCTATATCAATGCCGCCCTGAGTGTTTTCAGTGCCCATCAGTGCAATGATCTCATACATTCCCAACCCATCAAGAATTGCGTGGAGTTCTGGCGCCTCTGCGGCCAAGCGGGGCGAGCTGACGGCTTGAACGTCTTGCGCCCTCAGCCCGTCGCTGGTGCAAACCAATGCCCCAAGGGCGATAGACAACGACAACAAGACGGCGCGGATCATGGGAAGCTCCTTCATACACTCGGCGGGCAACATGGCGCGGTTGCGACCCTTTGGCCATGGGGCGGTCACCCAAAAGAATGGACACTGCCTGCATTTAGGGCAGCATAATGGGGATGCGAGCGTAAAAATCCAACCTCACCCCCCCAACAGCCCCTTGCGCGGTCCGCCGCTTGCCGTTATCGACCCGCCACGGCCAATTGGCCGAGACCGCGGAGAGGTGCCGGAGTGGTCGAACGGGGCGGTCTCGAAAACCGTTGTGGGTGCAAGCCTACCCAGGGTTCGAATCCCTGTCTCTCCGCCACTAGCCCCCTTCCCGTTCCTTTAAGTTGGCGTGCCCTACGGCATTTCTTGATGCGGACATAATTGCGCGGGCTCAGACAGTCTGCATCCTCAAATTAAAAGATTTTTAACCACTATCTTAAAAAATGAGAGCTTTAGGGGGGGCGTTGTGACCACAATTCTCTTGGTGCTTGCGGCGCTCGTGTCGCTTGCGGGGGTGGTTTACCCGTTCCGGCCCTTCCAACGGCGTTGGGTGGCCCTGGTTAGTTTTCTCGTCTGCTTTGTTGTGCTCGGCACGATCGACCCCGTCCCTGAGGGATCAGTACCCCCATTGCCAGACGAGAATGCGCGCCCTTGGGCCGAGAATGGGGCTGAGGATCGGTATTGGGTCATCTCTGACCGTTTGAACCGCCGCACATGTGCGTCCCAAAGCTGCGGTATCGTTGGACAATTGTTTTTCCGCGAGGGGGTGGTTGTGCGGGAGCAAAACGCAGGGTGGGCGCGGATCACGCAGCCCTATGACGCGGCCTGTGTCGGCGGCCAAAGCGCCTATGTCGATAGCGGCAATGGGGCTTGTGACCCTGCCAACGGCATCTCGGACGGGGCTTTCGCCGAGTGGGTTTCCTTGGCGCATCTTTCCCGGACGCGTCCCGATGATCCTGCGGCTGGTGCCTCGGGTGTTGAGGAACTGATCGCCGGATCTGACGATTTTGCCAGCCACCGCGCGGCTTTTGCGGCGGCTGCCCAATCGCTGATCGGGCAAGGCCGTTGCACCGCTCAGGATTTTCGCGACATGGGCGGATGGGTGGCGTCCTCCAGCCACCGGGGTCAACCGATCTACTTCACCTATTGTGGTGGAGCGACCGTCGCGAACCGTCTGTATTTAAACGCGCAAACCGGTGAAGTGTTTCAGTGATGCCTATGCCTTCGCAGCCTGCCGCAATCGGCTAAGGGTCACAGGCGTGACCCCTAGGTGAGAGGCGATCAGCGCGTGGGGGAACACCTCTTCCATGCTCGGGAAATTCTCTCGCAGCCATGCCAATCGTTGAGCGCCGCCAAGAGCCGCAAGGCACCATTCGCGGTCCGCCTTCTGCGCCAAAGCGGCCCGCAGAGCGCCGTTGGCCCAATCGCGCACATAAGGGTTGGAGAGCATCTCTGCGCTCAGGGCGTCCGCGTCCATGGTGGCGATCAGCGTATCGGTTTGGGCCTCGATCGTGACAAGGGACTGGCCATCGCGGGTGCGGGCGATGCTCGGCGTCACGATGCACGGCCCTTGATACAGGCCGACGCAGGCCGTGCGCCCTTCGGCGTCGCTGATCAAACTGGCCGCCGCCCCGTCGAGCAAGATGATCTCTGCCTTGTCCGGCGTGCCCTGCGACGCGATCCGAGCGCCCTTCGGCCCCCTGCGCGTGGCCCAGAGCGTCGCGAAATGCTTGGCTTGGACAGGGTCTTTCAGCGCCGGCGACTGGCGCAGGAAACTCAGCAGGTCCAACGGTTAATTCCCTTAACAAATGATAATGCACGCGCGGGCGCAATCAGGGCAGATGACCCAACTACCCCATGACATCCCAATAGGTCTTCCGATGATGACACGTTTCCTGCCCCAACAACATGCCCGCGCCGCCCTTACCTTCGGGTTCGTGGCTGCGGTGATTTACGTCACAATGATCACTGGAACCCTCGCCCACTTGCAGGCGCTTTCGGGGTTGGTGCCCTTTGACATGCGCCCAATGGGCTATAGCGGCCCCGAGGCGGCGACGCTGTTGGACGCGCTCGGGGCCAGTGGGCGGCACTACTACCTTAGCCGCCAAATCCCCCTTGATACCGCCTACCCCGCCCTACTGGCGGCTACCCTGGTCAGCACCAACCGGTTCCTTACAGCGGGCCGCCCGGTTGGCTGGCAAAGGCTTGCCTCCCCCCTCGCGATCGGGGCCGCGCTTTGTGATTACGCAGAGAATGCAGGCATCGTGGCGATGATCCTTAACATGCCGCATCTACCTGCCCCCCTGGTGGCTGCGACAAGCGCTGCCTCCGTCGCCAAGGCACTCCTGACGACGGGGGCGGTGACGGCTACGCTGCTCCTTGCTGGGGGCTGTCTTTGGGCACGTTGGCGAGGGCTTCGGGCAGAAGGCTGACCACCACAGCCCCCTTCTTGCGCCCGGTGTCCACATGGGCGTGGGCGGCCCGCATGACGTCGAAGCCATAGCAACGGTCGATCACTGGCTGAAACTGCCCCTCTGCCGCCAAGTCCACCACGGCTTGCAAGATATCTCGGGCCTCGCTTGCCACCCCGCCGATGGTTTTCCGACGATAAAACAGCGCCTTCACCGCGCCAAACAGCAGGTCCGTGGTGCTGCCGGCGATTATCACCAACCGCCCCCTGGGGCGCAGAACATGCCGCACGCGCTTGAGCGGCGCGGTGGCAACGGTGTCCACCACGGCATCAAACAAAGTGGCCTCGGCGGCGAAATCCCGCTGCTTGTAGTCAATGACCTCGTCCGCCCCAAGGGACCGCACCAGATCAGCGTTCTTGCCAGAACACACCGCCGTCACGTGGGCGCCCAGGTGCTTGGCGATCTGCACGCAGGCCGACCCGACCGCCCCCGACGCGCCGTTGATAAGCACCGCCTCCCCGGCTTTGATCCCGGCCCTGTTAACCAGAAAATCGAATGCTGTGGTGCCGCCAAACGGCAAGGAAGCTGCCTCGGCAAAGGACAAATTTTCGGGCATAGGCACCAACTTTCCGCCCTCGGGCATCACGATATATTCAGCATGGGCCCCAAAGCTCGCGCCGGGAAATCCGATCACTGCATCGCCGGGGGCATAGGCGGTGACCTCCGCTCCGACCGCCTCGACCACGCCCGAGAACTCGGTACCAAGGATGGGTTTTCGCGGTCCGGTTATCCCGAAGAACAACCGCCCCATTAGAGCCATCCCGTTGGGCATCGTCAAACTTCGCGCCCGCCAATCTCCGGCACTGACGGTGGTTGCGTGGATTTTCACCAGCACCTCGCTCGGTTTTGGGGTCGGCTTGGGCACTTGGGTCAGTTCAAGCACTTCGGGGGCGCCGTAGCGCGAATAGGTATAGGCAAACATCGTTTCGATCCAATTGAGGGGCGCGACCTTGCGGGCGCTGTGGACCCTGCTTATCGGTCCGGAAGCCTCATACGAATTGACCAAAGTTCTAAGTTTGGTATGCATATTCGTATGGATTGGCGTGCTGTAAAATTTGACTGGAACAAAGCGCGCGCGTTTTTGGTGACCGCAGAAGAAGGCTCGCTTTCGGCGGCGGCGCGGGCTTTGGGCATGGCACAACCGACGTTAGGTCGGCAGGTCGATGGGTTGGAGCAAGAACTGGGGATCGTGCTGTTCGAGAGGGTCGGACGCGGGCTGACGTTGACCCCAAGCGGGATGGAATTGCTGGAACACGTCCGCGCCATGGGCGATGCGGCGGGGCGGGTGTCGCTGACCGCCCTTGGTCAATCGCAGGCCCTTGAAGGCAGCATCAGCATTTCCGCGAGCGAGACCTATGCGACGGTTCTGCTGCCCGCCATCGTCGCCAAGCTGCGCCGCCTCGAGCCGGGCATTCAGGTGGAGGTCGTGGTCGCCAACCACGCCAGCGATCTTCTGCGCCGGGAAGCCGATATCGCGATCCGAAACTTCCGCCCGACTGAGCCGGATTTGATTGCGCGCAAAATTGGCATGGCCGACGCGGTGCTCTATGCTGCGCCGAGCTATCTGGAGGAGTTGGGACACCCCGCCACGCCCTATGATCTGCGCCATGCCAGTTTTGTGAATATGGATCGCGGGGGCGGAATGATTAAGGGGCTTAACTCTTTGGGGCTTGGGTTGACCGATGCGAATTTCCCCTTGTTCACCGAGAGTTATCTGGTGATGTGGGAACTGGTTAAGCAGGGCGCCGCCATAGGCATTCTGGATTCGGCCATCGGCGATGCTGACCCCGCCGTGGTGCGGGTATTGCCGGATTTGGAGCCGCTCAGCTTTCCCATCTGGCTCGTGACCCATCGCGACGTCACGACATCGCGGCGCATTCGTCGGGTTTACGATTATTTGGTGCAAGAATTGTCGCGCAAATAGACGGCTGATGCCCATCTCGCGCTACTGCAAATTCCGCCGTGCACTTCACTGTCCTGCCGCATAGTCTGCTTTTCATGACCAGATCCAGCCTTTATTCCGCCGGCGCGGCCGCCGCTCGCACCCCCCAGTTTCGTCAACGATTGGGCGACCTTATCGCCTATCAAACCGACGCCACCGACCCCGCCTCGGCGCCGCAGCTCGCGGCGTTCCTGTCCCATGTGACGGGTTGGTTAACGGCGTTAGGGTTTACCTGCGATGTGCATGATTGCGAGGGGCATTCCTTTCTGGTCGCCAAGCGCCATGAGGGCGCGGATTTGCCCACCATCCTTAGCTATTCCCACGGCGATGTGGTGCCTGGAATGGCGGGCCGATGGCGCGACGGGCTCGACCCCTGGGCGTTGACCGAAGTGGGGGACGATTGGTTCGGGCGCGGGATAGCCGACAACAAGGGGCAGTTTCTGGTGAACCTGACCGCCCTTGAAACCGTGCTGGCGCAACGGGGCAGCTTGGGGGCCAATGTCACGTGGTTGATCGAGATGGGGGAGGAGGTAGGCTCCCCCGGACTGGCGGAATTTTGCAACCATAACAGGGCGTTGCTGGACGCGGATCTGTTGTTGGCCTCGGACGGGCCGCGCATGGATGCAGGGCGACCGACGGTCTTTCTGGGCGCCCGAGGCGCGGCCACCTTCAGGTTGGATTTGGAACACCGCATCGCCGGGCGGCATTCTGGCAACTTTGGTGGCGCCCTGCGGAACCCGGCCTTGGAAATGGCCCACGCGCTGGCCTGCATCACCGATCGCAGCGGCGCGTTACAAATTGCGGAATGGACCCCCGGCACGATCCCCGATGCAACGCGTGAAGCGTTAACAGGGTTAACCCCTGCGGGCGGCGCGATTGACGCGGATTGGGGCGCCGAAGGGCTCACCCCGGCCGAGCGGATCCACGCTTGGTCGTCGGCCGAGGTTCTGGCGATGCACGCGGGCGACCCGCCTGCCCCGGTCAATGCCATCCCGCCCCGTGCCTCGGCTTGGGTGCAACTCCGTTTTGCGCCGGGCACCAAGGCCGCGGGTTTGGCGGAGGCCCTGCGTAAGCATCTGGATATCCACGGATTTACGGACATCAAGATCACCCAGGAAGGCCCGTCTTTCGCCGCAAGCCAGACCCCGGTGGGCCATCCGGCGGCGCAATTTGTGACCCAAGCGATCACCGAGGGGACCGGCACGGCGCCGGTGGTTCTGCCGTCGCTTGGGGGCTCTTTGCCCAACGACATTTTCCGCGATGGACTGGGCCTGCCGACGGTCTGGGTGCCGCATTCCTTCCCCGGCTGTTCGCAACACGCCCCCGATGAGCATCTGCCAAAACGCCTGCTGCAAGATGCAACAGGCGTGATGAGTGTCGTGTTGGGGGCATTGGCGGGCACCCGCCCCGAGGACTTGCGGTAACTCCGCCCTTTAGCGGTCCCTCCACGCCTCAAGGGCGGGGTTGTCGGCAGCCTGCTCCCCCGTCGGAGCGGCGGGATCAGGCGCAGGGGCGCGGCGGCGAAAAATACCCCCAAGGCGTTCGCGAAGGCTCCGCCGCCGCGCGCCGTCCCGGGATGCAGAGGGATCGCGGGTATAGTGAAATTCCCGCGCGCCGAAGTAGAAGCTGACGATTGCGCCCAATAGCCACCAAAGCGGTTCGGGCACCTCTTGCAAGCCAACCATTCGGGTGGCGAAGCCTGCGGGCTCTGCCATCGCGTAGACAAACAGGCCGAGGGTTCCCAAGGCCAGAAACGGCCGCGGCAAGCGGTTAAGACCGTTAATCATTCGGTCGAACCGGCCCGTGCCCGCGTGCTGAAACTCTGACGCGGCGGTTTCGAGCGTGGCTTGATGAATTTCTGCAGCCAATTCCATCGCCCGTGTGGCGTTGGGCACGAAAACCTCTGACAATCCTTCCGCCGCCTCGCCGATGCCTTCCACAGTGCTGCCAGCTCCTAGGCCATCCAAGGCCCGATCAATCAATCCCATGATGCTGTCCGATCCCGATGTTGCGCCGCCGTCAGGTGGTAGCGCGGTGAAATGAATTCCTCGGCGCGGATGATCCAACCGCCTTTGCCGCCATCGCGCCGCCGCGCGTATTTGCGCGAGGCGGGTCGGCGGTCGGCCAACCTGTAATAGTAATTCCGACGCGCGATGCCGTAGGCGTCCACCAGATGATCGGGCGCTGTGTTAATCGCGGCGTGGGCCGCCCGCGCGGTCTGCGGACCAATGGCCCCATCCACGGCAATATCCAGCCCCATATCCCGCAGCAGATGTTGCAGTATCCGCACCGCGTTGGAGCCAGCATTCACCTGCATATCGAAGACGCTGGCTTGCAGCGGATCGGGCAGCATATGGATGTTGGGACGGGTGAAATAATGTTCTAGAAACAGGTCCGTGGCCAGTTCCGGCGTGATGCGGCGCACGTCGTTCACGTCGACATCGCCGTCCCCGTCCAGATCCAGCCCCAACGCCCGCATCGTGTGGATCGTCACACCATGTTTCGTCGCGCCACCCGGATCATCGGGGTCGTTCACGAACCCGCCTTCACGGGCCACAATCTGTTCTGCGATAGACCGAACCGTTTGCATGGCTCGCCCTCCATGCTCTTGGTTTCTGGAGGCTTGAATCCACCATGGCGGGGTTAACAAACCCCTAACATCGTCAAAGAAACGCAAGCCTGCGAGGAGGCCTTTGGCCGAGGAGAGGCGCGTCGTCAGCTATCGTTGGGGTCGACGTAGACGCCCTGTTCCTGCAGCGCTTCGATCACCTCGGCGGGCATGTAGGTCTCGTCATGGCGGGCGAGGATTTCCGTCGCTTCAAACGTGCCGTCCACGAGCCGCCCGGTACCGACCATGCCTTCACCTTCGCCAAACAGGTCAGGCAAGATCCCCGTGTAGCTCACCGGGATCGAGGCCGCGCCATCGGTCACCGCAAAGGTGATCGTCTCACCCTGCCCGCGCACCAAAGAGCCCTCCTCCACCAAGCCGCCGATACGGAACACTTCATGGGGCGGCGGCGGGTCCGAGGCAACCTCAGCGGGCGCTCGGAAGAAGTTGAAGGCATCTTGTGAGCCATAGACGATCAACGCGACGGCTGCCGTCATGAAAACGAAGGCCAGCACGATAATCTGAATACGCCGTTGCTTCTTTAGTCCACGCATCTTGCCGCCTCTCTTCCTGCCCTACGATTGCGCAATCCTTTAAGGGAATACGCCCATGCCCATCAGGCCCGCAGTCTCATCCAGCCCCAGCATCAGGTTGGCATTCTGGATCGCCTGCCCGCTGGAGCCTTTGCACAAATTATCCAACGCCGCGATGACCTGAGCCCGCCCGCTGCGCCGATCCGCTGCCACGCCGATGTGGCAATAGTTGGTGCCCCGCACGTCATGGGTCGAGGGGGCTGCGCCCATGGGTAGCACCTCGATAAACGGCTCACTTTGATATGCGTCAACCAGCGTTTGATGGATCGCGTCCGCGTCGCCTTTTACATAGCCCGTCGCCAGGATGCCCCGGTTGAACGGCGCCAGATGAGGGGTGAACTGGATCTCGACCTTGCGGCCTGCGATCAGGCTGAATTCTTGGTCAAATTCCCCCAGATGGCGGTGGGTGCTGCCCAAGGCGTAGGCGTTTGTGCCTTCGGACAATTCCGCGTGCAAAAGGTTCTCTTTCAGGGAGCGTCCCGCACCGGAGACGCCGCAAATCAGGTCGAGGATGATGTCATCGAGGTCAATAACCCCCGCCGCAATCAGAGGCCGCAGGGCGAATTGCCCCGTGGCCGCGTTGCAGCCCGTGCCTGCCACCAGCCGGGCCGAGGCGATGTCGTCGCGGTAGAACTCGGTCAGGCCATAGACGGCCTCGGCCTGAAGCTCGGGCGCGTCGTGGGCTTTGCCGTACCATTTGGCATAGTCAGCCACATCGCGCAGGCGGAAATCGGCGGAAAGGTCCACAACTTTAAGGTCGAGGGGCAAGTCTTTGATAACGCGCTGAGATGTCGCGTGGGGCAATGCGCAAAAAGCCAGATCAACCCCAGAGAAATCCACATCCTCGATCCGCGTCAAATCGGGCAGCGCGGCGCTGCGAAGGAACGGGTAGACCGAGGCCATGGATTGCCCGGCCTTGCGGTCTCCGGTCAGGGCCACGATCTCCATATCAGGGTGGCCATGGATCAGACGGCACAGCTCGGCCCCGGTGTAGCCGGAAGCGCCTAGGATCGCGATTTTCTTGGTCATGGGACTTGCTTTCTGATGCGTCTGACGGGGAATAGGCCAAAGCCACCGCCGTTACAAATCACGGTTCGTTATGGGGCCATAACGGCCGCTGGTCTATGCCGAGTGTGTGCCGCTAGACGGCCTGAAACTTGATCTCTCGTCGCAGGAACAGCGTGGCTTGAGCTTCCACCGATTTCGGATCACCCGTGGTCAGAAACGCAGGCTCGCCTGAGCCCAACATTTCGGGGCGACGCTCAAGGTAGTCGCCAAGGCTGGCCGCCACCAGGGACGGCTGCGAGAAGACGGCGACGCCGTCGCCGAGGGCCGCGCGGAACACCTCTTCGACCAGCGGGTAGTGTGTGCAGCCAAGGATTGCTGCTTGCGGCTCGGGCATCCGTCGTTTCAACGCGTCCACATGGGACCGCACCAACGCCTCGGCCAGAATCATGTCGCCGTCTTCAATGGCATCGACGACGCCACCACAGGGCTGCGCCTCTACATCCACACCAATGGCCCGAAACGCCAGCTCCCGCTGAAACGCGCGGCTGCTGACGGTGGCTGGGGTGGCAAACAGCGCCACTTCTTTCACGCCCACTTCGCGCGGTGGAGAGTTATCGCCCCAGTTGCGTTCTGTCAGCGCCTCGATCAGCGGCACAAAGACGCCAAGCACCCGCTTGCCTTCCGGCACCCAGCCTTCCTGCATCCGCCGAAGCGCCGCGGCCGAGGCCGTGTTGCACGCCAAGATCACCAGATCGCAGCCCCGGTCGAACAGATGCTGAACCCCGGCGGTTGTCAGGTCGTAGATGTCATCGGCGTCGCGCACCCCGTAGGGGGCATGGGCGTTGTCGCCCAAATAGATCAGCGGCACATCGGGCAGCGCCTTGGACACCGCATCGAGCACCGTCAGCCCGCCAAGGCCGCTGTCGAAAATTCCTACTGCCATCAGTACCGCTCCTTTATCGTTTTTCGCGTCGCGGGCTTCTTTGCGTCTGGCCTGCGATGTTTAGCCTCAAATTCAAATCCCCGCGCCTCGGGGTCAAGGGGGCGTGGCGACAAGGCATAGGTGGTTTGGCGCAGGAACTCCATCAACGCAACCGGATCCCCTGCCCGCGCGTCCAGCTCGGCCCGTGAGATCGGCGCGCCCACGACGATCTTGACCTTGGAGTTGGTGCGCGCGCGGAACTCCTTGATCAGCAACCCCATGCGCAGGGTCGAGTGCAAGTGGCTGGCCAATTGAAACAGTCGAGAGTTATGGCCCTCGAAATAGATCGGCACCACGGTCGCCTCGGATTTGGCAATCATCCGCGCGGTAAAGCTGCGCCATTTCGGGTCCATGGGCCGCCCAAAGGGCTTGGCCGCCGTGCTGACCGTGCCGCCGGGGAAGACGCCAATCGCGCCGCCATCGTCCAGGTAGGACAGCGCCGTCTTGCGGGTAGCGATGTTCTGGGCCAGCGCCGCTTTCGTGTCTTCAAACGATACGGGCAAGATCACCTTGTTGAGGTCTTCCGCCCTTTGGAACACCTGGTGCGCCAGAATGCGGAAATCGCCTCGGGTCTGCGCCAGAATATGGCCCAACATCAGCCCGTCCAGAATGCCGTAGGGGTGGTTGGCGATCATCACCAGCGGGCCGTTTTCGGGGATGTTATCCAGCGATCCGCCCACCACTTCAAGCTCCAGCTTGTAGCGTTGCACCATCACGTCCCAGAAGTCGCGGCCTTGGCGCATGTCCTCGGCGTAGCCCCTCGCACGGCGGATCAGTCTGAGCCGCCCGGTCGAGTTCTCCATCGCGCGGATCAGCGCCCGGCCGCCTTTGGTGACGGCAGAGTTGGCATAAGAAATATCGCGTGCCACAGCCCTTTCGGAAGCGTGCAGCGCCTTGCGATTTGAACGGCGACGTAGGGGCATTGGATGACCTCGTCAGAAGGCTGTACGAAACACTTAGTCAGTCGTTTTGTGCGGGTCTAGTGATGTTTGGACAAGGCCCGCGCTATCCACGCCGGGTCCATCCCCAAAGGCACAGAAGCTCCATCGCCACATGGGCGCCCGCCACGGCGGTGATCTCCGACACGTCGAACGGCGGAGAGACCTCTACCACATCGCCGCCCACAAGGTTGATCCCGGCCAGGTCCCGCAACAAGATCGCTGCCTGAGCGCTGGACATGCCCCCCCACACGGGCGTTCCGGTGCCGGGCGCGAAGGCGGGGTCCAGGGCGTCGATATCAAACGACAGATAGACCGGCCCATCGCCCGCCCGTGCCTTCACGGCCGCGGCAACCGCGCTGGCTCCGGCCTCGTGCATTTCACGGGCGTCGTGGATGTGGATGCCAAGGTTATCCTCCACCACAGTCCGAATGCCGATGTGAGAGGACCGAGCCACGTCAATCAGCCCCTCCTTCACCGCCGTGTAGCAAAACGTCCCGTGGTCGATCCGTGAAGGGTCATCATCGGGCCAGGTGTCGGTGTGGGCATCCACTTGGATCAGCGTCAAGGGTCCATGAACAGCCGCATGGGCGCGCAGGATCGGCAGGGTGATAGAATGATCGCCGCCAAGGGTAATGGCCGCCGCCCCTGCCCCGAGGATGCCCGCAATATGGGCCTCGATCCGGGCGGGGACATCGGCGGTGTGGGCATAGTCAAAGGGCATGTCGCCATAATCGGCGATGGCCAGCGCCTCCAAAGGGGAATAGCCGTTCCATCCATAGGGCGGATCAAAGGGCTGAAGCGCCGAGGCCGCACGGATTGCCCGTGGCCCCAGGCGCGTGCCGGGGCGGTTGGTGACAGATTGGTCAAACGGAATGCCGGAAATCGCCACATCCACGCCGGACAAATCCTTGGTGTAGCGGCGCCGCAAGAACGAGGGCGCGCCGGAAAAGGCGTTCTCGAATGCCAATCCCTTGAGCCCGCCCCGGGTGAACGCCCCATCGACCTCGTTCTTTGCATCTTCCAGTGCCATGATTTGCCCTTCGCGTTTCCTGTGCCCTTGCTATACCCGGATTGGGCCTTGGCGAAGCCCTGAATTGATCCATCTTGTACCGGGAACCGGGGTGGGCGATGTTTCCCCCAACAGGTAAGCGGGCAAGACGGGCCGGCGACAAAGGGATGAAAATGAACGATCTGAAAGCGACATTTCTGGAAGGCATGAGCCGCGCGGCCGCCTCGGTCTGTGTGGTGACAACCGACGGCCCTGCGGGACGCGGCGGGGTGACGGTTTCGGCCATGACCTCGATCTCGGCCGATGGCGATCAGCCGACCATGCTGACGTGCCTCAACGCCAGCGCCAGCTCCCTGCCGTTGGTGTTGGAAAACGGCTGCTTTTGCATCAACGTGCTGGGGATCGGCCAAACCGAGATTTCCGACATCTTCTCGTCACGCATCCCCGCGCCGGGGGGCGACAAGTTCAACGCCGTGGATCACACCATACTTGAAACCGGCGCCCCGTTTCTGTCGGCGGCGTTGGTGGGGTTTGATTGCCGCCTTGTGTCGGCCGAGAAGATCGGCTCGCACCACATCTGCATCGGCGCGGTTGAGGCCGTACGTGTGGCCGAGGATGGCAAGCCGCTGCTCTACGGGATGCGCCGCTACCTCCGGGCCGAGAACCATTAGGCGCGTCTAGGCATCAATCGACGAAAGACGCTTGGCCAGATCGTCATGGTCGCGCCGTGACAATCCTTCGGCGCCGTCAATCCTGTCCTTGATTTCATCCAAAAGGGTGCGCACCGAATGGCCGAAAACCTCGGCAGAGATGGTGTTGAGCGCTTCCAGGGCCTCCATCAGATGTAGTTGCACCTGCGCGTTTTGCGCCCCGTCACGGATCAGGGGGCGGAACGCGGCCTCGACCATATCAACGGGATCGGTAGAGGGGACGTGGATGAGGGGAAAGCGCACGTCGGGGGCTTCGCGAACCTCCCACTGCGCCAAAACCGAAAGCTGTCTGCCAATCACCGCAACGGCAGTGCCGGGATCATTCACGGCAGGCGAAAGCGCCCGCGATCCGATTTCGGCCAGAACAATCATGCCATAGCGCGGGTCTTGGTCAAAACTGCGGAACCGATCCACGGTAAAGGCGTGCCGCACCGGCTCGGAATCATCGAATCCGCCCAACACATGGAGAAGGGGCGCGCCGGGGTAGACAAAATCTCCGGGTAAAGTGGCAAGATAGAACTGGCAGCCCGCCGCCTCGGCGCAGTCATTCAGGGCTTCGACATCTATGTGTTGGATGTAGCCGGTTTGATCGCTTTTCAGGGGGACCGCGCCCTCGGGTGGTGGTCCTTTCATGGGGCGCGCGCCCATCCAAGGTGTTTTCAGCCGGGTGCTCAGGGCTGTACGGGCGGCTTCCTCGACCCGGTCGAGGGTGTTGTTCATGCGCCCGAATTCCGGCAGGTAGCCCATCCAGCGCAACAGGGTCAGCACAACGACAATCACCACGAGGATCGTGGCAATAAACAGCACCAACCGTGCTCCTGGGTCGTAATAGCCCGCGTTCAGGCCGATGATCGCCACGATGGAGTAGACAAACGCCCCCAGAAAGGTGGACAGCGTGGTTTGGGTCGTGGTGTCTTGCTGCAAAAGCGCGGTGGAGCGCGGCGTGGCAGCGCTTGCTGCCGCTGTAAAGGCGTTCACTGCGATGGACAGTGAGAAGGTCGTGACCGCCAGCATCGACGAGGCAAGGATATGCAACACGTCATCGACAGCATTGCCGCCCAAAGCCTCGGCCCATTCCTCGGGAATAAGCGGTGACAACAGCGGCGCGACCGCCGCTACAAGGATTGCCAAAACGGCAAAAGCCGCCACGCGCACCCACAGTTCGCGCAACAGGCTGCGCAGCGTCCAAAGCCATTTGCTAATCATGACAGGATGATAGAGCAACGGCGCCAGCGAGCAATGGCCGTCGCGCAAATTATTTCCACGCAGGGCTCGTGGTCCCTAGGCGGGATTGGCGCGTTCCACGAAGCCCGCCAGAAGGCTGGCGCCCAGGGGCGAAATTTCATCGTTAAAGTCAAATTCGGGGTGGTGCAGACCCGCGCCTTCGCCCGCGCCGACGAACAGATAGGCACCGGGCCGGGCCTCCAGCATATAGGCGAAATCCTCGGCTCCCATCTCTTTGGAGGCATTGCCATCGACGCGCTCGGCCCCGGCGACATCTCGGGCGACGTCAATGGCGAAAGCCGCAGCGCCCGGGTCGTTGATCGTGGCGGGGTAGCCACGCTCGTAGACGAAGTCGATTTCCACCCCGTAGCTGGCCGCCTGCCCTTCGGCGATCTCGCCCATGCGACGTTCAACCATGTCGCGGACATCGGCATCAAAGGTGCGCACGGTACCGTTGAGGTAGGCGGATTCCGGGATCACGTTATCGGTAGAGCCCGCATGAATTTGCGTGACCGACACGACCAGGTCATCCAGCGCCCTGTTGTTGCGTGACACGATCGTGCCAAAGCCCTGTGCTACGGCAATGGCCGCCGGGATTGGGTCCAAGGTTTCATGGGGATAGGCGCCATGGCCGCCCTTGCCCTTGATGTTCACGTGGAACGTGTCGGCGGACGCCATGATCGCGCCGGGGTTGGTAAAGACGCTGCCCAACTCTTTGCCCGGCACGTTATGCAGCGCGAAGACCTTGGCGATGTTGAAGGTATCCATGATGCCTTCGTCCACCATCACCCCCGCGCCGCCGCCGCCCTCTTCCGCGGGTTGGAAAATCAGCGCCACGCGACCCGTAAAGTTGCGCGTCTCGGCCAGATATTTCGCCGCCCCCAACAGCATCGTCGTATGGCCATCATGGCCGCAAGCGTGCATCTTCCCGGCAATGGTCGAGGCATGGTCGGCCCCCGTCGCCTCTTCAATCGGAAGCGCATCCATATCGGCGCGAAGACCGATGGTGTCGCCGGGCACACCGCTGTCGATAATCGCCACAACGCCCGAGGTCGCGATCCCCTCGTGAATATCGCTGATGCCGAACTCCTTGAGCTTGTCCACCACGAAAGCAGCGGTCTGGTGGCACTCGAACTGCAATTCCGGGTGCATATGAAGATGCCTGCGCCAGGTTTTCATGTCGTCGGCCATAGCAGCGATGGAGTTGATGATGGGCATGGAGTTCTCCAATATCGGGGGGGGTGTTGTGCCCAGTGTTGAGCCTGTGGGGCGAAGATGCAAGGACCTAACTGGGGGCTTGCTCTGGGGTGAATGTTGGCCCATCCCTTGCACCATGAAAACGCTCCCCTCCGACCCGATGCACCGCCTGCGCGCCATCATGGCGCGGCTGCGCGATCCCGTTCATGGCTGCCCGTGGGACGTGGAGCAGACGTTTGCGTCAATTGCCCCCTATACCATCGAAGAGGCCTACGAGGTTGCCGACGCCATCGAGCGTGGTGATATGGACGAGCTACGTGGAGAGTTGGGGGATCTGCTGTTCCAGTCCGTCTTCCACGCGCAGATGGCCGAGGATGGCGGGCATTTCGACTTTGACGATGTGGCCCGGGGCATTGGCGACAAAATGATCGCCCGCCATCCCCATGTGTTCGGCGACGAAAGCAACGCCAAATCGGCCGAGCAACAGGTGGCGGATTGGGAAACGGTGAAGGCGGCTGAGCGGGCCGCCAAGGATGCCGGCGGCGTGTTGGATGACGTGGCGATGGGACTGCCCGCCTTGATGCGCGCCGAAAAGCTGCAAAAACGCGCGGCGCGGGTGGGGTTTGACTGGCCCGAGATTGGGCATGTCATCGACAAGATCGCTGAAGAAGCCCGAGAGCTGGCCGAAGCGAGAGACACCCTGCCACAGGAAAAAATCGCCGAGGAAATGGGGGACCTGTTATTCGTGATGGCCAATCTGGCGCGTCACCTGAAGGTGGATCCGGAAACGGCGCTGCGCGGCGCGAATGCCAAGTTCGTGCGCAGGTTTTCCTATATTGAACAGGCGCTTGCGGAGCGTTCTTCAAGCCCCACTTCAAGCACACTAGAAGAAATGGACGCGCTTTGGGACGACGCGAAAGCCAAAGGCTTATGAGCGAGGCCCCCCCGTCTAACGTGCGTCCGTCCAACGTGCCTCCGCCTAATGTGCCGAGGGCCGCCGCGTTCATGATCGGCGCGATCGTGTCTTTCTCGGCCATGGCCGTGGCAGGACGGCGCGTGACGGCAGAGCTGGATACGTTCGAGTTGATGGCCTACCGCTCGGCCGTGGGGCTGGTACTGGTCCTGCTCATTAGCGGGTTGCGCGGCCATCTGCACCAGATACGCACCGACCGCCTGCCGCTTCACATCATCCGCAACGCCTGCCATTTTGCCGGGCAGAACCTGTGGTTTTTCGCGGTCAGTGCGATCCCCTTGGCGCAGGTATTCGCGCTGGAATTCACCGCGCCCCTCTGGGTCATCATATTTGCGGCGCTGTTTCTGGGCGAGCGGTTGACTTGGATGAAGGTCGCATCGGGAGTTATTGGTTTTATTGGGATATTGATTGTCGTGCAGCCAGGTGCCGCGCCGTTCTCCTTCGGCATGGGGGCCACGCTTGCAGCGGCGGTGTTCTTTGCGGCGACGGCGATTTTCACCAAACGCCTGACAAGCGACCAGACAATCACCTGCATCCTGTTTTGGCTAACGGTGATCCAATTTATCTTTGGCCTGATATTCTGCCTCTACGACGGCACCATGGCCCTACCGTCGCTGGCCCTGGTGCCTTGGGTGGTTCTGATCGGGATTTGCGGGCTCTTGGCGCATTTTTGCATGACATCGGCCTTCGCGTTGGCACCGGCCTCAGTCGTGATGCCAATCGATTTCGCCCGCCTGCCCCTGATCGCCATAGTGGGCGCGTTGTTCTTTGAGGAGCCGTTGGAGTGGGCGGTTCTACTGGGTGCGATTCTCATTTTCGGGGCGAACTACATGAATATATTAGTAGAACACCGCCGCAGGCGCGGACGCGCGTCGAATGTGTAGCTTTTGAGACACATTAGCGTGTTGATCCGCCCATAACCCAGATGTGACGCAGGGGAATATTTGACCGGAGGGGAGGTTTCTCGGCGTTATTGATGCCAAGCCCTGCGAGGGAGAACGCAGGATACGTTTAGGGACACATCGACGGGGAGGCATTCACATGACCCGCTTTACAAAAACCACCACCACACTCGCGGCCCTTCTGGCCACCACCACCATCGCCCATGCAGGCGGCGTGGAGCGCCAAGGCCAGAGCCCCGCGATCCTGTTTCAAGACGGATCCTATGTGGAGTTCGGCTTCACCTATGTTGATCCGGAGATAACTGGAGTGCAGCAAGAAACTATCGCTACACTTGGGTCTTCTGCCGGATCAGAGTCACGCGATATTGCCCCGGCTTATAGCTATTCTAGTTTTGCATACCGCCAAGACGTAACGGACGCCTTATCTTTCGCAGTGATGTATGATCAGCCGATTGGGGCTGACGTAAACTATACGCCTAATTCTGGCCCAGGTTATGCCTATGGTACGGGACGCGGATCACAAGCAGAGATTAATTCTAACGCGTTGACCCTCGCAGCACGCTACGAATTTTCTGAGAACTTCTCGGTATATGGCGGTCTGCGTGCCGTGAGTGCAGAGGGAAGCGTAGCTCTCTTTGATGGCTCTGCGGGAGCCGGCGGCCGTTACTTGATGAACGCAGAAAGCGACTATGAGCTGGGTTATATGCTTGGGGCGGCTTATGAGCGCCCCGACATCGCTTTGCGAGTGGCGCTGACTTACTACAGCGCAACCGATCACACGTTTTCCGGAACTGAGGGCACTTCTGCCGGTGGTGTGGGACCGACGACTTTCGAAACGACAATTCCACAGCAGCTGCTTCTTGAAGCTCAAACTGGCGTCGCAGAAGGCACTTTGGTGTTTGGTTCGGTCCGTTGGGTAGATTGGACGGAATTCAACATTACCCCCCCACTTTATACCGGTTCCATCTCATCGGGAAACTCCTTGGTGAGCTATGACAATGACGTTTTCACATATACGCTAGGTGGAGCCCGCGTTTTGAATGACACTTGGACGGTTCTGGGGTCTATTACTCACGAGACTTCAAATGGCGGCTTCTCCGGCAATCTCGGCCCAACTGATGGACGTACCTCCTTAGGGTTGGGAGCACGTTACACCATTGGCGATACAACAATCACGGGCGGGATCAATTACACCTTCATAGGCGATGCGATCACGGAATCCCCAGTCACTCCCGGTACGACCTTTGCCAACTTTGACGACAACCATGCCGTGGGCTTTGGCCTGCGAGTTGGTTACACCTTCTAACCGACTGTACCTTTCAAAATCTTCAAACCCCGCCGCGCTCTGCGCTGGCGGGGTTTTTCTTTGTCGCTATCGCAAGTTCCGGGTCGCGGGGCGGCTCGTGGGGGCCTAGACCGTTGCCATGACACAAACCTCTGTAAGCACCCGCGCGTGGGCCGAGATGGGCGTTTTAGCCCTGATCTGGGGCGCCTCATTTCTGTCGATCAAGCTGGGGCTGGAGGAAATCCCTTTCCTGACCCTCGTGGCGCATCGGGTGATCTGGGCCTGCGTGATCTTGTGGATCTATGTGCTGATCCGCCGCCTGCCCGTGCCCGGCGATCTTCGCATTTGGGGCGCGTTCGTGGTGATGGGGATGCTGAACAACGTGATCCCCTTTGCTTTGATGGCGTGGGGGCAGCAGTTTATCGAGACCGGGCTGACCTCGATCTTCAACGCCGGCACGGCGATTTTTGGGGTGTTGGTGGCGGCCCTGTGCTTTGCTGATGAACGACTGACCCTGCGCAAATCCATCGGCGTGGCGGTGGCATTTGCCGGGGTCGCTGTGGCGATCGGTCTGGACAGCTTGCGGCAATTCGATATCCGAAGCCTCGCGCAATTGGCGGTGATTGGGGGGACGTTCTCCTACGCCTTGGCCAGTGCTTGGGCGCGCAAAAGGTTAATGGGGTTAACCCCGGCGGTGGCAGCGGCGGGGATGTTGACGGGTGCAAGCCTGATCCTGCTGCCTGCCGCTCTGGTCATGGACGGCGCCCCCACGTGGCCCGCCCTGCCCCAGACATACCTCGCTGTGGGCTACTTTGCCGTTTTCGGCACGGCCTTCGCCTATCTTCTCTATTACCGCGTCCTCGCCATGGTCGGCACGGGCAACGCCATGTTGGTGACGCTGCTGATCCCGCCCGTGGCGATCATTTTGGGAGCCGTGGTGTTGGAGGAGCGCCTTGCGCCCGAGGCCTTCTTGGGCTTCGCGCTATTGGCGGTGGGGTTGCTGATTTTAGACGGGCGTATTCTGCGCGTCCTAAAGCGCGGGTCGAAACATTTGACCGGCGGGCATGGATTGCCCTAACGTCACCTTCATTGCGGGCATATTTCGCCCACTATCTGCAATGGAATTAGATCATGAAACACCTAATCGCATCCGCTTTGACGGCTCTGTGTCTCCTTACATTCAGCGCGCCGAGCAGCCAGGCTCAGCAAAGCACCACAGGCTGGGTGTCCAGCGCTGACTACCAGTATTTCTTCGATGAGGCCTTTTATCACCCCCTTATTCCCGTCCACGTAGAGGCCGGGCTTGTGTATGGGCACTTGCAGTTCAACGCCCATTTCGGCCCGGCCCCCGCAGGACTGCGCGATTGGGCCACGCACCACGGCATGTCGGACGCCCAATTCGCCCAGACCAACCAGAACTACCTGTCGCAAGGCTACCGATTGCACCAGCACCATCGCCTGCAAGTGGAGGGGTACTTGGCAAACCAGGGAATCTGGTATCGCTAAACGCATTCGCCCGCTTGCCTTGAGGCGTTTGCCCGTGGCAAGCATCGGCGATGGAACTGATCTACGACAGCCCGCAAGCCTTCCTTGATGCCCCTGCCAAACGGGTGGCCGTCTTTGGCATGTCTGGCCTTGGCAAAACGGTGCTGTCCAACAAGCTGCGCGATGGCGGGGATTGGTTTCACTACAGCGTCGATTACCGGATCGGCACCGCCTATATGGGCGAGCATATTGCCGACAACCTGAAGGCGCAGGCGATGAAGGTGCCGCTATTGGCCGAGCTTTTGCGCTCGGACAGTATCTATATCGGGTCCAACATTACCTTCGATAACCTCGCGCCGCTGTCCACCTATCTGGGCAAGCCCGGCGATCCGTCCAAGGGCGGTTTGCCGTTTGCCGAATACCAGCGCCGCCAAGCGCTGCATCGCCGCGCCGAGGTGAACGCCCTTCTGGACACGGTGCCGTTCATTCACCGCGCGGCTGCCTTGTACGGGTACGGTCATTTCATCTGCGATACCGGCGGCTCCATCTGCGAAGTGGTGTCCCCTGACGACCCCAAGGACGAGGTGTTGCAGACGCTGGCGTCCAACACCCTGATGATCTGGATTGAATCCCCCGAAGGCCACGACGCCGAACTGATCCGCCGATTCAAGCTGAACCCAAAGCCGATCTATTATCCGCCCGCCCTGCTAGAGACGCTCTGGCAAGACTACCTTGCCCACCATGGCGTGACCGACGCGCAGGTGGACCCCGATGACTTCGCCGTCCACGCCTTTTCGCAGGTGATCCATAACCGTGCGCCCCTTTATCGGGCGATGGCGCAGAACTGGGGCGTCGGCGTCACGGCAGCCGCGGTGGAAGCCGTGCGCGACGGGCGCGACGCCGAGGAGATGATCGCGCAGGCGCTGGCGCGCAAATCTATGTGAGGTCACTGGCACATCGGCCCCCCTCCGCCTAAATTCTGCCAACGCAGCAAGAGAATAAACCCATGCCCATCAAATTGCCCGATACCCTGCCCGCCTATAACGTCCTGTCGCGCGAAGGCGTGATGGTGATGCCCGAGGACGCGGCCTCGCAGCAGGATATACGTCCCCTGCGGATCGGGCTTCTGAATTTGATGCCCAAGAAGATCCAGACGGAAACGCAGTTTGCGCGGCTGATTGGGGCCTCGCCCTTGCAGATCGAACTGTCGCTGATCCGGATGTCGGACCATGCCTCCAAAAACACATCGTCCGAGCATATGGATGAGTTCTACCGTCCCTTCTCGGAAGTGCAGGCCAGCGGTGAGAAGTTTGACGGGCTGCTGATTACCGGCGCCCCGATCGAGCATTTGCCGTTTGAAGAAGTCACCTATTGGGATGAGCTGAAGACGGTAATGGATTGGACCCAGACCCATGTGCATTCGACCTTTGGCATTTGCTGGGGCGGTATGGCGATGGCGTATCATTTCCACGGAATCAAGAAGCACATGCTGGACGCGAAAGCCTTTGGGTGCTTCCGCCACGTGAACCAAGCCCCGGCGTCGCCGTACCTGCGGGGGTTCTCGGACGATGTGCTGATGCCCGTGTCGCGGTGGACGGAAGTGCGGGCCGACGAGGTGGCGCAGGCGGGCCTGACGACGCTGATCGGCTCGGATGAAGTGGGGCCCGCGTTGGTGGAAGACGCAAGCCACCGGGCGCTTTATGTGTTCAACCACTTTGAATATGACAGCGAGACCTTGAAGCAGGAATACGACCGCGACGCAGAGGCCGGCGCGCCGATCAACGTGCCGGTGAACTACTATCCCGACGACGATCCGACCCGCACACCGATGAACCGCTGGCGGTCCCACGCCCATCTGCTCTACGGCAATTGGGTCAGTGAATTGTACCTGACGACGCCCTTCGACATGGATCAGATCGGCTTCGCCTCTACGGATTTGCGGCGGTGAAACTGGTGCTGGCCCTCCTCGGCATTTTGGCTTGCGCCACATGCCTCCTCGCATTGGTCACTGTTTGGCGTGCCGGACGGAATGAGGCGGCGGCAGAGGCGGCCAATCCCCCTTCGGGGGCCTTTGTGCAGGTCGGAGACGCCCGCGTTCACTACACAGATGAGGGCGAAGGCCCCGTCGTCGTGCTGCTGCACGGGTCGGGCGGGAACCTGAATGATTGGACCTTCGACATGGTCGCGCGCCTTCGCGACCGCTATCGCGTCATTGCGTTTGATCGCCCCGGTCATGGCTATACGGAGGTGCCGAGTGACGGCGTTTCCATCGCCGATCAGGCGCGGCTTCTGGCCGAGGCGAGCCTTGCCCTGGGCGCTGAAAACCCCATCGTGGTGGGCCATTCCTTTGGCGGGTCCGTGGCGACGGCTTGGGCGGTGGAGCGACCCAATGTGATGGCGGGCCTTGTGGTTTTGGCAGGCGCGACAAACCCTTGGGACACCGGGATCAGCGCCTATTACCGAACCTTGGCCCACCCCATTGGGGGGCCGATCCTGGCAAACCTTCTGGCCGCATGGGTGCCGGAACGGATCGTGACCGAGCAGGTGAACGCGGTCTTCACCCCGCAATCGGCGCCCGCGGGCTACGGCCAGCATTTCGCCCCCGGTCTGACCCTGCGCCGCGCCTCGCTTCGTGAAAACGCGCTCCAACGGGTGGCTTTGCTGCCGCAGATTGAGGCGATGGTGCCGCGCTACGGCGACGTCGCACTGCCGGTCGAGATTATCCACGGGGACGCCGACACGACCGTTGGCCTCCACATTCACGCCACCCCGCTCAGTCAGCAAATCCCCGACGCTGCCCTTACGGTGCTGGAAGGCGTCGGCCATATGCCTCAACACGCCGAACCCGAGGCGATTGCCGAAGCGATTGCCCGCGTTACCTCACGGGCGGGACTGCGCTGAAACCGCGCTGTTTCATTGCGAAATCGCCACCAGCCCCCTAATGTAATAGATAATAACATTTTGCGAGAGCAGGCCCGAGCCATGAGCAAACCCTTTGACGGCGCCATCAGCGCCTATTTCAACGACGCCGCCCCGGATTGGGTGCGCGAGCAGATTGAAAACGCGAAGAAGAACCGCGTGCTGGACCCGTCGTACCCCTATGAGAAGCGGATGGATAAGGATGCTTATGAGGCAGATCTTGCCGCGCTCCAGATTGAGCTGGTCAAGATGCTGGCGTGGGTGCGTGATAGCGGTGCGCGGGTTGCCGTGGTCTTCGAGGGTCGTGACGCGGCAGGCAAAGGCGGCGCGATCAAACGCATCCGCGAGAACCTGAACCCCCGGGCGGCAGGCGTCGTGGCCTTGTCGAAGCCGACGGAGCGTGAAGCCGGGCAATGGTACTTCCAACGCTACATCCAACACCTGCCAAGCGCCGGGGAAATCCGCCTGTTTGACCGCAGTTGGTACAATCGCGGCGTGGTGGAAAAGGTCTTTGGCTTCTGTACGGACGCGCAGCGAGAGACGTTTTTCGCGCAACTTCCGGGCTTTGAAAGCACGATTGCAACCGATGGAATTCACCTGACAAAGATCTGGTTGAACGTGGGCCGGGCCGAGCAGTTGCGCCGTTTCATGGCCCGCGAAGAAGATGCGCTAAAGCACTGGAAACTCAGCTGGATTGACGTGGAAGGCCTGAAGAAGTGGGACGCCTATAGCGATGCTATCGCGGAAACGCTGGAACGCTCACACACGGCGGCGGCACCTTGGACGGTGATCCGTTCCGACGATAAGCGCCGTGCGCGGCTGGCGGTGATCCGCGCCGTGTTGCAGGGGCTGGATTACGACAGCAAAAACGCGGAACTGGTGGGCGTGCCCGATCCCGCAATCACCGGCGGGCCGGACATGTGGACAGATCCCGGTGCGGCCAACTGATGTCCAAACGCGGCTACCATCACGGCAACCTCAAGCAGGCTCTGGTCGATGCGGCCTTGCACCTGATCGAGGCGAAAGGCCCGACAGGATTCACCCTGTCGGAGGCGGCGAAGACGGCAGGCGTGACCCCTGCGGCGGTCTATCGCCACTTTGATGGGCGCGAAGAACTGATCGCGGAATGCGCGCGCCAGGGCCACGAGATTTTTGCGGACCTGATGGTCCATGCCTTCAACGGCGGACAGCCTTCGGCCCTTGCGGCGTTCGAAGCGACGGGCCGCGCCTATCTGGCGTTTGCCCGCAAATTCCCCGGCCATTACATGGCGATGTTTGAATCCGGCACCTCGGTCAATGCGACGCCGGAATTGGCTGCGGCCGCGAACAAATCCAGCGCCATTCTGGAGCACGCTGCTGAGGCACTCTCCGAGCATATCCCGCCGGAAAAGCGCCCGCCGTCATCGATGTTCTCCGCCCACATCTGGGCCATGTCCCACGGTGTGGTAGAGCTTTTTGCCCGCGGTCGCCCCGGTGCCATTGCGCCCTTCCCGCCCGAAGATTTGCTAGAGGCCGGTATTGGCATTTACTTGCGTGGCCTGGGGTTGATCGACCCGGACGCTTAGGCGACTTTCAACGGAAAGCTCCTTGCGCAGGATGCTTTGGATGCGGCCGCTGTGGGTTTCAATACTGCTTAGGCAGGATTGCGTGAGTGTCTGGAACCGGTGCAACTGCATGATGATCTCTCCCATACTGCCCGTGGGATCACCGATGCGGGCGGTTTCAATCTCACTCATCACCCGCATGATGTTGAGCCCCGACAGGGTCCGCTTCAACGTCAAACAAGCGCCTGCAAACTCTGCCAATGTGCGCAAAACATCTTCCAGAACCTCCTGCCCCTGTTCGGTCTGTTTTGGGTGCTGCGCCTTGAGGCGATCCATTTCATCATAGGTGAAAGCGGCGAATTGGCGGTCCGGTTCGGCCCCGAATTGCACGATGATCTCGCTCAACATGCTGACGGCGCAGTTCACGAAAAGGCCGCGACCCAGGCATTCCGCCACATGATCCAATCCGTCAAGAAACGGCTTGATCCCGGATTTGATATTCGTCGCAATCTCATGAAAATTGGAGGAAATCACCCCTAGGGGCGCGGCGCATTCGCCTAACCGCGTGGCGTGGACGCGCATGTTCTTGGGGGAATCCTCGATGGCTTTGAAGCCATCGATGATGGTTTGCCCTTCGGTTCGGATCGTCTCCAGGAATGTGAGCATTTCTGCAAAACGCTCCATCCGGTTATTGGGGCCACGGGCAATCAACGCATCGCGCGCGCGAATTTCCTGGGACAATGACGCTGACATGAAACTGGCGTAATCGGCGTAGCCGAGATCCATCAGCCGCGCCAAAAGCGCCTGCGCGCTTTCTTCCGGCGTCACCTCGCCCGTCTTTTCCAAGGCGCGGATGTCGGCATATAGGGATTTGGCCGTGTCCGACATTGGGCTGGTGGGCTTCAGACGAACCGAAACGAATTCGTCATCTTGGGCGATCACAATCGCATAGACCCAATAATATCCCCCATCCTTGGCCCGGTTTTTCACATAAGCGCCAAGGGGTTCGCCTGCCAAGATGGCTTTCCACATCAGCCAGAAGACGGCCTTGGGCATATCATCATGGCGCACCATCTTGTGAGGCGAGCCGACCAGTTCATCCCACTGATAGCCGCTGACGCGACAGAAAACGCCATTCCCGCCGCGAATGATCCCTCGTCTGTCAGCGCGCGAAAAGAACAACTCCTCGGGGTGAAATGGTGTCTCCCGGTTTGTGTTTCTGGGCTGCACCCCAACGGCGACTTCTTTCGGCATGTATGAGACCTTTCTGGTAGGCCTCTTTCGTCTCAGATGCGTCTTACAATATCCTTAACGCACAGGTCTTGCGGCATCACGTCAGGCGAAAAGCTCGTGGCACAGCTCCAGCGCGTCGATCAGCGTATCGACCTCGGCGCGCGTATTGTACATTCCGAAGGACGCGCGAGCGGTGGCGTTAACGCCCATGTGTTCCATCAAGGGCTGCGCACAATGGTGCCCTGCCCGTACCGCCACGCCCTTCTTGTCGAGCACGGTAGAGATGTCATGGGCATGGGCTGCGCCGGACATGGTGAAACTGAAAATAGCCCCCTTGCTGGCGGAATTACCCTGCACGTTCAACCAGTTGAGCCCCTTCAGGCGCGTGCCAGCATAGGCCGCGATATCGGCTTCGTGGGCGGCGATGTTCTCCATCCCGATATCCATCAGATATTCCAACGCGACACCAAGGCCGATCTGCTGGACGATGCCCGGCGTGCCGGCCTCAAACTTCATCGGCGGGTCGTTCCAAGTGATGACCTCTCGGCTCACTTCCCGGATCATGTCGCCGCCCCCCATGAAGGGGCGCATCTCGTCCATGCGGGACCGTTTGATGTGGATCGCGCCCGAGCCGCTGGGGCCGTAAAGCTTGTGACCGGTGATCGCGTAGAAATCCGCCCCAATGGCATCCACATTCACCGGCATATGGACCGAGGATTGAGAGCCATCCACCAACACCGCAACGCCACGGGCGTGGGCGGCATCGACGACGGTTTTCACGTCGAAGACGCTGCCCAAGACATTGGACATATGGGTCATGGCGACCAGTTTGGTACGCGGGGTCATGGCGTCAATGACCGCTTGCGGATCAAGGTCACCGTTGGCATCCACATCGACCCAGACCAGTTTCACCCCTTGGCGTTCGCGCAGGAAGTGCCATGGCACGATATTTGCGTGGTGTTCGGCGACGGTCAGAATGATCTCATCACCCGCTTCCATGCGTGGCATGGCCCAGGAATAGGCCACTAGATTGATCGCTTCGGTTGTGCCTGTGGTGAAGACGATTTCTTCTTCATCGGCGGCGCCAAGGAACCGCGCGATGGTGGCGCGGGTGCCTTCATATTTCTCGGTCGCAAGGTTGCTCAGGTAGTGCAAGCCCCTGTGCACATTCGCATATTCCTGCGAATAGGCCTGCGTAATCGCATCAATCACCACCTGCGGCTTCTGGGCCGAGGCGCCATTGTCGAGATAGACCAAGGGTTTGCCGTTGACCTCTCGCGAGAGGATCGGGAAATCGGCGCGGATCGCCTCTACATCATAGGTCATGGGAAAGACCGCCCGTATCTTGGGGGGCGGCCTTGGGGGCCGTCCGGTGTTGGTAAGAAAGGTTCAAGGGGTGGCCCCTTCAGGGTTTGTTTCCGCCTCTCGCAGACAGATGCTCCAGAACCCAAGGAAAGAGCCGATGACGATCACGCCCGCGATTTGCTGCGCCGGACCGGGGCCGATGAAGCCCGAGACCAGGCCGTGAAACAGCCACGCGGGGCTGGACGCCAGAAGCGCCCAAAACAGTGCCAGACGCGCCGAATAGAAGCTGCCACGCCCGCCGAAAAGACGCGCGATGATATGGGTCAGCCCGCCGATGAGGTAAAACATCAGCGGCCAGACCAGCAGCCACGCAAAGCCGGTGATGGCAATTTCGGCCTGGAACGTTGCCACCTGGTCCGAGGCTTTGGTGGCCGTCGCCAACCACTCTTGCTGTTCCAACGTATTGGCCCTTTGCAAGCGTGGCAGCTGGCCGACAAAGATCATCAGACAGGCCGCGAACAGCAGCGCCAGCGCCCGATCTTCTCGAACGCCCATCGCCAGCAGCTTGCGCATCACCGCACGCGGCCTGCGCCAGGTTGCGACCATATCTTGGCTTACGCTCATGGATCAGCCGGCCCGCCGGCGCACCAGCCATTCTTCGAGCCGCGCGGTGACGTCATCGCGGATCGCTTCATCGGCGATTTCCTCGATGGCTTCGGCCAGGAAGGCAAGAACCAAAAGGTCTGTCGCCTGATCCACGGGCACGCCGCGCGATTGCAGGTAGAACATCGCCTCTTCGTCGATCGCGCCGGTGGTGGAGCCATGAGAGCAGATCACATCGTCGGCGTAGATCTCCAACTCGGGTTTGGCCTGAAAACTGCTGTCTTCGTCGAGGAGAAGTGACTGGCTGATTTGATAGCCATCGGTCTTCTGCGCCCCCGCTTTCACAAGGATCTTGCCTTGGAATACGCCCTCGGCCCCGTTGCGCAGGACCTTTTTGAAGACTTGGCGGCTTTCACAATCCACCGCGTCGTGGGTGATGAAAACTGTGTCATCGTGATGGAAATCGGCGCTCTTGCCATCTCCGAGGGCCGCGCCTGCCACATGGGCCATGGCGTTGTCTCCCACGATGTCGATGACATGCTCGTTGCGCGTGGTCACGCCGTTGGCCGTCGTGGTGAACGACTTGTAAAGCGACCCCGCGCCCACACGGGCAAAGATATGGGTCGCGGCACGGCGTTCATGGTCGCGGCCTTGGGCGCAGACGTGATGGAACGCGCCGCCGTCGGCCACGTCGATTTCCAAGCATTTGTTAAAACGCGCAGCGGCGGGGCCGACCTCCAGCAAGGTCAGCTCGGCACCGGTTTCGACCCGCACCAGATGGTGCAACATGACCTCTGACCGCTCATCGCGGTGCAAGTAGATCAGCGCTACGGGCTTTTCGGCCTTGGCGGTGGCCCGGATCACGACGCCGTCGGTGGCAAAGGCGGTGTTGAGCGCCGCAAGGGGACGCGCCACGGGGTCCTGGCCCGCAGTTTCCCGGGTGCCGTAGAAATCCTTGGCCCAATGAATGTCCTTGGCCAAGACGTCTTCCAGACGCTCAATCTCCAGACCCGCCATGGCGAGATCATCGGACTTGTCGGCATCAAACACGCCATCGACAAAAACGACCTTGAGGCGGTCGATATCCGCGAACAAGGGCGTCTCGGTCGGGTCGTGGAACACGGCCGCACGCGGTGTGTTGGCCTGCGTCAAAGTGGCGGGATCGGTGTAGCGCCAATATTCATCACGGCGCGTGGGCAACCCCATTTCGCGCACCCGCGCGAGGGCTGCGCCACGGGCATCGGGCGCGTTGTCTGGCATCGTCAGCGCGGCAATCCGCGCTTCGGTCAGATCGAGTTTTGCAGCCGGATTGGCCATTTAAGCTACCTCCGCCAGAATGTCGGCATAGCCGTTTTGCTCGACCTCAAGGGCCAACTCCGGGCCGCCGGATTTCACGATACGACCATCGGCCATGATGTGCACAACGTCGGGTTTGATGTGGTCGAGAAGACGTTGGTAATGGGTGATAACAAGGAAGCCGCGCCCCTCGCTACGCAGGGCGTTCACGCCGTCGGAGACAAGCTTCATGGCGTCCACATCGAGGCCCGAGTCCGTCTCGTCCAAGATGCACATCTTGGGTTCCAGCATCGCCATTTGCAGGATTTCGTTGCGCTTCTTCTCGCCGCCCGAGAAGCCGACGTTGACGGGGCGCTTCAGCATCTCGGCGTCGATCTTCAGATCTTTGGCCTTGGCACGGATCACCTTCAGGAACTCGCCCGCCGACATTTCCTCTTCGCCGCGCTGCTTGCGCTGCGCGTTCACGGCGGTGCGCAGGAACGTCATGTTGCCCACGCCGGGGATTTCAACGGGGTACTGGAATGCCAGAAACAGGCCCGCTGCCGCGCGTTCTTCGGGGTCCATGTCCAGCAGATCTTCGCCGTCCAGCGTGGCCGAGCCGCCTGTGACCTCGTAGCCGCCCTTCCCGGACAACACGTAAGACAAGGTAGATTTACCCGAGCCATTCGGGCCCATGATCGCGTGCACTTCGCCCGCGCCTACTTCCAGATCAACACCTTTGAGGATCTGTTTATCTTCTTCTTCAAGTTCTACGGCCAAGCCTTTGATATTCAGCATGTTCTATCCTCTTCATGGAGTTGTTCCGGCACGCAGTTCGGCCGGAAAATGTCGGTGAAGGCTCTCGCGGCAACGCGCGATACCTTCGGTATAGGGAAGCGGTCCATCCTGGGCGGCGCGGGCCGCTTTGGGGACATCGTCAACCTCGACCGGGGCGATCAAGTCGCGCCCGATAGAGGCCGCATAGTCGTGGTATTTCAGACGGCCCTGTGTGTCAGGGTCCATCCATGTGTTCGCAACGCCGTAGGCATCGGCCACGATCAACCCATGCAGAGAGGCGCTGAACACATGGGCCGAAGACGCGATTTCACGGCATACGGTTTCGGGATCAAGGCGCACGTCGATCAAATGCAGCGCCGGGTCGGCCTCGACCATATCAACGAAGCGGGGGTCCTCCATCTGGCTGTGATGGGGCACGATCGCCACGCGGTCGTGACGTTCCGTGACAGGGCCAAGGGCCTCATCCGCCAACAGGCCCGGATCGCCGAACTCGGTCATTTTCAGGCGCAGGAACGCGGCCGAGATCGGGCCGCGCAGAAGCCGCACCCGGACGTTTTCCAGGAAATCCTTGCGATAGAACGGGTTCAACAGCCCCGTACCCCACAAAATCGGCCCCTCGCCACGCGAGTGATCTGTCCAGTGTTTGGAGATCACATGCATGAGTGAGCCAAGCGCAAACAGCTCTGCCTGTTTCGGGCGCGCGTTCACGACCTTCCTGCCCGAAACGTGTTCCACGATCAGGTGCGACAGCGCATCGCCGAAATTCGGCGCGGGCCAATAGTAGAGGCGGATCGGATCACTCATCCCCGTCCCTCCTTGCGCGGTGCGGCAGCCTTTCGGCCCGCAAACAGCTTTGCCGCCGCGTCACGGGCGCGGGCGTCGGGCACGGAAAGGTCGTCCCCCCGCTCTTCTGGGACACAAAGAAAATTGCGGTTTTCCTTGTAGTGTTTGATCGAGGCCGGAAGCTCAAACCCATTGGCCAAACGCCAATCGGCAAAGTCATGGATGTTGGCGCGGTCCACTTCAACCAGCAGCACAGGGCGCGTGCGTCGGATGGTTTTCTGCAACCCGCGCAGCACCTCCATCTCCATCCCTTCCACGTCGATCTTGATGAAATGGGGCGTCTCGTCGGTCAGGAAGTCATCGGGGCGCAGGGTCGCAATCTCTCCCTCTCCGGCGACCATGCGGGCCGCGCCAAGGTTCTTTTGCCGATCAGTCATGGCAAAACCTTCGGCGTCCACATCGGACGCGCCGAAGCCCACATAGTCAAACACCGTTTGGTCTTGGAGGCCGTTCATCACAAGGTTCAGAACCAAAAGCCGGTAGGCCAGGGGATTGGGCTCGAACGGGATTAAACGCCCGGCCTGGCAGAAGAGGCCAGCATAGAGGCTGTGGTTGCCGACATTGGCGCCGATATCCAGAAACGTACCGCCCTTGGGCAGGTAGGTGCGCATCAGGTCCAATTCCTGCGGCTCAAAAAAGCGCTTGTTGCGATGGCTGCGCTGGATCGGATCGCGTTCCATGTTGGTGGCAAACCGCACGTCTTTGCTGTCGATCTCACACTCAGTGATCTCGATCGCACCGGGTACGTCAGGCAACAGAGCTGCCAGCACCGGGTCCGCGTTACAAATCGCGCGAGCTTGTTCCAACACGCTATGCATCAGTTCGCGCCCCCACCAGCCGCGCGCGCGTGCGGGCGTACTCTGGGCAGCAAATCAATGTAGTCATGGACGGCATCGTCGGTCAGCACGTCGCGCTTCACCAACTCCGTCATTGCCACGACAGCAAGATCCTGAGTCAGCAGGACACTATCGGCAAGGATCGCGAGATGCTTGAGTTCCTCTGTCTTCAGCGACGCCATATCCGTCATCCCACGCACCAAGGCCGCGTCACCATCGCTAACCTGACTGCGGTACAGGCCACGTGACAAACGGGCACTGTGGGGGTTTCGGAACCCAATCGCCTTCATGAAAAGGAATTTGTGCAGATAGAACCCATGCTGCGCCAACTCATTCAGTTGATCATGGAGCAGGGGTTGCCCCTCGTAGATCGGCAAGGCGGCAACTTCGGTGATCACGGCCAATGCCTGCGATATGGCTTTGGGACCGTTGCGGAACACCATCTGCTCGCCGCCCTGAATATCGATTTTCAAAAGATCGAACTGAGGTATCTCGTCCAGATCATCCAGTCGGGTCGTGTCCATTTCGATCCGCTCGAGCACTTTAACCCGGTCCCGGAACTGTCCTGTTGCCTCCGCCAGCGCAAGGTTGGGCTCCAACAACGAGGTAAAGCCACTGTCGGCACAGACCTTCAGCTCTGCCCGGTTGCCATCGCCCACTGCCGCGCAAAGGTAGTTTTCGCGCGGGCCTTTCGCCTCCATCAACTTGTCAAAGGCCGCACGCTGCGGTTCAAATCCCCAGACGTCGCAGGCACCGATCGAGAGCAGACCTTTGTAGGGCGTCTCGTCGAGCGGATTAGCCCCAATGTCGACAACCCTCGTGCGCCGCTCAGGCGACAAGATCTCGATCATCGCGCGGGCGCGATCTGCATCAAAAGGAACGCTCACTTCTTTACCTCAATCGTGGTGATGGTCGGGCCCGGTGCGGGCCTTAGCCCACCGACCCTTCCAGAGAGATCGCCACCAACTGCTGCGCTTCCATGGCGAATTCCATCGGCAGGGCTTGCAGCACCTCCTTGGCGAAGCCGTTGACGATCAGGGCCACGGCCTCTTCCTCGTCCATGCCGCGCGACTGGCAGTAGAACATCTGGTCGTCGTCCACCTTCGACGTCGTTGCCTCATGCTCCACGCGGGACGAGTTATTCTTCACCTCGATATAAGGCACCGTGTGCGCCCCGCATTTGTCACCAATCAGAAGGCTGTCGCACTGGGTATAGTTGCGGCTGTCCTTGGCCTTCGGGTGCATCGACACGAGCCCCCGGTAAGTATTCTGCGCCTTGCCCGCAGAAATACCCTTGGAGACGATGCGCGATTTCGTGCGCTTGCCCAGATGCACCATCTTGGTGCCGGTGTCGGCCTGCTGCATGTTGTTGGCAATGGCGATGGAGTAGAACTCGCCCTGAGAGTCATCCCCCCGCAGGATACAGCTGGGGTACTTCCACGTCACGGCCGAGCCGGTCTCGACCTGCGTCCACATCACCTTGGACCGATCACCCCGGCAATCGGCGCGTTTGGTCACGAAGTTGTAGATGCCGCCCTTGCCGTTCTCGTCACCGGGATACCAGTTCTGAACAGTGGAATACTTGATCTCCGCATCTTCCAGCAAGACCAGCTCCACCACCGCCGCGTGCAATTGGTGCGTGTCGCGCATTGGCGCGGTGCAACCCTCAAGGTAGGAGACGTAGCTTTCCTTGTCGGCGATAATCAGCGTCCGCTCGAACTGGCCGGTGTTTTCGGCGTTGATCCGGAAGTAGGTGGACAGCTCCATCGGGCAGCGCACGCCCGGCGGGATGTAGACAAACGACCCGTCCGAGAAAACTGCACTGTTGAGCGTCGCAAAGAAGTTGTCGGTGATCGGCACGACCGAGCCGAGGTACTTCTTCACCAGATCCGGATGGTCCTTGATCGCCTCGGAGATCGAGCAGAAGATCACGCCTTTGGCTTTCAGCTCTGCCTGGAACGTTGTCCCGACAGAGACCGAGTCAAAGACCGCATCCACGGCAACCTTACGGCCTTCCGCCGGCGCATCTTCCGCCCCTTCGACACCGGCAAGGATCATCTGCTCCTTCAACGGAATACCGAGTTTCTTGTAAGTTTCCAACAACTTGGGATCGACCTCGTCCAAGGATTTGGGCTTGGTCTCCATGCTTTTGGGACGGGCATAGTAATATTGGCCCTGATAATCGATGGCGGGGTAATCCACCATCGCCCACTCCGGCTCTTTCATCTGCTTCCAGCGTTTGAACGCTTGCAGGCGCCAGTCGAGCATCCATTCGGGCTCTTCGTTCTTTTCCGAGATCAGGCGCACAATGTCTTCGTTCACGCCGATGGGCGCATAGTCCATCTCGATCTCAGTGTTCCAGCCGTATTTATACGCCCCGCCAAGACCTTTGACCGCATCGACCGTTTCCTGATCGACACCTTCCTTGACCTGAACTTCATCCATATCCAACGCGCTCATCCTGCACCTCCAAACGCCCGCCTCAACGGGCGAATTTCTTGTCCCGAGCGGCCAGCCACGCATCGCAAAATGCCGCGACCTGCCCCTCTGTCACTTCGGGCCCAAGCGATACGCGCAACGCGCTTCCCGCCTCGACCTCGGAATATCCCATCGCGCGTAATACGCCCGACATCTTCACTTTGCCGCTGGAACACGCCGAGCCCGCAGAAACCGCAAACCCCGCCAAGTCCATCGCCATCACTTGCGTCTCGCCCTTCCACCCCTCGGTGATAAACATCGAGGTGTTGGGCAAGCGTGCCGCGCCTTTCCCGACTAAAATAGTCGATTTCGCCGCGTCTTCCAGAGTCTTTTCTAGAAATATTCTAAGTTTGTCCACCGGCTCCCACAATCCGTCGGCCAAATCGCGTGCGGCAGCCTCTGCAGCAGCCCCAAAACCGGCGATCCCAATCAGGTTCTCGGTCCCGTGGCGACGGCCACTTTCTTGCCCGCCACCGCGGATCTGCGCCTGCACATCCAGACCACGCCGCATCACCAACGCCCCAACGCCTTTGGGGCCACCGACCTTGTGCGACGACACAAAAACCATATCAATGCCCGCCCAATCAAAGGCCAAAGGCACCTTGCCAAAGCCCTGCGTCCAGTCACTGACCGCCAAACCCTCCGGCAAATCCTGCAAAATCCCGGTCTCGGAATTGGCCACCTGCACACTGGACCGGGACGGCTCCCCAATCACAACCCGCCCCTGCGCACTCACGTCCAACGGCCCCTCGCCCCAGGCGCGCACCGCATCATGCTCCACTTCTGCGCAGGCCAGCCCGCGACCGGCCATCGCCAGCGCCGCCGCCTCCGTCGCACCCGACACAAACACCACATCGGCCGCCAAGGCACCCAAAGCTTCCGCCACCTGCGCCCTTGCCCGCTCCAACATGGCCTTCGCCGCCCGCCCCTCTTGATGCACGGACGAGGGGTTTCCGACCAAATCCATCGCCGCCCCCATCGCCGCGCGCGCCTCCGGGCGCAGGGGCGCCGTGGCGTTCCAGTCGAGGTAACTGCGCACTCTCATAAAACTCTCCGGTCAGCACTCTGGGCTGGCTTCATCTTGGCCAATACAACTCACTCCAACACCAGCCGCACACAATGCCGCCCGCGTTTCAGCGCTATCGCTTACTCATCCACCAATTCGAACAGGTTCGGCACCGCGGGACAGGGCGACAATTCATTCTTCACCACGTCCGACAACCTTGTTTGGTGCAAGAACACGTAGACATGGGCCGAAAAGCCTTCCCACAACCGGTTCGTCAGGCTTTGGGCGCGGCTCCCCGATGCCTTGCTCGATGCGCCCGCTCCCTGATGCATCGCGCTCACCGTTTCATCCACGGCCTCAAAGATCTGGACCACGCGAATATCCGATGCCGCCCGACCCAAGCGATAGCCGCCCCCTGGGCCGCGCACCGATACGACCAACTCGGCCCGGCGCAACTTTACGAACAATTGTTCCAGATACGGCAAGCTCACGCCCTGTCGCTTCGACAGTTCCGATAGCGATGTGGGCCGGTCGCCCTCTTGCAACGCCAGATCAACCATCGCCACCATCGCGTAGCGGCCCTTTGTACTCAGTTTCATCCCATCGCTCCTGCCACAGGCCCCGCAATCGGCACGCACACGTGCTTGAATGATTGACCTTTTCGCGCCCCGCCCTTAACTGCGATGCAACCTTTGCGCGGTTAACCAGCCGCGCTCACATTGGAATCGTTCTAGGGAGGCCCGCGCGGCCCGTCAAGAAAACCGCGCCATTCCTCCCGAGAGCACACGATACGAGTAGGAGACGTGGATGCCCGAGGTAATTTTCCCCGGACCAGAAGGCCGGCTAGAAGGCCGCTACCACCCGCAAAAGGCAAAAGACGCGCCTATCGCGATCATCCTGCACCCGCACCCGCAGTTCGGCGGCACGATGAACAACCGTGTCGTGTATAACCTGCACTACGCCTATCATCAGATGGGCTTCACGGTTCTGCGTTTCAACTTCCGTGGTGTGGGCCGGTCTCAGGGCGAATACGATCAGGGTATTGGCGAGCTGTCCGATGCCGCCTCCGCGCTGGATTACCTGCAATCCATGAACCCCAATTCCAAGCACTGCTGGGTTGCGGGCTTCTCCTTTGGGGCATGGATCGGGATGCAACTGCTGATGCGTCGCCCCGAGATCACTGGGTTCATCTCGGTCTCTCCCCCTGCGAACATGTACGACTTCTCGTTCCTCGCGCCCTGCCCGGCCTCGGGCTTGATGATTAACGGCACGGCTGACCGCGTTGCGAAACCGCAAGATACCCGCATCCTTGTGGACAAGCTGCACGAGCAGAAGGGCATCACCATTACCCACGAGGAGATGGAAGGCGCGGGACACTTCTTCGAGGATCCCTACATGGACCCGATGATCGAAACTGTTCAAACCTACGTGCGTCGTCGCCTGACGGAAAACACACGGTAAATTCCATGGGCCTTGCCAACGACCTTGCCGAGAAACTCGCAATCGACGCCTGTGCGGCGGCGATTGCCTTGGATGATGAAACGCTGCCGGAAACCATCGCTCAGGTCGTCGGCGCGTCTTCTCCCACCACCGAAGAACTCTACCGAACCGCCGTACGCGTGATCCAGGCCGAGGCTCGGGCCCGCAAAGTTCTTGAGGCGAAGATCAAGGCGGCCGAGGCCGCGCTTTCAGGCCAGTAACGCCTTCGCGTGGCGGTCGACCTTTTTCCCTATAATCAGCTGCCCCTTTTGCCGTTTTGCAAAGTTGCAAACCCGCGCCGCGCGACCTTCTTTTGATTTGCTTAATGTAGCACCACCCGCTTGCGACCGTCGTCATTCCGTTTCGTGATGCCACCCGGCTTCCCGCGACACCGCGTCGCCAGTATACCACGGTATACGCCCTTCCCCACCGCGCGTTGTTCCGCTACACGGACCGCAACACACAAACACGCGCAGAGGGCCGTTCCATGACAACTCCTGACATCATCTACACCAAAGTCGACGAAGCGCCCGAGCTGGCCTCGGCCTCGCTGCTTCCGATCATCCAACGCTTCGCCAAGGCAGCCGACATCACCGTCGGCACCAAGGACATCAGCCTTGCGGGCCGCATCCTCGCGACTTTCCCTGAAAACCTGACCGACGATCAGCGCATTTCCGATGATCTGGCCGCTTTGGGTGAACTGGTTAAGACCGCGTCGGCCAACGTGGTGAAGCTGCCCAACATCTCGGCCTCTGTGCCGCAGCTTGTGGCCGCAATTACCGAGCTTCAGGGAAAGGGATTTAACATCCCCAACTATCCGGAAACCCCTGAAACGGATGCAGAAAAAGAGATCCGCGCCCGTTATGACGGGATCAAGGGTTCCGCCGTGAACCCGGTTCTGCGCGAAGGAAACTCGGACCGTCGCGCCGCCACCGCGGTCAAGAACTACGCCCAGAACAACCCCCACCGCATGGGCGCCTGGAGCGCCGATAGCAAAACCCGCGTGGCCTCCATGTCGGGTGGTGACTTCTTTTCGAACGAGACGTCCGTAACGCTGGCCGAGGATACGACAGCGAAGATCGTCCTGGAAACCGCGAACGGTGAAACAGTTCTGAAAGACGGCCTCTCCTACCCCGCAGGAACCGTGCTGGACGCAACCTACATGAGTGCGAGCGCGCTTGATGCCTTCCTCGCTGACGAGATCGAAAAAACCAAGGCCGAGGGCATCTTGTTCTCGCTGCACATGAAAGCAACGATGATGAAGGTCTCGGACCCGATCATCTTCGGCCATGCGGTTCGCGCCTTCCTGGCACCGGTTTTTGAGGCCCACGGCGACAAGATGGCCGAGTTGGGCGTGAACCCGAACCAAGGCTTGGGCGATCTGCTGGCACGTGTGAAAGACGACGCCGAGAACATGGCCGCGATTGACGCCTGCATGGCAGAGCGTCCGCCGATGTATATGGTCGATAGCGACAAGGGCATCACCAACCTTCACGTCTCCTCTGACGTGATCATCGACGCTTCCATGCCCGCGCTGATCCGCGCTGGCGGCAAGGGTTGGGGCCCCGATGGGCAAGAGGACGACGCCGTTTGCGTCATCCCCGACAACTCCTACGCCCCCGTCTATGACGAGAGCATCGCGTTCTTTAAAGAAAATGGCGCGTTGGACCCGGCCACTGCAGGCACGGTGCAAAACCTTGGCTTGATGGCACAGAAGGCCGAGGAATACGGCTCTCACCCCACCACGTTCGAGATTGCCGAGGCCGGTACCGTCAAGATGATCGCCTCCGACGGCACAGTGCTTCATTCCCACGATGTGCAGGCGGGCGATATCTGGCGCTCGGCCTCGGCGCGCAAGGCGCCGATCGAGGATTGGGTTGCGCTGGCGATTGCCCGGCAGAAAGCCACCGGGTTCCGCTCCATCTTCTGGCTGGATGCCAACCGCGCCCATGACGCTCAGTTGATCCAATACGTGAAGCCCCTGCTGGAAGCCGCTGGTGTTGCTGACAAATTTGAGATCATGGCCCCACGCGAAGCAACACGCGCCTCGCTGGAGACGATCACCAAGGGGGAAAACACCATCGCCATCACCGGCAACGTGCTGCGCGATTACCTGACCGACCTGTTCCCGATCCTGGAACTGGCGACATCGGCCAAAATGCTGTCGATCGTGAAACTGATGCAGGGCGGCGGATTGTTTGAAACCGGCGCGGGCGGCTCTGCCCCCAAGCACGTTCAGCAGCTCCACAGCGAAGGCCACCTGCGGTGGGACAGCTTGGGTGAGTTCTGCGCCTTGGGCGAGTCCTTCAATTTCCTTGCCGATGCCAAGGGCAACGCCAAAGCGCGGGTTCTCGGCGACGCAGTTGATGCGGCGACCCAAGGCATCCTGGACGACAACCGCTCGCCCGGTCGCAAGGTCGGCCAGCCCGACAACCGCGACAGCCATTACTGGTTTGCCCGTTACTGGGCCGAGGCGCTAGCCGCCCAAACCACGGACGCCGAGATGGCCGCAGAATTCGCACCCATCGCCAAGGCACTGGCCGAGGGTGAAGCCGCGATCATCGCAGAACTGGACGCAACCGAAGGGTCCGAGGCCGACACGGGCGGCTACTACCTGAACGATCCGGTCAAGCTGGCCGCCGTCATGCGCCCCTCCGCGACGCTGAACGCGATCATCGACTAAACGCCGACGTGCATCGCCGGGCCTCTGCTCGGCGATGCCGCTTTTAGCATTTGGCAAGACTTTGCTGCCAAAAATGCGGCTGAATAGGGCGGACACGCCTTCTGCTGTGCCGAAGATGCGAAGCTACGGCCTGTAGGCTTGATTCAGCGTGGCTTGGTTGTTCTAAGCATCTCAACAGACCCTCCTCCGAAGGACATGGCTCAATGACCAAGATCAAAGTTGATAATCCCATCGTTGAGATGGACGGCGATGAAATGACGCGCATCATCTGGCAGTTCATCAAAGACAAGCTGATCCTGCCCTACCTCGACATTGATCTGCTTTATTACGATCTCAGCATCGAAAGCCGCGATGCCACCGACGATCAGATCACCATTGATGCCGCTGAAAAGACCAAAGAAGTGGGCGTAGCGGTCAAATGCGCCACGATCACCCCCGATGAAGCGCGGGTGGAAGAGTTCGGGCTGAAGAAGATGTGGAAATCGCCCAACGGGACGATCCGCAACATTCTGGGCGGCGTGATCTTCCGGCAGCCGATCATCTGCAAGAACGTCCCCCGCCTTGTGCCGGGTTGGACGCAGCCAATTGTGGTGGGCCGCCATGCCTTTGGCGACCAGTACAAAGCGACAGACATGAAATTCCCCGGTGCGGGCACGCTGACGATGAAATTCGTCGGCGAAGATGGCACCGAGATTGAGCATGAGGTCTACAAGGCCGACAGCGCGGGCGTCTTCATGTCGATGTATAACGTCGACAAATCCATCTACGATTTCGCGCGAGCGTCTTTGAACTACGGCCTCAACCTTGGCTGGCCGGTGTATCTCTCCACCAAGAATACCATTTTGAAACAATATGATGGCCGCTTTCTGGAAATCTTCCAGGAGGTCTTCGATAACGAGTTCAAAGAAGCGTTCGAAGAAAAGGGCATCTGGTACGAACATCGCCTGATCGACGATATGGTTGCTTGTGCGATCAAGTGGAACGGCGGCTTTGTGTGGGCCTGCAAGAACTACGACGGCGACGTGCAGTCCGACGTGGTGGCGCAGGGTTTCGGGTCGCTTGGGATGATGGCGTCGCAGCTGATGACGCCCGATGGCAAGATCGTGGAATCCGAGGCCGCCCACGGCACAGTGACGCGCCACTTCCGCAACCATCAGGAAGGCAAGGCCACGTCTACGAACTCGATCGCCTCGATTTACGCGTGGACAGGCGGGCTGAAGCACCGCGCCAAGCTGGACGACAACGCCAAACTGCTGGAGTTCGCCGAAACGTTGGAGCGGGTGATCGTGGAGACGGTGGAAGCCGGGCACATGACCAAAGACCTCGCGCTGTTGGTGGGGCCGGATCAAAGCTGGCTCACCACCATGGGCTTTCTTGAGAAGATTGACGAGAACCTGAACGCCGCCTTGGCGGGTTAATCAGACGAACACGACCCCGAAGACCGCCAAACCCGGCGGTCTTCGTTTGTGTGGAAGGATTTGACAGAGCAACGGTTGTGCGGGTCAAGTGGGGCCTCATTTTCTTGAAGGATTTCCCATGCAAACCTACGACGTCATTCTGTCCCCCAGTCCGACCGCAACCCATCCGCCTTTTGTGACAATGCGCGCGCCCGCCGGGCTGTATGAGCTGACCGCGACCAGGGGCGGCACAGACGACTACATGGCGTGGACACCAAGGTACAAAGGCACATGGCAGACCGGTTTTTCCGTGATGAGCGATGGCTTCTCGGACACCTCGTCAACGGTGCTGAGGGCGCATTCGGCCCAATGGCCGACACCGGAGCAAGCGGTTCAAAACCCCGCGTCTCTTTGTTTTGAGCTGGACCGATGGCGCATCTTAACGTTTTTCATCAACGACAGCTATCGCGACAACAGCGGCGGCGTGACCATTCGGGTTAACTACGACGCGCGCGCCCCCTCAGCCTAATCCGGAGCCTTCCATGACCTCACCTCAATTCGCGACCTACCCCAGCCTCAACGGCGCCTCTGTCATTATCACCGGCGGCGCGTCGGGCATTGGCGCGGGCATGGTTCGCGCCTTTGCGGAACAGGGCGCGAAGGTGGGGTTTGTGGACCTGGACGAAACCGCAGGGACGGCCATCGCGGCAGAGACAGGCGCGGCCTTTGCGGCGTGCGATCTGCGCGACATCGAAGCCTTGCGGGCCGCCTTCGCCAAGCTGGTAGAGGTGAACGGCCCGGCAGAGGTCTTGGTCAACAACGCCGCCCGCGATGACCGCCACGAATGGGACGAGGTCACGCCCGAATACTGGGACGACCGCCAAGCCACCAACCTGCGCCATCAGTTCTTCGCCATCCAAGCCGTCGCCCCCGCGATGATCGCGGCGGGCAAAGGCTCGATCATCAACATGGGGTCCAATTCGTGGTGGGAGGCAGGCGGCGGCTTTCCCGCCTATGCCACGGCCAAATCGGCGGCCCACGGGCTGACCCGCACCATGGCCCGCGATCTGGGGCGGCACCGCATCAGGGTCAACACCATCGTTCCCGGCTGGATCATGACCGAGCGGCAGAAAGAGCTGTGGGTGACGGAAGAGGCGCTGCAATCGCAACTCAACCGCCAGTGCCTGCCGGACCCGATTGACCCGATCTATGTGGTGCGCATGGCGCTGTTCCTGGCCTCCGACGACGCGGCCATGTGCTCGGCCCATAACTACATGGTCGAGGCGGGCTCCATCTAGGCCACTTGGCGGATTTCCAGCGGCTGAATGTCCACCGTTGTCCCCTCAAACACCGCGCCGTGACCGGGGGGTAGTTCGGTCCAACCGCCCTGCCCGACTTCCAGCGGCTCTGACACCACAGCCCACCCGTTGCGGCTTTCGCTCCAGCGGTAATAGACCGAGGGCGCGATGTGGTCGGACGACAGGCGCAGGGCGAAAAGTCTTTTTCCATCGCTCCACGCGGCAGAGCTGCGCAGATGCGGTGTGGTTCCTTGGGCCAGCGACATCGCCTCCAGGGTGCAATGCGCGGCAAGCATCGCGCCCATGGGGTCGGCATCCAAAGCGCCTTCCAGCGCATAGAGGAACAGCAACTCGCTGTCCGTGGCCCCTTTCCGGTGCGAGTATAGCCGATCTGACACGCCCATATCCGCGTGCCTGCGGAACCGGTCAAAGCCCCCGACCTGGCCATTGTGCATGAAGCTCCACCGACCATGGGCAAAGGGGTGGCAGTTGTTGCGGCTGGTCGCCGCCCCGGTCGAGGCCCGCACATGGGCCAGAAATGCACCGCTTTTAACCGTGCGCGCCAAGGATGCGAGGTTCGGGTCCGACCATGCCGGGAACACGTCCCGATAAAGCCCCGGCTCCGCCCGGTCCCCATACCAAGCCACGCCAAACCCATCGGCATTGATTGCCGTCTTGCATTCCGTTGCGGCGCGGCTCTGGGTGATCAGAGAATGGCCCGGACTGGTTAATAATTCCTCAAGATAGATCGCCTCGCCCAGATAGGCGGCCCAACGGCACATTCACGCGCCTCGGTTGTGGGTCTTGGCATACATCTCGGCGATCAACTTGCTGGCGGTCTTTTCAAACAGGCAAGGGATCAGCGCGTGGACCGCGGCAGCACCGGCGGCGGCAAATAGTTTAACGCTGAACTTTCCGGCGAAAGCCATATGCTCAAGATAGCTTTCGTCAACGTCTGCGGGATGGTCGAGGAATACGCGGCGGATCATGGTCTGCTCCTGTTGGTGAGTGTTTTTTGCAGATTGCCACAGGAGACGTGTGCAAAGCTCCCAAAAATTCGGCAGCTTGTCGGTGACTTGTGGAAAATTTCCCACTATGAGAGGGTTATGATAAGTCTTGACCCAATGGACGCGAAGATACTCGCCCGTTTGCAACAGCGCTGCGATGAACCGCTAGAGGAACTTGGCCAGCACGTCGGCCTGTCCCGCAACGCCGTGTGGCGACGGGTGAAGGCGCTGGAGGATCGGGGCGTTCTGACCGGCCGCGTCGCCGTGGTGGACCCTGCCGCCGTAGGTCTTGGACTGATGGTGTTTATTCAAGTCCGCGCAGCGCATCATTCCGCCGATTGGCTGGATCAATTTCGCCGCGCCGTGCGTGCCATGCCCGAGATCTTGGGTGTCTACCGCATGACCGGCGATCTGGACTATCTAATCCGCGCGCGCGTCGCGGACATGGCCGATTATGACAAGCTATATCAACGCCTTATCGCCCGGATTGAAATGGGCGATGTCTCGGCCAGCTTCGTCATGGAGGAGTTGAAGGAGGGCAGCGCCCTCCCCCTTTGACCCTGCCATTCAGGCATTCACATCCACGACCACACGGCCCCGAACGCCGCCTTTCAGGATGGCGCGGCCAAGCTCTGGCAAGTCGGCGAGCGTGGCGGGCTCCACCATTGCTTCCAGCTTGTCCATCGGCAGGTCTTTGGCAATCGCCGCCCACGCGCGGACGCGGTTTTCATAGGGCTGCATGACCGAGTCTATGCCCAGAAGGTTCACGCCACGCAGAAGGAACGGAATCACCGTCGCCGGAAGCCCCGCGCCACCTGCAAGACCGACGGCAGAAACCGAAGCGCCATATTTCATCTGTCCCAGAACCCGCGCCAGCATGTCGCCCCCCACGGCATCCACGCAACCGGCCCATGTTTCGGCCTCCAGCGGGCGCTTGGTGGTCTCGTTCAGCTCCTCTCGGGCGACGATGCGGGCGGCACCAAGGGATTTGAGGTAATCCCCCGTCTCGGGCCGCCCCGTGACTGCTGCAACCTCGTGCCCGCGAGCCGCAAGGATCGCCGTGGCGACAGAGCCTACGCCGCCGGCCGCGCCCGTCACCAAAACCTCGCCATTTCCAGTGGTTAGGCCGTGATCTTCCAGCGCCATCACGGCCAACATCGCAGTGAACCCAGCGGTCCCCACGGCCATTGCCTGACGTGTTGTCAGACCATCCGGCAAAGGTACGAGCCAATCGGCATTCACGCGGGCCTTTTGGGAATAGCCGCCCCAGTGCATTTCGCCCACGCGCCAACCGGTCAGCACCACCTTGTCGCCGACAGAATAACGTGCGTCGTCAGAGGCTTCCACGGTGCCGCTCAAGTCGATGCCCGGCACGTGCGGGTAATTGCGGACCAGACCGCCACCGGGGCCGACGCAAAGGCCGTCCTTGTAGTTGAGGGTGGAATACTCCACCGCGACTGTCACATTGCCGTCGGGCAGCCGATCTTCAGTGATGGCTTGGACCGAGGCGCTGGTCTTGCCCTCATCATTCTTTTCTACGATCAAAGCGTTGAACGTCATTGCGTCACTCCTTTATGTATCACTTTAAGATTGCGCCGTAATGGCCTGCAATCAAATCCAAAAACCGTCGCGCACTTCGGCTGGCATTAACCCATTCGGGGTCAGCACATGCAACTGCGTCCCCGCGTCCCAATGGGTCATGCGGACCATGCCAATCGCCACGCCTTCCTGGAAATCCGGGCTATAGGCGGCAGAGGTCACTTGCCCCACGCGCTTCTTTCCAGCCATCAGCGGCCAAACCCGGTCGCATGGCGGAAGGGTATCGGTATCAATTGCTATGGGGCGGATTTGCTGCACCGGCCCCTCTTTCGCCACCCGCAACAGCGCGTCGCGGCCGATGCAACCCACCGCAGTGGCCGTGTTGCAGAATTTGCCGAGGCCGCATTCGTGGGGGGTGTTGTCATCGGTCATGTCGTTGCCGAAGCTAAGCAAGCCGCCCTCGATCCGCTCAATCCCGTTGGGGCATCCGGCGTGAACATCCAGATCGCGCCCCGCCTCCATCAGCGCGTTCCAAAGGGGCATTCCGATATCCCAGCCCTCAACGTAAATCTCGAACCCGCCCTGCTTGGAGTAGCCCGACCGCGCGACAACAATGTCGTGGCCCTGAAATTCGAACCAACCAAAGCGGAAGAAGCGGATATCACGCACGGCGTCGCCAAAGACATGGGCCATCAGCGCATCCGCCTGAGGGCCCTGCACCGCAAGCGGAGAGACATCGGGTTCGTCCACCAGAACATCCAAGCGGTAGCCCTGTGCCACGCCCTTGACCCAATACAGAAGGTCACTGTCCGCGATGGAGATCCACCAGCGATCCTCGGCCAGCTTCAACAAGACCGGATCGTTCAGCATCCCCCCTGTCTCGTCCACCACAGGCATGTAGTAGCATTGCCCCGGCAGCATGCCGCGCAGGTCCCGGGGCGTGAGCATTTGCACCAAGCGCCCTGCATCGGGGCCGCGAATTTCAACCTGACGTTCCACCGATACGTCCCACAGCTGCACGGCAGATTTCAGGTGGTGGTAATCCTCTTCCACCGACCGGAACACCGTGGGCAGAAGCATACGGTTATAAACGGTGTAGGCTTTGCAGCCGCTGGCCTCGACCCCGTCGGAAAACGGGGTACGACGCAGACGGCGCGACGGAGAGATCAGGGCCATGTGAGGGTCTCCTTACCTTGGCGTGTGAGGGGAAGTGGCGTTACAATTGCCGGAAACAACCCAAGGGATATTTACATGAAACGAATTGCATTCGCGGCGCTGTCGGTGCTGGCCACGACCTCTATTGCCACGGCCCAGGACATCGGCGCGGACCGCGTCGCCTCGGCCATTTTGCATGGGTATGTGCAGCAAGATGTAAACGCCATTGCGCCATTCTCGAACGAGACCAACGCGGAGTTCTTCAATGCCATCTCCAATGGCAGCGAGAGCCCGGCAGAGCTGTTCGAGGGCACCCGAGGGGCCGCGGGCCGCGGCTGGGACGGTATGATCTTGCCGGTCCGCTACAACACACGCGGCCAAGCTATCGTGCCCTTCGCCATCGAGGGCGCGAACGGCCCCGCCGCCCTTGGATCGGGCGTGCAAGGTCGCTACATGGCCATCGTTCTGACCCTCGACAGCCCCGAAGATACAAGCTGGGGCTTTGAGGATATCAACTACATCGGCCGCAGCGATTACGCGGCCATGGCACAGACCCGCTAAAGCCATTCCGGCACCTCGTCCGGCATGAACGGCAGATCGGTGTCCGTGGTTTTCACGCCGAGGCTGGTAAGCATCTGATGCACCTGGCCTCGGTGGTGGGTTTGGTGGTTGAACAACTGCATCACGCAAACCGCTTTGGGCATGGTGAAATCGCGCTGCATTGCGTCCGAGAACCAGCTGAAATCGCCCGCAAAATCGCTATCGTCAGTGGACCACGCCCAAGCCGCGATCCGCGCGTCAAGCTGGGGGCGTTGCGCCATCAGCGTGGGCCAATCATAGCCCCGCGACGTATCCATCGCCATGGTAGGCCCCGGCCCGCCATCAAAGCGCGAAATCCAGATGGTGTCGCCCCAAAACAGATGCGACAGGGTCGTGCGGATGCCGCCCCAAAATCCGCCCTGGTCTTGCTCGCGCCGCGCCTCGGTCAGGCCATCGGCGGCCTGATACATCCACTGGTTTTGCCACGCGTTGTAGCGGGCCATATAGCGGGCGTAGTCGGGGCTGATCACCGCTTGCCGCCCGCAGAGCCGGACCAGTCAATCGGACAAATCTCGGCGGATTTGCCGGAGAAATCCCACATCTTGCCGAAGTCCCGCACACGGGATTTGAGGCCCTTGGCCGCGATAATATCGGGGCCCATCCAGTATTTGGAGTTGGTAATCATCACCGGGTGATCGGGGTTGCCCCCATCAAGCATTTGGACCTCGCCCTGGATCTTCTTGCCGACAAACAGCCCACGTTTGTTGCCATCACGGGTGATCTCGACCTTCTCGCGTTCCGCATTCACGATGTCAGACACAAGAAGCGTGAACAGCCCCGTGGTGCCACCCGCCGCGCCCGAGAAGATCTCCAGCAGCCCTTGGTAAGCCTTGCCCGAGGCGCGATCGTCCACATAGGCCGCCACCTGCCAGCCGCCGTCCGCCATGCGGCCCGGGATATAGACCATCAGACCGACGTTGAGGCCCGACAGGTCTTCGCCCTCAAAATGGCCTTCATCAATGGCAATGCCCATCCACGCCTTGCAGTCACCCTCGGTCGGTTCGTGTTTGCCCAAGGATACGACACAGGGGCAGAATACGGTGCACGAGCAGTTTAGGATCAACTCGCCCTTGATCGCCCAATCGCGCGGCGTGATCTTGCGGCGTTTGGGGTTTTCCATCCGCTGATCAATGCGTTGACTGACGGCAAGACGGTCGGCGTCGGGTCGTTTCTTGAGGCTCATGGTGGTCTCCCTATCCAGCGATGAACGGATAGGCGAGCACGCCCAATCCGCCGATAATCAGTGCACCCCCAAGGGGCTTGGTTACATAATGCCCGATTTGGGGCAGTTTCTCGAGGACCATGAAAAGCGTGGCGAGGCCCATCCAGAGAAGGCTCATCATGCCGCCCACAAACCCCAGGGCCATGAAGCCCCAGCAGCAGCCCGCGCAGAACACGCCAAGGCCCATCCCCATACGGATGCCGCCCCGGAACCCGGTTTTCCAATGGCCGAGGAAGTAAGTCATGGGGGCGTGGCAGACGCCGTGGCAGACCTCTTTCGCGCGGGTGAACTGGAACGCGCCTACGGCGAGCAGAAGGCTACCGGCGATCCATGTGTTGGAGGCGATGCCCATCATATCAATCAGCCCCGCACGCAGCAGCAGGATCTGCGTGACAGCAAACAGCGCGGCGACCCCGATCCAGACGATGGAATAGCCAGCAAGCACCCCAAGCCATCCGGCCCGCGTCCCATCGGCCGAGGCGATCAGGCGGTCGTAGTTTGTCAGGGTTGGCACAAGGGTGGGCAACATCATCGCGGCCATCATGATCGACCACATGCCAAACAAGGGGCCGAAGCGGGTCATGGCCGACATATCCATGTTGCCCATATCCATATCGGCCATATCCATGCCTTCCATCGCCATGGGCATAGCCATCTCGCCTGCGGCGGGTGCCTCTTGTTCAACTGCGGCGGGTACCTCTTGTGCGCCTGCGGCGGGCGGGGAACCCTCCTCCATGCTCGGCATATCCATGCCGCCCATGTCCTCGGCGGCGCTCTGTGCCATGGGCATGTCCATCGCGGGGCGGCCGATCAGGTCGAGGCCCATGCCGGTGCTCATCTGGTACAAAACGACCCAAGACACCAAAATGACCGTGAAAAACCCAAGCCAGAGGGCGGATTTGATCGTGTGGGTCATGCGAAGACTCTCCCGCTTCTTCGTTGCCGCTGAGACGCACTTAGATACGGCGCGGCGAATCTACTTGCCCAAAGTGATGTCAGACAATTAAATGTCTGACAAATGAAAATCGACCCAAACAGCAAAGCCGACCTATCGGCGCAGATTGCCACGGCGATCCGGGATGCGATCATCTCGGGCGCGTTGATCGTGGACGAGCGCTTGCCGTCAGAGGCGGAACTGTCTGAAACCTTTAAGGTGTCTCGATCGACGGTGCGCGAGGCGCTGAAGCGGCTTGCAGCGCAATCGCTTATCCGCACACAACGGGGCGCCTTTGGCGGGGCTTTCGTGAACCGTCTGTCCTATGAGGACGCCTATGGCCAACATATCACCACTTCGACCCTGCTGTTGGGAATGAACGACGTGGCTTTCGACACTGCCTGCGAGGCGCGTTTTGCGTTGGAGCGGGCCTGCGCCGATCTGTCTGCCAAACGGCGCACGGCCGATCATCTGGCCACGATGCGGGTGGAGACGCTGCGCCAAGGGCAGCCGGGCCTGAGCGACGAGGCGTTTTGCGCCTCGGACGTGGCGTTTCACCGGGCCTTGGTGGACGGGGCCGACAATCCGGTGATGTCCTACCAACTGGCGGGCGCGGTGGAGGCGATGCAACCGTTGATGAACATGATCACCTTCACCGCCCGTAACCGCGAAGAGATCGTGCGCTTGCATACCTGCATCGCCGACGCGGCCGAAGCCCGCGACGGCACGGCGGTATCAGAGGCCTTGGCGAAGCTGGAAAGCTACACCAAGACCCTTGCGCAATCGGTCTTTGCCGCCCGCGCCCAAACCGCCGCCAAGTAAGTCCCGGCGCCGTCCCTGCAAAATGCTGCTTATTCCCTGAAATCGTGCGGCGTGATGCCTTCAAACGCTTGAGATTGCCTGTCCCCGGCCCTAATCTTTGCGGCAACCTTACATTCAAGGTCTCAACAGGGATGTCTACACAATGAAAAAAACTACCCTTCTCACCTCTGCAATCGCTCTGGCGTTTGCCTTGCCTGCCACGGCTCAGGACCTGACGGTCTTTGACTATTCGGGATTTGAGAACCCGTCTTTCCATCAACCTTTCGTGGATGCCCATGGCGCGCCGGAGTTTGTCTTCTTCGGCGACGAAGATGAAGCATTCCAACGGCTTCTGGCCGGGTTTCAGTCCGATGTAACCCACATTTGTGCGGGCTCCGTGCCGCGCTGGCAGGCCTCGGGCATTATTGAGGCGTGGGATACGGACCAGATCGCCGCATTCGCCACGTTGAACGCGGACCTTGTGGGCCAAGACGTTTTGGCGGGCAGCGAAGAGCTGTTCTTCTTGCCGACGGATTATGGCTCTACCGCTGTGGCGTACAACGCGGATGAGCTGTCGGCGGATGATGTGACCTCGCTTGAGATCTTCAACAACCCCGCCTATGCGGGCCGCCTGTCGATCCCCGACAACGTGGACGACGCCTATGCGCTGGCCTATCTGGCCACCGGCGTGACCGATTGGTCCGACGTGACCGACGCCGAGTTTGACGCCGCCACCGCTTGGCTGCGGGGCATTCACGGCAACCTGCGCACCTATTGGACGGACCCTGCCGAGATCAGCCAACTGGTTGGTTCCGGCGAAGTCCTGGCCGCCTGGGTCTGGAACGAAGTGCCGGTCGCAATGGCCGAAGAAGGCTTCAACGTCGGATTTTCGCGCAACACGACGGAAGGCTCCTCTGTGTGGCTTTGCGGCTATGTGAACATGGTCGAAGGCACCGCTGACGAGAGCTTGGCCTATGATTACGTGAACGCCGTGCTTTCCGACGCCTCCGCTGGTCCTTTGCTGAACGACGGGTTCGGCTCGGCCAATGACGCAGCCCTGCAAGCTTTGGGAACCGAAGCAATGGAAGCCGCAGGTCTGGGCGAAGTGACGGTGCCGGTTCTGGCGCAATTGCCAATTTCCAATGAACAGCGTGAGCGTCAAGCCGAAGCGTTCGAGCGGATCAAGGCGGGCTTCTAAAGCCCCCACTCCCACACAGTCCAAACAAAAAAAGGCGCCCCGGAAAGAACGGGGCGCCTTTAGTTTAAGGTCATTGCCGGTTTTGAGAGCAACCTAGTTGCTTCACCCCAACAGCATTAAAACCCGAGACCTTCACTCGTAAACTGCAAAGCACTCGCACCCAACACACTCGGTACAAAACACTCGGTACAAGACACTCGCTACAAAACACTCGGTACCAGAAGAGAGTGTCCCCCACAGTTACAACCATGACACGGGTAGCTGGCTGCACCTGTGGGGGCCGGAGCGCGATGCAAATTCTGGATTTCTCCAGGCACGCTTCCATCGCATCGCGTCCTCTCCTGTACGTGTATACATGAGTGGTTGTGTATGGCAACAGTATATTTACGCGTGTAAAGAACCGCTAGAGCGGAGAATTGGGACGCCAGAGGCGTGGCTACCCCGTAACAAGCGCGTGCAGCCACGCTTTTTGTGACCCGCTTTCAACGGCTTCCGAGAAATGAGTGCGCGCCAACGAAATCGCCTCATCGGCGGAAAGGCCCGCTTCCATCAATGTCCAGCACGCCATCAAACCACTGCGCCCTGCCCCGTATTGGCAGCTGAAGGCGATGGTGCCGTTGCCGCGCAAAAGGGCCTCACGCTCGGGGCGACGGGCCATCCATGCGGTCGTCAGTTCTTCGGAGGGGACAGAATAATCAGGGATGGGGTAGTAGATGATCGACATCCCCACCTCTGACGCGGTGGTTTCCAGTAATTGGAAGCCAACCTCGTCCAACTCGTCCGGTTCAACCATGACAAACAGGTCACGGGCACCTTGGGCGTAGAGTCCCATCAGTGTTTCACGGCACAGTTCCGGGGTAAAAAGCGCTGAACCGTCAAAGCCCGTTTCGAGGCCGGGAAAGCCCGTCATTGCGACTTTGCCTCCATAGGGATGGGGGATAACGGCCCGCATACTGCCCTGGAGGCGCGCGCTCGGGGTCGAGTCTGAACGCGGTGACGATTGAATATCTGACATTTTTAGTTGCTTTCGCTTGCTCCTGTATACAGATACGCCTATCCGAATGCAGTCGCAACGCAATCGCTCTAAGGATGGCTGAATTGTCAAAACACAACGCCGCGTCTATCGCAGATGCGCTGCGCAAGCGCATTTGCCTCGAACCGCCCACCGCCAGCCCGGTGTTGCATGAACAGGCGCTTGCTGAGGAGTTCAGCGTTTCACGTACTCCCGTGCGGCAGGCGTTGCAGCGTCTGGCCTATGAACGCTTGGTCGAAGTACGCTCGGGCGTGGGCACGGTGGTGTCGCCGCTGGATGAATCGCGCCGCGATCTCGACATCGAGCTTGCCTTTTCGCTGCTGCGGGTCGGTGCAGATATCGAGGGCGACAAGCCCCTGTCGGTTGAAGCAAACGCCTATATCGTTGCTTTGGAACGGCAGGTCAGCACCACCGAGGCCATTGACCTTGAAACCAACTTCAAGATCCGCGCCACCTCTCTGGCGGTAATTAGCCAGGAGATGTCCAGTGACATTCTGGCCGAGGCGTTGAAAGCCGCGCTGTGGCGTTTGTTCCGCTGGCGGATCGCAGAGGCGGCGCAATCGTCCGACGGCAAGGACAGCCGCCTACCCGAAGTGATGGAGCGCATGGCCAATGCCACCCGGATCGGCACCGTACGTGCGCTTTTGGAGGCACAACTGCCCTAAGCGCCCCTTGATCGCAGCGGCACAGCCGCCTATGTGTTGCATGTTCCTTCGGGGACTATGGACATAAACGCGCTCGTAATAAGCGGATCGGACCCGGGGGCGGTACCCGGCGACTCCACCAAATCCCAATCTTGGGGCCCCGTCATTTGCGGGTTGGCTATGGGGTCGAAATAGGATCGACGAACGTCTAAAGGGGTTAGCTTTGTCCCGGTGAGATACCACCGTTATCGGTTCACATCGTACAGTTGCAAATGACAACCGTGCTCCGGCAATGGCTATCGCAGCGTAAGCTGTCTTAGTCGCCGACTTTAAGCCCTAACGCCTAGCCGCGTTAGGCGGGGTTCGCAGGCACCTGGCAACAGAAGCCTGCACTTTCCCTCACAGCGATGCCATTTTGCCAATGGCGATCACGCACGCTGCGTCAGGGAAAGGATGTTGCCATCGGGATCCTTGAACCAAGCGATCCGGTGTCCATCGGGCGTTGTCCACACCCCCATCGCGTCATGATTCAGCGGCTCAAAACGCTCGAACGCCACACCTTTGGAAGTCAGATCCGCCACCTCCTGCGCGATATCAGGAACCTCCCACCCGTGGGAAGTGTAGGGCGCGGGCGTGAAGGTCTGGACGATCTGTACCCGCAAAACCGCGTCGCCGTCCGCAAAAGCCAAGGCATAGGGCGACTTTTCGGTCAGCGTCAGCCCGAGAGTATCGCTGTAAAACGCCTCTGCCAGATCGGGCATGGCCGTTGCTACGAAAGAGATTGCGCGCCGGGATTGGGACATGGGGGAAGCGTCGTGCGTTTGGGGCTATGTGGCAAGATCATTCTGGCACAGCGCGGACATATAAACGCCCTTACCGGTTCCGGCAGGGCGCTTCCGTATCGTTACGTCTAAGCCGCGCCTACTCTGCAGCAGTCATCCGAATGCGGCGCGTGTTCAGCGCGTGACCGTCACGGCCCTTCAGGCCCACACGGGCGGCGGGCATGTCGGCGATGCCGTCTTCGAGTTCAGGGAAAATCGCATAAAGCTCCTCCCGCTGAGGCTCGCTCAGGACAGAGACCGTATCCGAGGCCGGGTGGAAGCTTTCGGTCTCCAGACCTTCGGAATAAATCACTTCGTGGGTGTCAAAGGCGATGTGGAAGTATTCCACGCCCTCGGCCCCGCCGTCATCGACGCGGATGTCGCGGTCGTTCACCAAGGTAAACGCGGGCGTCAGGACGCCTTCGGGGCTACCAAACAACAGATCCGCTCGCCAATCGCGGACCAAGACCCGATGCTGACGCGACAAGCACAGGTCGCGCATCGGCGTGTCCGGGCCCAATGCGCCCGCTTTGATGCGGATCGGGCGCAGATCGGGGCGCACGGCCAGTGCTGCGGCGGGCAAATGAGTGGCGCCAATCCAGCGGATCGCCTGAACGCCGTGGTCACGGGTCACGATCCGGTCGCCGACGCTCAGGTCTTCAACCGCCCGTTGCCCGGCTGGGGTCAGAATATGGGTGCCTCGTGTAAAGCAAACGAACAGCGGCACAGCAAAACCGCTAACGCTCAGCGCCTCGCCCGTGGGCTCGAAGACCGCGCGGACTTCTACATCCAACGAGTCCCCCACATTGTAGGGATAGCCCGTGACCTCGGCGCAATCTATGCGCAGACCCAGGGGCGTCTCGACGATACGCGGATCATCGGCAGGGATGGTTTCCAGCACGACGCCGTTCACCACGATTTCCACGTAGTTCAATTCCGGCAGCGGTGGGGGCGCGGTTATCAACGCCTCTAGCTGCGTCAGGTCAGTGATCTTGTCGGCCCCGCCCGTGTTGTCGAGAGCATTCAACTGCCCCAGCACCGCGCCCGAGCCAATGCCGATGGCGGTTATGTCGGCGTCAAACTCGTTCTCCAGCTCGTTCACTTCGCTGTTGGGATTGCCCCGGTTGGAGCGCCCGTCAGACAGGAACAGCACAAGGTTGTTGTCGTTCGAGGTGACTTCGCTTTCCGGGTTGTCGTCGGCATTGCCATCGGTCGTCGTGGCGCGCCATGCATCCACGACCTCGTCCAAGCCCTGCTCGAAGTTGGTGCCGCCACCCGCCGTCAGGCCATCGACGGCCGCGTCGAACGCGCTCTGCTCGTTCAGGTTGAAATGACCCAGAGTGTTGCCGTTGCTGTTGTATTCGATCAGCGTGATGGTCACGTCTTCGGGGGCGTAGCCTGCATCCATCAGGGATTGGAACACCTGTTTGGCGGCCAGTTTCTCGGCCTCCAGAAACGTGTCGTTCACGCCGTCCCCGTCCACATCAGAGCCAGAGCTGTTCGCGGTAGAGCCTGATGTATCAATCACCAGGGCCACGTTGATGTCCTGCGTCGAGGCGCCGGTTGTGATGTCAGCGCCAACTTCAAAGCTATCGGTGGCATAGGCCGGCAGCGTCGCGGTCAGGCCCACGTCGATCCCGTTTATAGTGCCGGAGTCGGACCCGGACTGTGTATCGGTAGACGAAACCATAGCGCACCCCCAGTGGCGATTGTTTCCGATATGGAAAAAGTAACTGTTTTAAAAAGATAATTAGTGGATACCCTTGAAGTAAGGGGAAAGCAATTTGCGACACGTCACAGTTGTCGTAAGTGGCGGTCTTGCGGCGGGGCTTGCGCAATTTCTGGGCAGTTGTCGGGCCTGCCGGGCAAGCTATCCCGGTGTCTGCTGCGTTCGGCACCTAAAACCGCCCGGAGCACTTGGGCCCGGGTGCTCCGCCAAACCGCGTCTTACATCCGCTGGCGAATCTTCTACAATGCCCGTGTCTGCTCAAACGATATGGCGATTGCGTAATGTCTGATACCCCTCCTTCCATCCCCTATGGCCGCCTTATGCACGAGGCCGTCTGCGGCGTGATCCGAGAGGTCTTGAACCGCGTTGCCAGCGATGGTCTGCCCGGAGAGCACCATTTTTTCATTACCTTCGATACCCGCCACCCCGATGTGGGGCTGGCCGATTGGCTGCGCGAAAGATACCCCGAAGAGATGATGATCGTGATCCAGAACTGGTACGACGATCTGGTGGTCAACCAAGACGGCATTGCCATCACCCTCAACTTCGGTGACGCGCCGGAGCGGTTGGAAATCCCATTCGATGCCATTGCGACCTTCGTGGACCCGTCGGTGGAGTTTGGCTGGCGGTTCGAGCAGTCTGATGATGAAGACGGGGACGATGATCCCACGCCGCCCTTCGGCGGGCCGGACGATTCCGATGATAAAACGGGCGATGACGGCGACAGCCAAACGCAAGAGGCAGAGGTTGTGAGCCTCGATACGTTCCGACGCAATCATTAGACCCTGCCACGCGCTCCGGCTTTCAAGGATTTCTGCCCCATGGCCTCCAGTGAATTCGCGCTCTTCATGGGGCAATTGCTGCGGCGGCCCCATCAAATAGTGGCCCTCGCCCCCTCCTCTGCCGTGCTGTGCGCCGAAATGACACGTGAGCTTGACCCCACCAGAGGCCCGGTAGTGGAGCTGGGGGCTGGCACAGGCAGTATCACCAAGGCCATTCTGGATGCCGGGATTGCGCCGGAGAATTGCCATTCGATCGAGATGAACCCGGGATTTTGCGACCGCCTCCGGTCTCGGTTTCCCGGCTTGAACGTCCATCAGATGAGCGCGGGCGAGTGCGGCACCCTGCCCCTGAGTGGTGTGCAGGCGGTGGTGTCGGGGCTGCCGCTGCTGTCGATGTCCACAAAGTTGCAACGCGATATCTTAAGCGGGTTTGCCAAGCTGGTCGCGCCCGGCGGCGACTATGTACAGTTCACCTATGGCCCCAAGCCCCCCGTGACCAAAGCGGTGCGTGATGAATTGGGCCTCACATGGCGCAAAAGCCACAAGATTTGGTGGAACATGCCCCCCGCGCGCGTGTATCGTTTTTCCCAAGAGTAAAGCTGTCGCATGGACGCCCCGGCGGGCCAAAGATAGACGGCATACAAATGCATACCGGAGACATGCCCATGACCACCACCCGCACCGAAACCGACAGCTTTGGCCCCCTGGAGGTTCCCTCTGACAAATATTGGGGCGCGCAGACGCAGCGCTCGATCATGAACTTCCCCATTGGGTGGGAAAAGCAGCCCGTGGCCGTTGTCCGCGCCCTTGGCGTGATCAAACGCGCCTGTGCTGAGGCGAACATCGCCCGTGGCAAGCTGGACGGCATCGGCGACGCGATGCTCGAGGCCGCGCAAGAGGTGATCGACGGCAAGCTGGACGACAACTTCCCGCTGGTCGTGTGGCAGACGGGCTCTGGCACCCAGTCCAACATGAACTCCAACGAAGTGATCGCAAACCGTGCGATCGAGATCTTGGGCGGCACGATCGGATCGAAAGATCCCGTCCACCCCAACGATCATTGCAATATGGGGCAGTCTTCCAACGACACCTTCCCCACCGCCATGCATATCGCCACCGCCATGACGGCGCGGGACGTGACCTTGCCCGGCCTGCGCAAGCTGCACGCCTGTCTGGTGGAAAAAGTGGCCGAGTTTGACGGCATCATCAAGATCGGGCGCACCCACACCATGGACGCCACGCCGCTTACGCTGGCGCAAGAATTCGGCGGCTACGCCCATCAGGTCCTCAAAAGCATCGAGCGTGTGGAAACTGCCCTTGGCGATATTTACGAGCTGGCCCAGGGCGGCACCGCCGTGGGCACGGGCCTGAACACGCCTCAAGGGTGGGGCGAAGAGGTCGCCGCCAACATGGCGCGGATCACTGGCTTGCCGTTTGTCACCGCTCCCAACAAGTTCGAGGCGCTCGCCGCCCACGATGCCATGGTCGCCATGTCGGGCGCGATGAAGACCACCGCCGCCGCGTTGTTCAAGATCGCCAACGATATCCGCCTGCTCGGCTCCGGCCCCCGCTGCGGCTTGGGCGAGTTGATGTTGCCCGAGAACGAGCCCGGTTCCTCGATCATGCCCGGCAAGGTGAACCCGACCCAGTGCGAGGCCATGACGCAGGTTTGCGCCCATGTCATTGGCAACGACGCCGCCGTGGGTTTCGCCGGATCGCAGGGCCATTTTGAACTTAACGTCTACAAGCCGATGATGGCCTATAACGTGCTCCAGTCCATGCAGCTGATCGGTGACGCCTGCGTGGCTTTCACCGACAATTGCGTCGCAGGCATCAAGGCAGACGTCGTGCGGATCGAGAAGATCATGAACGAGTCGCTTATGCTCGTCACCGCGCTGGCACCGACCATCGGCTACGATAACGCCACCACGGTTGCCAAGACCGCCCACAAGAACGGCACCACCCTGAAACAAGAGGCGGTCGCCTTGGGCTTCGTGGATGAAGAAACCTTCGACAAGGTCGTCCGCCCCGAGCAGATGATCGGCCCGAAGTAAGCGGCCATGGCGGACGCGCCCATCAACCTCAACCGCGCGCGCAAAGCGCGCGCGCGCGACGCGGCCAAGCGAAGCGCGGACGAAAACGCCGTGAAGCATGGCCGCACACGGGCCGAGCGTGATCTGGAAGCCGCGCGTAAGGCCTTGGCCGAAAAGCGGCTTGAGGGGCATGGGCGCGACGATGATTGACGCCCGCCCCCGCAAACGCTCCCTCACTCTGCAAGGACACCGCACCTCCGTGTCGCTAGAGGATGCCTTCTGGATCGAATTGCAAGCCATCGCGACAGACCGGGGCCTGTCGGTCAACGCGCTGGTGGCCGAAATTGATGCCGCCCGCGGCGTCAGTGCGGGGCTGGCCTCTGCCATTCGGGTCTATGTTCTGAACGCCGCAAAATCTGAGCAGCCTTAAGTCACTGTTAAGCTCGGTCCAGTAGCGTTTGCCCCATGACAGCCAATACGCCCACCGGTGATCCTTCCGAAACATGGATTGAACAGACGTTCGATTGCCCCGGCGTCCATAACGGCGGCTTGTTCCGGATCTCGGTCAAGGCCGTGAAACGGGGTGCGGGGATGGAGCGCTTCAAACAGGAACTGGATCGGCGCAAGTTTCGGGCGCTGGAAAACGACGGCAATATCGTCGTGTTTTGCAATACGTTGCCCGTGGCCATTCTGGCCTCTGGCCCCGGTCGTGGGAACCCGCCCCCCGGTGCCGCTTCAGTTACCGGCGGCTAACACGCAGCCGGATGCCATCCTTGGCCCGCACCGTCAGATAAGCGACGGGCACCGGATCATCCCCTTCGATCCGTTCAAATCGAAACGACCGCAAAAGCATCGCCAGCAACAAAACCCCCTCCACCATGGCAAAGCCCGCTCCGGTGCAACCCCTCGCCCCGGCGGAGAACGGGATAAACGCCTCGCGCATACAGGTCTTGCCATTATCCGTATGCCAGCGCCCCGGATCGAAGCCATCGGGGTTATCCCAGAGCCGGTCTTGTCGATGCAGGTGCCAAGGCGAGATCACCACCTGGCTGCCGCGCTTCACAGCCCGCTTGCGGAACGTCTCTGGGCACGTGGCCTCGCGCACCATCATGGGAACCGGCGGGTAAAGGCGCAGGGCCTCGCGGAACACATCACGGGTCAGTTTCAGTCTCGACACAACGGCGAAGTCCGCGACGTCGGGCAGCCTCGACGCCTCCTGCGCCAGTTTATCCTGCCACTCTGGGTAGCGCGCCAACAGGTACAGCGCCCACCCAAGGGCCGAGGCAGATGTTTCATGGCCCGCCAAAAAGAAGATCGCGACCTGATCGACCATTTCTTGGGTGGTAAACCTCTCTCCGGTCTCTGGATCGGCGGTGGTCATGATCTTGGTCGCCAGATCATCGGGGGCGTTCCCCGCCTCAATCTCGGCCATGCGGGTGGCGGTCATCTGCGTAATCAGGGCCCGAATGTTCCGCGCGGTTTCCCGGGTCTTGGCCCGGTGTCCGCGCGGGAGCCAACGCGGCAGAGGCACGAAGGCGGCCGCGTTCAGGATCGGTTGCGTGCGCTGATAGGCACGGAATTCGTGGAACACGCGGCCCGCGATATCAGCCTCGATGGGGAGCGAAAACAGGGTGCGGAAGATGACGTCGGCGGCCGCGTGGGACATTTCCTCTTCAATCTCCATGGGGGCAGCGGGGCCTTGCAGCCCCTCCCCCATCCGCGCCACCGCTGCTTCGCCTGCCGCCCACATCGCCGGGAACGTGTCGCGCAGGCGCCCGCCCTCAAACGCAGGATCAATGATCCGGCGCTGGCGTTTCCACGTCTCCCCGTTGGTGAGGAACACGCTATTGCCCAAGAGCGGCCGCAACCCCTCGCCCACCCGGTCCGATTTCGGAAAGTCCATCGGCCGCGCCTTCAGGACTTCGTCTACCAAAGCAGGCTCATTCACCATGTACGACCGGAAAAACGGCGTGCGGAACTCGGCCATCCAGGCGTGATAAAGCCGCGCTGGCTGCGCCGACAGGATGTCCTCGCGAAACAGCCGCATGTAGCGCCAAAGCGACACGCGATCCGCGCGCGCAGGCGGCTTTGGGGGCAGATCGCTCATGGGTCGGTAAACTTGTTCACGGGTGTCTCTATTCGGCTCGCAGAGGGCGCACGATTGGCAAACCGCGCCCCCAACGTAAGCGGCCCGGCGGTCACGCGGAAGTAGTCGTAAGCGTCTGATCTATCGGGCAAATTATCGAAGGCATTGAGGTACTGGAAATGCAGCTCGAACAGCTGCCACTTCAACGCCTTTTGCCGCGCGGCACTCAAGGTTTGCGTATAGGCGGCCGAGAGGACCAAGGGCCCCGTCTTGCCCACAGGCGCCACCCCCGACACGGCGACCGGGTCGCACAACGCGAACGAACACCCATCCCCCGGCGCGGTCACGTCCACCCAAGCCACATCCTGCGCGGCCATGAAGGCCAAATCAGCCCGCAACCGGGTGGCTTTCGGCAAGAAGCTGACCATTGGCACGACGTGCCCAAGGGTTAGCAACGACAGCTCTGGGCCGTCTTCTGGCACGCGCCCCGCCCGGATCAGATCCGCCAGAACCGACACCGCGATATAGGCGCCCGATGAATGGCCAACGACCAGAACTTCATCGACGTCGCTTTGCAAGACCTCTGCAATCCGGTCGGTGAAGGCCCGCATCCGATCCTCCTGCTCCGCCGGATACGCCCCCCAAGCTTGGGCCGAAAAGGCGTAATCCTTCATCAAATACCACGCCAGCAAGTGATCCCTTCGCGCACACCATCGCAAAAAAAGCCACGCCGTAATCGGGCCAAGCACCAGAATGGCAAACCACGCGCGTGCGCCGAAGTCGCTTTGCAAGAGCCACGCGCGCCCTTCGATCAGCGCCAAGACCTCTTCGCTGACATACATGAAGCCCAAGAACACCGCGAACCACAGCCCCCCCGCGAGGAGCGCCTGGCCAAGGAGCACCGCAACCGGGTACAGCGCCGCAATTACCGGGCCCTTGCGCAGCCGCATCAGGCGAAACAACGCCCCCGAGCTGATGTAAATCCACGCCGTGCGCAGCAATTGCCAGTAGGTCCCCGCGACGCCCGCGCTCATCCCCTTGCGCACAATATCGGCCCAGTAAAGCACCTCCAGATCGGTCGAAACCTCTGCCCCTTCGATCTGCGCATCCACGTGCCAGCCAAAACGCGCGCCCTTGGGCGCTGTGCCATTCTCGATCCGGTAGCCAGAGATGTCGGCCTGCAACGCCGCCTCGCGCCGATACCTCTCGCGATACGCACGGGGCGGCACCGGGTCGAAACCGGGGATATAGAGAACATGGCGTTTGTGAACCTGCGTCATAGGCGCAGCATAGTCCCGGATTGCGGCAGGGCTAGGGCCGATTAACCCAATTGCCCCAAGGCTGGGAAGGTTTCCAACAACCAGAAAGAGAAGGCCGAAAACGCCCCGGTCAACAGGGCCAAGCCCACGACAATCAAAAGCCCGCCCATGATCCGCTCGATCAGCACCATGTGGCGTTTCAGCCGCGCCATCAGCCCCTGCGCCCGGTCGATAAAGGCGGCCGCAATAAGAAACGGCAGACCCAGACCAACCGCGTAGACGCCAAGCAACATTGTGCCCCTCTGCACGCTGCTCTCTTGCGCCGCGATCGACAGGATTGCCCCCAACTGCGGGCCAATGCAGGGCGTCCAGCCAAACGCAAAGGCCAAGCCCAACACATAGGCCCCCAGGGTCGAGCCGCCCTTGTCGCCCGCATCCAAACGCGCTTCACGGTCCAGCAAGGGAATGCGGAAAACGCCCAGGAAATGCAGGCCGAAAATGATCACCACAACGCCCGAGATACGCGCCAGAAGGATCTGGTTCTGCAAGAAAAACTGCCCCAACAGGGATGCGGTGAAGCCCAGGAAAACAAAGACCGTCGACAGCCCCATCACAAAAAACACCGCCGCCAACAAGGCCTTGCGCCGTGACGCCCGTGCCTCGTTCTGGATATCGCTCATGGAGATCCCGCCCATATAGGCAAGATAGGGCGGCACGATCGGCAACACGCAGGGGCTCAGGAAACTCAGCACCCCGGCGGTCAGGGCCACCACCATGGCCGGCAGAATCGCGGCATCAAAAAGATCAATTCCAAACATGCCCCACCCTTATGCTGCCTACCCGCTGTCGTCACGGGGGCGCTCGGTCACATTCCCGTGGACGCCGCCCGACCGTGGCCCTATCCACGCAGACATGATTGATATCGACGCCCGCGACCTGCTCTGCCCCCTGCCCGTCCTGCGCCTGCGCAAAGCGCTGGAGGCCTCAGCCCCCGGCACCACCCTGCGCCTGCTCGCCACCGATCCCGCCGCCCTCATCGACGTGCCCCACTTCTGCGCCGAGCAAGGCCACAGCTTGCTCTCGGCCACCGAAATCGACGAAAGCACAACCGCCTACACGGTCCAAAAAAGCGCCTAGGGGGGCGACCCCAAGCGCCGCGCTCCTGCTTCATCTTGGCAAGTACAACTCAATCCGCCGCCTGCCAAAAATCCCGCCGCCCGCGTTCTCTTAGGCGCCAAAGGCCACAATTGCCCTCGGATCCCACGCCACCCGGGTCCGTGCGCCGACCTCCAGGACTTCACGCCCGACAACATTGCGCATCGAAATCCGCACCGGCCGCGCCGCGCCGTCCAATGTCACGTCGTAGTAGGTCATGTCCCCGTAGTAGACGACTTCCTCGACCCGACCCTCCGTCTCCCGCGCCCGTGTCGCGTCTCCTTCATAAAGGATCGACAAGGTCTCCGGCCGCAACCCGACGGAGCAGTCTCCCACCACAGCGCCCCCCGGCATCTGCGCAGCCTCCAACGCCACCGTGCCAAGTCCTGCTACATCCACACCATCTGCCGTTGCATGGGCGGGCAGGAAGTTCATCACCCCGATGAAATCCGCCACCCGCTTGCTGGCAGGGCGCCGGTACAGGACCTCTGGATCGTCCAGCTGCGCGATTTCGCCCTCAAACATCACGGCGATACGATCGGACATGACCAGGGCCTCCTCCTGGTCATGGGTCACGAGAACAAAGGTAATCCCCACTTCCCGCTGAAGCTTCATCAACTCCACCTGCATTTCTTCGCGCATCTTACGGTCCAGCGCCGACAAGGGCTCATCCAACAGCAAGACCTTTGGCTTCAGGATCAACGCGCGCGCCAAGGCAACACGCTGGCGTTGCCCGCCCGACAGGGCGTGGGCGGCACGGCGGCCCAAATGTCCCAGCCCGACCATCTCCAGCGCCTGCCCAATGGCACGGGTCTTTTCCGTCGCATTCATCGCGGCTCGGCGCAGGCCAAAGCCCACGTTTTGCTCCACTGTCAAATGCGGGAAGATCGCGTAGCTTTGGAACACCATATTCGTGGGCCGCAAGTTCGGCGGCACCCCGACCATATCCTTCCCCGACAGCGTAATCACGCCCGAGGATATCTCCTCAAACCCGGCAATCGACCGCAGAAGCGTCGTCTTCCCGCAGCCCGATGGCCCCAAAAGCGAGAAGAACTCCCCCTTGCCAATCTGGGCCGAGATGTCGCGCAGCGCATGGTAATCGCCGTAGTATTTGTTCACGTTCTGCAACGAGATAAGCGCGTCGGTCATAAGAACCCTCCGGCATCAGATTGGCCCGCCCGGCGCAGGCCCCGGCGGCGGAAGATATCGGCCACGATCAACAGCATGATCGACAGGGCCACAAGGATGGTGCCAAGCGCCATGACCACCGGCAGCCGTGCCGGAAAGCGCAACTGGCCCCAAAGGTATACTGGCAAGGTCGGCTCATTGCCGGACAGGAAGAAGGCGATGATAAATTCATCAAGGCTGATGATGAAGCAGATCAGCAGTGAGGCCACAATTCCCGGCGTCACCAGCGGCAATATCACCAGTCGAAATGCGCCCAAGCGCGTCTCTCCCAGATCAATCGCCGCTTCCTCCAGACTGTTATCAAGGCCCGAGAAACTGCCCTGCAAGATTGCAATCGCAAAGGGCATGCACAGCAACGTATGCCCGCCAATGATCGTATAGACCGACGTGTTCAGCCCCAATTGCATCAACACCACCAAAAGCGAAATCGCGACGATCACTTCGGGCAGCACAAGGGGCAGCATGATGAACCCCATGATTCCCGCTTTCAGGGGAAAGTCGTGGCGCGTCGCGGCGCGCGCGGCGAACAGCCCAAGGGTCGTCGACAAGATCGCCACCGACACCGCGATGATGAGTGAGTTAACCGTGGCCTCGTGGAGTGCCGGGATGTTGCGCAGCTCTGCAAACCATCCCCAGGTGAAGCCCTGCAAGGGGAAGGCAATGATCGTGCCGTCATTGAAAGCGAACACCGGCAGCAAAATGATCGGCGCATAAAGAAAGATCAGATAGAGCACGGCAAAGACGCCCAGAGCGGAAATTCTCATATTCCCCACCTCCCCTTGGGCAAGAGAACGGCAATGGCAATCGCGCCGCCTGCCATGATCGCGGCCATCAGCCCCAAGGTGCCCGCTGGCCCGAAATAGGGATCGCCGTTCAGAAAGATCCACCGCAGAGCCGCAATCTCTGCCACGGCGGCAGCCAGCGTCAAACCGGTGCCCCTTAACCCGCCGCCGATGCTGTCCGAAAGGTGGACCCAGAACCGGACATGCAATATCCCCCAAGCCAGCGTGATCGTCACGCTGGCCATCGCAAAGACCGCCAAAGTTGCCCCCATGGGGCGGTTCGACAGGTCAAAAATCTGCACATAGATCATATTGGCAATCATCGTGCCGCCCGATCCGCCCACCAGCTTTGGCGTCACGTAATCGCCCACCGTCGGAATAAACACGATCAAGACCGCCGCCAGCACGCCCGGCATCGCAAGGGGCAAGGTCACACGCAGGAAGGTCATCACCGTGGCCTCTCCCAGATCACGGGCCGCTTCCAGCAAGCTGCGGTCGATCTTCTCCAGGCTCACGAAAATCGGCAGGATCGCAAAGGGCGCGAAGGCATGGGCCAGCGTGATGACGACCGCATTGGCGTTATAGAGGATGAAAGACAGCGGCTCATCAATCAGTCCAAGTCCCATCAACGTGCCATTCACTGGCCCGTCATAGGCAAGGATCACCCGCCACAAAAAGATGCGGATCAGGTAGCTGGTCCAAAACGGGATGGTAATCAGAAACAGCCAAAGCGCCTTCTTCTGCGGACGCACGTAGAAGCTGATGAAATAGGCAATCGGGAAGGCAAGCACCACTGTCACCGCCGTGACCGAGGCCGATATCCGTAAACTGCGCAGCATCAACGCCCGGTAAAGCGGATCGGTCAGCGCCTCGGCGTAGTTCTCTAGCGTCAGCGTGCGGTCGATTGTCAGGAAATTCTGCGTCCAGAAGCTGAACAGAATGATCGTCAGCAGCGGCACCGCCAATAAAAGAACCGCATAGACCAAGGCCGGGCTGACAATAATCAACCCCTGCTTCGCGTCTTTCGACAAACCAATCCCCATTGCGCGCCGCGTCCCCTTTTCAGCGATCAGACCACGATTGCCGTTTACCACGTTAACCACAAGAGGAAGGTTTCAGGCAGCAGAATTTTACCTCACGGCGATGACCGTCAAGGCATTTTTCCCCGTGCTTGTGCGCCGGGTCAAAGGGTCTGGAAAGCTGCGGCGACAAGGGCAAGTGCCACAAGAATCAAAAGTGACACCAGCAGTGGTTTTCGGTTGTAGGCGGGTGTCGGCTCCCAGCAGGCGCCGCAGTGGGATGCCCCATATCGCATCGCGTGGTCACATCTCTTGCAGTTGAAAAAGCGCAATTTGCTCCGCCCTCGGCGAACACTTCTGTCCGTTTTCAAATACTCCGACCTGACCGCAAAAAGCGTCCAGGCACTACAAAAATATGAATATCACGTGCCGGAGTGAAATTTCCCTGCACAGTGCAACACTTTTTGCCCATAGCCGCTTGGCTCGGCCATGTCGCAATATGTTAATAATTGATTAATAAGTTCTGATTAGTCAAGAAAAGGCTAACGCCCCCAAAAGGTCCGCCAAAAGGGCCTGACCCATCGGTTAGCCACAAAAAAAGCGCGGCAGAAGCCGCGCTTGATTTGATTTTGGAGCAAAGCGATTAGCGCTTGGAGAACTGGAAGCTCTTACGGGCTTTCGCCTTACCAAACTTCTTACGCTCAACCACACGGCTGTCGCGGGTCAGGAAACCTGCCGCTTTCAGCGCGCCCCGCAAAGAGGGCTCGTAAAGTTGCAATGCTTTGGAAACGCCGTGGCGAACCGCGCCGGCCTGACCGGAAAGGCCACCGCCCTTAACGGTTGCCATGACGTCGAATTCACCTTCAACACCGGCAACCGAAAACGGCTGACGCAGCATCATCTGCAACACAGGACGCGCGAAATACGCGGGCATGTCTTTGCCGTTCACGGTGATCTTGCCGGAACCGGGCTTGATCCAGACACGGGCGACCGCGTCCTTCCGCTTGCCAGTGGCGTAAGAGCGGCCAAGCGCGTCGCGCTGGGGCTCGCGGGAGATGGTCTCAACAGCAGGAGCTGCTGCGTCAACGCCCTCGACAGAGCCTTTGAGCTCTTCGAGCGATGTCAGGGTCTCAGCCATTATTTCGCTCCCCGTGTGTTTTTGGAGTTCATCGACGCGACGTCGAGAACGATTGGATCTTGCGCTTCATGGGGATGCTCGGCGCCCGCATAAACGCGCAGGTTTGTCATCTGCTGGCGCGACAGCTTGCCGCCGGGCAGCATGCGCTTGACGGCCTGCATCAGAACCCGCTCAGGGTACTTGCCCTCAAGGATCTGACCGGTGGTGCGGGACTTGATCCCACCCGGGTAGCCGGTGTGCCAGTAGTTGGGCTTGTCACGCTTGTTGCCCGTGACCTGCACCTTGTCGGCGTTGATCACGATAACATTGTCGCCCATATCCATGGACGGCGTGAAAGACGGCTTGTGCTTGCCGCGGAGACGCATGGCGATAACAGACGCGAGACGGCCCAACACGACGCCTTCGGCGTCAATGATGATCCATTTCTTGTCGATATCCGCCGGCGTGGCAGAGAAGGTTTTCATGGTGTATTTCCTTACGGGTAGATGCGTTACGCACCCAAGAAAAACAATGGAGGGCAAGCCCCCCGAACATTGGATGTCTTCTAAGCATTGTTGCGCCCGCGTCAAGGGCAGCCACCATCACAAAACGATGCAAAAGCAATGCCTTACAATTAAGGTATTATTTTACCCCATACTTTCGCGCCCCTTTCACGGCAATTCCACCGCCATTCCCACCAATGAGCCTCTTTTCCCCCTTGCAGCCACCGCGGCCTCGCGCCCATCTTCGCCCCATGACCCACACGCCCAACACACCGCCCCCCCAGACCGCCCCGCACCTGACCCACCAGGGCCGCGAGACCTACGCGGGCACGCACCTAATCATTGATCTGCACGATGCGCAAAACCTCGATGACCAAGCCCTCATCGAACAGACCCTCCGCCACGCGACCAAAGCCACCGGCGCCACGCTCCTGCACATCCATTCGCACCGCTTCTCTCCCCAGGGCGTCACCGCCATGGCGATCCTCGCGGAATCCCACATCTCCTGTCACACATGGCCCGAGATCGGCTACGCCGCCTTCGATATCTTCATGTGCGGGGCCACCGATCCCCACGCCGCCATCCCGATTCTGAAGGCTGCCTTCACCCCCGCCCACCTAGATCTCAAAGAACTGCACCGCGGCGCCCCCAAAGACTGAGGCTCCCCCTTCATCTTGGCAAATACACCTCCGGGGTATGCGGCATTTCTCTTGGAAATGCCGCAAAGGGGCAGCGCCCCTCCCGCGCCCTTGGGCGCCTCAAAAAGACTCACTTGGGCGGCATCGAATAGGTCATCGACGCCCTTGCCACGGGCTCATTCATCCCTTCCGAGAAGATCAGACACTCCCCCACCGCCAATACCCGGCCGATCTTCAGCAGGCGACATTCGCAGATCAGATCAACCCCGGCGACAGGTTTGCGCATAAAGTCGAACGAGCCCCCCGTGGTCACCGCCAATGCTTCCCGCCCCTTCATCGCCAATACGGCAATGTAGACGGACACATCCGCCAGCGCGAACATCGCCGGGCCCGACACTGTGCCGCCGGGGCGCAAATGCCGCTCTGCCACGGGCATCCGAATGCGCACCGCGCGGTCCGCCACCTCCTCAATCACAAAATCGCCGCGGACCTGAGGGAACACCTCGTCCAGATACTCCGCAATCTCCTCCGCCTGCATCATCACGCCCATTGCTCTTCCCCCTTCACGTGTTGAACGCTACCCTTTCCAAAACCATCCAACTGCGCAAGGGACACCTGCCCCCCATGTCTGAACCTGTCTCTGACCCACTTGTCCTCCGCGAGGATCGCGGCGCGGTCACCCACCTGACCCTCAATTCTCCCGGCAATCTCAATGCCCTATCGGATGAGATGCTCGACACCCTCCAATCCACGCTGGACGCCCTCGCCAATAGCGCCTCCCAGAAGGTGATCGTTCTCAAAGGCGCAGGCCGTGTCTTCTGCGCCGGGCACGACCTCAAACAAATGCAGGCCGCCCGCCAACATGCGGATCAAGGCAGCGCCGCGTGGAAAGACCTGTTCGACCGTTGCTCTCACATGATGCAAACCCTGCCCCGCCTACCCCAGCCGATCATTGCCCAGGTCCACGGGCTGGCAGCCGCTGCCGGGTGCCAGCTGGTTGCTTCCTGCGACCTGGCCGTGGCCACCGATGACGCCCGCTTTGGCGCGAACGGCGTCAACATCGGCCTGTTCTGCTCCACGCCCATGGTCGCGCTCAGCCGCGTCATGCCCCCTAAGCAAGTGTTTGAGATGCTCACCACCGGTGAATTCCTCACCGCCACCCGCGCCCGCGATCTGGGCCTGATCAACCGCATCGCGCCCGCAGATCAGCTGGACGCCACCACCGCCGATCTGGCCGAAGTCATCGCAGGTAAACTCGGGGCCGCCCTTCGTATTGGTAAGCAAGCCTTCTACGACCAGGCAGACCTCCCGTTGGCCCAAGCCTACGCCCTGACCGGCGCGGCCATGGTCACCAACATGCAAAATCGCGACACGAACGAAGGCATCTCCGCTTTCCTGGAGAAACGCGCGCCCGATTGGGCCAAAGACTAACGGTACCACTGTGACGAGGGCGGGAACCGCCCGAGGAAGGATTCCGCCCCGAAGGGGTCACACCCCGAAAAGTGCGCCGTATTTAGCGTCCAGATAATCCAACAGCGGCGCCTCGGAAATCTCGGCCCCCGTGGCATGGATGATCGTGTCTCTGGGGCTGCGCAGCCCGCCATGGCGTTGGAGGTTTTCGCGCAACCACGCCAAAGCAGGGCCCGGATCACCGGCCGCAAGGGCCTCATCCACCCCCGGCACATCGCGCCGCAACGCGGCATTCAGGCACCCGGCATAAACGTTGCCCAAGGCGTAGGTCGGGAAATAGCCAAACAGCCCCACCGACCAATGCACATCCTGCAACACCCCGTTGGAGGGCTTGTCCACCACCATCCCAAAGTCGGCCGCGAACCTGCTGTTCCACGCCTCCTCCAGATCCGCAACCTCCAACGCGCCGCCAAAAAGCTGGCGCTCCAGATCAAACCGCAACATGACGTGCAGGTTGTAATGCACCTCATCGGCCTCTGTGCGAATGTAGCCCGTCTCAACGCGGTTGATCACCCGCGCAATCTCGTCCCCAGGGGCCGAGAGCTCACCGAAATACTCTGTCATGCGCCCATGAAGGAACCGGCAAAACGTTTCCGAGCGGCCCAACTGGTTCTCATAAATCCGGCTCTGGCTCTCATGCACCCCCATCGAGACCCCCTGCCCCAATGCGGTCAGGCGCAGCTCATCCGCGATGTGCAATTCATAAGTCGCATGCCCAACCTCGTGGATGGTGGAGTACAAACACCCCATCGGCTCATTCTCGTCCACCCGCGTGGTGATGCGCACATCCGCCCCAGAGCCAGAGCTGAACGGATGCACCGCCTGATCCAACCTGCCATGGTCAAAGTCGTAGCTGAACCGCTCTGCTATCTCTCGGCCCAGTGCCATTTGTGCGGCCTCGGGGAAGGTGCCGCTCAGGGCGTCCGGCATCTCCACGCTTGCCAACCGATCCCGCAAAGCCACCAAACGCGGCCGCATCCGGTCAAACAACGCGCCAATCTCGGATGCCGTCGCGCCGGGCTCATAATCTTGCAGCATCGCATCATAGAGATTGCCCCCGTCTGCAATCGCCGCCGCTTCCTCTCGCTTCAACGCCACGACCTGCTTGAGGGTCGGCAAGAACGCCGCCACGTCTTCCGCCGCGCGGGCCTTGGCCCATATCCCCTGACTGACTGAGGTCAGCCGCGCCAGTTCCGCCGCCAAATCCGCAGGCACCTTCACCGCGCGGGCATGGCTGCGCGCGATCTCTCGGACCTGCGCCCTGTCCACATCCGTCTCGGGCCGCGCCTGCGCCAACCATTCCCCTACCATCGGGTCCGTGCGCCGCGCGTGCAGCACGCTTTCCAACGCCGCCATCTCTTCGCTGCGTTGTTGCGCTGCGGCGGGGGGCATCATTGTTTCCTGATCCCATCCCAAACGGCCCATGACCTGCCCCAGGGCTTCAGTCGTGCGGTTGAATGCCAATAGGTCTTCCAATGCAGCCATCAGGCGGCTCCTCTCACGGATTGGGGAAGCGGATAGCGCGCCAAGAACCGCGCCCGCATGATCAGGGTAATTAGCACAACCGCCCCGAATTGATGGACAATCGCCAGATACCATGGAGAAGAATGCATGACCGTCACAATGCCCAAAACGACCTGTCCCAGCATCATCACCATGACCCAGTCGAAGGCCCGCTTGGTGGCCACCCGGGCCGAGCGTCTTGCCGCGACCCAAGCGCCAATCCCGAAGGCCAGCAAAACGTAGCCAACCATGCGGTGGATGAACTGCACCGTTCCGTCATTCTCGAAAAGGTTGCGATACCACGGCTCAATCGCCCACATGTCCGGCGGCGTGAACGCCCCTGCCATCAGCGGCCAGTCAATAAAGTTCCGTCCCGCATCAATGCCTGCCACCATGGCTCCGATCAGGATTTGCACCATGCTCAGATGCAACAGCCCCGTCGCCATGCCGCCCAACTTGCGGTCCCCGTCGCGGCGCGCGGTCATCAACTCGGCCTCCGCTCGGGCCAATGTCATGATGTACCACGCCATCAAGGCAAGGATCACAAACGCGAGCACCAAATGCACCGCCAAGCGGTACGAGGCCACATCAAACATCCCCGGCGCCATTCCTGAGGACACCATCCACCAGCCCGCAAAACCCTGCAAACCGCCCAATGCTCCAAGCAGAACCAACCGGCCCGTCCAGCCCACAGGCACCGATTTCGTCGCCAAAAGCGCCCCGAATCCAGCGGCCCAAACCACGCCAATCAACCGCGCCCACTGCCTGTGGCCCCATTCCCACCAATAGATCACCTTGAATTCCTCAAGGCTCATGCCGCGGTTCTGTTCCTGATACTCTGTCGTGGCGCGGTAGGCCTCCAACTCTGCCTCCCATGCCGCCCCATCCATCGGCGGCACCGCGCCCGAGATCGGCGCCCACTCGGTGATGGATAGCCCCGAATCCGTCAGCCGCGTCAGCCCGCCCACGGCGATCTGCACCACGACCATGGCAAACAACACCATGATGAACAAACGGACCCGACCGCGCCCGCGCCCCCGGTCCCGGCTCACGCCGCCCGGTGTCGCCGCGGGCTTCTGCGCCCCGTCCACGTCTTCGAAAATACTGCGTTGGCCAGCCATGACGCACCCCTTGTCTCGTCTCAATACCTGACCTATCGCGCCCCCGCACGCCCTTCAAGCGCCCGCGACCTTACGCGCGACCCCATCTTCCTCGTTCTTCAAATATTCCCGGGGTCTGGGGCAGCGCCCCAGTCAACCTCTGCCACAAGCACCGCCCGCTGACGCTGGCTTACAAATCCTTACGCCGCCCCTCGGCCCATCTCACCATTTGCCGCATCACGCCGTGCAGGGTCTGCACATCGGCGCGGGTCAGGTTCAACCGCCCCCATAAATTGCGCAGGGTCAGCTTCATGCTCTCGGCTTTCGCGGGCGGCCAGAAGAAACCGGCCTCCTCCAGCCGTTCCTCGTAATGCGCCCCCAGCTTCTCCAACTCCAGACCGCTGGCAAACTCGGTCTTGGCCAAAGCCATGACCTCGGGCGCGACGCTGGCGCCGTGGCGCTGCCACTCATACCCACAGAGCAACACACATTGCGCCAGGTTCAGGGACGGAAACGCCGGGTTCACATCCACAGAGATCACCGCATTGGCGGGCGCCACATCGGCGTTTTCCAACCCGGCCCGTTCTGGCCCGAACATCACGCCGACCTTGCCGCCTTGGGCAATGATCTCTCTCGCTTGTTCCATCGCCCGCTCGGGCGTCACGATGGGCTTGGTCAGCCCCCGGTCCCGCGCCGTCGTGGCAAAGACGTAGGTGCAATCGCTCAAGGCTGAGGGTACATCGTCAAACAACTGCGCCTCATCCAGCAACCGCCCCGCGCCGCTGGCCAGGGCCACGGCCCGCTCATTCGGCCAACCGTCGCGTGGGGCCACAACCCGCATCCGGTCGAGGCCAAAGTTCCACATCGCCCGCGCCGCCGCGCCGATGTTTTCCCCCATCTGCGGGCGCACAAGAATGAAGGCGGGTTGCGAGGCGCGCATTTGCGACGCTTCGGGCATTTGCGGCACTGCGGGCGGTGTATCGGGCTGATCTGACATGGGCCTGCCCATAGCGCCGGGACCGGCCCCGTGCAAGCATGCTGACGGCAGCGCTCTGCCTGGGCCATTGCTCCGCCGCGCGTTGGATTGTATCAGCGCAGCCAACCCCAATGTGCGCCCCCGCGCCCCAAAGCCACACAAAGAGCCCCCATGGACGATCAAGCGCCCCAAGAGACCCCGCAACTCTACCTGATGACGCCCACCGCCTTCGAGGTCGACACCTTCGCGCCGCAACTGGCCGCCCTGCTGGACGCCGTTGATATCGCCTGTGTGCGCCTTACCCTGACCACCGAAGACGAAAGCACCCTTTCCCGTGCCGCCGACCAATGCCGCGAAATCGCCCACGCCCGCGATATCCCGCTGGTGATTGACCGCCATGTGCAGCTGGTCGAACGCCTTGGCCTTGACGGCGTGCACCTGCTCGACGGGTCACGCAGCGTGCGCGACACCCGCAAGGCGTTGGGCGCGGATGCGATCATTGGCGCGTCTTGCGGCACGTCGCGCCACGACGGCATGAACGCCGGAGAGGCGGGCGCGGATTACGTCAGCTTCGGTCCCGTGGGGGAAAGCACTCTGGGTGACGGCAGCCGTGCCGAGCATGATCTGTTCGCCTGGTGGTCGCAGATGATCGAAGTGCCGATTGTCGCCGAAGGCGCCCTGACGGCAGAGCTGGTGGAAGCCTTCACGCCCGTGACGGATTTTTTCTGCATCGGAGCCGAGATCTGGCACGCCGATGACCCCGTCGCTGCCCTTCAGGCCCTGACCGCCAGCCTGCGCTGATCCTCTCGCAACACCGCGCCATTTCCCGGCCCTTGCCCCATTAAAGGGCTGCGTCAAAGCCCGTGCGCACCGCCTCTTCAGCCGCTTTTGCCAAGGCTTTGCGGTTGGCGGCTTGGGCCACCGGAAGCGGCGTGTGGTATTGCACCTGCACATGGCCCCGCCCCGGCGTGGCAAGAATTTGCAGCAGGCTTGGCCCAAAATCCATATCGCCCCACCACCCGTAATGCCGCCGATCCGCGCCTTGGGGGGCGGTGTAGGACAGGGTCACGGGTTGAATGCTGACCCGAACCCTTAACCGCTCAGCAAAGAACGCCTGAAACAGCGTGGTCTTGAACGGCAGCACCCGCTCTCCATCGGTCGAGGTGCCCTCGGGGAAAAACAATAGCTGGTGGCCCGCAATCAGCCGATCTTCGAACAGCCGCGTCTGCGTAGCAGCGTCGGACCTTTGGCGGCGGATAAACACCGTGCCCGTCGCTCGTGCCAACCAGCCGATGCCCCCCCAACCGCTCACCTCGGATTTGGCCACAAAGTACATGCGCTTGTTTGCGTTCAGCACAAATATGTCGAGCCAACTTACATGGTTGCACACAAAGGCCCCCGGCGTGCGCATGGGGGCGCCTTTGACGCTGCGTTTCAGGTTCAGGCTCCAACAGGCCACGATGCATACCAGCTGCGTCAGATAGGGCGTCACCGGCCGCCTTTGCCCGGCAATCAACCGCTCGGGCAGTCGCAAAATCAGCAGTGTGGGGAAACAGATCAGCAAGATCGCGAGCAAGGGCGTCGCCCGCCTTACGATGCGCAGGCTCTCTGACACGCCAATCTCGCGGCGCTTGGGTGTTTCGGGGCCTTCCCACGGCTCAATCACGGGTGCCGCCCCTTTGGTAGATCGCCCGGTGGGTCGCGGACATGCGGGCCACGTCCATGACAAGGCAGACATCAACGCAGTTGAACGCCCGGTCGATATAGGCCCCCTCACCCACGAAACCGCCAAGGCGCAGATAAGCCTTTATCAGCGCCGGCATGGCCCGAATGGCGGCGGGACGGTCGAGTGCGTCTTCCGCGATCAAGCCCATCGGCTGCGCCCCGTCGGCACGGGCCCTGGGGCGAATGTCTTCCGGCGCCAGGTGGCGATGGTGCAACAGTGACAAGGGCCCCGCCAAGGGCGCGGGATCCTGCCCGTGGAAACTGGCGACACCGAACATCACTTCAATCCCATGGTCCGCGATATAATCGGCAAGGCCGTTCCACAGATGCATCATCGCTGTGCCGCCGCGATAATCGGGGTGAACGCAGGACCGCCCCAGCTCTAACAGCGTCCGGCCCGAGCGGCGTAGCACGCCGAGATCAAATTCGTCTTCCGAGTAGAATTGCCCGGCCCGTGCGGCCCCATCGGAACGCATCACACGGTAAACGCCCACCACCTCATCCCCCGCCGCGCGACGGTGATCGGACAGGATCAGGTGGTCGAAATGCGGGTCAAAACGGTCCATCTCCAGGCGGGCGTCATGGTCCACCATCGGGCCGGAGCCACCCAGTTCTTCGACGAAGACACTGTAGCGCAGGCGCTGAGCGGCACGGATTTCAGCGGGCGTCTGGGCCAGCCTCAGCGCTAGATGTGGCTCATCAATCTGCATGGTGTTTGGGTGTTTTCCCTGAAAACTGTGCCCCTGTGCGGGCGCGGGGCGGGTTTACCAACCTCTTGCTTATTTGCAAGTTTGGCGCAACGGTACCAAATCAAATTCGTTTACGGGCGTTAAAAGAGAATTAACCATTTGGCGTTAGCGTTCAGCAACGTTTCAGGAGGGATACTCAATGAGCAATGCAACCTTGTGCCCGTCCAAAACCAGCTTGCCCTCGTTCTCGAAGTTGACCGTTACCCGCCCTGAAATGTTGGATTGCACCTGCCCACGGCCCCACTCGGGCGCGGCAGGATTGCGCACGAACATGCCCGGCGCAAGAATGGCGGTGATGTCGGCAGCGGAACTGTCTTTGTCCATATCAGGAAAGAGCCTTCGATGCGGGATGAATTGATTGATCCGGCCACTCATTTGGCCGATTTGGTGGCCTCACGCCTGTGCCATGATCTAATTAACCCATTAGGCGCAATCGGCAATGGGGTTGAGCTTCTGGAGATGACCGGAAAGGCCGATGGCCCGGAGGTCGAGTTGATCCGCGACGCCGTGCGCGCGGCTGAAGCGCGGATAAGGCTGTTTCGGCTCGCATTTGGCGGCGCCGTGCCCGAGCAGCTCACCTCCCTGCGCGAGGCAAAAGCAGTGGTGGACGGCTACTTTCACCAAAGCCGCATCGCTGCCGTATGGATGGCACAAGAAGATCGCACCCGTCAGGAAACCAAGATGGCGTTGCTGATGCTGCTTTGCGCCGAAGCTGCCCTGCCCATGGGCGGCACCATTCGTCTGGGTCCCAACCCCACCGGCAATTGGGAACTGGAAGCGACGGGCCCAAAGATCAATGTGGATGAAAACCTGTGGGACATCCTGCGTTCGGGTGCACCATCACCCGATCGGCCCCTGCGTCCATCCGATGCGCAATTTCCCGTACTCCTACGGGCCGCGCAAGCGCTCGGCATGACCGTAAACTACGTGGCCGAGGCGGAAACGTTTCGCATGTCCACCGCCTGACGCCCCAGGGCGCGGCTTGCCCTTTACAGCGCGCGCAAACCCGCCCTGAACCGCCGCATGTTCTGGCGATAGAGTTCGGCCGATGCCAACAGACCGGCCCGCGCGGCCTCGTCCAACTCGCGCACCACCTTGCCGGGCATTCCCATCACCAGTGACCCATCGGGGATTACCTTGCCCTCCGGGATCAGGGCACCCGCGCCGATCAAGCAGCCCGCGCCGATCTTGGCACCATTCAGCACCGTGGCCCCCATGCCGATTAAACTGCCCGCGCCGATCACACAGCCATGCAACATCGCCTTATGACCGATCGTGCAATCGGGCCCAATCAACAGCGGGCAGCCGGGGTCCGTATGGCCCACCACGTTTTCTTGTACGTTAGAGCCCGCGCCGACGCGAATTTCCTCGTTGTCACCGCGCAGGGTGCAGCCAAACCACACGCTGGCGCCTGCCTCCAACACCACGTTGCCGATCACATTGGCATCGGGCGCGATCCACGTGTCTTCGGCAATATCGGGCGAAACGCCGCCTAACTCATAGATCATTGTTCCAAATCCTCAAATTCCGCTTGCAATGCGCGCACGTGGGTTTGCAAGCCGGGTTGCTGTTCACGGCGCAAACGCTCTGCCGTAATGATCGTCTTCAAACGCTCTTCGGTCATCAACAGGTTGTCGTTCACCAAAACGTAGTCGTAGGCGTCCCACCGGCTGATTTCATCCCAACTGCGCCGCATCCGCTTTTCGATGACCTCGGCGCTGTCTTGCGCGCGCCCTTCCAGACGCTTTTTCAACTCCGGAATCGAGGGGGGCAGGATGAAGATCGACAACGTGTGTTTGCCCAGGTCAGAGTTGCGGATCTGCTGCGCGCCCTGCCAATCAATATCGAACAAGACATCGCGCCCGGCCTCAATCGCGCGGGACACGGGCGCCATGGGCGAGCCGTAGAAATTGCCAAAAACATGGGCGTGTTCGAGCATTTGACCATCGGCCACGAGGCCCTTGAACTCTGCCTCTGCCATGAACTGATAGTCCTGCCCATCCACCTCGCCGGGACGGGGATCGCGGGTGGTGGCCGAGACCGAAAAGCTGAGCGTTTCGTCCCAAGCCATAAGGCGTCGCGCCAGGGTGGATTTGCCCGCCCCCGACGGTGACGACAGGATAATCAGAAGGCCCCGTCGTTTCGGGTCGTGTCGCTGCGTATCAGTCATGGTCATTCCACATTTTGTACCTGCTCGCGCATCTGATCTATGGTCAGTTTCAGGTCAAGGCCAATGGCGGTCAGGGCTGTGTCAGCGGACTTGGCGCAAAGCGTGTTGGCCTCTCGATTGAACTCCTGCATCAGGAAATCCAGCTTGCGCCCCACGGGGCCGCCCTCGGCCACCAAGGCTTTTGCCGCTGCGATATGAGCGGATAGGCGGTCGATTTCCTCGGTCACGTCGCCTTTGACCGCCAAGATCGCCACTTCTTGTGCCAGACGCGCCTCGTCCACGATATCGGTTTCCTCCAACAGGGCCGTGACTTGCGCCCGGAACCGGCTGCCCTGCGCCTGTGTTCTTTTCGCGGCGGCGGTGGCGGCGTCCTGCGTCAGCTGCGCCATGCGGTCCAATTGTGCGTTCATCACAGCCGTCATCGCCGCGCCTTCTGCCGCGCGCATGGCAACGAAGGCGTCGATCAGCGCAGCGGCTTCAGCCATCAGCAGATCGACCGAGGGGAGCGCCACGTCATCCGCGCCATCCATCACGCCGCGCATCCCCAGCACGTCCACAGCGGTGGAGTGGGTCAGCCCGCCGTTGGCCCGAGCCTCGACCTCGGAAATCATCTCCAGGGCGGCATCAAGCGCCTGTGTGGACAGGCGGCTGCCGGCGGTGCCCACGCGGTTCAGGCGCAGGCCGAGCGTCACATTGCCCCGCGACAGCGCCTTTTGCAGCGCAGCGCGTAACGGCTGCTCCAACGGGGTCAATCCATCGGGCAGGCGCAGCCGCAAATCCAAACCCCGCCCGTTGACCGAGCGCAGGTCCCAGCTCCACGAAAAGCCCTCCGTCGCGCCTTCGGCGCTGGCGAATGCCGTCATCGACGCAAGCCCGTTAGCCCCCATGTTTTCGCCTCGTGTCATTAACCATCTGTCAATTCTCCCCCTGCCCGAACAATTTTATACAGTGTATTCGAAAAGGATCAGGAAGTGCAGCACGGCGATAAGACGCGCCATTCGTTGCACGGCCAAAAGAAAGGTTCTGGTCCCTTGGCATTCAACGTCAGGCCAAACAACGTTGGAGTGTGCGAGATGAGAAATACCTATGACATGACCCATACGCAGCCCGATATGGGCGGGCGGATCACCAGTGTTCTGCGCTATTGGGACGAATTGCGCGGCGACCGCGTGGCCCCCGGCCGGACCGAGATCAGCCCCGCCGCCATCACCCGCCACCTGTCGCGCATCTGTATTCTGGAACGTCCCCGCGCCGGCACGGTGCGGGTGCGTTTGGCCGGGGCCACCATGTCCACACGGGCCGGGATGGAACTGCGCGGAATGCCGTTTCGCGCCTTGTTCGAGCTGGACGACCGCAACCGCGCCATGGATGCCGCCGAAACCGCGATCACCACGCCTGCAGTCAGCATCCTGTCCCTTGCCCGGCAAGAGCGCTCCGGCCCGGTGCCCGAGGCTCAGATGGCCATTTTGCCCTTAACCGACACCCGCGGCGCCTTGACACGGGCCTTGGCGATTTACGCCGAACGCGCGGCGGTGACGCCCTTCGTGTCCGATATGCGCGGGCGCTTCCACGTGACCGACAGCTGGACGCTGGACATTCCCGAAACCGGGCCGATCATTGGGCCGATGGGCGATACAACGCCGGGCCAACTGATCTCGACCCGGGTGATGCGCCCCCGTTTGGCGACGCAAACGGCCACGCAGGTGCAATCCGAAGATACGCCGCAGGCCCGGCCCGTGTTTCAGGTCATCACCGGCGGGCTGTCCTGAACCCCACACAGGCGCACCATAAAAAACGGCGGGTTGGCCCCTAAGCCACCCGCCGTTTTCCTTTGTATTTTGCGCCGCGGCGCAGAGCCGCGACTTACGCCGTGGCCCGCATCGCGCTGCGGTTTGCCGAAAGCTCTTCCGCCACCAGGAACGCCAGTTCCAGCGATTGCGAGGCGTTCAGACGCGGATCGCAAGCGGTGTGATAGCGCGAGGACAGATCCTCGTCCGTCACGGCCCGCACGCCGCCGGTGCATTCGGTCACATCCTGGCCCGTCATCTCGAAGTGGACGCCGCCGGGGATCGTGCCCTCTGCCCCGTGAACCGCGAAGAATTCCTGCACTTCACGCAGCACGCTTTCGAACGGACGGGTCTTGTACCCGCTGTCGGCCTTGATCGTGTTGCCGTGCATCGGGTCGCAGGTCCAGACAACGGGGTGCGCTTCCTCTTCCACTGCGCGGATCAACTTGGGCATGTGGTCGCCCACTTTGCCTGCGCCGAAGCGGTTGATCAGCACGATGCGCCCCGCTTCCCGGTTGGGGTTCAGCGTATCGAGCAGCTCTTTCAGGTCCGAACGTGTCAGTGTCGGGCCACATTTGATGCCAATCGGGTTCTGCACGCCTTTGCAGAACTCCACATGGGCGCCGTCGGTCTGACGGGTGCGGTCGCCGATCCAGATCATATGGCCAGAGCCCGCCAACCACTTGCCCGAGGTGCTGTCCAAACGGCACAGTGCCTCTTCATACTCCAGCAAAAGCGCCTCGTGAGAGGTGTAGAAATCAACCGTCGAAAGTTCATGGTTGGTTTCCGAAGTCAGGCCCGCTGCGGTCATGAAATCAAGCGCATCCTGGATGCGGTTGGCCATGTCGCGGTATTTGCCCGCATCTTCGCTGTCGGTGAAGCCCAGTGTCCAGGAATGAACGTGATGAATATCGGCAAAACCACCGGTCGAAAAGGCTCGTACCAGGTTCAGCGAGGCTGCAGCCTGGGTGTAGGCTTGCAGCATCTTGGCCGGGTTGGGGATACGCGCGGCCTCGGTGAAATCCAGATCGTTGATGATGTCACCGCGGTACGAGGGCAGCTCCACCCCGTTTTGGGTTTCCGTAGGCGCCGAACGCGGCTTGGCGAACTGCCCTGCCATACGGCCAATCTTCACCACAGGCACCTTCGCGCCGTAGGTCAGCACCATCGCCATCTGCAACATCACCTTGAACGTGTCGCGGATGTTGTCGGCCGAGAATTCGGCAAAGCTTTCGGCGCAATCGCCCCCTTGCAGAAGAAAACCATCGCCACGGGATACGGCCGCCAATTCGTCGCGCAAGCGACGCGCCTCGCCTGCAAACACAAGCGGCGGATACTGACGAAGCTGCGCCTCGACGGCGCCAAGCGCGTCGGCGTCCAGATAGTCAGGCATTTGAACGCGCGGCTTTGCGCGCCAATCGGATTTCGTCCAGCTGCTTGCTGCGGTCATAACTTTCTCCAATGTCGCAGGGATCGACGACCTCTCTACACAAGGCCCGCCCCGCTTCCAATCCCGGATTTTCCATATCTGCGGCATCGAATTTGCCGCCATGGGATTGCGCCAGCGCAATATAAGTGCTTTCGCTACACCTTACGATAGGTATGCCACGCCTATTCGGCCACATCGGAAGGTTGAGAAATGTCGGACAAAGGTGCCCGCCTGCGCCCAAACGAAGGCCCGAAACGGTTTGTCTTCGTATTGCTGGATCAGTTTACCATGCTGTGTTTCGCCTCAGCCGTGGAGGCACTGCGGATCGCCAACCGCATGTCGGGCCAAGAGCTTTATGAATGGACCCTTGCGGGCGAAGGCGGCGAATATGCGCAATGCTCTGCCGGGATTTGGTTTCGCCTCGATAGTGACCTTGAAGAGGTGAACCGCGACGATGTGGTGTTGTTGTGCGGTGGCATTGATGTGGCGGGGGCAACGACCAAGCGCCTGCTCAGCTGGATCCGGCGCGAGGCCCGCAAAGGCCCGGTCATCGGCGGGCTGTGCACGGCGGGCTACACCTTGGCCAAGGCCGGGCTTCTGGACGGCAAACGCGCCACCACCCATTGGGAAAACCAGGACAGTTTCGCCGAAGAGTTCGAAGATGTGACCCTGACGAAATCCGTCTTCGTGGTCGATGGCAATCGGATCACCACGGCGGGGGGCACGGCCTCGATTGATCTGATGCTGAAGCTGATCGCCGAGGATCAGGGCGAAGATCTGGCCAATCTGGTGGCCGATCAACTGATCTACACCTCGATCCGAACGGACCAGGACACCCAACGCTTGTCGATCCCGACGCGCATCGGCGTGCGGCACCCGAAACTGGGCCAGGTCATTCGGATGATGGAACAAAACATCGAAGACCCGATCAGCCCCGCGCAATTGGCGATGGATGTGGGCATGTCCACGCGCCAGCTGGAACGGCTGTTTCGCCGGTATCTCAACCGCTCTCCGAAGCGGTATTATATGGAGCTGCGCCTTGGTAAAGCCCGCAACCTTCTGATGCAGACGGATATGAGCGTGATCAACGTGGCGCTGGCTTGCGGCTTTGCCTCTCCGTCGCATTTCTCCAAATGCTACCGCGCCCATTATGACACGACCCCATACCGCGAACGCGGCAGCCACGCGGCTCGAGCCAAAGCATGACAAAACGGGTGCTCTTCGGGGGCATAATCGGCCTGACTCTGCTGGCCGGTGTCTTGCTGCTGATGGGCGGCCCGCAACAATCGCTGCGCTCTTTGCGGGATGCCCGTGCCTTGGCGGCGCTACCGCAAGTGTCTGTCGCGTCCCTTCTGCAATTAGAGAATAGCGCCCCCGATGTTGTCGTCTTCCAAGACGGCGGCGAAGGGTGGTTTGAGTTAGATATCAACGCCCTGCCCGCCGATACCCAGATCGGGTTTCACACCGGCCGGATGATTGACCTGTTCGCCAGCGGCGATCACGTCCCGGTCTATTGCAGCAACCAAAGCGCCAAGGTGCTTTGGACCGTGCGCGACGCGCATATCGCCGAGGATTACGCCTTCTGCAACCCACGCCGGATGGACCTTGGCCCCTTGCATGCATTCTCGACCGCCGTGGAGATGATCGAACAGGACCTCTCCCGTGACGCCGTGCTGGAGCTAAGCGCCGACGTCGCCGCAGACCCGACCCGTGCGATGGTCTCTGGTCCCCGTTCGATGGTGCCCTACACGCAGCGCTACATCCTCACGCCGCCGCTCATGTGGTATCTGGATGGCCAGACACCGCGCCGCCATGAGGTTGAGGACGCGATCGAAACGCGGATCATCGCGCATTTGGGTCAGGCACAAATGGCCTTCCGACGCCGCCCCAATTCGAACCCGAACCTCACCTATCGCGGCGCCGACGGCCAAGGTGTGCCGGTTTCCGGCATGGCGATCGCCCACAATGGCACCACCGGTATTCTGCCCGGCGTCTGGGGTGAACCCTATGAGATTTGGGTCGATTGCGTCCCCGAGGCCTGCGCCAACATCGCAACCCTTGATCTAGGCGAGCTGTTCGACGGCGGCCGTGACCTTGCGGGCCTGCGCGGTGCGCTGCGTCACATGGTCGAGACCCCAAACCCCGAAGGCACCCCCACGCCGCTGGATTGGTATCCGACACTGGCGGAACTGGAAGCCGATGCCGTGCGCATCGCAGAGCCGATCGAAATTACTTATCAGACCCGCTATATCCAACGCCCCTAGCTGTCTTTGACCCGCGCCGCTCGCCCCCCGCGCCGCGTTGCTGTGGGCTTCTCCGCCAAGCCCTCGGTCAGAACCGCCTTCATCGGGTGATCCGCAGGCTCTGCCGCGTGCCGATCCAGCAACGCCTCGATCAAAGGCCCGTGATTGTCGGACTGAACGCTCAGCGCCCAATCCACAAAGATCGACCGACACTCAGGGGCCGAGATACCTTCGATCTTGAAGGCTTCGCGGATAAGACCCTTGGGGTCGTTGGGGTCTTGGTCTTTCATGGCAAGGTCACTCGGTTGGGGTTAGAATTTTGTTGATGATAGCGGCAGCGGCATGGCGCGATTGGTCCAACTGCGTCACCAAAAGCTCCGTCGCCGTCACGCCGGCCATGCGCAGAAGAAACGCGCGGCCCCCTTCGCCGGTATTGTCGATCTCTAGGGAGGCATCGGTCAGCAAGCGCCCGCCTTGGGAAACGGTTTGAAACAGATCGTAAGCTTTGGCCAATTGGGCCGCGTCCTCTGCCCCTATCAGCCCGGCCCGAGTGGCGGTGTCGATCTGCGCCAATGTGCCCTCCACGGCGCGACCCGCTGACAAGGCCAGCGCTTGGGCGACCAGGGCGATGTCCTGCATTCCGCCCGCCCCGTCACGCACCGACCACGTGCTGCCCGCGCGCCCCGCCTCTTGCAGGCGCGTGCGCATGACGGCGGCTTCGGGCAAAACGCTGGCGTCGCCCTTGCGGCCCTCGATCATCGCGTGCCGGATCGCGTCTACGTCGCGCGCCAAGGTGGTGTCGCCCGCCACAACACGGGCGCGGGTCAGAGCCATATGTTCCCAAACCCAGGCCTCCTCTCGCTGATAGCGTTCGAACGACGACAGCGCCGTGGCCACCGGCCCCTGCCCGCCCGATGGCCGCAAACGCATATCCACGTCGTAGAGCTTCCCCTCTGCGGTGCGCGCGCTAAGCGCCGTGATCATCGCCTTGGTCGCCTTGGCAAACCAGCCGCGCGGATCGAGGGGGCGGCGCCCGTCGGTCATCTCGACCCCTTGGGCGTCGAAAATCACGATCAGGTCCAGATCCGAGGTGGCGGTCATTTCCCGCACCCCAAGCGATCCCATCGCCAACACCACACCGCCGCGCCCCGGTGCCTCTCCGTGGCGCCGCGCCACATCGGCGCAGACGCAGGGCCAGAGCGCCGCAACAACCGCTTGCGCCACATCGGAATATTGCCGTGCCGCGTCCTTGGCGTCGATCAGCCCGCGCAGCATGTGAACCCCGACACGGAAGTGCCATTCCTTCTGCCAGCGCCGCGCCGTGTCCAACTGTGCCTCGTAATCCAAGGGGGCCAGAGTTTCGGACAGGCCATCCTCCAGCCCCTGCGCCCCGGGCCAGGGGGCAAAGAACTGCCCATCCAGAACCGCATCCAGCACCTGGCTGTGACGCGACAGATAGGCCGCCAGACCGGGGGCCGTGGCGCAGATATCGACCAGTAGATCCACGAGGCTGGGGTTGGCATCGAAGAGCGAGAAAATCTGCACCCCCGCAGGCAGGCCGCGTAGGAAACCGTCAAAGTTTGACAATGCCTCGTCGGGACGGGCGGATTGGGTGAAACGGTTCAAAAGGTCAGGCTTGAGGCGTTCGAAAATGGCCTGCCCGCGTTCTGACTTCAGGGCCGGATAGCCGGGCCAGCGGGCCACGATATCCTGGGCCGCCTCCGACAGAACCGGCGCGACACTTGTGCTGGATTTGGAGGCGTAGAGGTCTTGGGTCAGGGTGGCGACCGCATCCAACCGCTCCTCCAACACCGCGCGATACCGCGCCGTGTTGTCCTCGCCGCTTAACCTTGCGAGGCGGTCGAAACCTTCCGGCGTTTTCGGCAGGGAATGGGTTTGTGCGTCGTCGATCATCTGCAAGCGGTGTTCGGCCTCGCGCAGGGCGGCGTAGTGGTCGGCCAAAGTGCTGGCATCTTCGCGCGTGATCCAATCGGCCCTCGCAAGGGCGGCCAAGGCCTTCACCGTGCGGGGCTGGCGCAGGCTTGGGTCCCGGCCCCCGGCCACAAGCTGGCGGGTCTGGGCGAAGAACTCGATCTCGCGAATACCGCCGTGGCCGAGCTTCAGGTTGCGCCCTTCCAGCTCTTTCCCATGCAGTCCCTTATGGTCTCGGATACGCTGGCGCATATCCATGGTCTCCGCCACGGCGGCGAAGTCCAGATGCTTGCGCCAGACGAAAGGCGTTAACGCCGTTAAGAAATTCGCCCCCGCCGCGCTATCCCCCGCCGCCGGACGCGCCTTGATATAGGCGGAGCGTTCCCATGTCCGGCCTTCCCCCTCATAATACCGTTCTGCCGCCGCCATGGAGATGCACACCGGCGTGACCGAAGCATCAGGGCGCAGACGCAAATCAGTGCGGAAAACATAACCGTCCTTGGTGGGGTCGTTCAGCGTGGCCGCCATGGCGCGGGTGGCTTTGATAAAACCTGCACGCGCCTCCATTTCCTCGGCGGGGCCATCGAAACGGCTCTCATCAAACAGGCAAATCAGGTCGATGTCGGAGGAGTAATTCAACTCTCCCGCGCCCATCTTGCCCATCGCCAAAGCCACCATTCCGGCCCCATCTTTAAGGGCGTCGGCCTCGGTCTGGCCCGGGATCTTGCCGCGCCGTGCTTGCGCCGCCACATGCACCGCCAAAGCCGCCGCCACGCAGGCATCGGCGAAATCTGTCCAGGCCTGCGTGACCGTCGCCAGCCCCCACACGCCACCCAAATCCGCCAGCCCCACCACCAATGCCGCGCGCCGCTTTAACTGCCGCAGGCCCGCGTCGATCGTGGCCGTGGTTAACGTGCCCGTCTCCTCGATCAGGCCGGCGACAACCTCTTCCGGTTCTTCGGACAGGGCGTGGGACAGCCAATGGCCTTCCTTGCGGATCAACTCCGCCAGAAACGGAGAAGACCCTGCGGCGCCAGAAATCAGCTCGGACAATTCCGGCGGCAGATCGTGCATCTGGGTTAACGCCTCGGCCCCGCGATCGGGCGCATAGGCAAGGGGCGTGCGGGTCAGGCGGGCGGCAAAGGGCATGAGCGGTCTTCCGGTTCGGTCCGAATGGAACTAGCTAGGTCAGGCATGGAATGGCAGGGGATTGGGACAGTGTCAAAGTCGTTAAAGCGCGTGCGCCGCGCGTTGGAAGAAGCGGGCGTCACGGTGGAAGTGCTAGAGATGTCGGACGGCACGCGCACCGCCGCCGACGCGGCACAGGCGGCGGGCTGCGAATTGGACCAGATCGCCAAGTCGATCATTTTCCGCGATGAAACCAACGGCGAGGCTGTCTTGTTCGTGACCGCGGGGGGCAACCTTGTGGACGCGGCTAAGGCCAGCGCAGTGGCTGGCGTGCCTTTGGGCAAGGCCGACGCGGGGTTGATCCGCACACAGACCGGTTTTGCCATTGGCGGCGTATCGCCCGTGGGGCATCTGTCGCCGATCCGCGCGTGGTACGACCCGCGCCTACAGGACTTCAACGTGGTCTATGCGGCCGCGGGCACGCCGCGCCATATCTTCGCGATTGCGCCGCAGACGTTGGTTGATCTGGCGGGCGCTGAGGCGGCGGATTTCACGGGTTAACGCCGTCAGGGAAGGTTAACGGCGCTCAGGTTTGACCGCCTTCAGGATAGACCACCTTCAGAATAGACCGAGCGGCCCGGATACCGGGCGCCTCCTGTCCCCGCCCCAGCCGTTCCATCGTCAACGCCATGGCGGCCTCTTGCCCGCTGTCGCCTTGCAAGATCGCCTGTAGCCCCGCGCGAATGGCGTCGGGTTTGCAGTCCTCGGCGAGGAATTCAGGCACGACGCGGGTTTCCGACACCAGATTAACCAAGGTTACGGTATCTATCTGGATCGCGCGCTTCATGATTGCGCGCGTCAGCCAGTTCATGTCGTAGGCGATCACCATGGGCGTGCCATTGGCGGCGAGTTCCAACGACACGGTGCCGGACGCCGCAAGCGCCCCATCGGCGCAGGCAAAGGCGGCGCGTTTTTGCACGGCGTCCGAGGCATCCACCAAGATCGGCGGCTGTGTCCAATCCCCTGTCATCTGCTCGACCGTGGCGCGGGTATGGGGCAACGTGGGCAATACCAACGAGGCGTTAACGCCGTTAAGGGCTTGGCCGAACACCGGCACCAGCCGCGACACTTCCGACCCACGAGACCCGGGCAGGACCAGCACCACAGGACCCTCCGAAAGCCCATGGGCGCTGCGAAACGCAGACACTTCCGCCGCTGTCGCCAATGGCTCGGAAACGACCGGATGGCCGACGAAATCGCAGCTCATGCCCGCCGCTTCCATATAAGGTGGCTCGAACGGCAATAGCGCCAGAACATGGTCGATCACTCGGGCCATCTTGGTCGCCCGCTTGGGACGCCACGCCCATACCGAAGGGGCAACGTAGTGGATCGTCTTGAGCGAGGGATTGGCGGCACGGGCCAGTTTGGCCACGCGCAGGCCGAAGTCCGGGCTGTCGATGGTGACCAATGCCTCCGCTTCAGAGGCGGCCACCGCGCGGGCCGTCTCGGCGATGCGGCGCTTGAGGTGGCGGTACTTCGGCAAAATCTCGGCGATGCCCATCACGGCGAGTTCTTCATAGGGGAACAGCGACGCCATGCCTTGGGCTGCCATCATCGGGCCGCCGACGCCCATAGCCGCCACCGCCACGTCGATATCAGCGAAGCCCTGCAACATTGCGCCGCCAAGGCGGTCGCCCGAGGGCTCTCCGGCGACAAGGAACAGTTTCAAGGGCCTGCCCGAAGGCTAACACCGGTCTCGGCGCAGGCCTTGAGGATCGCGTCACGGTCCAAAAGCAGCACGTTTTCGGCGGCAATCTCGACCCCGGCAAGACCCGCGGCGGCGGCGTTGTGGATCGTGTTGGAGCCAATGGCGGGCATATCGACCCGCAAGTCCTGGCCCAGTTTGGGGCGTTTTACCAACACCCCGCGCGATCCCGGCATGGTGCGGCCGACGAAGTCCAACATCACATCGGTGCCTTGCAGGGTTTCCACCCCAATCACCTGCCCCCGCGCCACGACAACGCCCTGACCCACATCGTGCGGCCCCAACGCGTCGAGCACGGCACGGCCCCGCGCGGCATCCCTGTCAGACATCTCTTCACCTGCCAAAAGCCCCACCGGGGCGACCAGATCGGGCCGGATATCCTTTGCCCCGACAACCTTGAAACCCGCGCCCTCGATCACGTCGATTACGGCGCGCAGAAGGGCGTCGTCGCCCTGCCCCATGGCCTTCATGATCAGCGGCATCTTTGATGCGGTCAGCGGGTCAAAGGCGACGGGGTCCAGCGGCGGACGCGACATGGCGCCTGCAAGACAGACCTCCGTGACATCGCGTTTTCGCAATTCATCGAACAAAAGCCCCATCTGCTCGAACCGCGCATCCACAGTGGGCACGACCGAGACCGGCATCCCCTTGAAACCCACCACCTCGGCTGAGCCCGCTTCGAGCAGTAGCCTCGGCAAGGCCCCTTTTCCCGCTAAAATCGCACGCATCAGTTTATTCCGGCGTCAGGAATGAGCGGTCGCTGTCGCCCATTACAAAATCAACGATCTCGCGGACGTAGGTGCTGTCGATTTCCTCGCTCTCGCCAAGGCGGCGGGCGCGTTCCTGAAAACTGGTCCCCTCGCCCTGCTTCAACGCCTGCAACGCGGCCCGCAAGGCGGTGATATCCGCCTTCGCGACGCCCGACCGCTTCAACCCCACAAGGTTCAAACCGTCCAATTTTCCACGCGGCCCCTGCACAAGACCGTAGGGAATGACATCATTGGTGACCATGGTGACCGCGCCAATGATCGCGCCGTGGCCAATCCGCACGAACTGATGCACACCGGACAATCCGCCGATAATCACGTCATTTCCGACCACACAATGCCCCGCCAGTGCGGCAGAGTTCACCATGATGACCCGGTCCCCCACGATGCAATCATGGGCCACATGGGCATTGGCGAGGAACAGGCCGTCGTCGCCCACACGGGTTACGCCGCCGCCGCCTTCGGTGCCGGTGTTCATCGTCACGCCTTCGCGGATGCGGTTGCGTTTGCCGACGATCAGGCGCGTGCGTTCGCCGCCGAATTTCTTGTCCTGGGGGATCTCGCCAATGTTGCAGAACGGAAAGATCTCGCAGTCATCGCCGATTTCCGTCCAGCCCGTGACGATCGCGTGAGATTTCATCACCACACCCGCCCCAAGGGTCACCTCGGGGCCGACCACGCAAAACGGGCCGATCTGACAGCCCGCCCCGATGGTCGCGCCGTCCTCGATCACCGCGCTGGGGTGGATGTTGGCGCTGGCGTCGATGGCCATTTAGCTCGCCTCCGAGGGGATATCCATCATCGCGGTGAAGGCGCATTCGCAGGCCAGTTCGCCCTCAACCGTGGCGCGGCCCGCGAATTTCCATACCTTCGCGCCGGCTTTGCCCCGGGTGGCTTCAACGTGCAGCTCCAGCACGTCGCCGGGCACCACCTTGCGGCGGAATTTGCACGCGTCGATGCCCATGAAGTAGACGAGGAAGTTCTTGTCCGCCAAATCGGCCGACACGCCCACCATCACGGCAGCGGTTTGGGCCATCGCCTCGATGATGGTGACGCCGGGCATGATCGGCACGCCGGGGAAGTGGCCTTGGAAATGCGGCTCGTTCACCGTGACGTTCTTGAGGCCCACAGCGGATTGAAACGGCACGATATCCCGCACCCGGTCCACCAGAAGAAACGGATAGCGGTGGGGCAAGATCCGTTGGATCAGGTCGATGTCGGCGGTGGTTTGAACGTCGGCCGTCATGGCGGGTCTCCCGAAAGTTTTGTTGAATGACGCCTAGCAACTCCGCTCGGCTACGGCAAGAAGCGGCTATTGCTCGTCTGGGGTAACGCCGGGCAGGGAAATCAGCGGGTCTTCCCCCCCATCCCCCAAGGCCTCATCAATGGCGACGATGGCGGCGTCGGTGACGTCGACCGACCCCGCCGAGAGCAGAACCGTGCGACTATCCAGCAAGACCGCGGCCCCGCGGGCCTGAACAATCTCCAGAAGCACGGGGAAGGTTTCCTCGAAGAAGCGCTGTTGGGCGGCCTCGGACTGGGTCTGGATATCTCGGCTCTTAGCATCTTGCGCGGCCCGGATCGCCACGACGCGGCTATCGAATTCATCGGCCAGAACGCGGAAATCTTCGGGCGACATCAAGGGGCGTCGCTCGGTCAGGTCCAGTTCTTCCTCGGTAAGCTGGCTTTCGATTTGCCGGTTTTCGGCAGCCAGCGCCCGCGACGCGGCATCCAGTTCTTGCTGAATGCGCTGCCCAAATTCGGTCTGGGTCAGGAGCCGGTCCTGATTGAGCACAAGGATCGACGCGGCCGGCGGCGCAAGGGTCTGCGCCGACCCCACCGGGGCCGAGACGGCAAGCGCCGCCAACCCAAGGGCGGCGGCGCGAAGCATTGGGCATAACCTAGGCATGGCGGTTAGAAACGCGCCTCGACCGTGAAGTCAAAGGCCCGGGTGCGATCGTAATCCTCGTACTGCAAGGGGTGCGAGAAGTTGAACCGTAGCGGGCCAAGGGCCGTGTCCCAGAAGACCGACACACCAACCACCGAGCGCAGCGCGAAGCTGTCGTCTACCGTGCCGCCGGTGCCCGCCGTATCATCCAATCCCCAGACGGAGCCGACGTCAAAGAACGCGCCGCCGGATATCCCGTATTCCTCTGGCAGACCGAGGGGGAACGCCGCCTCAAACCGAGCCACGGCGAAGTAGTTACCGCCAAGGGCGTTCTGGTTGTTCGCGTTAATGTCCCGTGGCCCGATGCCGCCGCTTTCAAAGCCGCGAATTTGACGGGAGTTCAGGCTGAACCGGTTGGCCAGACGTGTGCCGCCGTCCAAGGCATTGATCGCGCCGCCTTCAAACGTGGCGCGCAGGGTAACTTCTTCCCGAGCGACCCGCGTTTCCGCCTGAGCGCGCACTTGCGTGCGCAGGAACTCGGTATCGCCGCCCAAGCCAGCGTATTCGCCGGTGAAGGCCAAGGAGACGCCCGCGTTGGGATTCAGGCCCGTGTCGCGGTTGTCGAAGCTATAGGTGAAGCCTACGCGAGAGGTGTCTGCTTCGTCGGCCTCCCGAACCAAAATGGCGGAGTCAGCGGCAGGGTCATACCCCGAAGTCTCATCGTGGTCGTAGTTGTAGAACAGGGCCAAACGGCTGTTTTCGCTCAATGGGAAGGCCAAGCTCGTGCCGACGCCGTAGCGGGTATATTCCGCGCTGGAATCGTCGTCTTCCGTGATCCCGTAATAGGCCGAGAACCCAAGGGCGAGGTCACGGCGCATGAACGCGGGTTCCGTGAAGGAGAAGTTGAACGACTGCGACCCGTCGGTGGTGTTGAAGCCCAAGGCGACGGCTTGACCCCGGCCAAGGAAGTTCGTTTCCGAGAAGTTGACCGCAAGGCCAGCGCCCGAATCTGTCGAATAGCTGGCCGAGAACCCGAGCGAGCCGGTTGGCTGCTCTTCCACGTCCACGTCCACGATCACTTGCTCGGGCGAGGTGCCTTGGCGACCGGCCACTTGCACGTCAGCGAAGAAGCCGGTGGCGCGGATGCGCTCGGCCGCGGCGCGGACTTGGCGGGCGTCCATCGGGTCGCCTTCCACCACGTCGAACTGACGGCGGATCACCCGGTCCAGAGTGGTCTGGTTGCCCTCAATGTCGATGCGCTCCACGAACACACGCTCGCCGCGGGAAATCACGAATTCCACGTTCACGATCAGGTTTGCATCGTCGCGCACAAGGCGCGGCTCTACGCGGACAAACCGCAGGCCCTGATCCGAGGCAAGGTTCTCCATCCGTGTAATCACGTTGTCGATCACGCGCGGGCTGTACCGCACCCCTTGGCGCACGTTGATGACGTTCTGGAAAACCGCAGCATCGGCACCGGGCATCTGCGACACGACCGAGACGTTGCCAATGCGATAGCTTTGGCCTTCGCGGATGTTGAAGGTCACGAAATACGCACCCCGGTCCCGGCTAAGTTCTGGCGTTACCGATTGAATGGCAAAGTCGATGTAGCCGCGATCCTGATAGAAGTCGGTCAGCAGCTGACGGTCCAGGGCAATGCGATCTTGGATGAACGTGTCCGAGCGGATCAACGCGTGGAACAGGCCCGCTTGGGTCGATTCCAGAATTTGGCGCAGGCGACGGTCCGAGTAGTCACGGTTGCCGACAAAGGCGATGCGCTGCGTTTCCACAACGGACCCTTCGGAGACTTCAAACACCAGATCAACGCGGTTCTCATCGCGGCGGATGATCTGCGGCGTTGCGGTGGCCGTCAGGCGGCCGGTCACGCGGTAGGCTTCGGCAATCGCGGCGGCGTCACGCTCGGCGGTGATCGGAGAGAACACGCGGCGCGGGGTGGATTCGAGGATGGCCAAAAGCTCATCATCATCCAGGCGGCGATTCCCTTCCACCGCGATGCGGTTGATCGTCGGGTATTCCACGACCGAGATCACCAGCGTGTTGCCACGGGGCGAAACCTCGACCTCTTCGAACAGGCCCGAGTTCTGCAAGCGTTGCAAGGCGTCGTTCACCTGCCCTGCGGAAACGGTCGAGCCGGGCGCGATGCCCGCAACCTGAAGCACGGACGCGTCGTTGGTGCGGATGTTACCCTGCACGTCGAAGCTGTTGAATCGGAACGATTGCGCGTCAGCCGGAGCGGCGACAGCGACAAGCGAAAGCACGACGAATACGGGGGCAAGCAGCCGCCCCACGTGTGACGTGAAGTGCGCAAAAGCACGAAGGACCATGGTATCCCACCCTTTGGTCAAAATAGCAGACAGGACGTGGGTATCGTGCGCCCGTCAGGTAGTCAAACCCCTGTGGGGGCATGGGTTGTGCCTTTTCAAAGGTTTGTAACAATCTGTGGCCTTCTCGACACGGGCCACACCATACAAAAAAGGCGGTCGGCAATTATATGCCGCCGCCTTAACGCCGTTAACTATTCGGTCTTGACCGCTTCAGAACGGGCCAGAGATCCGCAGGAGCCAGCCTGCAAGGGTCAGCGCGGCCACGATCAGAAGCGGCGCAAGGAAACGGTCCGTGTTCAGCGACAAAAGCTGAGTCATTCCGCGGGTGCTGTTGGTGAGGTAACGCATGATAACCGGCTCCGTCTGATTTCGTTACCGTCAATATCCGGTCCAAATGTGGCCATACCTTGTTCCCCCCGGGGAGTTTTAAAGGTTCCTTTACCCACTCCTCCCTGCCCCGCCGGTGGCGATGCAGGAAATAAACACTGGGCAATCAGCGCCTTAGGGGCAGAAGATGTCGTTGGTCAGCGCAAACGCCATCAGCGACAGCAACAGCACAAGACCCACCATCATGAACACCTTCAGCACCTTGTCCGAAGGGGGCTTGCCCGCCACCGCCTCATAGGCGTGGAAAACAAGGTGGCCGCCATCCAGCACCGGGATCGGGAACAGGTTAAGCAGGCCCACGGCGGTGGACAGCACGGCAATGAACCAGATGAAGTTGTCCAAGCCTTGGGACGCCGCCGCCCCGGAGGTTTCCGCAATCCCCAGGGGGCCTTGCAGGTTACAGGTCGAAATCGCGCCGGTGATGATGTGCTTGAGGCCCGACAAAGACGAATTAACCACGAACCACGTCTGACGCGCCCCCGATGTAAGTGCATCCCAGGGGCCGACGGACACTGTTTCAGGCTCAAAAATCAGGCCCCCGGTAATGCCGATCAGCCAGCGGGTCTCGAACGTGCCCTCTGCGGTGGGCAGATCGGTGGAGCGCGGCGCAAGGGTCAGCTCCAGCATGTCGCCGTCGCGCCAAACGCTCAGGTCCAGTTCCGTCCCTTCCGAGGCATCCACCGCGTCGCGCAGTTGAGAGAAACCATAAATCGGCGCGCCGTCCACCGACATGATCACATCGCCCTCGGCAATGCCCGCCGCGATAGCCGCCGATTGCGGCGCCACTGATCCGACGATGGGCAGAAGCGGGAACGCGGCTTCGACCTGCATCGGGGCGTCATCGCGCACGATATCGTAAGTCACCGTCTGCTGTGGATCGAGAGAGCGGCTCAGCTCGTAGACATCGGTCAAAGAGCCAACAGGCTCCCCTTCAATCGCGGTAATCAGATCGCCCTGCTCCAGCACCGAAATCTGTTCGGGCACGGGGATGAGGCCTCCGACAATCGCCTCATCGGCGGCGCGGCCATTGACCAACAGCACGCCAGCAAAGATCAGGATCGACAGGATAAAGTTGAAGATCGGCCCCGCCGCCACGGTGGCAGCCCGGGCCCAAAGGGGCGCGCCGGGCATGGTGCGACGACGCTCCGCCGCGTCCATCTCGCCCAATGCTTCACCATCAGCCCCGGCTGACGCCGCATTGGCATCGCCCAGAAATTTCACGTAACCGCCAAAGGGCAGCGCCGCCAACTGCCAGCGCGTGCCGTGCTGGTCCACGCCCGACCACAACACAGGTCCGAACCCGATCGAGAACACCTCGGCATGGATGCCCGACCAGCGGCCCACGATGTAGTGACCATATTCGTGGATCGCCACGATGATCGACAGGGCCGCAACAAAGGCCAGAAGGGTGAAACCGAAGTTGCCGAAAGCGGGGAGGAATTCCATTAAGCGTTCTCTTTTTGCTCGAACCGGGACGTGATTATGCGTTTAGCCATGTCTCTGGCTATTTGGTCAGTCTTGAGGACGTCCTCAAGGCTTTGTGGGGCAATTGAAAGGCTGCCCTGTGACGACATCGCGTCAAGGGTGTCGGCCACGATGCCTGCCATATCCATGAAACCGATCTGGCCTGCAAGGAATCCATCCAGGGCGATTTCCTTGGCGGCGTTGAAGATACACCCGCTGGTGCCGCCGGTCTCCATCACCTGCGCGGCAATGGCCAGCGCGGGGTAGCGGGTGGGCGACGGGGCGTGGAATTCAAGCGTCGCGATCTGGGCAAGGTCGAGGCGGGCGACGGGCAAATGGGCGCGATCGGGGTAGTTGAGCGCGTAGCCAATGGCGTGGCGCATGTCGGGCGGGCCAAGGTGCGCCATTAACGCGCCGTCGTTGAAACCTACAAGGGCGTGGATCAGCGATTGCGGGTGAACAACGGTCTCGATCTGTGAAGGCCGGACGCCGAAAAACTCTTTCGTTTCAATCAGCTCCATCGCCTTGTTGAACATAGAGGCGCTGTCGATCGTGATCCGCTGCCCCATGTCCCAATTGGGATGGGCGCCCGCATCCGCGGGGCTGGCATTGGCCAGCGCGGCCTCGGGCCAATCGCGCAAACCGCCGCCCGAGGCGGTGATGATGATCCGCTCGACCGCGGCCATGTCCTCGCCCACCAGCGCCTGGAAAACGGCGGAATGCTCGGAATCGACAGGCAGGATCGTGGCCCCGTGCTTGGCAGCTTCCGCCAGCAGAAGCGGCCCTGCGGTGACAAGGCTTTCCTTGTTGGCCAGCGCAAGCGTGGTGCCATGGCGCAGGGCACGGAACCCCGGCGCAAGACCGGCTGCGCCCACGATGGCGGACATGATCCAATCGGCGGGGCGGTCGGCGGCCTCCAGCAGGGCTTTGGGGCCTGCGGCGGCCTCGATGCCCGAGCCCTCCAGCGCGGCGCGCAGATCGGGCAGCAGATCCTCCTCGGCTGTTACGGCGATGCTCGCCGAAACCCTCCTCGCATCTGCGGCGAGTTGCGCGATGTTGCGCGCGCCGGTCAGGGCCACGACATCATAGGCGCCCGGATCGCGGGCGATCAGATCAAGGGTGTTCTGGCCGATGGAGCCTGTCGCCCCGAAAATGCTGACCCGCTTCATGGAGCGACGGGCGCCCCAATCGCAAAGCCAAGTAGCACAAAGACCAGCCCGGCTACGGTGAAGGCCCCCAACATGCCGTCAAAGCGATCCAATGCGCCGCCATGGCCGGGCAGCAAGTTAGAGCTGTCCTTGACCCCTGCCCGGCGCTTCAGGGCCGATTCCGCGATATCGGCCATCTGGGCGGCGAAGGCCACGACGACGGCGAAAGCCACCGCAATCGCGATCGTGGACAGCTTTTCCTCGCCCTGCCAGCTTACCACCAGCGCAATCAGCCCCGCCATGATCCAGCCAGACACCGTGCCCGACCAGGTTTTATTGGGGCTGAGAGAGGGCCAGAACTTCGGCCCGCCAATCAGCTTGCCAAAGAAATAGCCCGATACATCGGTGGTGATGACCACGGCCACCACCAGCCACATGGCGTAGGGGATGGACTGGTGCAGGTAGAAAAACAGGAACGTCGCCAAGGGGATCATCGCCCCGAACAGCGACTCGAGCCGTGATTTGCGCACCGGGATCGCGGTGACGATCATCGCAATCGCCATGACCGTTGTGGCCATGGGGGACACGGCCAGCAAGTCGTCGGACTCGGTCACCAGCGCATGTTCAAGAACCAGCGACAGCGCCAGCAGGGCCGAGCTGAGCACCGTGCAGACCATCGCAAAGGGCCGTGTGAGGCGGATGATGAGGCGGAAGTATTCCCACACCATCACGGCCCCGAAAATCGACAGCAACAGGGCCAGGACCAAGCCGCCAAGCCACAGGCCAAGGCCCGCCACCGTCAACAAGACCACCGCCGAGACGATACGGGGCAAGAGGTCCGCGAACTTGGGGCCCGACGCCGATTTGGGTGCCTCCGCCATGACTGCCTTCAGGCCTCTACTGCGCCAAAGCGGCGGTCACGGGCGCCAAAGCGCCCCACAACTGTCGCAAAGACGTCCGCCGTGAAATCCGGCCACAACGTGTCGATGAACTCGTATTCCGCATAGGCCGACTGCCACAGCAAGAAGTTGGAAATCCGCGCCTCTCCCGATGTGCGGATCACCAGATCGGGGTCCGGCAGAACATGGGTATCGAGGTATCTGGGGAATGTCTCATCACAGACATCGCGCGGATCCAGTTTGCCCATGGAAACGTCGTAGGCCATGCGCTTTGCGGCCCGTGCCACCTCATCGCGGCCCCCATAGTTCAGGGCAATCGTCAGGTGGACGTGGTCGTTATCGGCGGTCAACAGCTCCAGCCCGTCCATCAGGTCCACCAAGGCAGGCTCCAGCTTCACCCGGTCACCGATGAACCGCACCCGCACCCCCTCGTCGAGCAGGTTTTGCGCCTCGCGCCGGATGTAGCGTTTGAACAGCTTCATCAGCCCCGCCACTTCCGTCTGGGTGCGCTTCCAGTTTTCGGTCGAGAACGCGAAGATCGTCAGGTATTTCACCCCAAGATCAGGGGCGGCGCGCACGATCTCCTGCACCCTTTTGGCCCCCGCATGATGCCCCACCAACCGAGGCCGATGCCGCATCTGCGCCCAACGCCCATTGCCATCCATGATGATCGCAACGTGCTTGGGGGCCTTGGTCTTGTCAGACGGGCTTGGCATGGCGGGGCGTCCTTTCGGCGAGCAACCAGAAAACGGGTGCAGGTCTACATATTCCACATCCAACAGGGCGGGGGGCGAGGCCGTGCAGGCCCCCTTTCCCCGATCCAGATCATAAAATCCTTAAACTTGCATGATCTCTTCTTGCTTGATCTCCAACTGATCGTCGACGCGCTTGATGTACGTGTCGGTCAGTTCTTGCACCGCGCTTTCCCAGAACTTCTGGTCGTCTTCGCCCAGACCGTCGGATTTGGCTTTCTTCACCTGATCCATGCCATCGCGGCGCACGTTGCGCACTGCGACCCGCGCGTTTTCGGCGTAGGTGCCGGCAACCTTGGTCAAATCCCGGCGCCGTTCCTCGTTCAACTCGGGGATCGGCAGCATGATGATCGTGCCATTGAGCTGCGGGTTGATGCCAAGACCGCTTTCGCGGATTGCCTTTTCGACCTTGTTGACAAGGCCCTTGTCCCACACGTTTACCGTGACCATACGTGGCTCTGGCACGTTGACGGTGCCCACCTGGTTGATCGGCGTCGGGCTGCCATAGGCGTCCACCATCACCGGCTCCAGCATTGAGGCGCTGGCCCGTCCTGTCCGCAAGGAAGCGAATTCGGTGCGAAGTGACGCGATCGCCCCTTCCATCCGTCGCTCCAGATCATCGGTGTCGAGCATAAAATCGTCGGACATTTTATCCTGGCCTGCTTTTGTTTCTTTACTGTCGACGCTTGTAACCCGCCACGGGGAGGTTCGACAACACTCCATCTCGCGCCAGAGATTTCGGGCCCATGCACCGCTTGTTTACTCTTTATCCCTACCCTCGCCTCTTCTGACAGCAAGAGGTCCGCCATGTCCTATTCGACAGCAAATCATATCTTCATCGGCAACTTTGCCATCATGGACAATGATGAATCCGATTGGGACACCGACAATCCCGATGCGGTGAAAGGGACCTACGGCATTGGCGACATGGAAATGGTCACGGTGACGCAATTTGACGACGGCGACGACGGCATCCTCTACGATGACGAAGGCGGCACCGCAGATTCGATCAGCTACACCACCAGCACCGGCAGCTACTCCGGCCCGATTGATGCCTCCGTCCTCTATAACGCGGTCATCACCGAAGCGGATGGCACCCAGACGACGTTGCAGGTCGTCGTCAAACAGATGCCCAATGGCGATTCATTCATCGTGGATCGCGAAGGGGCGCCATCGCTCGACAACATGCAGATCACGCAGATCGAATTGACGTCACCGGCAAGCACGAATTTCGTGGGGGCCTACAAGACCTACTCGGTCAATAACACAACGGTGTGTTTCGTCTCCGGCACCCTGATCGACACACCTCAAGGGCCTACCCGGATCGAGCGTTTGCGCCCCGGCGATCAGGTCATCACCGCCGACAATGGTCCGCAGACGCTTCGTTGGATCGGCGGGCAGCGCCTGGCCCGCCCCGGTCCCCGCGCCCCGGTCGAGATTGCCGCGGGCGCCTTGGGAAACGCTCTGCCCACCCATGCGCTAGCGGTCTCCCCGCAACATCGCATATTGGTTCAGTCGCCCATCGTGCAGCGGATGTTCGGCATCGCCGAGGTTCTCGTGCCTGCCCTGCGCCTGCTGGATCATCCCGGCGTGGCCCAAGCCCCCGGCGATACGCCAACGCGCTATTGGCACATGCTATTTGATAGGCATGAGGTCGTCTGCGCCAACGGCATATGGGCAGAATCGCTATTCTTGGGGCCAGAGGCCGTGAAGACCCTCGGCGCGGCGGCGGTGGCAGAAATCCTGTCGATCTTTGCGGTGGACAGTTTGGACGACCTTGCACAACTGACCAAGGCTCCCGCCCGTCCGGTGCCCGCCCCCAACCGCCAGAAGCGGTTGGCTCAGCGCCATATTGCCAACATGCGCGCATGGCAGGCCCAAAGACCCGCCATGGCGTCTTCTTCTAGTCGTGGACGCGCGTAAACGTCCCCTGCCCCGACAAAATCGTGCGGAACCCGCCCGGCTCATCGAGGGAGAAAACCATGATCGGCAGGTCGTTTTCGCGGGCCAAAGCGATGGCGCTGGCGTCCATAACGCCCAGATGCTGCGCCAGAACCTCGTCATAGGTGACGCTCTCGTAGCGCTTGGCATCGGCGTGTTTGGCCGGGTCTTTGTCATAGACGCCGTCCACCTTGGTGCCCTTGAAGATCGCCTCGCAATCCATCTCCGAGGCCCGCAGCGTCGCCGCCGTGTCGGTGGTGAAATAGGGGTTCCCGGTGCCCGCCGCAAAGATGCACACGCGCTTCTTCTCCAGGTGACGAATGGCGCGGCGGCGAATGTAGGGCTCGGCCACTTCGTTCATCGTAATGGCCGAAATGACGCGTGTGTAGACGTTCAGGCTTTCCAACGCGCCCTGCATCGCCAGCGCGTTCATTACCGTGGCCAACATCCCCATGTAGTCGGCTGTCGTCCGCTCCATCCCCTGGGCGCTGCCTTGCAAGCCCCGGAAGATATTGCCGCCGCCGATCACCAGGCAGATTTCCACGCCAAGCTCATGAACCGATTGGATTTCCTTGGCAATCCGCTCCACCGTGGGCGGGTGCAACCCGAACCCCTGATCGCCCATCAGCGCCTCGCCTGAGATTTTCAACATGACGCGCTTGTAGCGCACGTCGTCCCCGGAATTTGCGTCAGAGATGACATCATTTGGCATGGAGCTGATCCTTGTTTGATATTGCCGCGCACAATGATCTAAATGGCGCGGCGGTTCAACGCCCGAAAGTGGCCGATTTCCGCCCCCTGATGCACAAGTGGCCATGCTTTGATAGATATCGCGTCCCTCCCCACCGACAAACCGGTCCTGATCGCCGGACCCACGGCGTCGGGCAAGACCGCGCTGGCGATCTCTATCGCTCAGGCGCAGTCGCGGGTCATCGTGAACGCCGATGCGTTGCAGGTCTATGACGGCTGGCGCGTGCTCACCGCCCGCCCCTCGCCTGAGGAAACCTCCGCCGCCCCCCATCACCTCTTCGGCCATGTCCCCTTCACGGCGCATTACGACGTGGGCCAATGGCTCCGGGACGTCACCCCCTTCCTGCCGCAAAACCCCGTGATCGTGGGCGGCACCGGCCTGTACTTTCGCGCCCTCACCCAGGGCCTCGCCGATATCCCCCCCGTGCCCGCCGACGTCCGCGCCCGGGCCGACGCCCTCCCGTCTGAGCAACTTCTCGCCGAGCTGCGCGCGGGCGACCCGGCGCTCGCAGACCGCATCGATTGCCACAACCGCATGCGCGTTCAGCGCGGGTGGGAGGTGCTGCGCGCCACCGGGCGCCCCCTCTCCGCTTGGCAGGACGAGACCGCGCCGCCCCTCCTCCCCCTCCCGGCCACCACAGCCTTCGCCCTGATGCCCGATCGGGACTGGCTCAACACCCGCATCGCGCAACGCTTCGATCAGATGATGTCCCAAGGCGCCCTGATTGAGGCCCAACAAAACCTGCCCCTCTGGCCCCAGGCGGGCGGTGCCGCCAAGGCCATCGGCGCCCCCGAACTCATCGCGCACCTGCAAGGCACCCTCACGCTCGACGCCGCGCGCGAGGCTGCAATCATAGCGACGCGCCAATATGCCAAACGCCAACGCTCTTGGTTGCGCTCCAATACAAAACACTGGACCCAAGTCACACTCCCCTGACAATTCCTCGTTCTTGAAATATCCCGGGGGGTCTGCGCGGCCCCGCCGCGCAGTGGGGGCAGCGCCCCCCAATTCTTAACAAAAGAATCAATCGCCGCATCTGACGCGAAACGCCAACATCTCCCCTTTGCACCACCTCGCCCCGCCGCTACCCTAGACCAATGTTTGAGATGTCGAAAAAACCCACCGTTCACGCCGTTGCCTCTCTGGGCAAACTGCGCATGCAAGGCGCTTGGCGGGTGGAGCTTTTGCACGCCTCTCCGCGCAATCGCCTTTATTGGATCACCCGCGGACAAGGGCGCGTCACGGTCAACTGCGTCACCCGCGGTTACGGCCCCAATACGGCGGTCTTCGTGCCCGCCCACGTGCCGATGGCGCTGGAACTTGCCTCTCAAACCCAGGGGTTGCAGCTTTGCCTTCCCACCGACGAAAGCCTGGCCCTCCCCAAGGACCCGTTTCATTTGCGGGTCTCCAACATCGAAAGCCAGGCCGCGATCACCTCTCATATCGAGAAGATCGAGAATGAATTGGCCGCTCAAGCCCCCGCCCTGGATCAGGCCCTCACCGCGTACTCGCTTCTGGTCTCCGCATGGATGGCCCGGGAATTGGCGCGACAAGAGGGCGCGATCGCCCGCGAAGGGTCCCACCGACTGGTGGAGATTTACGCCGCCAAACTGGAAGAGAACTTCCGCAAAGGGATCGGCGTGGCCGATTACGCCAAGCTCCTGCAAGTCACCCCCACCCACCTCAGCCGCGTCTGCCGCGAGGCCTCGGGCCGCCCCGCCTTGGCCCTTCTCACCGAACGCACCATGCACGAGGCGCGCCGCCTGTTGCAGGAAACCGATCTTCCGGCCCGTGAAGTCGCGCAGCAATTGGGGTTCTCCTCGGCGGCCTATTTCACCCGTGCCTTCAGCCAATCTGTGGGCCGCACCCCTTCCGAGTTTCGCAAACCGCCGCATCGCGCCTGACCGTCGCAGCATGTCGAACGTCTGACCGCCTCGTTATGCAGCGAGCCTGAGCGTCGCGGCGTGTCGCACGCCTGTTCGTCGTGTCGTATTTCGACGGTTTCTGCGTGGCTGTGCGGGCCACCTGTATACATCTTATTGGTTGCATCTGAACGCAATGTCGGTTCTGATAAATTTGGATGTCGCAAATAGACCATTTGATGGCGCAACAAACGATTGACGCAGGCCCTTGATACGGATGCTAATAAAGTTAGTTGGCATCGAGCCGAAACCAATCGGGCGCACAGAATGCCCGAAGGGGTCGGTCTAACGCACGACATGAAAACAACATAACGACGTCACAGGGAGACGACGACACATGAAAGATTTCACCCACACGCGCGCCGAGGCTGGCCTTACGACCCACCCCGTCGCCGAGATGTATGCCGCCGAACACAAGGCCGGCAAACTGGACCGTCGCGAATTCCTCGTGCGCTCCACCGCTTTGGGTCTGACTGCCACCGCCGCCTATTCGCTGATCGGCGCGACACCGGCCAGCGCCGATGGCCACCGCGCCGTGCCCGCCCAGGGCGGCACATTGCGCATCCAGCAAGAAGTCCGCGCCCTCAAGGATCCGCGCACCTATGACTGGTCGCAAATGGCCAACGTCACCCGCGGTTTTCTGGAGTATCTGATCCAGTACAACAACGACGGCTCGTTCGAAGGCGTGCTGCTGGAAAGCTGGGAAGCCAACGAAGATGCGACCGTCTACACGCTGAACGTCCGCCAGGGCGTGATGTGGAACAACGGCGACACGTTTGACGCCAACGATGTGGCCGCCAACCTGATCGGCTTCTGCGACACCACCGTGGAAGGCAACTCCATGGCCACCCGAATGGGCGAGCTTGTGGATGCAGACACCGGCGTGGCGCGCGAAGGCGCGATCGAGGTCGTGGACGACTACACCGTCCGCGTCACCTACCCCAACCCCGACATCACCTTCGTGCCGGGCGTGGCAGATTACCCCTCTGCGATCCAGCACCGTGACCTGATCGGCACCAACCCCGCCGATCACGGCGTGGGCACCGGCGCCTATGAGATCACCAACTACGAAGTTGGCGTTTCCGCGACCCTGTCGCGCAAGGAAGGCCACACCTACTGGCGCGACACCTATCTGGATGAAATCCAGTTCGTCGATCTGGGCCAGGATCCTGCCGCATGGTTCGCCGCCGCCGAGGCCGACGAATTCGACATGACCTACGAGACGGTCGGCGAATTCGTGGATCTGTTCCAGGCCATCGGCTGGGATCAGTCCGAAGTTGTGACGGCGGCCACCGTTGTGGTGCGTCCGAACCAGAACAACGCCCCCTACGACAACCTTCAGGTGCGTCAGGCGATCCACATGGCCGTCGACAACCAGGTCTGCCTTGATCTGGGCATCAACGGCCAGGGCGTCACGGCAGAAAACCACCACGTCTGCCCCATTCACCCCGAGTATGCAGAACTGCCGCCTCAAACGGTCGATCCCGATGGCGCGCGCGCGTTGCTTGAGGAATCCGGCCACGCAGACTTCGAGTTCGAGCTGATCTCGATCGACGATGATTACCGCAAGAACACCACCGATGCCGTGGCCGCGCAGTTGCGCGACGCCGGCTTCAACGTCACGCGGACGATCATCCCCGGCTCCACCTTCTGGAACGACTGGACGTCCTATCCGTTCAGCTCCACCAACTGGAACCACCGCGAGTTGGGCGTTCAGATCCTCAACCTCGCCTACCGCTCCGGTGTGCCATGGAACGAGGCAGGCTTCGCCAATGAGGAGTTCGACACTCTGCTGACCGAAGCCAACGGTATCCAGGACGCCGATGCGCGCCGCGAGATCATGGCGCGTCTGGAAGAGATCATGCAGGAGCAAGGCGTGACCATCCAGCCGTACTGGCGCTCGCTCTTCCGTCACTCGCGCCCGGGTCTTGTCAACAACGACATGCACGCGAAGTTCGAGATCAACGTGCACTACATTGGTTTCGAAGCCTAAGCGCTTCGCATCACCGGCGCCCGCACCATACGCGGGCGCCGGTTTCTTCTTTCTTTCATGGCGACGTGGGTGATCTGAACAAACCTGCGCGTCGCGGCCAAACCCGATCCGCCCCCAGGGCCGAGGTTGGGAACGTGCCATCCAGGTTTACGCAATCGCTGCGTATACCCAGACACAGGGGATACTTTCATGGGGGCTTTCATCCTGCGCCGGACCGGCGTGATGATCCTGACCGCACTCTGCCTGACGCTTGTCGTGTTTTTCCTGACCAACCTGTTTCCCAACCTGGAGAAACTGGCGAAAACCCAAGGCAACGCGCGCATGACCGACGAAGAGGTCGTGAGCTGGCTCGACAACAACGGCTACGGCGGCCCCATGTTGCTACGCTACGGCGAATGGTTGGGCGTCATGCCCGGCTGGACGCAGGAAGACCCCGAGACCGGTGAAATTACCGGACGTTGCATTGATTTCGGCACCGATCCCGCCGATGCGCCGACCCGCTGTGGGTTGCTGCAAGGGGATCTGGGCTTCTCCACCGTGTCTGACGAAGATGTCGCCAACGTCCTTCCCGGCCGCCTTTTACTGACCCTGAAACTGATGGGATGGGCCTTTGGCCTGATGGTGCCTGCCGCCCTTCTGGTGGGGGTTCTGGCGGGGATGCGCGAAGGCTCCCGGCTGGATCGGACGCTTTCGACCCTCTCCATCGGCTCCACCGCGACGCCGGAATATGTGTCGGGCGTGATCTTCATCGTGCTCTTTGCCTCCACCACCGCGGGCGTGTCGAGCACGCTGACGGAATGGGGTTGGCTTGGCGGCGATGGCTGGCTTGGCGACCGCCGCACGCTGTTCCTCGGCTCGGCCCGTTCCGCGATGGAAGACATCACGTTTTGGAACTTCACCCTGCCCGTCACCACCATCGCGCTTTACGGCATGGGCTACATCGCGCGCATGACGCGGGCCTCCATGGCCGAGGTGATGACCGCGCAATATATCCGCACGGCGCGCCTCAAAGGCGTCAGCTTCCGCAACATCGTGATGAAGCACGCCCTGCGCAACGCGCTGATCGCGCCCTTCACCGTCATCATGCTGCAATTCCCGTGGCTGCTGACCGGCGTGGTGATCGTGGAAACACTGTTCAATTACAACGGCTTCGGCTGGACCATGGTCCAAGCGGCATCGAACAACGATATCGAGCTGCTTTTGGCCTGCTCCATCGTCGCCGTCTTCGTGGTCCTGCTCACGCAGCTGATCTCGGATATCGGCTACGTCTTCCTCAACCCTCGCATTCGCATCTCTTAAGGAGCCCGAGCAATGGAACCTCTCACCTGGTCCGGCTCCTTCGGAGCTTTCCTCAACCCGCTGATGCTGGTGGCCCTGGCCGTCTTCGTCCTGGGCTTTCTGGCCAACACCATCCTCACCATCGCGGGCGTGCGCGCCGGAGAGTTGGAGTTCAACGGCGACGGCACCATGTCCTTGCGCAAGACGGCGATAGACTACGCGCTGGACACGATGAAATACGGCGTGCTGCTGTTCGTGGCCTGTTGTCTGGGCTTCATCATCGGCGGCATCCTCCTGCCCACGATCGAACAAAAGGGCATCCTGGGGGCCATGGCCCTGCGGCTTCTGCCGGTCTGGATCGCCCTGATCGTGACCTTCACGCTGTCCATGATCTTCAAGCGCAAGCTGGGCCTTTACGGCAAATTGTTCGACAGCCCCATCGGCATGGCGGGGTTCTTCCTTGTCATGTTCTGGGTCTTTGCGGCGATCTTTTCGGGCCTGTTCCCCTTGGTGCCGACCCATGGCGCGATCGACCTTGTGTCGTCCATGCGGAACGAGCTGCCCGGCACCCCACTGCCCCAGGGCGAGATCGACGAAGGCGCCTACCCCTACTACCTTCTGGGGGGCGACAATCTGGGGCGTGACGTGTTCTCCCGCGTGTTCTTCGGGGCGGCGGACGTTTTGTCCATCACCCCCGTCGCCACGCTGTTTGCCTTCATGGTGGGCATCACCCTTGGCCTGCCAGCGGGCTACTTCGGCGGCAAACTGGACACCGTCCTGACCTTCATCGCCAACCTCGCGCTGGCGTTCCCGGTCATTCTGCTGTTCTTCCTGCTGGTCACGCCGGAAATCGTCGCCGCGGGCGTGCCGCAATATATGTCGATGGTGCTGTTCCTGTTCCCGATCATGTTCCTGATCGTGCTGTTCAACTCTCGCTATCACACCGACCCGATGCGCCGGAACATCTACGTGGGCCTTGCCGCTGCGGTGGGCTTCTGGGCGTATTTCTCGCTGATCTCCAACGCCTCAGACCCCGATGCGCCGATCCGCTTCTGGCCCGAGGCGCTGGACCTGTTCGACATCGCGGGCAACCTGCTGATCGTGTTCGTGTCCGTGGTCTTCGTGAACTCCCCCACCGTGTTCCGCATCGTGCGCGGCATCACCTTGGACGTGAAAACCCGCGACTACGTGGCCGCCGCCCAAACCCGCGGCGAAGGCCCGTGGTACATCATGCTGTGGGAGATCCTGCCCAACGCGCGGGGTCCCCTGATCGTCGATTTCTGCCTGCGCATCGGCTACACCACGATCCTTCTGGGAACGCTCGGCTTCTTCGGTCTCGGCGTGTCGCCGGAATCGCCGGACTGGGGCAGCACGATCAACGAAGGCCGCCGCCTTCTGACGATCTACCCCCACCCCGCATTGCCCCCCGCACTGGCGCTGATGACGCTGGTGCTTGGCCTCAACCTGCTGGCCGACGGCCTGCGCGAAGAAAGCTTGAAGGATTGATGGGTATGTCACCTGTATGCACAGCCTGTGTACGCCTCGGTGTACGAATGTCACAGCCCCTGGCGGGCCGGTCAGTTAAGGAAAACTAACATGGTCGATACCATCGCAGACAACATCAAAGCTGTCCCGGACCGCTACGACGGCCCAATTCTGGAAATCGAGAATCTCTCAATCTCGTTCTTCACCCGCTTGCGCGAAATCCCCGCCGTGATGGATTTCTCCTGCACCGTGATGCCCGGTGAGGCGATGGGGCTCGTGGGCGAATCCGGTTGCGGCAAATCCACCGTGGCCCTTGGCGTGATGCAGGATCTGGGCGTGAACGGGCGGATCGTCGGCGGTACGATCAAGTTCAAGGGCCGCGACCTGAACGCGATGTCGGACGAGGAACTGCGCGACCTGCGCGGGTCCGAAATTGCGATGATCTATCAGGAGCCGATGGCGTCCCTGAACCCCGCCATGAAGATCGGCAAACAGCTGATGGAAGTGCCGATGATCCACGAAGGCGTGTCCGAGAAACAGGCCTATAAACTTGCGCTAGAGGTCGTCACAGACGTGCGCCTGCCAGACCCGGAGCGGATGCTGAAAAGCTACCCTCACCAATTGTCGGGCGGCCAACAGCAGCGCATCGTGATCGCTATGGCCTTGATGTCAAAGCCTTCTTTGCTGATCCTGGACGAACCGACAACCGCGCTCGACGTGACGGTTGAAGCGGGCATCGTGGACCTGGTTAAGGGACTGGGCGAAAAATATGGCACCTCGATGCTGTTCATCTCTCACAACCTTGGGCTGGTGCTGGAAACCTGTGACCGGCTCTGCGTGATGTACTCGGGCGAGGCGGTGGAGACCGGCTCAATCGAGGACGTGTTCGACGAGATGCAGCACCCCTATACGCAGGCGCTGTTCCGCTCGATTCCGCTGCCGGGTGCCGACAAGAACGCCCGTCCCCTCGTGGCGATCCCGGGCAACTTCCCCCTGCCCCACGAACGCCCGCCCGGCTGCAATTTCGGCCCCCGTTGCGACTATTTTGAAAGCGGCCGCTGCGACGCCGCGCCGATCCCGATGGAAACGGTCCCCGGCAATGACCGCCACGCCTCGCGCTGTGTGAAGTTCAAGGAGATCGACTGGAACGCCCCGATCGAGCTGGCCGCAACCACCGAGAAAGCGCCCATCGGCGACGTGGTCCTGAAGATCGACAATCTGAAGAAATACTACGAAGTCGCCGCCAACGCGCTCTTCGGCGGCGGCGACAAAAAGGTGGTTAAAGCCAATGAAACATTGAGCTTTGAGGCCCGCGAATCCGAGACATTGGCCATCGTGGGGGAATCCGGCTGCGGCAAGTCCACCCTCGCCAAGGTGCTGATGGGGCTGGAGACGGCCACCGACGGCTCCATCGTCATGGGCAGTCAGGAAATCCAGAGCACCGCCATCGAGGATCGCGATACCAAGACGGTGTCGAGCATCCAGATGGTGTTCCAGAACCCCTTCGACACCCTCAACCCTTCGATGACCGTAGGCCGCCAGATCATCCGGGCGCTGGAGGTGTTCAAGATCGGCAACAGCGATGCGGATCGGCGCAACCGTATGCTGGAACTGCTCGACCTCGTGAAGCTGCCCCGCGCCTTTGCGGACCGCATGCCGCGCCAGCTGTCGGGCGGCCAGAAGCAGCGTGTCGGCATTGCACGGGCCTTTGCGGGAGATGCGAAGATCGTGGTGGCCGATGAGCCTGTCTCGGCGCTCGACGTGTCGGTGCAGGCGGCCGTGACGGACCTGTTGATGGAAATCCAGCGCCGCGAAAAGACGACGCTTCTATTCATCTCTCACGACCTGTCGATCGTGCGCTATTTGTCGGACCGGGTCATGGTGATGTACTTGGGCCATGTAGTGGAAATTGGCGATACACAACAAGTGTTTAGCCCACCCTACCACCCCTACACCGAGGCGCTTTTGTCCGCTGTCCCCATCGCCGATACCTCCGTTGAGAAGAAGCATATCGTGTTGGAAGGTGACATTCCGTCGGCCATGAACCCGCCCTCCGGCTGCCCGTTCCAGACCCGGTGCAACTGGAAATCCGAAGTGCCCGGTGACCTTTGTGAACGCGACGTGCCGCCCATGCGGACCATGGCCGATGGGCACCAGATCAAGTGTCATTTGGCGGAAGATATCCTCGCGCGGATGGAGCCGGTGATTAAGATCGCGGCGGAATAGGCGACCCGAATAAGCGACACGGGCCACTGGCCCCAAGCGCCCGCCGCTTAATGCGGCGACGGCTGGCCTGAGCGGCTCCCCGCCGCTTGCGGTGGGGGGCTCGAAGGCGGCCGTTCCCTAGCCTGTGCGGCTGATGTTTCCGGCCGCGACGGCGACGGATTTCAGGACCGCGTAGCCCTGCCACCCCTCGGACAGGTCCATCGCCTTGGCCGAGCGCCCGGTCACCCGCGCCAGCAAGACATCATCACCGGCGCGGAGCTGCACAATCACCCCCGGCCCGGCGCCATCGCGCAGGGAAACTACGCTCACCGGAACGATATTTAAGGCCGATATCCCCTCGGGCCGCGTGGTGGCCAGCATGATATCTTGCGCCTCCACCCGGACCCGGACTTTCGCGCCGATTGGTTGCGGCACATGGGGCAACAAAAGCTCACCGCCCGACCAGGTTAACGCCGTTAACCCGTCGTCATGGTGGGACGCGATGGTGGCATTCACCAAGGCCCCCGCCTCTCGCACCCCAAACACCGGCACCACATCGGGGTCTGCCAATACCTCTGCCGCGGGCCCCGCCCGCACCACACGGCCCCCCTCCAGCGCCACCACCGTTGTCGCCAGACGCGCGATTTCCGGCACCAAGTGGGACACGTATAGGATCGGTATCCCCACCTCATCGCGCAGGCGCTCCAGATAGGGCAGAATTTCCGCTTTTCGCGTCTCATCCAAAGCGGCCAGGGGCTCATCGAGAAGCAACAGCCGTGGCGCACTCAACAACGCGCGCCCGATGGCCACCCTTTGCGCCTCACCACCCGATAACGCGCCGGGGCGGCGGTCCAGTAAATCGCCGATCCCGAGCATCTCCACCACCGGTCCCATCTCTGCGCCGCGCATCCCGTAGGACAGATTCGCGCGGACCGACATATGGGGAAATAGCCGCGGCTCCTGGAACACATAGCCGATGCGTCGTTGGGGAACTGGCAGGCCGTCCAACGCCGTTCCATCCACAGTGACCTGCGCCACGTCCGCTTCAAGAACGCCCGCCACGGCCCTGACAACGCTTGTTTTTCCGGCGCCAGAGCGCCCGAACAGAGCCGTCACCCCCATGGGCGCCGCGAACGCCACGTCCAAGGCGAAGCTGGGAAAATCGTGCTTTATCCGAACCTCAAGCATCGGCGCCTCCGATCCGGCTCCGGACCCGCCGCGCAAGCATTTCTGACACCAGAAGCGCGCCCATGGCGACCACGACGGACACGATGACCAAGCGCCATGCCGCGCCCTCGCCGCCGGGCATTTGCAAGAAGGCGTAGATGGCCGAGGGTACGGTACGCGTCTGGCCGGGGATGTTGGAAACGAAGGTGATAGTCGCGCCGAATTCACCCATCGCCTTGGCAAAAGCCAGCACGGTGCCGGTCAAAATACCCGGCGCCATCAGGGGCAGCGTGATCGTGGTAAAAACCCTTAACCTTGACGCGCCAAGGGTGCTGGCGGCCTCTTCCAACTTGGGGTCAACGGCCTCCAGCGAAAGGCGAATGGCCCGGACCATCAAGGGAAACGCCATGATTGCGGCGGCCAGCGCCGCGCCGGTCCAGCGGAAAGCAACGCCGAGGCCCATGACCTCTAACGCCGCGCCCAAGGGGGCGTGAGGGCCGAAACTGACCAACAAAAGGTATCCTGTGACCACGGGCGGCAGGATCAGCGGCAGGTGGACCAGCCCATTGAGAAGACCGTGACCGGGGAAGCGTTTGCGGGCCAAGACGTAGGCCACCGCGATGCCGAACGGCAGCGCAACCAGCGTCGCGGTCAGAGCCACGCGCAGGGATAGGGCTAAGGCCTCCCATTCGGCGGGGCCGAGAAACCCGTTCATTGCGGCGCGGCCCGGAATCCAGCCTGACCGAAGATCTCAAGCGCAGTTTCTCTCTGGAGAAAATAAACAAATTCAGCAGCTTGCGGCGTGGCATTCAAGGTTAACGCAGCGGGGTAACGGATGGGCGGGTGCAACCGGTCAGAAGCAAGAGCAAGGATCGAGACGCGCGGGTCGGCAAGTGCTTCCGTCTGGTAGACAATGCCCCGCTCCACCGCGCCAGTCGCTACCAAACGCGTTGCGGCACGGACGTTATCGGCCTCCACCACCTGATCTTGCAGGTCCTCCCAAAGGTCCATCGCCTCCAATACCGCACGGCCATAGATGCCCGCCGGCACGGAATCTGTCAGGGCCATGGCAAAGCGCCCCTCGTAGGGGTCCGGGATAGTGTTTAGGTTCAGGGCTTCATAGGCCGCGGTATTGATTACCAGAGCCATCGCGTTGCCAAGGATATCACGGCGGCTGTCGGCTTGCAGGGCGCCGCTTTCTTGCAGCACATCCATCCAGTCGGCATTGGCCAGAAACACCACATCCGCCGGAGCGCCCGCTTGCACCTGCCGGGCCAGTGCAGAGGACCCGGCATAAGCGAGGGTGACGGATTGGCCCGTCTCTTCTTCCCATGCGGCAGCAACACGGTCGAGCGGCCCGGCCAAGCTGGCCGCTGCGAACACAAGGATATTCTCCGCCCGCGCCGGCAACGTCAGGAGGATAAAAACCAAACAGTGAAAAAATAGTGAACGCATGGCAGCGACTATCGCCTGCCTAGCGAGGTTGGGCAAGCGGCGATAGCGCGTGCCCCTTAGGTAAACATCGTCGCAGAAGGCGTTGAATTTGGGCGGAAATTATCCGGCGAAGCCCTGTGCCAGACAGAAAAAAAGGGAGGGCACTTGGCCCCCCCTAGGTTCGCTGATCAGGCTCTGATATTTGACTGCCCGTCGTGTTCTGCCTGCGACCTGATCAGCGTCTGGGGCGAGCGCACCCGCCCCGGATATCGAGGGTTCCGTTACAAACCCCGATTACCCAGGCGCCAAGTCTGGTGAGGACCTTGGCACCCGAATGGTTGGTGGGGCAAAAACTCTTGCAAGAGTTTTGCAAATTCCTTGCAAGGAATTTGGCCCCGGTATCGTCTGCTCAGCTACACCCAGAGGTGCCGCCGCAGGTGTTGCACTTCATGCAGGTGCCGTTGCGCACCAGCGTGTAGTTGCCACATTCGCCGCAGGCCTCGCCCTCATAGCCCTGCATCTTCGCCTTTGTGCGGGCATCAATGGAGACAGAGCCGGTGGACACAGCCGTGGTGGCGGTGGCCGCCGCCATGGTGCCGCCGCTGCCCTTGGTTTCAGGCACCAGCGTTTCCAGCGTGGCCACCGGGTCCGCGTTCATGCCGCCCTGCAACACGTGCAGCTCTTGTGGGGCCCGGTAGCGCAGGTAACCGGTGGAGGCCACTTGCTTGAGCACATCAACGGCTGAGGCGGCACGCGATCCCGGCACTTCCTCGAAGTTGCGCACGCCCTCTTCCTGTCCACGGCCCACGTCATCGAACGTGTCGCCGGTCGGGGCCACATGGGCCAGATCAGTGCGGTCCAGATAGGACACGGCCAATTCGCGGAAGATGTAGTCGAGGATCGAGGTCGCGTTCTTGATCGTCTCGTTGCCCTGGACCATGCCCGATGGCTCGAACTTGGTGAAGGTGAAGGCGTCCACGAACTCCTCCAGCGGCACGCCGTATTGCAGGCCCACGCTGACGGCGATGGCGAAGTTGTTCATCATCGCGCGGAAGCCTGCGCCTTCCTTGTGCATGTCGATGAAGATCTCGCCCAGGTTGCCGTCCTCGTACTCGCCGGTACGCAGGTAGACCTTGTGGCCGCCGACGATGGCTTTCTGAGTGTAGCCTTTCCGGCGCTGAGGCATCTTTTCGCGCGCGCGGGAGATTTCCTTGACGATGATCTTCTCGACGACCTTTTCGGCCAGCACGTTGGCTTTTTGCTGCGGCGAGCCCGTTTCCAGGATTTCAGCGGCATCGTCGTCGTCCTCGACCAAGGCAGCGGCCAGAGGTTGCGACAGTTTGGAGCCGTCCCGATACAGAGCGTTGGCCTTGACGCCCAGGGACCAGGAGAGCTCGTAGGCTTTCTGGCAATCCTCGATGGAGGCGTGGTTGGCCATGTTGATCGTCTTGGAAATCGCACCCGAGATAAAGGACTGGGACGCGGCCATCATGTGGATATGGCTATCCACGCTCAGGTAGCGTTTGCCTTTCTTCCCGCAGGGGTTCGCGCAGTCGAACACGCTAAGGTGCTCGTCCTTCAGGAACGGTGCGCCTTCCAAGGTCATGGTCCCACAGACGTGGTCGTTTGCGGCCTCGATATCGGCTTTGGTGAAGCCGAGGTGACGCAGCAGGTCGAAGGTGGGATCGTTCAGTTTTTCCGCAGGGATACCAAGGGTTTCGGTGCAGAAGTCCGCGCCGAGGGTCCATTGGTTGAATACGAAGCGGATATCAAAGGCTTGTGGCAGGGCCTCTTCGATCTTGGTGATTTCAGCGGGGCCGAAACCGTGACCAATCAGGCTGGTGTGGTTGATGCCGGGCGCCTGACCGATGGTGCCGTGACCGACCGCATAGGCGATGATTTCTTCGATCTGGCTGGAGGAATAGCCCAGTGTCTCCAGCGCGGCAGGCACCGACTGGTTGATGATCTTGAAGTAACCGCCGCCGGCCAGCTTCTTGAACTTCACCAGGGCGAAGTCAGGCTCGATGCCGGTGGTGTCGCAGTCCATCACAAGGCCGATGGTGCCCGTAGGCGCCACGACGGTTGCTTGCGCGTTGCGGTAGCCGTGCTGCTCGCCCAGGGTCAGCGCCTCGTCCCATGCTTGCTTGGCAAGGCTGACCAGCGTTTGGTCGGGGCAGTTGGCGTGGTCGAGGGCAACGGGGTTCACGTTCACCGCCTCATAGCCGTCGGTCTTGCCGTAGGCCGCGTTGCGGTGGTTGCGGATCACCCGCAGCATGTGCTCGCGGTTTTTCTTGTAGCCGGCGAAGGGCCCAAGCTCGGAGGCGATCTCGGCGGAGGTCGCATAAGCCACACCGGTCATGATCGCGGTGAGCGAGCCGCAAAGGGCGCGGCCCTCGGCGCTGTCGTAGGAGTGCCCCATGTTCATCAGCAAGCCGCCGATGTTGGCGAAGCCAAGGCCCAGGGTGCGGAAGTCGTAGGAGCGTTGGGCGATTTCCTTGGAGGGGAACTGCGCCATCATCACCGAGATTTCCAGCGTCAGCGTCCACAGACGGCAGGCGTGGATGTAGCTTTCCGCGTCAAACGTGCCGCCGTTGTAGAAGGTCAGCAGGTTCATCGACGCCAGGTTACAGGCCGTGTCGTCCAGGAACATGTACTCGGAGCACGGGTTGGAGCCGCGGATTTCGCCGTCCTCGGGGCATGTGTGCCATGCGTTGACGGTGTCGTGGTACTGGATGCCGGGATCGGCACAGGCCCAGGCGGCGTGGCCGACTTTTTCCCACAGGTCGCGGGCTTTGATCGTCTTGGCTGGCTTGCCGTCACGACGATTCATCAGGTTCCAGTCGTCGTCATTCTCAACCGCCTTGAGGAAGGCATCGGTGACGCGGATGGAGTTGTTGGAGTTCTGGCCAGAGACCGAGTTATACGCCTCGCTGTCCCAATCCGTGTCGTAGGTCGGGAACTCAATGCTGGTGTGGCCCTGCTTGGCGTAATCCAGCACGCGCTTCACGTAAGTCTCGGGGATCATGACCTTTTTGGCTTCGCGGATCGCGCCTTTCAACGCGTCGTTCTTGGCCGGGTCAACCGCATCATCCAGGGAGCCGTCCCATGTCTTGATCGCGCCGAAGATACCGTTGAGCATCTTTTCGTGCATCTTGGAGCCGGCCACGATGGAGGCAACCTTTTGCTCTTCCAGCACCTTCCACTCGATGAATTCCTCGATATCGGGGTGATCGGCGTCCACGATCACCATCTTCGCCGCGCGCCGCGTAGTGCCGCCGGACTTGATCGCGCCCGCCGCGCGGTCACCGATCTTCAGGAAACCCATCAGGCCCGAAGATTTACCACCACCCGACAGCTTCTCGCCCTCACCGCGCAGGTGAGAGAAGTTGGTGCCGGTGCCCGAGCCGTACTTGAACAGACGCGCTTCACGTACCCACAGGTCCATGATGCCGCCGTCGTTCACCAGGTCATCCTGCACGCCTTGGATGAAGCAGGCGTGGGGCTGTGGGTGCTCGTAGGAAGAGGTGGATTTCGTCAGCTTACCGGTCTTGTAGTCCACATAGTGGTGGCCTTGGGCCGGGCCATCGATGCCGTAGGCCCAATGCAGGCCGGTATTGAACCACTGCGGGCTGTTGGGCGCTGCCATCTGGCGCGCCAGCATCAGCTGCATCTCGTCGAAGTACGCCTGTGCGTCGGCCTCAGACGTGAAGTAGCCGCCCTTCCAGCCCCAGTAAGCCCAAGCGCCCGCAAGGCGCCGGAAGACCTGCTTGGCGGACGTTTCGCCACCATAACGCTGGTCTTCCGGCATAGCCTCCAGCGCCTTTTCGTCGGCCACGTGGCGCTGAAGGAATGCGGGGACGCCTTTTTCTTTTACAGGCTTGGTCGCGGCGGGCACGCCCGCTTTGCGGAAGTATTTCTGGGCGATCACGTCCGAGGCAACCTGGCTCCAGCCGGTCGGCACTTCGACGTTGTCGAGCTTGAACACGATTGTCCCGTCGGGATTGCGAATCTCCGACGTGGTCGTCGTGAAAGTCTGATCCGCATACACATCTGCGCCGTCGCGGGTAAATCGCCGTTCAATCTTCATGAATCTGCCTCTTTAAATTCTCACCAGAGCCTGCGGCCCATGTCCCATCCAAGCGGTCTGCCAGGGTCTTCTGCCCTCTGACCGTTCTAATCTTGTGGAGCGCGTTATCCTTGCAATGCGCACATCGGTCCGGACGGCCGCAGATTGCCTGCGGTCGGCAGTCCATTGATGTACTCGCACAGATACTGCTGAGGTTACCCTCTGCCCCTGCCGGTGATGCGCTATATGTGGTAGCGCTTGATCCGACATACACTAACTGACGTATCTGGACCAATCGGGTCAATCACTTTTTTGGATAATCCACAGGGAAATAAACCTTGCAATCGCGACCGATCGCAGGGGCTCCAATTTGCCCGCTGATTCCTGTGCACAGGTGTCAACGTTAACCAATCAAGGGTTTCCCTTTAAACCGGGCGGGATAGCCGACGTGCTGCATGTGACCTTGGGTGAATCACGGTCCCGTTACTTCGCACGGCTCGCCCGATTCAGCGCGAGGCGCCCAAACACTAGATATAGTGTGGTCATGACAGATAAGTCACAGACAACCCAATAATTCGAGGGTTCGGCCAAATCGGCCCCAAAATGTGGATTGTGCTGGAAAGTGGTCGGGGCGGCGAGATTCGAACTCACGACCCCCTGTACCCAAAACAGGTGCGCTACCAGACTGCGCCACGCCCCGACCGTGCGGGGGTCATATCCAGAGACGGGAGGGGTGTGCAAGCCCCCAGTTGCACTTCTTTATTCCGAACAGGGCCAAACAGCGATTTCTTGCGCCACAGAGACGTGGCGCAATTGGGTTCCCGGCGCGATCCCGAAAGTTTCCGCTGTGCCTGCGTTCACCTCCAGTACATATAGTATGTCATCGCTGCCGCCGGGAATCGGCGTGCGGTCCATGGGAACGGCATCGGTGTGGACGTTAACCACCTGCCCCGTCTCATCGGCGAAAATCATGTCGAGGGGAATCAGCGTGTTCTCCATCCAGAAGCTTACCCGCTGTGGATGGTCATAGATAAAGAGCATCCCGCCAAGGCGCGGCAGCTCGGGCACGTGCATCAACCCCTGGGCGCGTTCGTGCACCTCATCGGCGATGGCCACGCGGAATCGGGCGCTGCCCCAATCGCCACGCAGCTCGACGCGGTCCTCGCTGCAATTGGCCAAGGCAGGCGCGGCAGCGAACGGCATCGCAGCCAAGATCAGACATCCCAGAAGATTACGTCGCATGGATAAGGTCTCACTTCTCTTTGTCGCGGCACACGGCCCCGAACCCAGAGGAATGTGCCTAAATCGTATCCCAGTTGCGCACTTCGGCGGCCATTTTGCCCCGCGGCCCGTCGACCACCTTCACGGCAATCGCTTCACCGGGCTGCAACTCAGCGAAACCGGAACTGCGCAAAACCTCGACGTGCACGAAGACATCCGTGGCGTCGCCAAAGACATTGGCAAAGCCAAAGCCCTTCACCTTGTCAAACCACTTCACACGCGCCGCGACAAGGGGCAGGTCAGTGGCATCGGGAAGGTCGGGAAACGGGCGCGGCTCGTCCGGGGCATCGTGATCAGAGGCTTCAATGGCGATCACCTCGGTCGCCTGAAGTCCGCGACCGGTGGTTTGTGCGCGGAGCATCACGCGCGCCCCTTCCGCGATCGACCCACGGCCAAAGCTGCGCAACACATTCGCGTGGAGCAAGATATCGGGCCCGCCATCTTCGGCGAGGACAAAACCAAACCCTTTGGTCGTGTCGAACCATTTTACCTGACCCGCGACCATAGCGCCGCCAGCACCACTTTCTGCGCGTCCCAAACCCATATCTCCAATATCACGTACCATGACCTATCGTGGCATCGTTGTACGCGCACACAAGGCTAAAGAAATAAGGTTTATCAATAGGTTGCAATTTCGCGTAACGCCAAATTGTATATCGGCAACACCCAAGTCAGGTGACGTTAACGTAACTCACGGGTTCAGACGCTGAACTTTCCAAGGCATTTCCGGCCCGGTTCGACGCCACTGAAACCGGTCATGCAGGCGGAAGGCACCATCGGCCCAGAACTCGATTTCCGTGGGCACGATCCGGAAACCGCCCCAAAATGGCGGCCGGTCCGGGTTCGTCCCCTTCGCGGCCGTGACCCGTGCCACATCGGCCATCAGCGACGCGCGACTGTCCAAGGGCTGCGATTGGTCCGAGGCCCACGCCCCCAGACGGCTCTTGAGAGAGCGCGACTTATAGTAGACATCAGCCTGCGGCCCGGCGACTTTCTCGGTCGTCCCCCTCACGCGAATTTGACGGCGCAGACTTTTCCAATGCATCACGAAAGCGGCCTTTTGGGTCGCGTCGATCTCTTGTCCCTTGGCGGAGCCATAGTTCGTATAGAAGACAAAACCACCCTGCCCCGCCCCCGGTGCCTCGATCTCTTTCAGCAAGACCATCCGCGCGTTCGGCATGCCCGTGGCATCGACAGTGGATAGCGCGATGGCGTTGGGATCGTTGGGCTCGGCCGCTTCGGCCTCTTCCAGCCAGGTCTGCGCCAGTGCAAAGGGATCATCGCCCGCAAAAATACCGTTTCGCTCACTCATCTGATGCCTCCTGATCGTCGTTGTTACCTGAGCTAGCGGGCAACAGCCGCCCCGACAAGAGGCACCGACCCGACGCCTAGTTCTTGAAGCCCTGCATGGTATGGCCTACGAGAGTGTCAACAAACGATTAAGAGAATGGGACACACGATGGGTATGATGGACGGTAAGCGCGGTCTGATTATGGGCCTGGCCAACGATAAATCCATCGCATGGGGGATCGCCAAGGCGCTCGCTGCGGAAGGGGCTGAACTGGCGTTCTCTTATCAGGGCGATGCCTTGCTCAAGCGTGTGGGGCCCTTGGCCGAGCAGCTGGGATCGTCGCTGGTCATCCCCTGCGATGTTGGCGACGAGTCGTCCCTGGACAGCCTGTTCGAGACATTGGGCAAGGAATGGGACAACCTGGACTTCGTCGTCCACGCCATTGGTTTCTCGGACAAAAATGAGCTGCGCGGGCGCTACGTCGAAACCTCGCCCGCGAACTTCGAGATGACGATGAACATATCGGTCTACTCCTTCACCGCCGTGTGCCAACGGGCCGAGAAGATGATGAACAACGGCGGCTCGCTGCTGACGCTCACCTATTACGGCGCCGAGCGGGTGATGCCCCACTACAACGTCATGGGCGTGGCAAAGGCCGCGCTGGAGGCCTCCGTCATGTATCTGGCCGAGGATCTGGGCCGCGACGGCATCCGTGTGAACGCGATTTCCGCCGGCACGATCAAGACCCTCGCCGCGTCGGGCATCGGTGATTTCCGCTACATCCTGAAATGGAACGAAAATAATTCGCCCCTGCGCCGCACCGTGACCCAGGATGAAGTCGGCAAATCCGCGCTTTATCTGCTGTCTGACATGGGCAGTGCCGTCACCGGAGAGGTTCACCACGTCGATGCGGGCTACCACGTCATCGGCATGAAGAACCCCGAAGCGCCCGACATGAGCATCGAGAAGAAGGGCGAGTAAGATGACAACACAACTGCCCCACGAAAAAGGCTTCCACATCTCCTGGGACCAAATCCACCGTGACAGCCGCGCTTTGGCGTGGCGCTTGGATGGCCGTGGCCCCGATGACGGCGCATGGCGTGCGGTCGTCGCGATCACCCGCGGCGGCATGGCGCCTGCGATGATCGTGGCCCGAGAGTTGGACATCCGCACCGTCGACACGATCTCTGTCGTGTCCTACCATTCCGGCGGCGGCAAAGCCGACAAGCGCCGCGAGGCGAAGGTGCTGAAATCCCCCGACGCCGAGATCATGGGCGACGGCGAAGGCATCTTGATCGTCGATGATCTGGTGGACAGCGGCAAAACGCTCGAACTGGTCCGCTCGCTCTACCCCAAGGCGCATTTCGCAACGGTCTACGCCAAGCCGGAAGGCGAGCCGATGGTGGACACGTTTATTACGGGCGTATCCCAAGACACGTGGATTTTCTTCCCCTGGGATATGGCTCTGCAATACGTGGAGCCGTATCGCGGCAAGGATTGACGGGGGGCGACGAGGCACAAGTCTGCTGAGCGGGGACGAAGCAGTCGATCGGTAATCAACCGATTTGCCCGCTTTCGGGCCTTTGCTGACCTTGGTGATGTCTGCAGCGAATGACGGCTTCGAGCCCGAATTGACCAATGCTGCGGTGTGTACGAATGGCCGCTCTCTGGAAGGGTGCGCTGGCAGCTGACTTATATTAGCGGGTCAGAGTTTCCACTCGAACCCAACAGCTTTTTCCGACTCATTCCAAAGCCTTGTCATGACAGCCTTGTCATAGGCGTGAGCGTTCAGTGAACCCTTGCCGACCGGGCCGACCGCTTCCATTCGGCCCGTCGGACCATAGAGGGCGCGTTGCTCGGTCAGAGCCTCTTCGGTCGCGCACATGACCTCAGGGTATGATCCTTGTTCGGCAGTCTGGACCATCGGCGTCTTGCTCATCAGCCACCAGATGAAACGCATCGTGCGGCTTCCGCTGGTGGTTATAAGCGATGTGGCCGACGAGCCCGGATGACAGACGAAGACCTCGACATCCTTGCGCCCCGCCGCGGCCAGACGGTCCTGCAATTCATAGGCAAACATCATTTGCGCCAGCTTGCTCTGCGAATACGCGGTGTTCGCGCCATAGCCCTCATCCCAGTTCATGTCATCGAACTTGATGGTTTTTAGACCCATGTTATAGCCGAGGCTGGCGACGACCACGATCCGGCCTTTGCTTTCCGCGATGCGATCGAACAGCCGACCATTGAGCAGGAAATGTCCGTAGTGATTGGTGCCAAGCTGGCTTTCGAACCCGTCGACGGTCAGCTTGCGTGTTGGCACCTGCGCGATGGCGGCGTTGTTGATCAGCGCGTCGATGCGCGGCACCGTCTTCAGGACCTCTTCGGCAGCCTTGCGCACGCTGTCCAAAACAGACAGGTCCATCCGGATGAAGCTCACGTCGGCCTCTGCACCGAATTCCTCTTTCAGATCAGCGATTGCAGCCTCGGATTTCTCCGCCGAGCGGTTCAGCATCACCACCTTGGCGTTCTTCTTCAGAAGGATGCGCGCGGCCTGAAAGCCAGCGCCCGCGTTGGCGCCGGTGATGATGTAGGTCTTGCCTAACTGGTTGCCGAGGCGTTCTGGCGTCCAGCCTTTCGGTCCGAATGTCGTATCTGCCATTTTCTGTCTCCTGCCAGCGCAGGCTGGCGGTTTGCGGTGTCATTGTCTGAAAGCACAGATAGACCCAAGCAGGATGCAGAAACAGGCAGCATTCTCTCGATTACTTGCCCAATCGTCTCAACGACATTGCAATGATGAAAGTCCTCTGTCAGCAAGTGTGCATGAGCAAAGACCAGATCAAAAACCTTATCGAGCGCCGTCTACCCGAGGCAGGCCTTGTCGATACAGCACTCAAGGGCGTCCAGCTTTTCCGGGTGACCGAGGCCATGCCCTGCGTGCCTGCTGTCTACGAGCCCACAGTGGTAGCTGTTCTCTGTGGCTCTAAAGAAGCTGTTCTGGACGGTGAGCACCACGTCTATGGCAGCGACAATTACCTATTGTGTCCCATGACTTTACCGGTGGAGGCGGGCACGCCTCAGGCGTCCAAAGAAAATCCTCTGCTCGGCGTGATGATTACTTTGGACCCAAGAATGATGCGCGAACTCACGATGGAGATCGGGGCAACTGCAGTTGGCAGGAGACAGTCTCCGGTTGAGGCGGCACAGGCTCTGGCCTTGGCGTCATGGGATGCCGGATTCACCGAGGCTTTGCTGCGGCTCCTCGAGTTACTCGATAATCCGGTCGATCTTGAGGTGCTGGGAACAGGGAGGCTGCGCGAGTTATGTTACGCGGTGCTCGTGGGCGAAGCCGGGACCGTTGCAAGACGGGCCTTCGGGATCGGAAATGAGATTGCGCGTACAATCGACTATCTCTCGAGCCATCTGAACGAACAGGTCACTATCGACGATATGGCCGACCATGTGGGGATGAGCCGCGCAGTTTTCCATCGGCGGTTCAAGGAGGCGACGACTATGTCGCCGATCCAGTTCGTGAAATCGATGCGGTTGAATAACGCTGCGATGAAGATCGCCGAGGGGAAGACCGTGTCCGAGGCGGCCTGGGCCGTGGGCTATCAAAGCGCATCTCAGTTCAGCCGTGAGTTCAAAAGGGTGTACGGCCAATCACCACGACAATGGAGTCACGACCAACAACTTGCGGCAGGGGTGGCCCAGGGCCAACTTAGCGGACCTTTATGAAGGCAAATCGAACGGCGGAAAGTCCCGCACAGCAGACCTCGGAGTAAAGTGCAGCGACTGTCTGAAATCCGCCCTTTCCTACCCTCTATGCTATGCGCGGCATCCGACGTTACGCGCTCTAACCTGCCCTCCGCACCCCCACCTCAATCACTCAAACTGGCCCGCGTCGCGCTTAACTGTTCGATCGCGATCGCCAGATGCTTGTCGCCTATCGCCTTGTCCCCGGCCTCTACCCGCACCTTGTGCGCGGCCATCAGGACATCGGCGTGGGTATGCACCGCGGGCGGCTCGAAACGATACGATGCCAGTTCGATCAGCATCCCCAGAGGGTCGCGGAAGTAGATGGAGTTCATGAAGCCCCGGTCCTTCTCGCCCGAATGTTTGATGCCGCGCGCGTCGAGCCGCTCCACCAGTTGGCTATACATCGACTGGCTGACCGAGAAGGCCACGTGGTGCAGCATCCCGGTGCTTTGCTCGGCGGCATGGTCCGGGGCCGTGCGGGCCTCGTTGGTGAAGATGGTGATCAGCCGCCCGTCGCCCGGATCGAAGTACAGGTGGCCTTGGTCCGGGTCGTCCAGATTGGGTTGCTCGAAGATGAACGGCATCCCCAGAACGCCTTCCCAAAAGTCGATGGAGGTCTGACGATCCGCGCCCATCATTGTGATGTGATGCAGGCCTTGGGATTGCAATTTGTGCATGGGCTGTCCTTTCGGTCAGGGCGGCATGCGCATGCGCCCGTTAACACTTTTATTGATCCAGAACAGAGGTTTAATCCCCTGCTCACGCTTGAGCAGACCGCTACAGTCGACGGATCTTGAGCTGCGTCAGGCGGTTCGCCTCGCGGCCTGCCACCTCAAAACGGAAACCGTGGAAGGCAAAGCATTGTCCCGGCAACGGAATTGTCTGCGCCTCGTGGATCACCAGACCGGCGACGGTGTTGGCCTCATCATCGGGCAAGGTCCATTCGGCCGCGCGGTTGAGGTCACGGATCGTCATGGCCCCATCAACGGTGAAATTGCCCGACGCGTCCGGCAGCAGCGTCGGCTCTTCGGGTGTGTCGAATTCATCGGTGATTTCGCCGACGATTTCTTCAAGGATATCCTCGAGCGTGATGAGGCCCTCAAGGGCGCCGTATTCATCCACCACCAGCGCAAAATGGGTGTGACGACGCAGGAACTGACGCATCTGATCGTCGAGCGTCGTGGTTTCGGGCACGAAGTAGGGCTCCATCGCGACGGCGGAGACATCGAAGCTTTCAAGGCCGGGCGCGTCTTTCCCACGGGTCAGGCGATCAATGGCGCGCAAAAGATCTTTGGCGTGGACAACGCCGACGATGTTTTCGGGATCATCGCGGAATACCGGAAGGCGCGTGTGGCGCGATTGCAAGGCTTGGCTGAGGATTGCCTGGGGATCATCATCGGCGTCGATCATCTCGATCCCGGAGCGGTGAAGCATGATCTCTTCCACCGTGCGTTCATGGAGGTCGAGTGCGCCCAAAAGCCTGTCGCGCTGTTCCTTCTCCACCGAGCCTTCCTGGTGACCGATGGTCAAAGCGCCCATGATTTCTTCTTGCACCGACAACATGTTCGCCCCCGCATCAATGCGCAGACCAAAGAGGCGTAGTACGGCGCGCACGACGATCCGAACGACCGCCACAATCGGCGCGATCAGCGCAATGATAAGCGCGATGGGCCGGGCGATACGCGCGGCAGAGGTTTCGGGGTTGGTGATGGCGTAGGTCTTGGGCAACACCTCGGCAAAGATCAGGACGAGGGCCGTCATCACCAAGGTGGCCGCGACGATGGCCCCTTCTCCCAAAAGCGTGGTGAACAAGACGGTCGCCAGCGATGTGGCGAGGATGTTCACAAGATTGTTGCCCAAAAGGATGCCGCCGATCAGCCGTTCGTTGTCCTCTTTCAGGTCCAACGCCTTTTGAGCGCCCTTGGCGGCTCGGTCGTCTTTGTCGGCCATGGAGCGCAATTTGCCCCGGGATGCCGCCGTCAGCGCCGTTTCGGAGCCGGAAAAGAAACCCGAGAACACCAGGAGCGACAGAATTACGGCCGCTACGATCCACGTGCTGGGATCGTTGAAGGCGGCGGGGTCGAAGAACGGCGCAGCGGAGGTGTCAGCGGCGGGATCGAGGGGGAGGGTTTCGTTTTCCATGGATTGGTTATGGGGCTGCGGTGGCGCGCGTTCAAGGGCTGCGCCTCAACGCCGATGGATCGACGCGGGGAGAGCGGTGGATTCGATATTTATGAAAAGGTGAAATGGGGGCTGCGTGGCGCCCGAAAGTGCGGCGGCTACCGCGCGAGGGGGTGTTTATCGAGCACCAGTTGGCGAAGGCGTTCGTCGAGGATGTGGGTATAGATCTCGGTCGTGGCGATGTCGGCGTGGCCGAGCAGGGTTTGGATCGCGCGAAGGTCGGCCCCGTTTTGCAGCAAATGCGTGGCGAAGGCGTGGCGCAGGGTGTGGGGGGTGACGCGGGAAGGGTCGATCCCGGCGGCGGCGCTGAGTTCTTTGATCAGGGTAAAGAAGCGCACACGGGTCAGGTGGCCGGATTTGCCACGGGAGGGAAAGGCGAAAGGGCTTTGCGGGGCGGGATTGGGGGCAGTGCGTGACGCCTGATGGGTTTCATCGAGGTAGTTGAGCCATGAAGCGATGGCAGCGCGCGCGGGCGGTGAGAGGGGAACCATGCGTTCCTTGCCACCTTTGCCAAGGACCAACAGCATAGACGGATCACCGCGCAGGGCTGCGAGGGGCAGAGAGACGAGCTCGGTTACGCGCAGGCCGGTGGCGTAGAGGATTTGCATCAGGCAATGATTGCGCAGACGATCGGACGCGGTGCGGCCATGGGTGGTGGCGGCCTCGAGCAGGGCGTCAACTTCTTCCATCGAGAGCGTGTTGGGCAGTTTGCGCGCCCGGGCGGGGCCGGTGATTTGTAGCGTCGGATTGTCATCGCGCCAGCCCTCTTCATGGGCGAACCGGTAGAGTTGCTTCAGGGATGACAGGCGGCGGGCGCGGGTGGCGGGGGCTAGGCCTTCGGCCTCGAGCCGCGCGATATAGGCTTCCAATGCCGCGCGGTCGGCCGTGGCAAAGCCGCCGGATTTGGAGAGCGCCGCCATGGCATCTTGCAAGTCACGGCCATAGGCCAACAGCGTGTTGCGCGCCGCCCCCTGCTCGGCCGCGGCAGCATCAAGGTAGAGCACGATCCAGTCGCTATCGGTGGCGGGGGCTGTCATCGGTCAGTTTTCGAGCAGCAGGAGTTGCAGGGCGGCGCGGCGGGCGATGTCTTCGAGCCCGACGGCACGGAACAGAACCAACGCGTCGGTGGTGTCATCGGCATCGGCACTGCCGCTCGCAAGGGTCTGGGCGGCCCGCAAAAGCGCCTCTCCCAAGCGGTTTTCTTGCTGGTAGGATGCGTAGCGGTGGGACGGGAGCGGATCGGCGAAGGCCGCAGCCACGGCGCGGCCAAGAACGGAGGTGCCGGGAACAACATCAGGCGGCAGCCCACGGGCAATGGCGAAAGCGAAGCGCTCATCGGCATCCTGGGGCACGGCGGATTGGGCCACTTCCTCGTAGATCGGCGACAGCAAGCCGACCTGCCGCGCAAGGATGCCCGCGTCGCCCACCAGCGGCGTGCGCAACAACCGATCCGCATAGATATCGGCGAATGCCACCTGCAAGCCCGCGGCCCCCATCGCGTCCCATGCCGGTACGAGACGGCGACTGGTTTCCACCGGATCACCGGCCAGCAGGGCGGCGTCGAAGGCTTGTACCGCCGCAACCCGGTCCCAGACCGCGCCCGAGGCCGACGGGGCTTGGGCCGTATAGATCGCCAACCATTGTTGCGGCGCAATGGCGCCCGAGCGGGTCAGTCTTTCCGCCGCATCAAGCTGTGCCCGCCAGCCCGCCAGAACGCTCAGGTCAGCGTGAACGAAGGCCAGGGGCAGACCGGTGGAATCGGGGCGTTCGGCGATGGCCATGCGCATCTGGAACTCCAGCGCGGTCAGGTTCGCGTCCGGTGGCAGCGGTGGCTCGCCCTCGAACAATTCAGGGTCAAGGAAGCGGGCGATCAGGTCTCCCTCGTCCTCGGATATCTGGCCCAAGGCCTCTCCGGTGCCCAACAACAGGGCGGCGGCGGGCCAATCTCCGCCACGCGCGAGGCAGAAGATCTGGGCGGGCAAGGTTGGGGCGATATCGGGGTTGGCGTTCATCGCGGCGCACGCGCGGGTGGCCCGGTCGGTCAGCAGGGACACATCAAACCAGCGCCGAAACACCGCCGGGGCCGTGGGCCCTGCCCTTTCCATCAGGGCTTGCGCCGGGTCCAGCGCGCCGCGCGTCAGCAACATGTCGAGGCGGGCAAGAAACAGGTCGGACCCTTCGGGTGAGGCCCCTTGCGGCGGCGCTAATTCTGCCAAGGCAAGGGTCTGCGTGAAGCTTTGCATCGCGGGCAGGCCCTGCACCGGCTGCGCCCGCATCAAGGCGGCCAAGGTCGCCGTCTCGGACGCGCCCCAAAGGTCCGCAGGCAAGCCAGTGATCGAGCTTGGCAACAGCCCGACAGCGTCCAGCTGGATCGCATCCAAAGGCAGCACCGTGATCGCCGGGATTGAGGCATCGGTAGCGATATTGGCATGGGGCCGTGTGATCGTGTCCGACAGCCAATCGGGCGTACCCAGGGGCGGCAGGTCGCTGGTATTGATTTCTTGCGCCGCCGCCACGCCCCCGAACACACAGGCGATGACCCATAGGTTAACGCCGTTAATCCACATCCAAATCAACCGGTTGTGTGACGGTTTGCACATCGGGCTGCATCAAGCCCGAATAGGCATATCCCACCAGTGCGATCGCACTCAGCAGAAGTAACACCAAAATCAAAATAATGATCCGCCCCATATCCGGTCCACCTGCCCTTAGAAATGTCAGCATCCGACGCCTTTGGATGCCTTCGACGTTTGCCGCCGCTTGCGACATCATATAAGCCATGGAAGGCGAGATTTCGCCACTGATCGAGGGAATTTTTTCAGCCATGGGCGAAAGCGTGCCACAGGTGCCGGGGAAACTGGTCAAAAGCGTTGTGCTTATTGGCATGATGGGCGCCGGAAAAACCGCGATCGGCCGGGCGCTGTCGTTAATGTTGGACGTGCCGATGCACGACTCGGACGTCGAAATCGTGCAATCCTCTCAGCTGACCATCGCCGAGATCTTCGACCGCTACGGAGAGCCCTTCTTCCGCGAAAAAGAGGGGCAAGTGATCGAGCGTCTGTTGCGCGGACCGCCCTGCATCCTGTCCACCGGCGGCGGCGCGTGGCTATCGCCCGCCAACCGCGACATGCTTTTGGCAAAGGCCACCGTGGTCTGGCTCGAGGCCGACCTGCCGCTGCTATGGTCAAGGGTACGGCACAAGACCCACCGCCCGCTTCTGCGCACTTCGAACCCGCGGGCCACCCTCGCCGACCTGCTGGCGGAACGGACCCCCGCCTACGCCCTGGCGCCCGATAAGGTGACGGTCCAACCCGATTGGTCGATCGATGCCACCGCCGACAAGGTGATGGAGATCCTGCGCCGCAATGGCACCCTGCAAAAGGCCCCTGCCGATGATTGATACTGTCCGAGTAGACCTTGGCGATCGCGCCTATGATGTCGAGATCGGCTCAGGGCTTATCGCCACGGCCGGTGCCCGCATCGCGCCGCTCCTCACCCGGCCCAAGGTCTGGATCGTCACGGAAGAAACCGTCGCCGCCTTGCACCTGGATGCCCTGCGTGCGGGCCTCTCTGCGGCCGACATCGAAAGTGATGCGCTGATCCTCCCCCCCGGTGAGGCCACCAAATCCTGGCCACACCTGCAACGGGTCGCCGATTGGCTGCTGACCGAACGGGTCGAGCGTGCCGATATCGTCGTGGCTTTCGGCGGCGGCGTGATCGGCGATCTGGTGGGCTTTGCCGCTGCCATCCATCGCCGCGGCATCCGTTTCGTGCAAATTCCGACCTCGCTTCTGGCGCAGGTGGACAGCTCCGTGGGCGGCAAGACCGGGATCAACGCCCCCCAAGGCAAAAACCTCATCGGGGCCTTCCACCAACCCTCTCTGGTGCTGGCCGATATTGATGTCCTCGGCACGCTCAAGAGCCGTGATTTCCTTGCCGGCTACGGCGAGGTCTCCAAATACGGCATGCTCGGCGATGCCGCCTTCTTCGAATGGTTGGAAATCAACGGCCCCGCCATGGCCCAGGGCGACACAGCCCTGCGCCAGGAAGCGGTGAAACGCGCCGTCCAGATGAAAGCCGATATCGTCGCCCGCGATGAAACCGAACAAGGCGACCGGGCGCTCCTTAACCTCGGCCACACCTTTTGCCACGCTCTGGAGGCCGCCACCGGTTACTCCGACCGCCTGCTCCACGGCGAAGGCGTCGCCATTGGCTGTGCACTGGCGTTCGAGCTCTCCTTCCGCCTCGGCCTCTGCTCCCAGGAAGACCCGTCGCGTGTGCGTGCCCACCTCGCCGCCATGGGCATGAAAAAAGACCTCCACGACATCCCCGGCGACCTCCCCGAGGCGCACACCCTCATGGAGCTCATGGGACAAGACAAAAAGGTCGTCGCAGGCCAACTCCGCTTCATCCTGGCCCGTGCCATCGGGGACGCCTTCGTCACCGCCGATGTCCCCACCGACACCGTCATGACCTTGCTGCAAGACGCCCTCGCCAGCCAATAAAGCGCGCCGCTCCCCCTTCATCTTGGCCCATACAACTCACTCCCCCGCCGCCCCATACGATCGGGTCCGCGATTGAAGCGCCTCACCCGCGCCCCCCAAGATCCCGTCCGCGACCGACCCGCTAATGTCGCAATCAGACTTGCCCACCATCGCCCCGTGACCTCAGATGACCCAAACCCACAGGAGGCACAGCGATGAAATCCCACACCCGTGTTTGCATCATCGGCGGCGGCGTCGTTGGCTGTTCCGTCGCCTACCACCTGACGAAACTGGGCTGGTCCGATGTGACGCTGCTGGAACGCTCTGAACTCACGTCAGGCTCCACCTGGCACGCGGCGGGCGGGTTTCACACGCTCAACGGTGATACCAACATGGCGGCCCTTCAGGGCTATACCATCCGCCTCTACCGGGAACTCGAAGACCTCACCGGCATGTCCTGCGGCTTGCACCATGTGGGCGGCGTCACCCTGGCCGACACGCCCGAGCGATTGGACATGCTCAAGGCCGAGCGCGCAAAGCACCGCTTCATGGGGCTCGAGACGGAAATCGTCTCGCCCGAGGAAATCGCCAAGCTCGCGCCGATCACCAACACCGAAGGCATCCTCGGCGGGCTCTATGATCCGCTCGATGGCCATCTGGACCCCTCTGGCACCACCTATGCATATGCCAAGGCCGCGCGCATGGGCGGTGCGCAAATTCATACCCATACCAAGGTGTTGGAGACCAACGCTCGTGTGGATGGATCGTGGGAGATCGTCACCGACAAAGGCACGATCATCGCCGAGCATCTGGTCAACGCCGCAGGTCTCTGGGCGCGGGAGGTGGCGGCCATGGCGGGGTGTTACCTGCCGCTGCATCCGATGGAACACCAATACCTTGTGACCGAGGAAACGCCTGAGATCTACGAGCGCGACACCGAGCATCCCCACGTCATGGATCCCGCGGGCGAATCCTATCTCCGGCAAGAAGGGCGTGGCCTCTGCATCGGCTTCTACGAGAAAACCTGCCGCCCCTGGGCTGTCGATGGCACCCCTTGGGATTTTGGCCATGAACTCCTGCCCGACGACTTCGACAAGATTGAGGATTCCATCGCCTTCGCCTTCCGCCGCTTCCCGGTGCTGGAACGCGCGGGCATCAAATCCGTTGTCCACGGCCCCTTCACCTTCGCCCCTGATGGCAACCCTCTGGTCGGCCCCGTACCGGGCCTGCGCAACTATTGGTCCGCCTGCGGCGTGATGGCGGGCTTCAGCCAGGGCGGCGGGGTTGGCCTGTCGCTTGCGCAATGGATGGTCGAGGGCGAGGCCGAGCGCGACGTGATGGCCATGGATGTGGCTCGCTTTGGTCGCTGGATCACCCCCGCCTACACGCTGCCCAAGGTGATCGAGAACTATCAAACCCGCTTCTCGGTGGTCTACCCGAACGAGGAACTCCCCGCCGCGCGCCCCTGCCGCACCACGCCGATGTATGACGTCTTTGACGGTATGGGCGCGGTCTGGGGGCAGCAGTACGGGCTGGAAGTGCCGAATTATTTCGCGGCCCCCGACGAGCCTCGCTATGAGGCCCCCTCCTTCCGCCGCTCCAACGCGTGGGACGCCACCGCGCGGGAAGTGAAAGCGGTACGCGAGGCCGTCGGCATCAACGAAGTGCAGAACTTCGGCAAATACGACGTGCAAGGCCCCGGCGCGCGGGCCTGGTTGGACCGGATCATGGCGGGCCGCATCCCCAAACCGGGGCGGCTGGCGCTGAACCCGATGCTCTCGCCCAAGGGCCAGATCATCGGCGATTTTACCGTCACCTGCCTGTCCGAGACACACTTTCAGCTGACCGGTTCCTACGGGGCGCAGGCCTATCACATGCGCTGGTTCATGCAGAACCCGCCAGACGACGCGGACGGCGATGTGCGCCTTGATAACGTCTCGGACCGGCGCACCGGGTTTCAGATCGCAGGCCCCCATGCCCGTGATGTGTTGCAGGCTGTGGCCCGCGAGGACGTGGCCGACATGAAGTTCATGGACGCGCGCCAGCTAACCATCGGCCATTCCACCGCCTTTGTGCAGCGCGTCAGCTACACCGGCGATCTGGGGTATGAAATCTACGTGGACGCCATGGAACAACGCGCCCTGTGGGAGGTGCTATGGAAGGCGGGCCAGCCGTTCGGGATAAAGCCGTTCGGGATGCGGGCGATGATGTCGCTGCGGTTGGACAAGTTCTTTGGCTCGTGGATGCGGGAATTTTCGCCTGATTACACGCCCGCGGAGACCGGGCTTGATCGCTTCATCTCTTGGAAGAAAAACACCGACTTCATTGGCCGCGCGGCGGCCGAGGCTGACCGCTCCTCTGCGCCAAGCCGCGTCCTCGCCGCGTTTGAGGTGGACGCTCTCGACGCCGATGTTGTCGCCTATGAGCCGATCTCGATTGACGGTGCGGTCGTAGGGTTCTGCACCTCGGGCGGCTATTCGCACACCGCCGGGAAATCCATCGCCCTTGGCTTTGTGCCGCGCGACAGGGCCGTCGAAGGGCTGGCGGTGGAGATTGAAATCCTCGGCCGTATGCGCCCTGCCCGTCTGATCACCAATCCGTTGTTTGACGGCGAAGACGTGCGGATGCGCGGATGAGCCGTTTGATTGTTCTGCTGGCCGCCGGTGCCTCTTCCCGGATGGGGGATCGCGACAAGCTGCTGGAAGAGGTGGACGGCCGACCGCTTCTGCGCCTCATGGCCGAGCGTTGCGTCAAAGGCGGTGACACCCGCATCGTGCTTGGCCCGGACCAACCCGCGCGCCGTGCCGCGCTGGACGGTATCACCGCCGAGGTTGTGGAGGCCGAAGGCGACGACGGCATGGCCGCTTCCATCCGGGCGGGCGTGGCGGGGCTCAAGAACACTTCTGTGATGATCGCTCTGGCCGATATGCCTGACATCACCGCAGGCGATCTGCATTTGTTGTTGGGTCTGCACGGCCAAGGCATTGCCCCCATCGTTCAGGCGGCCAGCGACACGGGCACGCCGGGGCAGCCGGTCGTCTTCGCGGCCAAGTATCTGAAGCATCTGGCGAAACTGCAAGGCGATGAAGGGGCGCGGTCGATTTTGAAAGCCCATGCCAGCGATGTGGCGCTGATCCCGCTGAAGGATGACCGCGCCACCGTCGATCTGGACACGCCCGAGGATTGGGCCGCGTGGCGGGCGAATCGGTCGTCCTGAGGCGTCGCGTGGCAACGCGGCGGCCCCGGGCCGAGGCCCGGTCTACGAAAAACGGACGACCTCAGCCCCCTGAGATCGTCCGCGGTACCGTTTAAGCGTTACGTCGTCTTACTCGTTACAAAACACACACGCTCAACACTCGTTACACGTAGCTACAGTGTCCGGAGGGACGCGCGTGGTGCGAGCAACACGCGTCCCCTAGGCCGTCAGAGGCGAAGCAGTTTCGCCTCATGGGCCTTAAGCGAGCGGCGCGCTGCCGCGTAGTCGGTCAGGCCGCCTTCGGTGGCAAGCTCAGGGAACAGCGCAAGGATTTCCTCGCGTGTCGCCTCGCCCATGGCACCCAGGGTCTGATCACCTGGCTGGAAGCTTTCCGTCCAAGCGCCGTCCGACAGAACCACTTCGTGGCGGTCGAACATGAAGTGGATGTAGGTGGTGCGCATCGTATCCATGACGCTCACGCCCTGCTTGCCGACCAGATGCTTGGCTGCGACCAGAACTTCGCTCTCTTCAAAGTAGAGCTGCGGAGTCTCGCCGGTGATCAACACGCGGTGTTGCGGGCTGACCAGCATGTCCCGCTCGGGCAGATTGCGCCCAAGGGAGCCCGCCTTGATCAGGATCGGCTTGAGGCCATTCCCTTCCGCCAATTCCGTGCGGTTCAGGGTCCGGTTTCCGGTCCAACGGATCTCCTGGATGCCGTTGTCGCGGGTGATCACCTTGTCGCCTTCGCGCAGGGTTTCCACCGGAACCTCACCACGTGGTGTGGCAATCATCGCCCCCGGCGTGAAGCAGGGGATGACGTTCTCGATTTCCTTGAACTCAAGGCGGCCGGCTTCTTCGCTCTGAGTATTGTCGGTGTAGAAGATCACCGTGCCGGATTCACCGGGCGTACCGGTTGGGTCGATCCCGTCGTCGTAAACAACTTTCAGCGATCCCGCGCCCGTCAGGTCGAGGGTGTCGACATCGCCGTCGCCGGGGTCTTCACCGCCAACGATGGTGTCGCCCGCGCCTTCAACATAGTCACCGGTGCCGTTCGGATCGGTGAACGTGCCCACGTTGAAAGTGTCGTCACCCAAGCCACCGTCAAGGCTATCTGCCCCTTGGCCGCCGATGATAACGTCGTCGCCTTCGCCACCCAGGATGGTGTCGTCGTCGATGCCGCCGTCCAGCGTATCGTCGCCTTCACCGCCATCAATAAGGTCGTTGTCGTCCTCGCCGTTGACCACGTCGTCCCCGGCGCCGGCGTTGATGGTGTCATCGCCATTGTTCAAGATTGGGTCGCCGGTGAAGCCGTCGTTTGGCTCGTCGATGAAGTTGGCCAGATCGTTGCCGACGCCGCCGTCGATGGTGTCATCACCGTCGCCAGAGTTGATCAGGTCGCTGCCTTCGCCACCCACGATGCTGTCGTCGCCGGACCCCGTCGTGATGGTGTCCGCATCGGTGCCGCCGTCAACGACATTGTCGCCGTCGCCTGCATCGATCACATCGGCATCGTCACCGGCATTGATGGTGTCGTCGCCGGCACCTGTGGTGATGGTGTCCTTGTTGTCGTCAGGATCTGCATCCGGCGCCGCAATAATGAACGGCCCGGTGCCACCGGCAGTCGGGATTGGCGTGCCGAGGTCTGGGTTGAACGAGCCCGGGTTGTCCGAGTTGATTACGTTGTCGCCATCCATGTCGGTGATGCTGTCGGCACCGGTGGAGCCGGTGATCGTGTCATCACCCAAGCCACCGTCGATGGTGTCATCGCCGGAGCCGCCGGTCAGGCTGTCGTCGCCTGCGCCGCCATCCAGAACGTCATCGCCAGCGCCGCCAGTGACGGAGTCGTCGCCGTCACCACCGGAAACGGTGTCGTCGCCTTCCTCGCCGCGCACAGTGTCGTCGCCGTCACCGCCCATGACGATGTCGTCGCCGTTGCCACCCCGCACGCTGTCGTCGTCGTCGCCGCCATCTACGGTGTCGTCGCCCTCACCCGCGTTGATGGTGTCATCACCACCGTTGCCACGGATGCTGTCGTCGTCGCCGTCGGGTCCGTCGATGATGTCACCGCCGCCGTCGGTGGGCGGATTGCTGTCATCATAGCCGGGATCCATGACCTCGCCGAATTCTTCGCCGTCGACCACCCCATCGGGAGCTTTCGGGGGAAGCAGCAGGTTCTCGATCTCGTTGAAGGTGACTTCAACCCACTCGTCCTCATCGTTCTGGACTTCAACCGAGCCAGAGGTGCTGTCCAGGTCGCCATCGGTGGTTTCCACCAGGTTCCGGTAGGCCACGAAGTCGGTCAGGTCGAGCGTGTCGTTGTCATCGCCGAAGGTGTTGCCTTCCACGAAGATGGCAGCGTCGTTGTCGCCGTTCTCGTCCACTTCGTCCTGGTCGATGAAGATGCTGTCCGCACCGCCACCGCCGATGATGCTGTCGCCCGCGCCGCCGATGATCGTGTCATCGCCTGCGTTGCCTTCCAGCGTGTCCGAGCCGCGACCACCGGAAATCCAGTCGTTGTCGTTGTTGCCCTGGATGAAGTCCTGACCGTGGCCTCCTTCGATGGAGTCCTCGCCCTGACCACCCATGATAGAGTCGTCATCCACTCCGCCGTCGATGGTGTCGTTGCCGGTGCCGCCCGTGATCGTGTCGGCATCGTCCTGGCCGTAGATCAGGTCGTCGCCCGCGCCACCGTCGATGAGGTCGGCGTTGTTGAGAGGATCGGGATCGGGGCCGAACGGTGCGCCAAAGCCGTCGTCGGCAAGGTTCACCCCATCGGGAGCCGGCGTTTCAAGACCACCGAAGATGGTGTCGTCACCGCCGCCACCCGAAAGCGTATCGTTACCCTCGGAACCGATCAGCAGGTCGTCGCCCGCGCCCCCTTGAACGCTGTCATCGTCGATGCCTGCGTCCACGGTATCGTTACCGGTGCCCGCGTTGATCACGTCGGCATCGTCGCCAGTGGAGATCAGGTCATCGCCCGCCCCGCCGTCAACGGTGTCCTTGTCATCATCGGGGTCGCTGTCGGGTGCGACAGCGGGGATCGGACCGTAGCCCGGCCAGCCTGCGTCCAACAGATCCTGGCTGCCAGAGGTGTCGATGGTGTCGTTGCCGTCACCGCCCAAAACGCTGTCGGCGCCGTCGCCGCCGGTGATATCATCATCGCCGGTGCCGCCGTCGGTCACGTCGTCGCCGACGCCACCGTCCAGGGTGTCGTCGCCGCCACCGCCGCGCAGCGTGTCGTCGCCTTCATCGCCGCTCAGGTCATCGCCGTCGTCGGATGCGCCGCCGACGATGCTGTCGTCGCCCGTGCCGCCGGATACGGTGTCAGAGCCCTGGCCCGCGTTGATCGTGTCATCGCCGCCGTTGCCTTCGATGATGTCGTCGTCGCCATCAGGTCCGTCGATGAAGTCACCGCCACCATCGGTGGGCAGGTTGCTGTCATCATAGCCGGGGCCCATGTCCTCGGCGAAGTCCTCGCCGTCAACAACGCCATCGGGCGGGGTCGGATCTGCGCCAACCTCGATGGTGTGGGTCGCGGTATCGGTGCCGCCATTGCCGTCAGAGATGGTGTAGGTGACCGTCGCCGTGCCCTCGAAACCGTCTGCCGGCGTGAAAGAGTAGACGCCTTCGGTGCCGGTGGGCGCAAGCGTACCCTCCGAGGCCGGGACAGAGATGCTGGCAACCGTAAGCGTGTCGCCATCGAGGTCGCTGTCGTTGGCCAACACGTCGATCTCAACCGCAGTCTCGAAGTCGGTGCTGTCGGCGTCATCCACCGCGTCCGGGTCATCGTTGACGGGGGCCACGGTGACCACGACGTCCGCCGTGTCTGTGCCGCCGTTGCCGTCCGAGATCGTGTAGGTGATCGTCGCGTCGCCGTTGAAGTTCTCTGCCGGGTCGAAGACGAGGTTGTCGCCGTCAATCGTGACCGTGCCCTGATCGGCAGGCACAGTGGCGGAGATGATCGTCAGCGTGTCGCCATCGGGATCGCTGTCGTTGTCGAGCACGTCGTCGATGATGACCTGCGTGTCCTCATCGGTAGACGCGGTGTCATCTTCGGCCTCGGGGCTGTCATTGACCGCACCGACCGAGACGATGGCTTGGCCATCGTCGGTGCCGCCGTTGCCGTCGGAAACGGTGTAATCAATCGTCACCGGGCCGTTGTAATCAGGCGCAGGTGTGAAGGTCACCGTGCCGTCGCCGTTGTCCACAACGGTGCCAAGCGCCGGATCAACCGAGACCGAGGCCAGCTCCAGCGTGTCGCCGTCCACGTCGGTGTCGTTGCCGAGCAGATCGACCACAACCGCAACGTCTTCGTCGGTTGTCTCGATATCATCTACCGCGACTGGATCGTCGTTAACGGGGTTAACCGTTACGTTAACAGTGCCCTCATCGGTACCGCCGTTGCCATCGGTGATGGTGTAGGTGATTTCAGCCGGACCATTGTAGTTCTCAGCCGGGGTGAAAGTCAGCGTACCGTCGCCGTTGTTCACGACCGTCCCTTGATCGGCGGGAACTGTCGCGCCCACCACTTCCAGCGTATCGCCATCGGGGTCGGTGTCGTTGCCGATCACGTTGATCGTAACGGCGGTGTCTTCATCGGTGGATGCACTGTCGTCAACAGCCGTTGGGCCATCGTTGACCGCGCCCACAGAGACAACCGCCTGGCCATCATCGGTGCCGCCATTGCCGTCGGAAACGGTGTAATCAATCGTCACCGGGCCGTTGTAGTCAGGCGCAGGCGTGAAGGTCACCGTGCCGTCGCCGTTGTCCACAACAGTGCCAAGCGCTGGATCGACAGAGACCGAAGCCAGTTCCAGCGTGTCGCCGTCCACATCGGTGTCGTTACCGATCAGGTCGATGACGACGCTTTCGTCTTCCATGGTGGAAGCGGTGTCATCTACCGCGACAGGATCGTCGTTAACCGGGGTCACGTTCACGAGCACCTCTGCCGTGTCGGTGCCGCCTTGGCCGTCGGAGATAGAGTAGCTGATCGTCGCCGGGCCGTTGAAGTTCTCGGCCGGGGTGAAAAGCAGCTCGTTGCCGACGATTTCCACGGTGCCTTGATCGGCAGGCACGGAAGCGCCCGTGATCTCCAGCGGGTCGCCGTCCACGTCGGTGTCATTGTCCAGCACGTCGATGGTGATCGCCGTATCCTCATCGGTGGTGACCGAGTCGTTCACCGCATCCGGCGCATCGTTTACCGGGGCCACGTTAAAGGTGATCGTCGCCGTATCCGTGCCGCCGTTCCCATCGGAGATGGTGTAGGTGACGCTATCGGTGCCGTTGAAGTCGTCGTTCGGCTCGTAGGTGTATGTGCCGTCGCCATTGTCCGTCAGCGTGCCGTTTGACGGGTCAGAAATATCGGTGACCGTCAGGGGGTCGCCTTCGGGATCACTGTCGTTGGCCAATGGGTTGAAGGTGACAGACTCGTCCTCGTCCACGGGAATGGAGTCGTCAACCGCATCCGGGCCTTCATTGTAGAGGTCTGGCAGAAGCAGGTTCTCGATCTCTAGGAAGTTGACGTTCACCCAATCGCCGTCGCCGTTTTGCACTTCGACGGTACCCGAGGTGCTGTCGCCGTCGGCGTCCGGTGTCTCGGTCAGGTTGCGGTAGGCTTCAAAGGCCGTCAGGTCGAGGGTATCGTTGTCGGTGCCCTCGGTAGAGCCATCGACGTTGATATCGCCGGTTTTATTGCCCGCGCCGTCGATCTCGTCGGCGTCCACAACGATCATGTCGGAGCCTTCGCCGCCGGTCACATCGTCGCCCGCGCCTGCAATGATGGTGTCATCGCCGCCTTCGCCAAAGAGGGCGTCGTCCCCTTCACCGCCGATCAGCGTGTCGTTACCACCGCTCTGCGCAGGATCTCCGGCGGCCACGTCCCCGTTGTCGCCGTAAATGGTGTCGTCGCCTTCGCTGCCAAGCAGGCTGTCGTCGCCGAAAGGCACGTCCGCCACTTCGGGCGCGTCGAAGTAGACGTCCGTGACGTTGATGCCGCTGTCGTTATTGCCGTCCTGGCTGTGGTCGATGACGATACGATCGACCGGGCCGGGGATCGTGACCAGCACCGAGTAATAGTCGGAATCGTCGTCCTTGTAGTCACCTTGGGAATCCGCGGTGTCCACGCCTGCGACGCCGTCGGTATCCAGAAGCGTCAGCTTTTTGCCGCCCTCCAACAGGAATTCGACCGGCGCGCCGTCAAGATAAGCGGTGAACTTCACCACGCCGTCGCCGTCGATGTCATTGACACGGAACGAGACGTTTTCGACCGGGTCCGAGAACTCTAGCTGATAGGCCTCGCGGTCGCCATTGTGCTCTGCCGTGCTGGACAGAGAGCTGTATTCGTCGACGTCAGAACCATCGTCCACGATGTCATCGACGTTTTGCTTGTTGTTGGCAAATTCGCTGTCGACGGAAGCGTCCGCTGTCACGATCGAGAAGGCCACGTCAACGTTGCCGGTGTTCTGGGTGAACCCGGTGATCGGATCGCCATTCTCGATGTCGCCGGGCCCGTTGGGATCAGGCGCCTTGTCCCACTCGAAGCTCTCGCGCACCATGGTGACCGGGGCACTGGTTGTCCCGTCGCCGATGATCAGATCATCGCCCTGATCGCCAGAAATCGTGTCATTGTCCGCGCCGCCGAAGACCGTGTCGTCGCCAAGACCCGCGTGGATGCTGTCGTCGCCGCCATTGCCCATGATCACGTCGTCGAGACCATCGTCGCCGTCGATCATGTCACCGCCGCCATCGGTCGGTGCGTTGGCGTCGTCGTAACCCGGCAGCATGACCTCACCGAAGTCCTCGCCATCAACGATGCCGTCGGGCCCGCCAGGACCGGAGGGGCCGCCCTCGGTGGTGTAGAGAGCAACGTAATCTATCTTGCCCTCGAATTCCTTGTCGTATTCGCCGTCGTCTGACTCACGCGCGCCGAAGGTGAATTCCTCATCGTCGTTGTCGGTCAGATCGAACGTGAGACCGGGTTCCTCTACCGTGATCGTCTCGGATGTGCCCGCTGTCACGTTGGTTACCGTCAGGGTCGCGCCGGTGGCGACGTCGAAGCTGTACTTAACGTTGACGACGTCTCCGGGGCAGAAGAAATCCTTGCTGGTCGAGAGCTCGACCTTGGCGTCGCCGTCGTTCGTGTTGTGATAGGCTTCGACTTCGCCATATTTCGTGACCCGGATCTCGAAGAAACCTTCGTCGTCCTCGTCGATCTTCTCCTCGCCGCGCGAAAGGATCACATCTTCTGAGCTACCCGATTGTTCCGTCTGAATGAACTGCACTTCAAGGGTGCCGCGATCGAGATTGAACTGTTCATCGTCGGAAGAACTGTTCGCATCGGCGTTCACATCGAAGACGGTCGGGTGGCTGTTGCTGCCGCTGCCGACGTGAAGGTAACCGCCACCGAAGCTGGCGGCCTGCGCGTTGGAGCCGTCGGGAGGATTGTCCAGCGTCTCGCCGTTTTGCGCGATGCCGTCATCCAGTCCCGTGTCGGCCGTCTCGTTGCCTTCGCGGAAGTCCCAAAGTCCGATCAATTTATCCAGATTTGCCGGGTCAGTGAAATTCGTCATCTCGCACTCTCCTATTGCCGACCGAACGCCGGACCTCCCCACTCACGCAGGAAAAAATTATTCAAACTGATGCGATGCTGGCTGGCCCAAGGGCGGCACGCACAAGAATGTTCCAAGTGGAAGGAGAGGATCGAGACACGGGTCTCGACAGGACGATACTACGCCTCGACGGTCGTAGCTCGCACCGATTGCCAACGCAGTCATTCTTGACCGGTCTTCTTAACGGCAACACCCCTCCCGCGTTTTCACGCGACATTCGTGTGCGGCCGCCCCCGTGGCCTATTTGCAGACATCGCCCCCCAGTTGGGCTGAGTGAGAGATACCCCAAAGAATTGAGTAAGGAGAAGGGAAATTTTTAGAGAATGTGTCAACTTTTGGGTCAGACTGGGGCTGAAACGGCATGGTGTTGGCCGTGTTTTCGCCATGATTGTTTCGAGATCACAAAATCGCCACATTTGGAAACGCCTGTTTTTCTTGCCGCAAACGTTGCGTTCTTGCCCCTTGGTCAAAGCAGCCCAAAGCGAGCGATTGGCGCTTCTGCACGATTGTCGCCAATCCAGCAACAAACGCGAACCGACGTAACGGAAACAGTCTGTTGCCAGCAGTGCACCGCTACGACACGCAAAACCTGACCATTTGGACATGTCCTTCCGGTCAGTTGCGCATTTTCAGAATTAATCCAACCGAATCGGAGCGATAGCGCCACGGGCGTTTTGGCGAGAAGGTGACGCCGGGCGCGGTGGCCCTGGGCCAAGGCTTTGCCGCATTCGTGCCACATAGCGACATGCCGGAAACACACGCCCCGAAAAATGGCAACGCCGGGGCGAACCCCGGCGTTTGTCGTCGTCTTCTTGCGAAGGGCTGGTACCCGAGGTCGGACTCGAACCGACAAGCCTCGCGGCGGGGGATTTTGAATCCCCTGCGTCTACCAATTCCGCCACTCGGGCCCTGTGGCGACCGGATAGCGCCCCCGGACGGCGCCGTCAACACGCTGTAAGCCTCCGCTTGCTCCCTTGTGCGCGATACGTCACTAAGCGGGCGAATTATATGAGGACGCCAAGATGCTACGCCGCCTTTATGACTGGGTTATGGGCTTTGCCGGACACCCCAATGCACTATGGGTTTTGGCGATTGTAAGCTTCGCGGAAAGCTCGGTTTTTCCGATCCCGCCCGACGTCTTGATGATTCCCATGATCCTGGCGCGTCCATCGCGGGCCTGGCTGATTGCGGGGGTGTGTCTTGTGGCCTCGGTTCTGGGCGGGCTTCTGGGCTACGCCATCGGCGCTTTTGCGTTTGAAGAGATTGGCCGCCCGATCTTTGAAGCCCTTGGCAAGATAGAGCGGATTGAACAGTTCAACGAGCAGTTCAATGACCTGAGCTTCTGGCCTGTGCTGATCGCGGGTCTGACGCCCTTCCCCTACAAGGTGATCACGATCATGTCGGGTTGGACTGGCTTGCCCCTTGGCACCTTTATCGTCACATCTATTATAGCACGTGGTTTGCGCTTCTTTATTGTGGCGGCGCTGCTGTGGAAATTCGGCGCCCCGATCAAGGACTTCATCGAGAAGCGTTTGGGCCTGATGTTCATCCTGTTCTGCCTGCTTTTGGGCGGCGGGTTCTATGTGTTGAAGTTCCTGTAATGGAGAGCACGATCATGACACGGCGCAATCTTATCTTACTGGCGGGCTTGGGCTCTGCCGCGCTGTTTGGCGGCGCGCTCTACTTTCAATATTGGGTGGGGCTTCTGCCTTGCACCATGTGCCTGTGGCAACGCTGGCCGCACCGCATCGCCATCGGCCTGGCGTTGGTGGGCGTGGTGTTCCCCCGTGCGGTCATCGCATGGCTCGGCGGGCTGACCATGGCAGTGAACGCGGGCATCGCGCTACTGCACACGGGCGTAGAGCAACGCTGGTGGGACGGCCCGCAGGTCTGCGGCGCGGGCGCGGCACAAGATGTGGGCAGCTTGTCGATGGAGGATTTGTTCGACACCACCACCGGGCCCCAGATTGTCCTGTGTAACGAGGCGGCCTGGCATTTCGCCGGGCTGTCGATGGCCAGCTGGAACGGCATCTTCTGCGTTGTGCTGGCGGGTATTTGGCTGACCGCCGCCCTGACGAAGGAGAAGGCACGGGCGTAACCGCCCTGCCCCTCGTTTTTCAGCCCCTCCTCGGCCTCTACGGGGCCTCCTCGCAGTGTGATCGCGCCATTGCACCCCATATCGGGGGCAGCTATAGTCCGCTCAACAAAATATAGCGTATAACACGACGAACGGGCGGACAAATGACCGACACTCCTGAACCCCCTGAAAACGACGGGGAAACCCTGCCCGAGCGGCCCGAGTTTTCCGGCCCCTCGATCGACATTTCGGCGGAGATGAAGACCTCGTTCCTCGACTATGCGATGTCGGTGATTATCTCTCGGGCGATCCCGGACCTGCGCGACGGCCTCAAGCCGGTTCATCGCCGCATTCTGTTCGCGATGCACGAGACCGGGAACACCCATGAAAAAGCCTACCGCAAGTCGGCCCGGCCTGTGGGCGACGTGATGGGCCAGTACCACCCCCACGGCGACAGCGCGATTTACGATGCACTGGTGCGGATGGCGCAGGATTTCTCCATGTCGCTGCCCCTGCTGGACGGGCAAGGCAACTTCGGCTCCATGGACGGCGATAACCCCGCCGCGATGCGCTACACCGAAGTGCGCATGGATAGCCCGGCTGCCTATCTTCTAGAAGATATCGACAAAGACACCGTCGATTTTCAGGACAACTACGACGGCAAACAACAAGAACCCACGGTTCTGCCTGCCCGCTTCCCCAATATGCTGGTGAACGGCGCGGGCGGTATTGCCGTTGGTATGGCCACCAATATTCCGCCCCACAATCTGGGCGAAGTGATTGATGCCTGTCAGGCACTGATCGAGAAGCCGGACCTGTCCTCGGAAGAGTTGATCCAATATGTCCCCGCCCCTGACTTCCCCACGGGCGGGATCATTCTGGGCCGTTCCGGCGCGCAGAAGGCGTATCTGGAGGGGCGCGGCAGCGTCATCATCCGCGCCAAGACCCGCGTCGAGGAGATCCGCAAGGATCGCTACGCCATTGTCATCGACGAAATCCCCTATCAGGTGAACAAGTCGAGCATGATCGAGCGCATTGCCGAACTGGTCCGCGACAAGAAGATCGACGGGATCAGCGGCGTGGCCGACGAATCCGACCGGATCGGCGTGCGTGTGGTGGTGGAGTTGAAGCGCGACGCCACGCCCGAGGTGGTGCTGAACCAGCTGTTCCGCTTCACGCAGATGCAGACAAGCTTTGGCTGCAACATGCTGGCGCTCAACGGTGGCCGGCCCGAGCAACTGACCCTGCGCGCGTTCCTGACGTCGTTCCTCGATTTCCGCGAAGAAGTCGTGGCGCGTCGCACTGCGTTCGAGTTGCGCAAGGCCCGCGACCGGGCGCATGTGTTGTGCGGTTTGGCCGTGGCGGTTTCCAACGTCGATGAAGTCGTGGCAACGATCCGCGCCTCCGCCGATGCGCCCGCCGCCCGCGCGGCCCTGATGACCCGCGCGTGGCCAGCCGAGGAAATCCTGCCGTTCATCAAGCTGATTGATGACCCGACCCATACGGCCAACGAAGACGGCACCTACAACCTGTCGGAAACGCAGGCCCGCGCCATTCTGGAGTTGCGCCTGCAACGCCTGACGCAACTGGGCGTCAAGGAAGTCACCGACGAGCTGGAAGAGCTGGCAGGCAAGATCAAGGATTACCTCGCCATCCTCGCCTCGCGAGAACGGATCCTGGAGATCATATCCAACGAATTGGCCGAGGTGCGCGCGAAATTCGCCGTGGACCGCCGGACAGAGATTGTCGAATGGTCCGGTGACATGGACGACGAAGACCTGATCGAACGCTCGGATCAGGTCGTCACCATCACCCAAGGCGGCTACATCAAGCGCACGCCACTGGCCGACTTCCGGGCGCAGAAGCGCGGCGGCAAGGGCGTGTCCGGCGGCTCTATGAAGGACGACGACGTCGTGACGTCGATGTTCGTCGCCAACACCCACACGCCGCTGCTGTTCTTCACGACCAGCGGCATGGTCTACAAGCTGAAGACATGGCGCTTGCCGTCGGGAAGCCGCTCCAGCAGGGGCAAGGCCATCGTGAATATCCTGCCGATCGAAACGGGCACCGGGATTGCCGCGATCATGCCCGTGGACCGGGATGAGGATCACTGGGGCGAGTTGCAGGTCGTCTTCTGTACCGACCGCGGCACCGTGCGCCGCAACGCGCTGAGTGATTTCGCCAATGTCATGCGCAACGGCAAGATCGCGATGAAGTTCGAAGGCGACAGCGAAGGCTGGCGGATGATCAACGCGCGCATCGCCTCGAACGACGATGACGTGATGCTGGTCACCAAACAGGGCCGCGCGATCCGGTTCCCGGCCACTGACGTGCGGGTCTTCAACTCCCGCGCCTCGACCGGTGTGCGAGGGATTCGCCTTGGTACGGACGATGAGGTCGTCTCGATGTCGATCATCCGGCACTTCGATGCAGAAGCCTCGGAACGTGCCGCCTACCTCAAGCAACGCCGCCTGATGGCGGGTGTGACCGAGGAAACGGAAACCGATGAGGATGACGTGCCCGAGGGTGATCTTTCGCCAGAGCGTTACGCCGAAATGAGCGCGGCCGAGGACCTGATCCTGACGATCACCTCGGGCGGCCTTGGCAAGCTGTCCTCGTCCCATGATTATCCCGTGCGCGGTCGCGGGGGCCAAGGTGTCAGCGCCATCGACAAGGCAATGCGCGGCGGCACGCTTGTGGCCAGCTTCCCGGTGGAGATGGACGACCAGATCATGCTGGCGACCTCCACGGGTCAGAGCATTCGCGTGCCAATCGACGGCATCTCGTTCCGGTCCCGCTCTGCGGGTGGCGTGAAGGTCTTCAACACGGCCAAGGGCGAGGACATCGTCAGCGTCGCCTATATCGCCGACCAGGGTGATGAAGACGCCGAGGTGATCGAAGGTGGAGAGGATGTCTGATACCGACACCTTTCTGACCGTGGCGTTCACGGTCATGATGCTGATGCTGGCGATCATGCTGATCGTCGGCATCCCGCGCGGGCGACGGATGCAGAAGACCAACGAGCAGATCGAAGCCAACCAGGCGCGTCAGATCGAGATGCAGGAGCGCCAGCTTGCTGCCGCCGAGCGCAGTGCCACTGCGATGGAGCGGGTCGCCGCGGCCCTGGAACGGCGCGGTGAGTGACCTTCTGGCGCTTGTCGGGCGGCTCCTTCTGGCATCGCTGATGCTGGCTGGAACGGTCCAGAAGATCTCTGACCCCACCGGTGCGGGCGCCCTGCTCGCGTTGGCCAACCTGCCCGCCGGGCTGCTCTGGCCCGCCGGCATTTTCACCACTATCGCGGGCGTGGGCATCGCCCTCGGCCTCTACACCCGTCCCCTCGCACTCGCCGCCGCCGCCTACTGCATCGTCACCTCCTGCTTTCACATCCTCATGGATGACCCGTGGCAGATGACCATCGCTTTCAAGAACTGGACCATCGCGGGCGGCTACCTGATGCTCGCCGCCCACGGCCCCGGCCGCTTCGCCCTGCACCCCACCGCGTGAGTCGGGAACCGGGTCAAGGATCGCAGACCGCGCCTGCGCGGCGCCGTAGGCGTCCTTGAGGCGGATCGCGACTCGCAGATACCCTTGCACTGGCCTGTTTACGGCAGACCTGCCCGTAAACGGCCTCTCAGCAATTCATCCCAAGCCAACACCCCGAATTAGCCTACCCATTCGGGCTCACGCCAACCCCACACGCCAAACAAAAGAACAAAGCCCCGCCATTTCCGGCGTGCACCTACACCTGAAATCCGGTTCCCCCCTTTCCAGTATGCACTCGTGGCTTTCCCTTTTCATAAGAACTCCCTACATCACCCCCCATGAAACAGTCATCACAACTTACAATCATCGGCGGCGGTATGGCCGGGTCCGAGGCCGCCTGGCAGGCCGCCAACATGGGCGTTTCCGTCAAAATCATCGAGATGCGCCCCAAGGTCGAAACCTTCGCCCATCGCACCGGCAACCTGGCGGAAATGGTCTGCTCCAACTCGTTCCGCTCTGACGACAGCGAGCAAAACGCCGTGGGTCTGCTGCATTGGGAAATGCGTGCGGCGGATTCGGTCATCATGCACACCGCCGACGACCACAAGCTGCCCGCGGGCGGTGCGCTGGCCGTCGATCGTGATCCCTTTGCCGAGGCCGTGACGGCCAAGCTGCAAGCCCATCCGAATATCGAGATCGCCTACGGCGAAATCACGGACCTTCCCACCGATGGCCCCACCATCATCGCCACGGGTCCGCTGACCGGCTCCAAACTCGCCGACGCCATCGCGCGCGAGGCTGGCCAGGACGCGCTGGCCTTCTTCGATGCCATCGCCCCCATCGTCTACGCCGACAGCATCGACATGGATATCGCCTGGCGCCAGTCGCGCTATGACAAGGGCGACACGCTGGAGGAACAGCAAGCCTACATCAATTGCCCCCTGACCCATGACCAGTACGAGGCTTTCATCGACGCGCTCCTGGCCGCCGACAAGACCCAGTTCAAGGAGGGGGAAACGGCGGGCTACTTCGACGGCTGCCTCCCCATCGAAGTTATGGCCGAGCGGGGCCGCGAGACCCTGCGCTTTGGTCCGATGAAGCCCGTGGGCCTGACCAACCCCCATGACCCGCAAACCAAGGCCTACGCCGTGGTGCAGCTGCGCCGCGATAACGCCTTGGGAACGCTCTATAATATCGTGGGCTTTCAGACCAAGATGACCTACGGCGCGCAAAAGCAGGTCTTCGCGATGATCCCGGGCCTGCATGAGGCCTCCTTTGCCCGGCTCGGTGGCATCCACCGCAATACCTTCATCAACTCGCCCACCCTGCTGGACGCTCAGATGCGCCTGCGTTCAAAGCCCCACATCCGCTTCGCGGGCCAGATCACGGGCGTTGAGGGCTACGTCGAGTCCGCCTCCATGGGCCTTCTCGCGGGCCGCATGGCCGCCGCTGAAATCCTCGGCCAGACCCTGCCAGAGGTCCCCAACACCACCGCCATGGGTGCGCTCGTGACCCACATCACGGGCGGCGCGGACGCCAAAACCTTCCAGCCAATGAACGTCAACTTCGGGTTATTTCCCCCGGTTGAGGGCCTCAAGGGTGGACGCAGGGGCCGCAAAGACCGCTATAAAGCCTACACGGACCGCGCCAAGGAGGCATGGACCCAGTGGCTATCTCCTTCAGAGGCAGCCGCACAATAGCTCATAAGCGGCCATAGGTGGGAGATCGCGCATGCCAGATACACCATTCTTGTCAAAGGTCTACGACCTCAAAGGCGATGGCGTGCGCGACTACTACGATCAATGGGCCGACACCTACGAGGCCGAGATCACCGCCAACGCCTATGCCACCCCGACACGCTGTGCCGCAGCGCTTGCGGCGACAGGCTTGGCCAAAACCGCCCCGATCCTCGATTTCGCCTGTGGCACGGGCCTCTCAGGCGAGGCTTTGTGGGCCGAGGGTTTCCGCGTTATTGACGGCGTGGACCTGTCGGATGCAATGCTGACCAAAGCGCGGGCAAAAGACATCTACCGAACGCTCACCAAGGCCCAAGCCGACGCTCCGCCCCCCGTGGCCCCGAACACCTACCAAGCCATCACTGCAATCGGCGCCATCGGCCCCGGCGCCGCCCCAGCCGAGGTGATCGCGCCCCTCGTCTCAGCCCTGCCCTCAGCCGGCTATTTCGTCATCTCTCTCAACGATGTGGCCCTAGAGGCGCCGGAATTCCCGGCGGCGCTTGCCGCCCAAGCCCATCTCATGGAGCTGATCTCTGAAGAACGCGGCGCGCATCTGCCCGGTATCGACGTCATGTCCACGGTTTACGTGTTCCGTCGCACGTGATTACCCGCTTCGCCCCCTCTCCCACCGGGCCTCTGCACTTGGGCCATGCCTATTCCGCGATCCTGGCCCATGACATGGCCCGTGCTCAAACCGGCACCTTCCTCTTGCGGATCGAAGACATCGACCGCCAGCGCTCAAAACCTGAATGGGAAACACAGATCATCGACGACCTTCGCTGGCTCGGCCTCGATTGGGACGCCGAGCCTCTGCGCCAATCCACCCGACTGCCCGCCTACCGCGCCGCTCTCCAAACGCTCTGGCAGGACGACCTGCTCTATCCCTGCACCTGCAACCGTCGCGACATCCTCGCCGCTGCATCCGCCCCCCATGAGGGAGACCCACCCATGGGCCCCGATGGGATCATCTACCCCGGTACCTGTCGTGGCATCCACGCCGGGTCAGGCCGACGGCACAGCGACGTTCCCCTCCCACAAGATACGACCCTTCGCCTAGACATGGGTAAGGCCGTGACCCGCGTCATGGACGCACGCAGGACCGAACATGGCGCTAAAACCTTCGCGTCATTCTCCGAAACCGGACGGCGCCCCAAGGGTCTGATCGAGTTCACAGCAACCGAGATGGAACAGAACATCGGCGATATCGTCCTGTCGCGCCGTGATTTCCTGGGCTCCTATCATCTCTCCGTCGTTCTCGATGATGCCGCCCAAGGCATTACCGATGTGATCCGCGGCGATGACCTTTTCGCCGCCACCAAAATCCACGTGATCTTGCAACGCCTCCTCGGAGTGCCCACGCCCACCTACCATCACCACGCCCTGATCCGTGACAACCACGGCCGCCGCCTCGCCAAACGCGACGATGCCCGCGCCATCCGTACCTACCGCACTGAAGGCGCCAGCCCCGCCGACATCCGCCACCTCGTCGGCCTCTGACCCCTTCATCTTTTCAAAAATATCGCCGGGGGTCTGGGGGGCTGGCCCCCCAGTTAAAGAGGCATGGTCTGGGGGACTGGCCCCCCAGTTAGAGAGGCTTGTTCAACAGGGCTCGCCCCCCCCATTAAAAAAGCATAGTCTGGACGGCTGGCCCCAGTTAGACGCGATCGATCCAAGGCCTGCTCCCGCACCCAAGCACCACACCCCTCCGCAAAACCAGCACCTCCTCACCCCATCGGCGCCATCAACTCAACCTCTTCGCCGTCAACGACCGAGGTGTAAAAACACACCCGCCGGTTCGTGTGACACGCGGCGCCCTCTTGCTGGACCACCGCCAACAAACAATCCCGGTCACAATCTATCCGCAAATCTACCAAAGCCTGGGTGTGACCGCTGGTCTCTCCCTTGACCCAAAAGGCTTGGCGTGACCGACTCCAATAGGTGACCCGCCGCGTTTCCAAGGTCTTTGCCACCGCTTCTGCGTTCATCCACGCCATCATCAGGACCTCACCGGTGCCTTCCTGCTGCGCGATACAGGGGATCAACCCGTTCACATCATAGCGAAGTGTTGCCCTATCAAAGTCTTTCATCGGGTCGTCCTCTTTGCAAATGGCCCACGCGACGCTACTTACGTCATGACGGACCCGAAAGGCAAAGCCCCGAAAGGCGAACGATGGCAGCGGATAGCGATCTGATTAAACTCTACTCTCAACGCATACTCGCGTTGGCAGCGGACATCCCCCATCGTGGCGCGCTCAAAGCCCCCCAGGCGCGGGTAAAGAAACGCGCGCCGCTATGTGGCTCGACCGTGACCGTTGAACTTTGCCTGACCGACGACAAGGTCTCCGCCTTCGCCCAGGACGTCAAAGCATGTGCCCTTGGTCAGGCGGCCGCAGCCCTTCTCGGACAGCACGTCATCGGCCGCACGAGGCTCGAGGTGGAAGCCGCCCGCGATGCCCTGAAAGCGATGCTCAAATTCGACGGCCCGCCCCCCGGCGCCCCTTGGGAAGGTTACGAGGTGCTCGAACCCGCGAAAGAATACCGTAATCGTCACGCCTCCATCATGCTCGCCCTCGACGCCACCGCCGAAGCCATGGCCGAGGCCGAACACGCCGCCTGCGCCTAGACGCCCCAGTCTTTTGCAAAAGACTGGGAAGATCCTTGCAAGGATCTTCCACACCGCGCCGCCATTTCCCCAAAAAAAACGCCGCGCATCCCGGACAAGGATGGCGGCGTAGTAATGCGTATCCGTGACGTCCCGAGGCATGGGACTAAGGGCGAGGCAAATCGTGTTTGGGCCGGGACAAGTGGCGCAAACGAAACCCGTGGATCGCAGGCAGAAAACGGGCGCAGTCTGGAAGGTTTCAGGTCTCTCTCAAGTCCTGCTGCGCGAAAAATCTAGGGGTGGGACAACTCCTTGCGGGGCGGCGGGCGGGTCAGATACCGACAGGGGCAAAAATACAGGGGGCGAAAATTCAGACCAGACCGGGCAGATGCAGCATCCCAACCGTCATCAAGGCGAGTGCCACAACGCCTGCCAGATCATACATCAGCGTATCGCGCGAACGGGCGAGAATTTGAGCGGCTTGTGCAATCATCGGGGCGTCTCCTGTATTACCGAACGTCTGGGTAGGTAACGTCTTTGTTGCATCTTTGTTCCCACGTTCCGCTAAAATTGTAAAGAACTTTTTGAGAACATTTGAGAACAAAGCGTGTTCCGTTCTCGTTTTAGACCTCCCCAGCCTTACCCTACGTCCAGTAGTCGGATCGCCTTGTCTTGCTCCATCAGCCACAAAAGTACCCTTGCAGACTGCCCGCGTGCCCCTTCCAAATCGGGGTCGAGCGTCAGCAACGCCCGTGCGTCGCTTTGGGCCAGCGCCATCAGCGCGCTCTGCTCTTCAAGGTTGGCGACGCGGAACCTGGGCAGCCCCGATTGCGCTGTTCCGATCACGTCGCCCGCGCCCCGGATCGCCAAATCTTCCTCGGATATGCGGAAGCCGTCCTCGGTCTCTCGCATCACTTGCAGGCGGCGGGTGGCGGTTTCGCCCAAAGGTGCGCGGTACATCAACAGACAGGTGGACTCCGCCGATCCTCGCCCCACTCTTCCCCTTAGTTGGTGCAATTGCGACAGACCAAAATTCTCCGCCTGTTCAATTACCATGATCGAGGCATTGGGCACATCCACCCCCACCTCGATCACCGTGGTCGCCACCAACACCCTTGTTTCGCCCGCTTTGAAGGCCGCCATCACGGCGTCTTTTTCCTTCGGCTTCATCTGCCCGTGGACCAGCGCCACTTTACCCTCTCCGAAGGCCGCGCGGAGCATCTTGAACCGCTCTTCTGCGGCGGTCGCGTCATAGACCTCGGATTCCTCCACCAACGGGCAGACCCAATAGGCCTGCCGCCCCTGATCCAACGCGCCGCGCAGATGCGCCACCACTTCATCCATCCGCGCCGTTGAAATCAGCGCCGTTTTCACTGGCGTGCGCCCCGGCGGTTTTTCGTCCAACACGCTCACATCCATGTCACCGTATTGCGCCAGGGACAGCGTGCGCGGGATCGGCGTGGCGGTCATCACCAGCACATCTGCCATCTCGCCCTTTTGGCTCAGCCGCACCCTTTCGCGGACCCCAAAGCGGTGCTGTTCATCCACCACGGCCAAACGCAGGCTGTTGAACGCCACATCGTCTTGGAACACGGCGTGCGTGCCCACGAGGATGTGGATATCGCCCCTTGCCAACGCGGCGAGTTTACCTTGGCGATCCTTACCCTTGTCCGCGCCGGTCAGCACCTCGCACACCACGCCTGCGGCATCCGCCAGAGGTTTGAGGTTCAGGTAATGCTGCCCCGCCAGGATCGAGGTCGGGGCCATCATCACCCCCTGCCCGCCCGCCTCTACCGCGACCAGCAGCGCCATCAGGGCCACCAGCGTCTTGCCCGCGCCGACGTCCCCTTGCAGCAGGCGGTTCATCCGCTGCGGCTTGGCCATATCTTCGGAAATCTCCTGGATCGTGCGCAGTTGCGCCCCGGTCGGCGTATAGGGCAAAGCCGCCAGCACCTTGGCCCTTAGCTTTCCGTCACCTTCCGAGACGAGCCCGGCCTTGCGCCGCCGGGTGTTCCGCGCCAGTGCGAGGGTCAATTGGTGGGCAAACAGTTCATCATAGGCGAGCCGTTCGCGGGGCAGCGCGGCACGGCTGAGATCGCTTGCGTTCTTTGGCGCGTGGACGGCTTGGATCGCCTCGGACCACGCGGGCCAATCGCGTTCCTTAACGGTGTTAAGATCTATCCATTCGCCCAGATGCTCGACCTTGGTTAACGCCGATTGCACCGCTTTGTGGACGCCGCGTTGGGTTAGACCTTGGGCCAGGGGGTAGACCGGCTCGTATTCGGGAATGGTCTCGGCCTCTTCGGGGGGGAGCATATGGTCAGGATGGGCCATCTGCGCCACACCGTCATAAAGCTCCACCTTGCCCGAAATGACCCGCCGCGCGCCGGTCGGGTGTTGGCGTTCCAGATAGTCTCCGCGGGCGTGGAAGAACACGAGTTGGAAAGAGGTCTGCGCGTCCTCCACCTCAATCCGATACGGGCCACGCCCCTTGGGCTTGATGTGGGCGCCGATGGTAACCTCGACCGTTGCCGGGCCCGGCAGAGGTACATCGCGGATGGAGGCGCGGCGGGTGCGGTCCAGACCGCCCGCGGGCAGCGTAAAAATCAGATCGCGGGGCGTTTCCACGTTAATGCCGCTGTAGTTCTTGGCCGTCTTCGGGCCGACACCATCCAAAGTTTCCAATCCCGCAAACAGCGGAAACAGGATTTCGGGCCGGCCTTTGGGAAGGTGATCAGCCATCGCCGATCCGGTCCAGCCATTGATCTTCGGTCAGCAACTCAATCCCTAAGTCCTTGGCTTTCTTTTCTTTTGATCCGGCCCCCGGCCCCGCCACCACGATATCTGTCTTGGCCGAGACCGAGCCCGAGACCTTCGCGCCAAGCGCCTCGGCCCGCGCTTTCGCCTCGGATCTTGTCATCCGCTCCAGTGATCCGGTGAACACAATGGTCAGGCCCGCCACGGCACTTTGGGTGGCGCGCGCTTGCGGCGGAACGTCGGTGACCTGCGCAATAAGGCGGTCGATCGAGGCCCTTTCGCGCGGCTGTTGGAAGGTGGTCACGAGCGACACAGCAACCGTCGCGCCGATCCCGTCGATGCCGGTCAAATCCTCCCATGCGGCCTTGGCGGCGGCGGGCGTGCCGGCCCACGCCTTGTCGCGCTCCGGTTGCAGCGAGGCGCGGCGCCCCATGTCGGCGGCGGCTTTGCGTTCGGCGATGATGGCCGCCTCGGCCCTCAGGTGCGCTTCGGCAGCCGGCGCAGCCGCGTCGATGGTTTCGGCCAAGGCGTCCCACGTGCCGAAATGCCGGGCCAAATCACTTGCCGCAACCTCGCCCACATGGCGGATGCCCAGGGCAAATATCAGGCGGTGCAGGGCGATTTCCCGTTTATCTTCGATGGCGCTGAACAGGCTGGTGGCCGATTTCTCGCCCCAGCCCTCGCGGTTCTTGAGCTGTTGCAGCCCCTCGCCGTATCTTTCCCGCAACAAAAAGATATCCGCAGGTTCTGAAATCCATTCGTCCAGATAGAAAGCCTCGGCCTGCTTTGCGCCGAGGCCGTCGATGTCGAAAGCCGCGCGACTGACGAAATGTTTTAGCTTTTCAACGGCTTGTGCAGGACAGATCAGGCCGCCGGTGCAGCGTCGTACCGCATCGCCTTCTTCGCGGATTGCAGCCGACTGACACTCCGGGCAATCGGTTGGATAGACGTAGGGCTGCGCATCGGCGGGGCGTTTGGACAGGTCCACATCCGCCACCTTCGGGATCACGTCGCCTGCGCGGTAGACCTGCACCCGGTCGCCCACGCGAATGTCCTTGCCCACCCCGTTTTCATCGGGCCGGATCGGCCCGCCATTGGCGTCGCGCCCGGCGATGTAATCCTCATTGTGCAGCGTCGCGTTGGACACGACAACGCCGCCCACCGTCACTGGCGTCAGCCGCGCAACCGGGCTGAGCGCGCCGGTGCGGCCGACTTGAATGTCGATGGCCTCAAGGGTGGTCCACGCCAGTTCGGCGGGGAATTTATGGGCGATGGCCCATCGCGGCGTGGTGGAGCGCATCCCAAGGCGTCGCTGATAGTCGAGGTTGTCAACCTTGTAGACGACGCCGTCGATGTCATAGCCCAGATCAGCGCGCCCCTCCTCGATACTGGCGTAATGCGCCAGCATCTCCTCGCAGCTGTGACAAGTTTTGGTGAGGTCGTTGATGGTGAAACCGAGGGATTCTAAAGTCTTAAGCGCCTCGGACTGGGTTTCTCCCAGAGGGGCGCTTAGCTCGCCCCAGGCATAGGCGAAGAACTTCAGGGGGCGCGATTTGGTGATGGCCGCGTCCAACTGGCGCAAAGATCCGGCCGCGGCGTTGCGGGGATTGGCGAAGGGTTTGGCGTCGTGGCTGATTTGGCGTGCGTTCAGGGCTTCGAAATCGGCGTGGCTCATGTAGACCTCGCCACGCACCTCCAGGATGTCAGGCGCATCCGTCAGGGTTTGCGGAATGTCCGAGATCGTGCGCGCGTTTTGGGTGACGTTCTCGCCCACGGCTCCGTCCCCTCGGGTCGCGGCGGAAACGAGGGTGCCGCCCTCATAGCGCAGGGACAGGGAGAGCCCGTCAATCTTGGGTTCAGCGGTGAAGGAAAGTGGCGCGGCCTTGGACAGGTTGAGGTAGCGCCGGATGCCGGCCACAAAGTCCCGGATATCTGCCGCGTCGAAGCCGTTGGAGAGCGATAGCATTCGTTGGCTGTGGGTCAGTTTGGCAAAACCCGCCGAGGGGGCCGCGCCCACTTGATCGCTGGGGCTATCGGCGCGTTTAAGCGCGGGAAACGCCGCTTCGATCGCGGCATTCTCTCGCTTCAGAGCATCATAATCGGCGTCGGAAATGTCGGGGGCGTCTTCACCGTGGTAGGCGGCGTTGGCATCGCTCAGGATCGCAGCGAGTTCTGCCAAGCGCTTCGCCGCCTCATCGTCCGAGAGCTGAGCCGCCAAGTCGGCCGCGTCGGTGAGTGGTTGTGACATGCGCGCCCCCAAAGCTGCAAATACGTGGGTGTTGTGATAGGAGGCGGCGCGGGATTGGTCCAGAGATCAGACAGCTTCAGAGCGTCAATTTCCGGCCCCGCCCGTCCTCGGTGAACAAAAAAACGGCCCAGGAACTACCGGGCCGCCTTTCGCGTCATCTCGAACATATTCAGACGAAGCCCCCGCATCGTCGGAACGTCGGGACGCTCATGGTCGCGTTAAACTTATCCAGTGGCGGCCATGTCCATGTTCATATCGGCAGCAGAAACCGGATCACGCAGAACGTACCCGCGGCCCCAGACCGTCTCGATGTGTGTATTCCCACCGGTCGCTTCCGACAGTTTTTTGCGCAGTTTGCAGATGAAAACGTCGATGATCTTCAGCTCAGGCTCATCCATTCCGCCATAGAGATGGTTCAAGAACATCTCTTTGGTTAGCGTCGTGCCTTTGCGCAGGGATAGCAGTTCAAGCATCTGGTATTCTTTGCCCGTCAGATGGACCGGCGTGCCGCCCACATCGACTGTCTTCGCATCAAGGTTTACAGAAATCTTACCGGTATTGATCACCGATTGTGCGTGGCCTTTGGAGCGTCGGATGATGGCGTGAATTCGGGCAACCAGTTCTTCGCGGTGGAACGGTTTGGTCAAATAGTCATCGGCCCCGAAACCGAAACCCTTCAATTTGTTTTCGGGGTCATCAAGCCCGGAAAGAATGAGGATTGGCGTTTCCACCCGAGCTGTGCGCAAATGGCGAAGGACATCATGACCAGAAACATCGGGCAGGTTCAGGTCCAGAAGGATGATGTCGTAATCATACAGCTTCGCCAGGTCCATCCCTTCCTCACCAAGATCGGTCGCATACACGTTAAGGTTCGCGTGCTTGAGCATCATTTCGATGCTCCTCGAAGTGGTGGGATCGTCTTCGACTAACAATACTCGCATACTCTTAACTCCAGGTAACTCACATCCGATACGCCTAGTTTTCGTCTAAATAGTTAACACGAGGTTACCTACCCGCAGACTTTTCACCGAAACATCTAATTCTTTTTTATTCGGTTTCACGGAATTTCTGTATGGCCGTTGTTTTGAGCGCTTTTTCTCCATGCTTCTCCACGGCGTCTGTCCAGCAGCTAAGTTCCTCTTCCGAAAGGGAGTAGGTGCGAATCGCCTCCTCCGCGCTGAGCAGACCATGGGCGACCGCGCGCACCACCGCCGCTTTTCGGCTGGCCACCCACCGCGTTGTGTCCGGCGACGGCAGATCAGATCGCGTCATTGTGCTGCCGTCAGGCAGTGACACTGCATGCGGCCCTTGGATTTTCCTGATATACATCTCGGCCTCAATTTTTCATTCATCTAAACGAGTGATGGCCCATGAGGTTTAACATCGGGTAAGCGAACCTTGTGATATGTCGCCTTTTTCCTATATTTCGCACACGCCCCCCTGATTAGGACAGTTTTCCATGGCTCTCGACCGCCCCCACGGCCTGAATTCTTTAGGTTTTGCCAAAGCTCCCGCCGACACCCGAGTTGTGGTGGCGATGTCTGGCGGGGTGGATTCGTCCGCCGTTGCCGCGCAATTGGCCGATGAAGGCTATGATGTGGTGGGTGTCACCTTGCAGCTTTACGACCACGGCGCGGCGCTGGCCAAGAAAGGTGCGTGTTGCGCCGGCCTCGATATTCGCGACGCCGCGCGGGTGGCCGAAACGATGGGCTTCCCCCATTACGTGCTGGATTACGAGAACGTCTTCAAGGACGCCGTGATCGACGAGTTCGCCGATTCCTACCTTGCTGGCGCCACCCCGGTGCCCTGTATCCGCTGCAATGAGCGGGTGAAGTTCAAGGATCTGCTGGAGACGGCAAAAGACCTCGACGCCGATTGCATGGCGACGGGACACTATATTCAACGCAAAATGGGCGCCCACAAGGCCGAGTTGCACTCCGCCGCCGATGCCGCGCGCGACCAGTCGTATTTCCTGTTTTCGACCAAGCAAGAGCAGCTCGATTTTCTGCGCTTCCCCTTGGGGCATCTGGAAAGCAAGGCCGAGACCCGCGCGCTGGCCGCGAAATACGGGTTGAGCGTGGCCGACAAGCCAGACAGCCAGGACATCTGCTTCGTTCCCAACGGCAATTACGCCGCCGTGATCGAGAAACTGCGCCCCGGCGCGGCCGACCCCGGGGACATCGTCGACATGGAGGGCAACGTGCTGGCGCAGCACCGGGGTGTGATTCACTATACCATCGGGCAACGGCGCGGGTTGGGGATCGGCGGTCTGGAAGACCCGCTCTATGTGGTAAAGCTGGACCCGGACACGCGGCAAGTGATCGTCGGCCCGAAAGAAATGCTCTCGACCCGCACGGTGCCTGTGCGAGAGATCAACTGGCTCGGCGACGTGCCGTTCGACAGCCAGGAGTCATGGGAGTTGGAGGTCAAAATCCGCTCTACCCGTCCGCCCCGTTCCGCGGTGATCCGCCCGCTTTCCGCCACCGAGGCGGAGGTTGAGCTTATCGTGGCCGAGGAAGGCGTCAGCCCCGGTCAGGCCTGCGTGTTCTACGCCCCTGAAGGCGGCCGCATTTTCGGCGGCGGCTGGATTCACAGGGGCTAAGGGCCTTTTCCGACTGTCCCGCGCCACCGCAACGCCATTCTTGCCCGAAGGGCCACCGGAGGCGCGAAAGCGCCTCCCCCCCCCCCGCGCGAAGCGCGACGGGATAAATGCGCACGTCCTCAAGTAGCCCGAAGGCCGTTACGGCAAGCGTGATCGTCCTCAAGGAGCCCGAAGGGCGGTAGGACACTAAAAGGAAGGGGATAAGTGGCGCGGTTGACGGGACTCGAACCCGCGACCCCCGGCGTGACAGGCCGGTACTCTAACCAACTGAGCTACAACCGCGCGTGGGGTCGAGATAACGACGCGCTGCGATGCGGTCAAGCGGGAAACTGTCGGTTTTCGGGCGAATTTTGCGGTAATCCATATTGCTCCGTTTTTGCGCTTATCAACGGGCGAATGCGGTCTGATTTCGGATGTTGCCGGGTGGGTGATTTGGCCCCCTTCGTCCCAATCGCGTAAAGGGTGATTGCGACGCTTCCCCCCCCACGAAGCGCGGCAGCACGGTCACAGCCGTCCTCAAGTAGCCCGAAGGGCGGTAGGACAGTAAAAGGAAGGGGATAAATGGCGCGGTTGACGGGACTCGAACCCGCGACCCCCGGCGTGACAGGCCGGTACTCTAACCAACTGAGCTACAACCGCGCGTGAGGGGTGGGATAACGACGCCGTGCGGTGCGGTCAAGCGGGCGCGGGCGATGAATTCGAGGAAATTTTCTCACAGCCGCCCTATCCGCGGCGAATGGGGCGTTCTGCGGCGGGCCCAATGCCTGAACTTCGGCGCTCTCGGGCGAAAACATAGAGGCCCGCGCCAGCGATCAGGGCGGTGCCAAGCAGCATGACCCAACCGGGGCGCTCTCCGAAAACCAGCCACCCCAGGAAGATCGCCATCGGCAGGGCTGCGTACTCGTAGGAGGCCACGGTTGCCGCATTGCCGATCCGGTAGGCTGCCGACAGCGAGTAGCCGATCAGCGCCGAGGTCACGCCAAGGACGATGAACTTCCAGATGTCGTCCGGTGCGGGCCATATCCAGGCACGCAAAAGGAAGATAAGGCTTTCGCTTTCCACGCCCTCGGCGTAGCGGCCATGGCCCACGGCGAAAAATGACACGACCGAAACCACGATGAAGGCCAACTGGATGTAGATCGCCATGGCCGAGGCTGCGGATTTTGCGCCCAACTTCCGGGTCATCACCTGCATGCCCGCATAGCACGCAGCCGCGATGATCGGCAGCAACATCGCCGCGCGGGGGATCTCGGACCAGTCATTGGCGGGCAGCATCATGACGGCCACGCCCACGAACCCGATGAGAAGGGCCGTCAGACGGTGGCGGCCCACCTTCTCGCCTAGAACAGGAATGGCCAGCAGCGTGATGAACAGCGGCGCCACGAAGAACAGCGCCGTCGCCACCCCCAGCGGCATGACGGAAAGACCCGCGAAATACAGCATGTTGGCCGAAACGATCAGCGCCGCCCGCATGAGGTGCAGGCCGGGACGATCCGTCTTGAGAATCTGCCAGCCGCCCTCGAACCAGACGAAAACGCTGGTGACTACAATGCCGATGACCGAGCGGATGAACACCATCTGATGCAGCGCATAGCCGCCAGACAGGAACTTGATCAGCATGTCGTTGACCGAGATGCAGGCCATGCCGATCAGGATCAGCACAATGGCGCGCAGCGGCGTGGCGTCGGGGGAACTCATCAGCTGGCATCCCGTGGCATGGGCCGCCTAGGGCGTTGGAAAATATCGAAGAGTTGCTTCATTCTCGCACGGTGGCGAAACCCTTGACCAACGGCAAGGGCAATTGCGCAGGATGGTTCGGGAAACCGTCAGGGAAGCGGAACGTGCTCGGCATTGTCGGTGGGGGGCAGCTGGAACCGGCCATGCATCCAATCCCCCTCTCGCCACGCCTCTTTCGCCGCGTCTATCTTGTCCCTCGAGGACGCCACGAAATTCCACCAGATATGGCGTGGGCCGTCCATGGTGTCTCCACCCAGGATCATTACCCTTGCGCCCTGCCCGCCTGCGGTCATGGCAATCTTGTCGCCGGGGCGAAACACCATCATCTGACCCCGCTCAAACTCTTGTCCGGCCACCGTCACCGATCCGTCGAGCACATAAGCGCCGCGATCCTCGTGATCTTCGGGCATGGGCAACGCCGCGCCCGCCTCTAGCAGAGCATCGGCGTAGAACATGCGCGAGGGCGTTTGAACCGGTGCCACCTCTCCGTAGGCATCGCCAAGGATCAGGCGAAGTTGCTTGCCCTCGGCCTCGAGCAGCGGCAGATCACCTTTGGCGGCATGGGCAAATGCCGGATTGCCGTCTTCCACGTCCTTGGGCAGCGCGATCCATGTCTGAAGCCCCGACAGCGTGTAGGGCGCGTTCAGCATCTCGCCGTCCACCCGCTCCGAATGGGTAATCCCGTGGCCTGCCGTCATCAGATTCACTGCTCCCGGCTCAATCCATTGGTCGGTGCCCAAGCTGTCGCGGTGGTGAAACTTGCCCTCAAACAGATACGTCACCGTGGACAGGCCAATATGGGGATGGGGCCGGATATCCACCCCCTGCCCGGTCAGAAATTCCGCTGGCCCCATCTGATCGAAAAAGATGAACGGCCCGACCATCTGCCGCTTTGGCGCGGGCAACGCGCGGCGCACTTCAAAATCACCGAGGTCACGGGCCCGAGGGACAATCACTGTCTCAATCGCGTCCACATCGGTGCCGATAGGATAATGCGTGTCGAGGATGGGGTTCCAGCTCATGGGTCAGGCTCTTTTGTTGCAGGAGGGAATATAGCTGCTCCGCACAGATGCGCATACTCGACCAATAAAAACGACCGCTGTGCGCAGGCGCACCTAGATCGCCTTCAACCCGAACATCTCGGTGCCCGAAATCGGCTGGTTCGCGTCCGCCAACTGGAACCCGGTAATCAACCGCACCACCAGCCACACGAACCAGAAAAGCCAGACCAGGAAGCCGACGATAAACAGCATCAGCACAAGCCCAACAACAATCATCAGCAATCCCCACCAGAACGTGGCGATCTGAAAGCTGAGGTGCGTGTCCAACGTCGCATCCTTGCCCCGCTCCACATAGGCGTAGATCAGCCCCGCAAGGGCCGCGAGGGGGAAAACGACGCCCGCCCCATAGAGCACGTAGATGATGATCGCCGATTGCATCGGCTTCCCGTGACCGGGGGCGTTAATCGGCTTTTGCGGTGTGTCGGGGTCCATCATCTTGCGCTCCATCCTTGGGGAAATCCAAGTTTGGCTGTGATACGTATATGGGTCAACTGCCGGAATGCCCGCCCTTGGGCACGGCGGCAGTATCACGGTAGACCAAGGAAAGTGGTGGGTCGTGAGAGGCTCGAACTCCCGACCCAGAGGATTACAAAAGAAATCCGCGCGGGTCGGGCCATCGTCGCCGTGCTTGGGCGGCAGTATCACGGTAGAGCAAGGAAAGTGGTGGGTCGTGAGAGGCTCGAACTCCCGACCCAGAGGATTACAAAAGAAATCCGCGCGGGTCGGGCCATCGTCGCCGTGCTTGGGCGGCAGTATCACGGTAGAGCAGTAGAAGTGGTGGGTCGTGAGAGGCTCGAACTCCCGACATCTTCGGTGTAAACGAAGCGCTCTACCAACTGAGCTAACGACCCCACGGAGCGCGTGATAGCGTGAGGAATTGGCACGGGCAAGAGGCAATCTGGATCATTTCTGCGATGAAGCCTCTAATCGGTGCTCTGCCCCCTCATTTAAACGGTAAACGATGCCCTGATCGTGTCCCAGATCGGCCATTTCTTCGCGGGGTAGTCCCAGGATCAGCCCGCGCAGCACCAAGGAGGTGATGCCGTGGGTGACGCAGATGGTGGGCTGATTCACTTGGTGCAGGCACTCAACCAGCCGCGAACGCAGGGCGTCGTAGCTTTCGCCGCCGGGTGTGTTGAGGGACAGCTCAAACAGGTTCGGGTGGGCCCGGGCCGCGGGGTCTTCGGCCAGAAAGTCGTCGCGCCGGCGGCCTTGCCAGTCGCCCATGTGGACCTCGGCCAAACGCGGTTCGGACCGGACGGCGCGCGACGCCAGCCCTGAGGCCTCTGCCGCGATCGCCCAGGTGCTTTTCGCGCGCCCAAGGGGGCTGACCCAGACCGAGATTTCGGGATAACGCGGCAAGATATGATCCGCAATGATCCGCCCCTGTTGCGCGGCCTGGGTGCGGCCCAATTCCGTGAGCGGCGCGTCCAGATGGCCTTGGCAGCGACCTTCGCGGTTCCACGTCGTCTCGCCATGGCGCAGGATATAGAGGGGGGGAAGGTCACGCATCGCCTTGGGCTTTCTCGAAGCTTGTGTCCATCTCTGCCCGATCTTCAGGCCCGCCGTTCCATCGCCTTGGGCCAGCCCCTTTGGCGGCAATGCGGTCATCGGGGTTATACAGGGGGCAAGCCGTCATCGACAGGCATCCGCAGCCGATGCACGCCCCCATCTGATCGCGCAGGCGCAACAGCGTTTCGATCTGGTCGTCCAGACGGTCCGCCCATTGGGTTGCGGCATGGGCCCAATCGGCGGCGCTGATCTTGCCCTTTGGCAAGCCATCGAACAGGGCTTTGATCTCGGACAGGGGCACGCCGACCGATTGCGCGGTGCGGATGATGGCGACGCGGCGCAGCTCCTTGCGCTCATAACGGCGGTGGTTGGCGCTGTTGCGGGCCGAGCGGATCAGCCCTTCGGCCTCGTAAAAATGCAGCGTGGACACGGCGACACCAGCACGCTCAGCCATTTGGCCGACGCTGAGGTCGGTGGACATCTTACCGGACATTAGCGCTTTACCTCAAGTTAGCTTGAGGTTGTAGCGTCTAGAAATCGCAACGATTCGCCAAGAGGTATTCCAATGACGTTCCATGTTGATTTGCCCCGTTCCACCGCCCCTCCGCGCCCCGGCCCTTCCCTTGCGGAAGCATGGCGGAGGTGGTGGTTGCGGGCCGCGCAACGCCAGCCAATGCACCACCTGCGTGACGTGACGCTTGATCCCCACATGGCGAAAGACCTGGGGATGCCACTGCGCAGTCCGCAGCGCCATGACCTAGGGTTGATGTAGAATGCACACCCATAGCCACTCGGGCGCGGGCCGCATGGGCCCGCGGCCCCTGTCTAGGCGGCTGAGGTCTCCGGACCTGCGGGTGGTTGTGCACCCCGCGCCTGCCACCAGTTGAGCGCCAGCAAGATCACGATCAGCACCGCCCCCACGACTTCCACCGTGAAATTCGGCCAGAACAGCGCGACGACGCCGGGCACCAAGGCCACCCGCATCCACATCGGCATAGGGGCCCAAAGGTAGCCCTCCAACGCTGCGGCGAAGGCGGCAAGGCCAAGAACGGCAATCGCGCCGCTCCAGATCACGACCGGCACCTCGCCGCCCATGATGATCTCAGGGTTAAAGACCATGAACAGCGGGATCAGATAGAGCCCCTTGGCGTATTTCCACGCCTGAACGCTTGTCTCCATCGGTTTTGACCCGGCAATCGCTGCCCCCGCAAAGCCCGCGAGCGCCACGGGGGGCGTCACGTTACTGTCCTGCGAGTACCAGAACACCACCAGATGGGCGATCAGGATCGGCATGCCGAACTGCTCGGTCAGGGCGGGGCCGACTAGGATAATCAACACGATATAGGCCGCCGTCACCGGCAGGCCCATGCCAAGGATCAAGCTGGCCAACAGCACGAGGATCAGCGCCAAGACGATGTTGCCGCCGGAAAACGCGATCATCATGGCCGAGAACTTCAGGCCCAAGCCGGTCAGCCCCACGACCCCCACGACAATGCCCGCAACGGCGCAAGCCATGGACACGGCGACCGCGTTGCGTGCGCCCAGTTCCAGCGCCTCCAGCGTCAGCGAAAGCCCCTTGCGGCACATGGCGATAAAGCCCGCCGTCGTCGGGCCAGAGGCCGCGAAGGTCCACAACGCACGGGCCGAGGCGGCGGCGATGATCGACAGAATTGCGTAGAAGCCCACGCGCATGGGCGAATAGCCCGCCACCAACAGCGCGATCAACGCCACAAGGGGCAGCAGGAAATGCCACCCTTCGGCCAGCACTTCGCGGGTTCGGGGCAGGTCCGCCACGGATAAGCCCTTCATGCCCTGTTTTACCGCAGCGATATGGACCAGCAGGTAAACCGTGCCGAAATACAGAACCGCCGGGAAGATCGAGACGAGCACGATGTCCACATAGGACACCCGCGTGAACTCGCTCATCAGAAAGGCCCCTGCCCCCATGAGCGGCGGCATGATCTGCCCGCCGGTGGAGGCTGCAGCCTCGATCCCGCCGGCCTGCGCCGGACGGTAGCCAAGCTTTTTCATCAGCGGAATGGTAAACGCGCCCGTGGTCACCACATTGGCAATCGCCGATCCCGAGATTGATCCCATGCCAGCCGAGGCGATCACGGCCGCTTTCGCCGGGCCGCCCCGTTGCCGCCCCGTCGCGGCATAGGCCAGATCAATGAAGAACTTGCCCGCGCCGGTGACTTCCAGAAACGCGCCAAACAGCACGAAGATAAACACAAACGTCGCCGCAACGCCCAAGGGGATGCCGAAAATGCCCTCTGCGCCCAAGGTCATCTGGCTTGAAAGACGCTCTAGCGAATAGCCGCGATGGTTCAGGATGCCGGGCAACCAATCGGCCAGAAACGGCAGCTCTCCCCTCCGGCCCGCAAAGGCGTAGGCGATGAACCCCGCGCCGATGATCGTCATGCCAAGGCCCACGGCGCGGCGTGCCCCTTCGAGCACCACAACGATGGTCATCACGCCGATCCACACGTCGATGGTGCGCGGGAAAATCTGGTTGGCGATGGTGTCGATGTTCACCGGCACCCAAGCGCCCGCGACGATCCCGGCGCAGATCAACGTGCCGTCAATGATCCACCCCAACACGCCGCGCGGACGGTCACGGCCAAAGGCGGGGTAGATCAGGAAACACAGAACCAGAATGAACCCGAGGTGAATGGGGCGCTGGAAGAACAGACCCAGAGGCTGCACGCCCGCCGCATACAGTTGAAACAGCGACAACGCGATGCCGATCACGGCAATCACACGCAGCACAAACGCTGGTTGCGGTGCGGGTTCGGTCGGGACTTCTGTGTCGGTGACCATTACTCAGCGCTCCTTACCAAAGCGATCCGCACCCGCTCTCGCGGGGCAACAGCGGAGAGGGACACAATCGTATCGCCCACCCGCAACCGATGATCGACAGGCCCCAGACCCGGACGCAACACATAGGCGTCCCCCGGTACGGGCTCATCAATATCGAGAATGAAATATCCGCCCTGCCCGTCAGACACCTGCGTGCCCCGGCCGGGAATGTGATCGAGCCCTGCGGCGAAATCCGGCAAATGCGAGTGCACCAGCACCATCCGCCCTTCGCGGTTCTCATAGCAATCGGTGACCTCGAACCCTTCGACCGAATGATGCCAGAGCACGCACCATTCCGTCCCCTCGGGGACCGATAGTCGCGTAATTTCCCGGCCATCCTCATGGGTGGCGACAAGGTCATCGGCAGCACCGGGGCCGGCCACACATAGCAGGAGGAGGGCAAAAAGCCCCCCTCTTACAGTCGTGTCACGCATCACTCGCGCAGGTGGTCCGGCACATCCGCGCCGATTTCGTCATAGTAACGAAGGGCACCGGGGTGCAGCGGGATCGGCGTGGCCGACATGGTGAATTCGACCGTGGTTTCATTCGCTGCGGGGTGCACGGCCTGCAATTCGGCAATGTTTTCAAACATCGCTTGGGTCAGGGCGTAGGCCAGATCGTCCGACATCTCGGACGATACGGTCAGGACGTTGGGAATACCCAGAACGGCCACATCGGCGTCCACGCCGTTGTAGCTGCCGCCGGGCAACGTGGTGGTCGCAAAGGTGCTGTGAGCGCCCATGGAAGCGGCCAATTCGTCCTCGGACAAGCTGAGGATCACGATATCTTGCGTCGTGGCCAGGTTGAGGATCGACGACGTCGGCGCCCCAACGGACCAGAAGCCCGCGTCGATATCGCCGTTTGCCAGCGCATCGGCGGTCTCATTGAAGTTCAGGCGCTGTTCGTCGATGTCATCGTAAGAGATGCCATTGGCCCCAAGGATCGCAGAAGCGTTCACTTCCGTACCGGACCCGGGCGCGCCAACGGAAACGCGCATGCCCGCCAGATCGGAAAGCGAGGTGATGCCGCTGCCCTCAAGGGTCACGATGTGCACCATGTTGGCGTAAAGCGAGGCGAGGCCGCGCACCATGGGCAGTTGCTGACCGTCAAAGTTGCCGGTGCCGTTGTAGGCATGGGCGACCGTATCGGCCAAGGCAATCGCCAGATCGGCGTCGCCGGTGGCAATCAGGCCCATATTCTCGACCGATGCGCCGGTGACTTCTGCGGTCGCCGAATAGCCTTCGACGTGGTTGTTAACGATCTCGGCCAGACCGCCGCCGACGGGGTAATACGTCCCGCCTGTGCCGCCCGTGGCGATCGACAGTTGTTCTTGTGCCACTGCCGGCGCAGCAAATGTAATCGCGGCCAGCGCCGCCGTTCCAAGCAAGCATACGGGCTTGCGGATCAAGTGATTGAACATAGTTTCCTCCCTATCGGGCGTCACGCCCGTAACCCCGGTTTTTTCCGGAGACTGGAGGACAATAACAACCCTTCCAAGGGAATAACAACGGCCCTTTTTGCCGAGGCTGAACACCGCTAGCTTACTGCTGCACCCTCCGCTAACCGCCTAAAAAATAGGCAAAAAGAGCGGTGATCTGAGGCGCGCGAGAGCACGCTGGATAGGTTGGGAACAGGGCTGAACGGAGGGAATTTTTGGGTGATAAGAGATTTGAACTCCTGACATCTTCGATGTGAACGAAGCGCTCTACCACTGAGCTAATCACCCGACCTGCGCGGGCTTTTAGCTGTCCTCATCCACGTCTGCAAGGGGGGCCACGTCGCCGGCGGCGGGGTCTGCTGCGGCGCGTTTGAGCTTGACTGTCAGCATGTCGCCATTGGGCTTTTCCATGCGCTTTTTTACCATCAACTTACCCAAAGGCGGCACCACGACCTCATCGGAGGCGTCCATCGCCTTGCCGATCTCATCAAGCACCACGTCAAAGACCATTTTCACCTCGGACCGTTTCAGGGACACGCGCTTGGCCACCGCCTCGATCAGGTCGGGGCGCTTGAGGCGATCATCGTCGGCAGAGCCGCTTGGGGCGGCGGTTACGTCCTCAGGGGCGGGCGGCGTGACTGCGGCCCCAGCTTCGGGTGTCGCAACTTCGGGTGTCGCGGGTTCGGGCGACGCGGGGGCCGTGGTTTTGGCCGCCGCCGTGGTGCCAAGCGCGCTTGATCGGCGCGGACCTGCGGAGGTGGATTTGCGTTTGCGCGTTGCTTTCGTCGCCATGGGTATGCCTCACATGCTGCCTCTGCACTCAGGCCCATTGGACACGGCGCAGATTGTTTCTGTTCTAGAAACAGCTTAGCGGAAGAAGGGGCATTGGGCCACCCTACCCCATGAATAAAGGTTAAGCGGTCGCGTCCAGCAACCGGAAACGGCGCCGATCCCACCTGGGCCAGCCGATCAGCTCGGACATGGTGACGAACCGATAGCCGCGCCCGATGATGCCGTCCAAGGCCTGCGGCATCGCCCTGACCGTGGCGCGATGGATGTCGTGGGCCAGGATCACCGCGCCCCTGTGGCAATTGCCCACGATCCGCTGCGCCACGATGCTAGAGCCGGGACGCTGCCAATCCAACGGATCGACCGACCATAAGATCGTCGGCATCCCGCGTTGATGGTACAGCAGCAGCCTTTGGCGCGCATAAAGATTGCCATAAGGGGGCCGCATCGTGACCGGTGACCGCCCCACCGCGTCAAAAACCGCGCGACTGGTGCGGTCTATCTGGGACAGCAAAGCGGCATCGGAATAGCCGTGCAGATTGGGGTGGGACCAGGTGTGGTTGCCGACCTCGTGGCCCTCGTCCACCATCCGTTGCAGGATCTGCGGGTGGCGTTCCGCGTTTCGCCCAATCACGTAGAATGTCGCCCGGATGCCGCGTGCCGCCAGCATATCCAACAAAAGCGGTGTCAAACTAGGGTGCGGTCCATCGTCAAAGGTCATCGCCACCAAGGGCTGACCCGAGGGGATGCGGGTCACCGTGGCGGCCTCGGCCCGGGTGATCGGACCGCGCCCGGCGAAGGTTAGAGGCAAGCCCTGCCCGTGACTGGGGCGGGCGACAAGCGGCGCGAAAAGGCCCGCCGTAGCCCCTGCAATTAATGATCTGCGTTTAATTTTATATTCCACGACTGAGTTCCTGAATAAGGGCAATCGGTCGGGCGAATCATGGGGGCAGTTCTGAATTTAAATCAACGAATCACCCTTTACGTAGGGGAAGAATGCGCCTTTAGCGTTGTCGATAAGTCACAAAACCCTGTTGAACGCCTGTATTTCGTGACTTTTTAGCCACTTACGCCGAATTCAAACCGCACACCTCGGGCAAAGTTAGCGCTTCGTTGTTCCTGTCGGCCATTTTCTGCCAAAATGTTTGACGAGCGCGACGCTGCAACGTTGCGTGATCCAGTCTGTTTTTATTCCTTGGGGGAATACCATGAAAAAAGCTCTTATCGCCGCTGCTGCGGTTGCCGTAATCTCGACCTCTGCCAACGCCAGCGGCTATGTGCCTGCGGTTCCACAGGAAGTTGTGGTCGTTGACACGGCGTCTTCCAACCAAGGCATCTTTGTTCCTGCCTTCGCGTTGATCTTGTTCATTCTGGCAACGCACCACTAATTTCGCTTCGAGGGACGGCACCGCCGCACCCACCGAGCATGAAAAGGCCCGCATCCAGTTACGGATGCGGGCCTTTTTGTTTCAACACGTTAGCGTGTGACGCTCAGGCACCACCTTAGTGGTGCGCGGTCGCCCCTTCGCCCCCGCGTGCGATCGCAGCCGCGGCGGCGGCGGCTTCCTCTGCGGCCTCGTCCCATTCGATCGCTTCAGGTACTTCGGTCAGGGCATGGGCCAGAACCTCGGACACATGTTTGACCGGGATGATGTTGAGCCCTTCCTTCACGTTGTCGGGGATCTCCACCAGGTCCTTCTCGTTCTCCTGCGGGATGAGAACAGTCGTGATCCCCCCACGCAGAGCCGCCAATAGCTTTTCCTTCAAGCCGCCGATGGGCATCGCATTGCCGCGCAAGGAAACCTCGCCCGTCATCGCGATATCGCGCTTCACCGGAATTCCAGTAAGCACCGAGACGATGGACGTCACCATCGCCAGACCCGCGCTTGGCCCGTCTTTGGGCGTCGCGCCGTCGGGCACGTGGACGTGGATGTCCATGCGGTCGAACTTCGGCGGCTTCACCCCGATCTCGGGCGCGATGGAGCGCACGTAGCTGGCCGCCGCGTCGATGGACTCCTTCATCACATCGCCAAGCTTACCCGTCGTCTTCATCCGCCCTTTGCCGGGCAGCTTCAACGCCTCGATGTGCAGCAGATCGCCGCCCACGGAAGTATAGGCAAGGCCCGTGACGACGCCGATGGCATCGGCATCTTCCGCCAAGCCATAGCGATACTTCTTCACGCCAAGGAATTCGCCGAGATTCTCAGGGGTTACAACGACTTCCTCAACCTTCTTGCGGACGATCTTGGTCACGGCCTTCCGCGCCAGTTTGCCGATTTCCCGCTCCAGGTTCCGCACGCCCGCTTCACGGGTGTAGGTGCGGATCATCTCTTGCAGGGCCTCGGGCTCCAGCGTGAATTCATTGGCCTTCAGCCCGTGGTTCTTGACCTGCTTGGCGATCAGGTGACGGTTGGCGATTTCGGCCTTCTCATCCTCTGTGTAGCCCGCCAACGGAATGATCTCCATCCGGTCCAGAAGCGGACCCGGCATGTTGTAGGAGTTCGCCGTGGTCAGGAACATCACGTTCGACAGGTCATATTCGACCTCCAGATAGTGATCGACGAAGGTGCCGTTCTGTTCAGGGTCCAGGACCTCCAACATGGCCGACGCCGGATCGCCCCGGAAATCCTGACCCATCTTGTCGATTTCATCGAGCAGGATCAGCGGGTTCGTCGTTTTCGCCTTCTTGAGCGCCTGGATGATCTTGCCGGGCATGGAGCCGATGTAGGTCCGGCGGTGACCGCGGATCTCGGATTCGTCACGCACCCCACCCAAAGAGATCCGGATGAACTCACGCCCCGTCGCTTTCGCCACGGACTTGCCAAGCGAGGTCTTACCCACGCCCGGAGGGCCGACAAGGCACATGATCGGCCCCTTCAGCTTCTTGGAGCGTTGCTGCACCGCAAGATATTCAACGATGCGTTCCTTGACCTTCTCCAAGCCATAGTGATCGTCGTCCAGGATGGCTTCAGCCTTGGCCAAGTCCTTCTTGACGCGAGATTTTACGCCCCACGGGATCGACAGCATCCAGTCGAGGTAGTTGCGCACAACCGTGGCCTCGGCGCTCATCGGCGACATGTTCTTGAGCTTCTTCAGCTCGGCGTCCGCCTTCTCGCGCGCTTCTTTGCTCAGCTTGGTGTTGGCGATCCGCTCGGACAGCTCGGCCACTTCGCCTTCGCCCTCTTCGCCGTCGCCCAACTCGCGCTGGATCGCCTTCATCTGTTCGTTCAGATAATACTCACGCTGGGTGCGCTCCATCTGCGACTTCACGCGGGTCTTGATCTTCTTTTCGACCTGCAAAACAGACATTTCGCCCTGCATCAGGCCATATACCTTCTCCAGCCGGGCGGCGACTTCCAGGGTTTCCAGAAGCTCCTGCTTCTGATCCACTTCGATGCCCAGATGACCGGACACGAGGTCCGCCAGCTTCGCCGGGTCATGAGCCTCGGAGACAGAGGTAAGCGCCTCTTCCGGCACGTTTTTCTTCACCTTGGCGTATTTTTCGAATTCTTCCCCAACGGACCGGGTCAGGGCCGCGATGGCCTCCAGATCACCGGTGGATTCCGACAGTTCCGTGGCGATCGCCTCAAAGAATGGGTCGGTGTTGGTGAATTCGTCGATGCGCACACGGCGGCGGCCTTCGACCAGCACCTTCACGGTGCCGTCGGGCAGTTTCAGCAGCTGCAACACATTGGCCAGCACGCCGTTTTCATAAATGTCGTCCGCGCCGGGATCATCCTCGGCCGGGTCGCGCTGCGACGACAGCAGGATCTGCTTGTCGTCCTGCATCACTTCCTCCAGTGCACGCACGGATTTTTCGCGGCCCACGAAGAGCGGCACAACCATGTGCGGGAACACGACGATGTCGCGCAGGGGAAGGACGGGATAGATCGTTTGGTCAGACATAATGCCTACTTCCTTGGTCTTTGGCCGAGGGTCCGGGCCCCGCTTCGCGGCAACCTAGCCCCCTCCATCTTCAGGATTTCTTAACGTGGGGCGCGCAGGATGCAATTTCAAGCAAACGCGCGGTGCAAAAGTTAGGAAATACTGTGCACCCGCAACTTGGGCGGCACAACCGAGATTTGGAGGTTTGCGCTGGGTAAAGCGCAAAATATTGGGGATATTCGGTTAAGAAAGCGTTTCGTCGAAGGGACCGAAATCCGGTTTGATCACCAGTGTCGTGGCATCGGGATGCAAGCGCTGCACGGGGATGCCGATGAGATCCTGTAAGGTCTGCATGACACGTTGAATTCCGGCGTCGTCAGCCAAGCCTTGCGCAATCATCCGGGGTTTCTGACCCGCGGCGCGAAGCCATAGCTGTTCACCCTTATGGGTCTTGTAGTTGGCTTTCCCGATCTGCCCGGTGGACAGGCGCTTGGCGAAAATGCCGGCCCGCAAGCCCTCTGCCGGGTAGGTGTGAGTGCCAAACGCGCCCACGGTGCGGACATACTGTGGCGTAATGATGAGCCAGACGCCAAGGGCGCTCCATAACACGCCAATCACGGCCCAGAACAACAGCACCACAACCACCGCGATGGCGACAAAAAACAGGTCAAAAACCCCTTCACGCGCGGCGACGTAGAGGATCATCACCCCAAAGGTTGCGATGCCGCCAAAGATCACGCTGACGAACAGCGCGATGCCGAGGCTCATTTTTCCATTGAAGACAACGCGTTCAGTCATAGGCCGCTCCAATCGTGATTGGAGGTCACTATGCATTTTGCCCATTGGCTTGTGTAGCTGCGGAAAACCCGCGGCTCTGACACCTTACAGAACCGCGATATCGCCTTGCGCGCGCTCGGCGTGGAAACGTGCCTCAAACCCGGCGAAATCATCGGCGGCGATGGCGTCGCGCATTTCAGCCATAAGCTGTTGGTAATAATGCAGATTGTGCCATGTCAGCAGCATGCCCGAAATCATCTCCTGCGCGCGGAAGACGTGGTGAAGATACGCACGGGAGTAATTGGCGCAGGCCGGGCAAGTGCAGTTTTCATCCAACGGGCGCGGGTCATCGGCGTGGCGGGCGTTCTTGATGTTCACCTGCCCGCGCCGGGTCCACGCCTGCCCGGTCCGGCCGGAGCGGGAGGGCAGCACGCAATCCATCATGTCGATGCCGCGCTTGACCGCGCCCACGATATCATCCGGCTTGCCCACGCCCATCAGGTAGCGCGGCTTGTTCACAGGCAACTGATCCGGCGCGAAATCGAGGCAGCCGAACATGGCCTCCTGCCCCTCGCCCACGGCCAAACCGCCCACGGCGTAGCCATCGAACTCGATCTCGCGCAGCGCCTTGGCCGATTCCTCGCGCAGGTCTTCCTCCAGCCCGCCCTGCTGGATGCCGAACAGCGCATAGCCGGGACGGTCGCCGAACGCCTCTTTCGAGCGCTTGGCCCACCGCATGGAAAGCCGCATGGACTCCTCCAACGCGCGGCGATCCGCAGGCAACGCCGGGCATTCGTCGAAGCACATGACGATATCGCTGCCCAGAAGCTTCTGAATTTCCATCGAGCGTTCGGGCGACAGCAAATGCTTGGAGCCGTCGATATGGCTGCGGAAGGTCACGCCCTCCTCGGTCAGCTTGCGCAGATCGGCCAGCGACATCACCTGAAACCCGCCCGAATCCGTCAGGATCGGCTTGTCCCAGTTCATGAACCTGTGCAGCCCGCCAAGGTTGGCGATGCGTTCCGCCGTGGGCCGCAGCATCAGGTGATAGGTGTTGCCCAACAGGATATCCGCGCCCGTGGCGGCCACGCTTTCGGGCATCATCGCCTTTACCGTCGCCGCCGTGCCCACGGGCATGAAGGCGGGCGTACGAATGGCGCCGCGCGGGGTGGAGATGACGCCCGTGCGGGCCTTGCCCGAGGTCGCGTTGAGGCTGAAAGAGAAGCGTTTTGTCATACCGCCAGCCCATAGCGGCGCGGCGCGAGAATTGCAAAGGGGCGTCTGCATTGCACCGCGCTGCGCGCTGCGCGTTGGCTCGAAACACCCCCCCCCGCACGGCATGTTCACCCGTGCCAATGTAGCCACTGGCCGACCGCATCGTAGGGCTGGCCCACGGGCAAAGGCTCGTCCGCCAACCCGAGGGCCGCGTCTTGACCGTTTTGGCCAGATTTCTGACCTCGCCCGCCCCTGAGATAGAGCGCTGACCCCAAGAGAACGCACTTTCGGACGAGATCGGCGCCCTGCCTCCCTTTACGGCCTCCCTCTCAATCCTTATATCTTTGCTCAGATATGAACCGGGAATGACCATGACCGAACAGACACCACAAATGGAAGGCGCACCGCTGATCGCGCCCTCGACCACCGACCACCCCCTCTACGATACCGTCGTGGAGGCGTGTCGTTCTGTTTATGACCCTGAAATTCCAGTGAATATTTTCGACCTTGGCTTGATCTACACGATCGACATCGGGGCCGAGAACGAGGTGTCTATCACCATGTCCCTCACCGCACCGGGGTGTCCGGTGGCGGGCGAGATGCCCGGCTGGGTCGCCGACGCGGTCGAGCCGCTGGACGGCGTGAAGCAGGTTGACGTGCAACTCACCTGGGAGCCGCCCTGGGGCATGGACATGATGTCCGACGAAGCGCGTCTTGAACTGGGCTTCATGTAAGCACCGCCATCCTGCCTTGGCGCGGGTTGCGCCGGTGTAAAGGCAGGCTTTCCTTACGTCCCCTAGCGGTTTCCCTTGCTTGTCCCCGCGGCGCGGTCCTGCCATCCTTCCTGAAGGGGAATATTTTGGAAGGGGACGGCGTATCTTGCGCTGTCATCGGGGTGTAGGCGCAAGCCTGTGCCCCGGCGAAACGGGATCATACACACCAAATGGCAGCCTATACATTTGCCGCATTATTTCTTGCCCATGTGATCGCGGATTACGTGCTGCAAACCACTTGGATGGTGGTGAACAAGAAGCGACCCATCGCCATGGCCGCCCATATCGGGCTGGTTCTGGGGACGATGTGCCTGACCACGCTGACGCTGAATCCGTGGTTTCTGGCCCTCGCGGCGCTGCATCTATGGATCGACATCGTGAAGACCTATGCGATGCCCGAAGGCTTGGGCGCCTATGTGGCCGATCAGGTGCTGCACGTCGCCTCGATCGCGGGGATCGCTCTGTTGGCGCCGCAGATATGGCCGATGAGCCCCCTGGCAGAGGTCGAGGTGGTTCATATCCCGCTTTATTACATGATTATCGGCGGCGTCGTCTTCGCCGCGCGCGGGGGGCAATATGCCGTGGCGATGCTGATGGCCGGGCGCGGGCCGGGATCGGGCCACGGGGTCTTGTTGGGCTGGGTCGAGCGGGCGGCGCTATGTGTCGTGCTCATTGGCGGATGGCAGATCTGGCCCCTGCTTCTGACCGCGGTGGTCGCGGTGAAGGGGCTTTATCTCGGGATCAGCTTTGCGAGCCGCGACAATGGCGCAAGGTACCGCCTGCTGTTGGGCACGGCGGTCAGCCTCGCATGGGGGTTGGCGGTGGCGGTGCCCATGGCTCTGGCAATGCCGATGATGCATTGATGTCCGAGTCCTCCACTCAGGCTTGAGAAAGCGCCCCTTGGAGCCTACATTAGAGGTCAAGCAGTCACAGGAAAGCCAAGCCCATGTTCGGTATCCCCGGAAAACAGGCCGTCACCATGACGGATAAAGCCGCCAAGCAGATCGCCAAGCTGATGCAGCAAGGTGGCACGCAGGGGTTGCGTATTGGCGTCAAGAAAGGCGGCTGTGCGGGCATGGAATACACCATGGAATACGTGTCCGAGATTGATCCGCTCGATGAAGTGGTGGAGCAAGACGACGCCCGCGTGATGATCGCGCCGATGGCTCAGATGTTCCTGTTTGGCACCGAGATTGATTACGAAGTGTCGCTGCTGGAGGCCTCGTTCCAGTTCCGCAATCCGAATGTGACGGATGCTTGCGGTTGCGGTGAATCGATCAAGTTCAAGGATATGGACGAGTTGCAGGCCGAGAACGCGTCTTCATGAGTGCGCGATGAGCGTTTCCGACGAAGAGATCGCCCACGCTCTGGAGCTTTTCGACGGGCTCGGAGGGCTGAGCACCCGCAAGATGATGGGCGGGTTATGCATCTACCATGAAGGCACGATTTTCGCGCTGTTGATGTCCGACGGACAGCTGCACCTGAAAGGGGCCGGCGCGTTTCGTGACGTGTTGGAGGCCGAAGGCTGCACCCGCTGGACCTACGAGCGCGAAGGGGCAAAGCGAAAGCCCACAGCCATGCCCTATTGGACCATGCCCGAGGCGGCTTTGGACGACCCGGAAGAAGCGGTCGCATGGGCACGGCGGGCTTTGGCGTATCTGTAGCGGTTCGGTGTGATATGTGGGGTTCACGCCTGAACGTGCTTCCGATGTCCCCCAACACGTACCTTTCATTGGGGGCCTGCCCCCAAACGCACTCTTCATTGGGGGCCTGCCCCCAAACGCACTCTTCATTGGGGGCCAGCCCCCAAACGCACTCTTCATTGGGGGCCAGCCCCCAAACGCACCCTTCATTGGGGGCCAGCCCCCAAACGCACCCTTCATTGGGGGCCGGCCCCCAAACCCCCGGAGTTGTAAAGCCAAGATGAAGGAGGGGCCGCGCGAGGGGGTGTGGGGCGGGCTCAGGAGGCGTCTTGCAGGTGGGTGTAGGTTTCCTGGTAGCGTTTGGACAGGTGTTCGCCTGCGGTGATTGGGGCCGCGCCCATCGGGGAGACGTTTGTGTCAAAGGCAGGATTGAAGAACAGGGGAATCGAGATGCGTTCCTGGGCGCCGCCAATCACGCGGTGGGGCGTGGCGCGGATTTGGCCGCCTTCGGGCAGGTTGGCTGTCCACATCTCCAGCATTTCACCGAAATTGATGATGAAGGTGCCCGGCGCGGCTTGCACCGGCACCCAAGTGCCGTCGCGCAGTTGCACTTCGAGGCCCGGTTGCCCGTCGGTGGCCAGAAGGGTGAGGCATCCGTAATCGGTATGGGCGGCGATACCGAAGTCTTTCTTGCCGGCCCAGGTGGGGCGCTCGGGGTAGTAGTTGCCGCGCAAGAGCGCCATGGGTTTGGTGAACTTGTCGGCAAAGAAGTGCGGGTCGGCGCCGATGGCCGCAGAGATACCTTGCAGCAGGTCCAGTGAAACGGCGCGGGCTTTGATAAAGTAGCGCTCGACCGTGGCTTGGAACGCGGGCGGCGCGGAGGGCCATTGGTTGGGCGCATAGACCGGAAGGCGCGCGAAGGGATCGTCCTTGGGCAACTCAACGCCGCAATCGAAGACTTCTTTGTAGTCGGGATTGGCATTGGGATCGACCTGCTCGGACCCTGCCCCGCCCCACCCCCGGTTGGAGCCGGTGACATTCATGTTCACCGCTTGCTTGGTCGCGGCGCTGCCTTTGAAGAAGGCGCGGTAGGCGGCGATGGTCTCGGTCACATCGGCAGCGCTTAGCGCGGTATTGTGGAGGGTCAGGAAGCCCACCTCTTCTGCGCCTTGTTTGGTCGCTGCCAGCGCAGCGGGATCACCGGCGGCAAGGGCTTGGGCGTCAATATGCGGGATCATCAGGGACCTCCTGTCGGGTTGACTTCTGCGCCGCGGCTGCCACGACATGGGCAACATAACTTTGGAGATGGCGATGGCACGGAAATTGGCAGCTGGCAATTGGAAGATGAACGGGGTTGAGGCGGATTTGAGCGAGGTTGACGCCTTGGCGAGCGCCGTAGAGGCGGCCACCTGCGAGGTTTTGCTGTGCCCACCGGCGACGCTGATCGCGCCCATGGCGGCGCGGGCGGGGTTGATGGACCTCTATGTGGGGGGGCAGACCTGCCACACGGCGCAAACGGGGGCGCACACCGGCGACATCTCGGCCAGAATGCTGGCGGATGCGGGGGCGAGCCATGTGATCCTAGGCCATTCCGAGCGGCGCGCGGACCACGGGGAAAGCAGCGTGGATGTGGCCTTGCAGGTCGGCGCGGCGATTGAAGCAGGGTTGATCGCCATCGTCTGTGTCGGAGAGACCGAGGCAGAACGCGACGCGGGCGTTACCTTGCAGGTGGTCGCGGCGCAGGTGGCAGGCTCGATCCCCACGGGCGCCAAGCCCGAGCAGATCGTTGTCGCCTACGAGCCCGTTTGGGCCATCGGCACCGGGCGCACGCCAACGTTGGAGCAAATTGCGGAGGTTCATGATCATATCCGGTCTGAACTGGCAGCTCGCCGGGGCGGCGCGGCGCAAGATATCCCGCTGCTCTATGGGGGCTCTGTCAAACCCGGCAACGCGGCCGAGATATTTGCCGTGTCCAACGTCGATGGCGCGTTGGTCGGGGGCGCCTCCCTGAAGGCGGCGGATTTTGGCGGCATCATCGCCGCGCTGTCGGCAGCCTGAGCGGCCAAAAAAAAGGCGACCGCCCGCAGGGTTGCGCGGGCGGCCCCGATCTTGTCGTCCCGATTACTCGGCAGGCCCAATTACTCGGCAGGAACGTAGCGTTCCGTCGCGATGCGGATGATGCCCTGATAATTTTCGGAATACTGCCGCACGGCCAACAGGTAGCGCCCGGCCTGAACCCGTGCCGTGATCTGGCTGTTGAGCGTTCCGCCATGGTCATCGTTATAGGCGATTTCCTGACCCAGATCGTTGAACAGCAAGATGACCGGGTCGCTGTCGGTCACTTCCACCGCGTCAATCACGACCGCGCCTTGTTCCGTCACTTCGAACGAGAACCAAGTCGCCTGACGGCCCGCAATCTGGGCGTCCCGCACGGAGCGGCCCGGAAGCACGCCCAGATCGGTGATCGGGTACGATCCATCCATCGGAGGGGCGGCTTCGCCGGTGTCGTAAAGCTCGGCCAAGGCCGTGGCCGCGTCATAGCCCACCACGGAAACCGTCACCGGAATATTGGGGTTCGACAGCGCGCGCATGCCGATGCAATAGGTGCCCGCAGCCAGAGGCGAGGTGAAATCAATCCGGCTGTTGAGCGATTGGTAGTCGTCATTCTCGGCCAAAAGCGTGCCGTTGCCGTCGAAGAAATAGATGTAGGGATCAGCCGAGGGGTTTTCGGCCCGGATCGACAGCGCTTGCGGGCTCTCGAGGGTGAAGCGGTAGTAAGGCACGCCCGTGATCGTGTTGACCGCAGAAGCGCCGCCCTCGAACAATTGGCCATCAAGGGGACCATTGCCCAGAACCGTGGCCTCTGTTTCCGACGTGCAGGCATCGACGCCCACGAAGTAGCCGCCTGTGCCGCCGCCAAAGAAGCCGCCATTCAGGCCGTTGGTGATCGTCTCATGCTCAAGCCGACCCACCCGCATATCCGTCGTCAGACCGCCGCCTGCATAGCCGCGTGTGGTCAGGCAGTAGTTGCCCGGCGCCAAAGCCGTTTCCGCGCGCGACGCCCAACCGCCGCCGCTGTCATCGTCAGTTACCACCAATGCGCCCGCTTCGTCGTACAGCTCGATCACGCTATCGCCGCCATCGGTTGGCTGCGCCTCGACCCGCACGTCCATCGCCTCGGAGGTAGAGAAATAGCCGACCGTGTTGCCTTCCAGCGCAATCGGCAGACCTGACAAGGTCAACGGGCCGTCAGCGGTGGCAATATCGGATGCGTCCGGCGTGCCGCCCATCCATTGGCCATCAACCCCGAAACCGCCACAGGTCAGGTCCTGCGCCGAGGCGGCCCCTGCGGTCAGGCCCACGATAGCTGTGGTGGCGAGGGCGGAAAACGTAAATTTCATTAAGGTATCCTCCAAACGTGCGACCGCGGGGTGTGGCGCGGTGGCTCCTTCCTGGGGAATATGCACGTCCTGCCAGTGTTTTCCAATGAAGGGTTTGGGAATTCATACGGGGAAAGTTCCGTGATTGCCGACGCTTGTCCGGTTTCCCCTGCCCTCTGGCCAGCCCGCACGGCGCCTGCCATAGATATTGCCATGCGCCATCGCTCTGCCTCTGACCTTGATCCGATTGCCCGCGCCACTGCCGCGCTGGCATCAAGGCCTGCGACCGAGGCAATGCACCTGGGCCGCCCCCGCGCCACCCGGCCCCGCCGTGCGATCTGGATTGTTGCGTTTTTGACCCTGCTCGTTGTCGGCGTCATTCTCGCCGCACAACCCCGGATCGAGCGTTTGTACCTGCGCCAGGCCGGGGCCGAGGATGCCGCGACCCTAAGGCTGGCAACCGAGGTACTGCGCGGCGCGTTGGAGCGCACGCAAGCCCTGCCCGCCCTGATTGCAGACCGCCCGATTTTGCCGCAGCTTCTGGCGGAACCTGACAACGAAGGGATCGTCCCCTTTGCCAACGAACTGCTGCGACAGTCTGCCCTGTCGCTGGATGTGTCGGATATCTATGTGCTCGACACCGAAGGGCGCACGATTGCGGCGTCAAACTATCGGACCGAGCATTCCTTCGTGGGCCAGAGCTTCGCCTACCGCCCGTATTTTATTGATGCGATGGGGGCCGGGTTGGGGCGGTTTCACGGCTTGGGGACCACATCGGGACAGCGGGGGTATTACTTTGCCTCTCCGGTGATCGAGGATACGCGCATCATCGGCGTGGTGGTGGTAAAGATCCGCCTTGATGAGTTCGAGGAAACTTGGGCCGCTTCTGATGCCTCCATCATGGTGCGTGACGTCAACAGTGTGGTTTTTCTATCGGATCGAGCGGCGTGGCGTTTTCGCAGGACGGGGCTGATTGCCCATTGGGTCATGGATGAAATCGCGCGCACTCGGCAATATCCGATTGCGCTACTGACGCCTTTGGAGATGACGTTTTCCGCCCTTGATCCCGACCTTGGGTTCGGTCTGGAATTGGCCAATGTGGAGGGCGAAAGCTTTGTCAGCCAGACGGCATTGGTGGCGGCGGCCAGCTGGCGCGTGTCGATCCTGACGCCGACGGGGCCGGCAACCCAAAGGGCGTGGACGGCAGTTTTGTTGCTGGTCTTGGTGGCGGTCATCGTGGGCCTTGTGTCGGCGGCAATATTTGCCCGACGCGCCCGGTTGATCGAGCGGTTGGCAGCAGAACGCTCGCTCGCGACCTTGCTGGAGGCGCGGGTGGCCGAACGCACCACCGCGTTGAAGGCCGAGGTTGAGGAACGCCGCGCCACGGAGGTTCGGTTGCGAAAGACACAGGCCGAGTTGGTGCAAGCGGGGAAACTGGCGGCCTTGGGGCAGATGTCGGCCGCGCTCAGCCATGAGTTCAACCAGCCTTTGTCGGCGATAAAGTCTTACGCCGAAAACGCCCGCGCCTTTCTGGACCGGGAGCGCCCCGAAGACGCCCGTAGCAATATTGAGCGGATCAGCGGGCTCACGGACCGGATGGCTGCGATCTCCAAGCACCTGCGTAACTTCGCCCGTCGCCCCGGAGAGAAGACCGGCCCCGTACCGTTGAGGCCGGTGATCCACGACGCGTTGGAGTTGATGGCCGCACGCCTGAGGGGCGCAGAGGTGGTCTATCATCCACCCGAGGAAGAAATCTGGGTGCGCGGCGGCCGCGTGCGCTTGCAACAAGTGGTCGTGAACATATTGGGCAATGCGATGGATGCGATGGCCGACCTCGATGCGCCTCGGATCGAAATCACGCTGACCGGCGGGCAGCGGCCCGAAATTTCCGTGCGCGATATCGGGCCCGGCCTATCGGCAGAAGCATTGGAGCAGGCGTTTGATCCCTTCTTCACCACCAAAGAGCCGGGGAAGGGTCTTGGCCTTGGACTGTCGATCTCTTTCAATATCATTGGCGATTTTGGCGGGCGGCTTTCGGCCCAGAACCACCCAGAGGGTGGCGCGGTGTTTCGGATGACCCTAGAAGCTGTGCCACCTGAACCCAAGGAGAGTGCCGCGCAATGATCGACGCTCCGGTCCTATTTGTTGACGACGAACCCGATCTGCGCCTCGCCGGAGAGCAGACCCTGTCGCTGGCCGATATCCCCGTGATCCTTTGCCCGACGGCGGCAGAGGCCCTCGGACATATCTCAAAGGAATTTCCGGGCATTCTCGTGACGGACATTCGAATGCCGGGCATGGATGGCACGGCCCTGATGGCCGAAGCGTTGGACCGCGACCCGGACCTGCCGGTGATTTTGGTCACGGGTCACGGCGACGTGGGGTTGGCGGTCCAAAGCATGCGCCAGGGGGCCTATGATTTTCTGGAAAAGCCCTATGATCCCGCGCGCTTGGTCGAGACAATCCAAAGGGCGCTGGACAAGCGGCGCTTGACGATGGAGGTGCGGGCCTTGAAGGCGCAATCCTCGGGCGCGGCGGGCACTGACCCGATCGCGGCAATGTTGAACGGTCGCTCCACCGCCATGGCCCAGTTGCGCGCGCAGCTCAGAGCGGTGGCCGAGACCGACGCCGATGCGTTGATCGAGGGGGCGACGGGCACCGGAAAGGAAGTGGCCGCAAGGGCGTTGCACGCAGCGTCCGACCGGGCCGCTCGGCCCTTCGTGGCGGTGAACTGCGCCGCCCTGCCCGACACGATGATAGAAAGCGAGCTTTTCGGCCACACCCCCGGCGCCTTTGCCGGCGCCACGCGGGAGCGTTACGGAAAGTTTGAACACGCCCGTGGGGGCACGCTGTTCCTTGACCAGATCGACAGTATTCCGCTGGCCCTGCAAGGCAAGCTGCTGACGGCGCTGCAAGACCGGGCGATTACGCCGCTTGGCTCGAACGAACCTGTGGCGCTCGACCTGAGGGTCGTGGCCGCGTCGCGCCGGGATCTGGCCAAAGCCGCCAGCGAGGGCACGTTCCGCGACGACCTGCTGTATCGGCTGAACGTGGTGACCCTGCGCATGCCACCCCTGGCGGAGCGGCGCGAGGACATCCCGCCCCTGTTCCAGATCCTGATGGCGGAGGCTTCCACCCGCCATAGCAGACCGGTCCCGCCAGTCTCGCCTGAGGCCTTGGCAGACCTGGCCACCAAGGCGTGGCCCGGCAATATCAGAGAGCTGCGCAACGAAGCCGAACGGGCGGTGCTTGGCTTTGGCCTGCAAGGCGACCCCAACAGAACCGGTCGGCTGGCCGATCAAATGGCCGCCCACGAACGCAGCCTGATCGCGGCAACACTCAGCGCGCAAAACGGCTCGATCAAAGCGACCTATGAGGCGCTGGGGATCAGCCGCAAAGCGCTCTACGAGAAGATGCAAAAACACGCCCTGGATCGGTCTGACTTCCGCCCCGCCCCAGACGCCCAAAACCCTTGAAAGGGTTTTGCTCAGAGCCTTGCAAGGCTCTGGTAAATTCCTTGCAAGGAATTTGACCCCGCTTGATGGGTGGATTTCCACCCAAGTGAAGGGCGGGAATGGGTAGAAATCCACCCAAAGTGACAAGGGGGCGCTCGTTTTTAGCGCAAACACGGTAAATGCACGGTTGTTGCCGGGGGGGTTTGCCCACACCAAACGTGCAAGCGATCGGGGCGGGAGCCCGGTCGCAGGTATCTTAGGGAGACTACCATGACATTTACAAAACTCGGCGCATTGACGCTGTCCACCGCTATCGTTGCGACCTCCGCCTTTGCGGACGGCCATGTTGATCGCACCGGTTGGCCCGAGAACTTCACCCTTGGCACCGCCGGTCAGGGCGGCACCTACTTCGCCTATGGCTCCGGTTGGGCCAACCTTGTGGCGGACGAGCTGGGCATTTCCGGCGGCTCCGAGATCACCGGCGGCCCAATGCAGAACATGGCCCTGGTACACACCGGCGAGGCACAGTTCGGCATGACCACCATGGGTCCGGCCGCTGAATCGCTGCAAGGCACCAACCCCATCGCCCCCGGCCTGCAAATGACCGGCGCCTGCGCGATGTTCCCCATGTATCAGACGCCCTTCGCGGTGACCGTTCTGGCCTCTTCCGGCATCGAGTCCATCTCTGATATCCCGGCGGGCGCCCGCATCGGCTTTGGCCCCGCTGGCTCCACTTCGGACACCTATTTCCCTCGCATGATGGAAACCCTCGGCGTCGAGTTTGACCGCCGCAACGGCAACTGGACCGACCTGGGCGGTCAGGTACAGGACGGGCTGCTGGACGTGATCGCCTTCGCAGCTGGCGTTCCAACCCCCGCCGTGAGCCAGCTTGAAGTGCAAACGGAGATCAACTTCATTGCCTTCACCGAAGAAGAGCAAGCCACGATCATGGAAGCGTTCCCCGTATCGCCCTTCACGATCCCCGCGGGCACCTACGAGACCCTCACCGAAGATGCGCAGTCGGTTTCCATGTGGAACTTCGCCATCGCCAACTGTGAACTGCCCGAAAGCTTCGTTTACGCCGTCGTCGACATCGTCATGTCCGACAACGAGCGGATGCAGGCGATCCACGGCGCGGCACGCTCGACCCTGCCAGAAAACTGGGACCGCAACAACGTCCTGAACTGGCACCCCGGCGCGGCCCGTTGGTTCACCGAGAACGCAGGCGCTGATATCCCTGCGGACATGATCCACGGCGGCTAATCGGTTTTGGGGCGGGCCTTTCATGGGCCTGTCCCTTCCCCCCTCGCCCCGCGCTTCGGACCACTCCGACACACCTCTGGCCACCTCGGCCGCATCCGAACCGGATCGCCGTGCCCCTGCTCGGCGCACCACCGCGCAGGCATTGCCTTTGCGTCCGGTCCGTCTCCACGTCTTTTCTTCGCGCGCGATCATCCGCAGCGCAGACCGCCAATCCCGCAGCCCCCAATCCCATAGCCCCAAGGGACAGCCCATGACCGACCAAGCAGCGACAGACCAAGTAGACGGCCCGATCATCGCCGACGGCGTGGATGAAGAGCCGGTAGAAAGCAATCGCCGCTTGTTCGAGGGCCGCGCGTTCTTGATCGTGGGGATCTTGTCGGTGCTCTATGCGGGCTTCCACATGGCGGCCCTGAACGGCCTGTCCATTTCCGCGATGACCGGGATTGAATTGCCCTTCCTGCCGCAGTTCCCAATGGAAACATGGAACTTCCGCATCACCCATATCGCGGGCGCCCTGGCCTTGGGGTTCCTGCTGTTCTCGGCCCATACCTTCGGCGCAGAGGTCGCGTCGGACCGCTCGACAAGAGCGATCTCACTGGTCGCGGCACTCTTCGCCCTTCCCGCGCTCTATGCCGCCTATACCGTCCTGGGCTTCATCGCCCAAATCAACGGCGGAGAGCTGCCGCAGATGGGCGGGCTGACCACTTGGGCCGCCTTCCCCGGCACCGATATTTACAATGCCGAAGTCTTCCACTTCGGCCTGCCCCTGCTGGTCGCCACCGGCGGTGCCATCGTGCTTGGCTGGTTCGAGCGTCAGGGCCGCGGCTCTTTCGCCGCCTCCGACATCGTGCTGGCGCTCTGCGCCGTGGTCGTCGCGCTCTACCTGATCCCGATCTATTCCACCGCTGCGCGTAACGCTGTCGGCACCTCCTTCGTGCCCATCGGAGTGGCTTTCGCGGCCACCGCAGGCGCCGCGATGATCCTGGAGCTGACCCGCCGCGTCGCGGGTCTGGCCCTCGTCATCATCACCGGGGTCTTCCTCGTCTACACCTTCACGGCACATCTTTTGCCCGGCATCCTTGCGGTGCAAAACCCCTATGACTGGCAGCGCTTCTTCGGCTTCGTTTACACCGACGCAGGCATCCTTGGGCCAACCACAGCCGTGTCGTCGACCTACATCATCTTGTTCATCATCTTTGCCGCCTTCCTCCAGGCCTCCAAAGTGGGCGATTACTTCGTCAACTTCGCCTTCGCTGCCGCGGGCCGTGCCCGTGGGGGGCCTGCGAAAGTGGCAATCTTCGCCTCGGGCCTGATGGGCATGATCAACGGCACATCGGCGGGCAACGTGGTGGCCACCGGCTCACTGACGATCCCGCTGATGAAGAAAGTCGGCTACCACAAGAAAACCGCCGGCGCCGTGGAAGCAGCCGCCTCCACCGGTGGGCAGATCATGCCCCCGATCATGGGCGCGGGCGCCTTCATCATGGCCGAGATCACCGGCATCCCCTATCAGGACATCGCCATCGCGGCGCTGATCCCCGCCGTGCTGTACTTCGCCTCCATCTACTTCATGGTGGATTTTGAGGCCGCCAAACTCGGCATGCGCGGAATGCGTGAAGACGAGCTGCCAAAGTTCCGCGAAATGGCCAAGAAGGTCTTCCTGTTCCTGCCGATCGTCATCCTGATTGCGGCGCTCTTCATGGGCTATTCGGTGATCCGAGCAGGCACACTCGCCACAGTTGCCGCCGTCGTCGTCTCTTGGGCCGCGCCCGAGCACTTCTTGCCGCGCGGCGCCTGGTCCTTGCAACGCCTCTTCGTGCTCGCCATCTCGGCAATGACGATCATCCTCACCGTCGTCTGGATCGTCACCCCCGCCCCGGCACCGGGGGCTGATCAAAGCGCACTGATGACGAACCTCGCGCTGATAACCGGCCTGATCATTGTGGCCAGCTTCCTCTACATCTCGGTGCAGGAAGTGGCGAACCCCGACAGCACCCTTGGCCTCGGCATGAAAGGCATGCTGCGCGGGCTCGAGATCGCAGGCGTCATGTCGATCCAGATCATCGCCGTTTGCGCCTGTGCAGGCATCATCGTTGGCGTCATCTCCCTTACCGGCGTTGGCGCGCGCTTTTCCTCGGTCCTTCTGGACCTGGCAGGCGTCAGCCAACTTCTGGCGCTGTTCTTCGCCATGTGCATCGCGATCCTTCTGGGCATGGGCATGCCCACCACGGCGGCCTACGCGGTGGCCGCAAGCGTTGTGGCGCCGGGCCTCGTGTCCCTCGGCATCCCGCAACTGACGGCACATTTCTTCGTCTTCTACTTCGCCGTGGTCTCCGCCATCACGCCGCCCGTGGCCCTGGCCTCATATGCTGCCGCTGGCATCTCTGGCGCCAACCCGATGGAAACAAGCGTCGCCAGCTTCAAGATCGGCATCGCCGCCTTCATCGTGCCGTTCATGTTCTTCTACAACGGCAACCTCCTGATGCAGGGCCCCATCGTCGAACAAGCCGGTGAAATGATCCACCAGGCCCCCGCCTGGTATAACCTCCTGCGCGCAGGCATCACGGCAATCCTGGGCATCTTCCTGCTGACATCGGGCATCCAGGGCTGGTTCGTGGGCAATCGCCCCGTGTGGTTCCTACGGGTGGGCCTGATCCTCGCCGCCCTCCTGCTGATCGCAGGCGGCTGGACCACCGACATCGCCGGCATCGCAACCGCGGTGGTGATCTTCCTGATCCAACGCCTCTTCAACCCCACGGCAAACGCTGCCATCCCGGTGCGCGGCGCCGACTAGGCCCTTCACCTTTTCTTAAATATCGAAAAACTGCACGACGCCCCCTACCAAGCGGGGCGTCGATCACTTTAAACAGTCCCATGATCACACTTCACCAATCCCCGACCGACCCCGCCTTCGTGCAGAACCCCTACCCGTTCTACGCCGGCGCCCGTGCCCATGGCCCCCTGTTCCACTGGCACGATTACGCCATGCCTTGCACCACAACCCACGCGGCCACCAATGCCATCCTGCGCGACCGCCGCTTCGGCCGTGAGCCTGTGGATGCGCTCCCCGTGCCGGACCACCTCAAACCGTTCTACAACGTCGAAGCCCACTCCATGCTGGAGCTGGAGCCGCCCCGCCACACCCGCCTGCGCGGCCTCGTGCTGCGTGCCTTCACCAACCACCGGATCAAGGAACTGGCGCCCGAGATCACCCAGCTGACCCACGACCTGATCGACCGCTTCCCCGAAAACCACGACCTGCTTGAAACCTTCGCCCGGCCCCTTCCCGTCACCATCATCGCCCGCCTCCTTGGCGTGCCCGAGGATATGGCCCCAGACCTGCTGCGCTGGTCCAACGCCATGGTGATGATGTACCAGGCGGGCCGCACCCGCGCCGACGAGGACGTCGCCGTTGCGGCGACGGAGGAGTTCGTGGCCTTCATGCGAGACTACGTCGAGCGCAAGCGCCGCGACCCACAGGACGACCTGATCACCGCGCTCATCGCCGCCGAGGAAGACGGCGCGAAGCTCTCCACCGACGAGCTGATCACCACCTGCATCCTGCTCCTGAACGCGGGTCACGAGGCGACGGTGCATTCCATCGGCAACGGCATGAAACTCTGCCTCGAAGACGGCCACCGCCCCCCTGCCGACCCTGCCAAATTCACCGAAGAACTGCTGCGCATCGACCCGCCGCTGCATATGTTCACCCGCACCGCCTATGAGGAGGTTGAGGTTCACGGCCACACCTTCCAGCGCGGCGACCAAGTGGCGCTCCTGCTCGGCGCGGCCAACCGTGACCCAGAGGTCTACCCCGATCCCGATACCTTCCTGCCCGATCGCTCTGGCCCCGCACAATTAGCCTTCGGCGCGGGCCTGCACTTCTGCGTCGGCGCACCTCTGGCCAGGCTAGAGCTGCAAATCGCCCTGCCGATCCTCTTCCAGCGTTGCCCTGATCTGGCCCTGACCGCCGTGCCGCAATATGCTGATATCTATCACTTCCACGGCCTCGATGCGCTGATGGTGCGCAGCTGATGGGCAATGCCATCGTCTTCACCCTGCGCGGCCCGTGGCGCATCCCGATCCAGTTCGACATCAGCCTTCTGCTGCTCGCCGTGCTCTTCGCGATGCTCTTCATGGATCGCGGCATCGCCGCCGCCGCCATGGGCTTTTCGATGATCGTGGTGGCGATCTTGCTCCATGAACTGGGCCATGCGGCGGCATGCGTGGCCCAAGGCATCCCCGTTACGCGCATCGTGCTCTTTGGGGGCGGGGGGTTTTGTGAATACCACGCCCGTGTCAGCCCGCGCCAGACCGAGTTCATCGCCGTCGCGGGCCCCCTTGTGAACCTCGCGCTTTGGGCAATCATCACCCTGATCGTCCCCCTCACGATTGCCGAGCCTACGCCTGTCAACATCAACGGCACCCTGATCACCCCGCCTCAGGGCACGTCAGAGCTGACCCGTAACTTGGGCTTTTTCGCACAACTCAACCTGTTCCTCGCGCTGTTCAACCTGTTGCCAATCTTGCCGTTAGACGGCGGGCGGCTGCTGCATTCCTGGCTGCATCGCTACGTCCGCGCGGTCACTGCCAACAAGATCACCGGAGCCGTGGGCGTTATCTTCTCGATCCTGTGGATACCGCTGATGTTCGCCGCCTATTTCGCCTTCGGCTTCATTCTGCTGTTCTTCCCCAGCTTCATGCAAAGCTGGCGCATGATGCGCAGCGGTCAGGGGTTTTATTAACCTGACCGCTGCCGCGCAGTTATTCCGCCGCGTGCTGCCGTGCCTCCAGCATCGGCCCGAGATAGCGCCCGGTGTGGCTTTCGGCCACTTTCGCCACCTGCTCCGGCGTGCCCTTGGCCACGATCTGCCCACCGCCATCGCCACCCTCGGGGCCAATGTCGATGATGTGGTCGGCAGTTTTGATCACGTCGAGGTTATGTTCAATGACAACGACAGAATTCCCCTGATCCACCAATTCATGCAGCACTTCCAACAGCTTACGCACGTCTTCAAAGTGCAGGCCCGTCGTCGGCTCGTCGAGGATATAGAGCGTGCGTCCCGTGGATTGCTTCGCCAGTTCCTTGGAAAGCTTCACCCGCTGCGCCTCACCGCCCGACAGTGTCGTGGCCTGCTGGCCGACCTTGATATAGCCCAGACCCACCCGCATCAGCGCGTCCATCTTCGAGCGGATCGAGGGCACCGCCTTGAAGAACTCCTGCGCGTCCTCCACCGTCATGTTCAGCACATCGGCGATGGACTTGCCCTTGAACTGCACCTCCAACGTCTCGCGGTTGTAGCGCTGGCCCCGGCAGGTCTCGCACTCCACGTAGACGTCTGGCAGGAAGTGCATCTCGATCTTGATCAGCCCGTCACCCTGACAGGCCTCGCACCGGCCGCCCTTCACGTTGAAACTGAACCGTCCCGGCCTGTAGCCCCGCGCCTTGGACTCGGGCAGCCCCGCAAACCAATCCCGGATCGGCGTGAAGGCGCCGGTGTATGTCGCGGGGTTGGACCGTGGTGTGCGTCCGATGGCGCGCTGGTCGATGTCGATCACCTTGTCCAGATGCTCCAACCCCTTGATCGTCTCACACGGCGCCGGCGTCTGCCGCGCTCCGTTCAGCTTCATCGACGCCGTCTTGAACAACGTCTCGATTGTCAGCGTGGACTTGCCGCCCCCCGACACGCCCGTGACGCACACGAACTGCCCCAGCGGGTAATCCGCCGTGACATTCTGCAGGTTGTTGCCCGTGGCCTTCACCACCGTCAGCTTCTTCTTGTTGCCCTTGCGCCGCTTGGCCGGAATCGCGATCTCGCGCCGTCCTGCCAGATAATCCCCAGTGATCGAGTTGGGGTTGGCAATCAGGTCGTCGGGCGTGCCTTCACCCACCACCTGCCCGCCATGCACCCCCGCACCCGGGCCGATATCGAAGACGTAATCCGCCTCGCGGATCGCCTCTTCGTCATGCTCCACCACGATCACCGTATTGCCCTGATCGCGCAGGTTCTTCAGCGTCGTCAGCAGCCGGTCGTTATCACGCTGATGCAACCCGATCGAGGGTTCATCCAGCACGTACAACACCCCCGTCAGGCCCGAGCCGATCTGCGACGCCAGCCGAATACGCTGCGCTTCACCGCCCGACAAAGTGCCCGCGTTGCGCGATAGCGTAAGGTATTGAAGCCCCACATTGTTAAGAAACCCCAAACGCTCACGGATTTCCTTCAAGATCGCGCGGGCAACCTCGTTTTTCTGCTTCGTCAGGCTTTCGGGCACGGTTTCGCACCATGCGAAGGCCTCGGAAATCGACATTTGCACCACCTGGCCCACGTGGAGGCCCGCGATCTTTACCGCCAGCGCTTCAGGGCGCAGACGATAGCCGCCGCAGTCGCCGCAGGGGCGGTTGTTCTGGAACCGCTCAAATTCTTCCCTGATCCACGCGCTATCGGTTTCGCGATAGCGGCGCTCCATATTGGGGATGACGCCTTCAAAGGTGCGCTCAACCTGGTAAACGCGTCCGCCTTCGTCGTAGCGGAATTGGATTTCCTCCTCCCCCGATCCGCGCAGGAAAACCTGCTGGATCTTCGGGTCCAGGTCTTTCCATTTTGTCTTCGGCGCAAAGCCGTAATGCTTGGCGATAGCTTCGATCGTTTGCACGAAATAGGGGGATTTTCCCTTACGCCACGGGGCGATAGCGCCATCTTCAAGGGACAGGGCCTTGTCGGGTACCATCAGACCCTCGTCGAAAAACAGCTCCATCCCCAAGCCGTCGCACGACGGGCAGGCGCCAAACGGCGCGTTAAACGAGAACAAGCGCGGCTCGATCTCGGGGATGGTGAATCCGCTGACGGGACAGGCGAATTTCTCGCTGAAGGTGAACCGCTGCGGCTCCTCCCTGTCGCCCTCTTGGGGCGCCTGGTCCTCGCCGCTTCGCTGTGCCAGTTCCAGCACCGCGATGCCGTCGGCCAGATCCAGCGCGGTGCGAAAGCTGTCGGCCAACCGTGTTTCCGTACCTTCGCGCACCACGATCCGGTCCACGACAACATCAATGTCGTGGCGGAATTTCTTGTCGAGGGTCGGCGGCTCGTCCAATTCGTAGAAGGCGCCGTCGACTTTAACCCTTTGGAAACCTTGCTTGCGTAGTTCTAGGAATTCCTTGCGATATTCGCCTTTGCGGTCGCGCACTATGGGGGCGAGCAAATAGGCGCGTGTGCCTTCCTCCATCGCCATGACGCGGTCGACCATATCCTGCACCTGTTGCGCCTCGATCGGCAGGCCGGTGGCGGGGCTGAAGGGCGTGCCCGCGCGCGCAAAAAGCAGGCGCAGATAGTCGTAGATTTCGGTGACGGTGCCCACGGTGGAACGGGGGTTCTTGGAGGTCGTCTTTTGCTCGATCGAAATTGCGGGGCTCAGGCCGCTGATGTGATCGACGTCGGGTTTCTCCATCATATCAAGGAATTGGCGTGCATAAGCGGACAGCGATTCAACGTAGCGGCGCTGACCCTCGGCGTAGATCGTGTCAAACGCGATGGAGGATTTGCCCGAGCCCGACAGACCTGTAATCACCACGAGCTTGTCGCGGGGAATATCAAGGTCGATGTTCTTGAGGTTGTGTTCGCGCGCGCCGCGCACCTCGATGTTCTTCAACTCGGCCATATCCGCCCCCGATTAACTGTGCGGTTACACATAGGTGCTACTGTCCGAGTCTCCAACAGAAAAAGAGGAACAAATTAAGAACGGGCGGCGCGATACGCAAGGAAGGTGACAACTGCCGCCACGATACAGACGCCAATCGCCACGGGAAGGTAGGCCGCAGACCCAAGGGCTGCCAGAACCGGCGTGCCGGTGAACGTCCCGATGTTGCCCAATTGCGCAAGGGCTCCGTTGGACAGGGCGCGGTCGTCGTCGGCCTCGTTCAGCCAGGGCACGGCCGCGAAACCCGCGCCCGCCGTGACGCCGCTGCACAGCATGGCGAGGATCAGGACATAGGGCGCCGCGGCGCCCCCCAGAAGCGTGAGCGAAAACAGAAGCGCCATCGCCGCGAAGGTCGTGGGCACCAGCGTTCCGGGCGTGAACCAGCGGATCAGCACCCCGGCAAGCAACGACCCCAGGATGCCCGCCAGCGGAAGGATAGGGGCAAGCCATAACGCGCCAAGGGCCAGCGGAAGGAATGTCACCAGCGCCAGAAACAACATCGCGTAAATGCCGTGGCCCAATGCGGGCGCGAAAAGGCGCGGGGTGGCGTAGATCGTCAGGTGATCGGACAATCGCGGCAACGGGCGGCGCACCGCCACGACGCCACGGGGCAGCATGGCCGTAAGAACGCAAAACATCAGGCCCGCAAAGACCGCGTGGCCACCGTAGGCCAGCACCAGATTATCGCCCATCAGCAGGGCCGCGACGGAGAAACCGACACCAAAGAAGGTGGCCCAAAGGCCCATGACCAGACCTCGGTCCTTGGGGGCGGCAAGACGCGCCATCAATGTGGGCACGGCCACGACCAGCACCAGATGTCCTGCGCCTTCGATGACCCGCAGCGCCATAAAGGCTTGGAATGGCGGCAAAAAGGCCTCGGCCCCGCCCACAATTGCGGAGGCCGCCAACGCCATCAGGATCGCGCGGCGCGGGCCGATACTGGCGGTGATCCCCCCCGCCATGACCCCAAAGAGGATGCCCATGACCGCCACGCCCGACACCGCGAAGGCGACGGGCCAGCCCGGATAGGCCTCAGCCAGGGCCGTCAACGTCAGGGAGATTTTGGAAAACTGCATCCCCGCGATCAACCCGGTCAGATATAATGCCGCGATCAGCGGCCAGGGGGTGCGGGTCTCGGAAAGGGTCATGGGGTTGCATCGTCCGATTTCGCGCCGCCGTCAAGCAAACGCAGCGCCCTGTTCCAATGGCAGGAAAACCCGCCCTATGCGGCACGCCCCGAACACGTTACCGTGAACGGGAATGGCCGGAGTTCGCCCGGTCCCTGCCCCATTTGTCTAGAACGGATGACTTTTTATGCGCGCGTTTTTCCTCGCCCTGTTTACACTCCTCATGCTTCCCCTTGCAGCCTTGGCGCAATCAGCGGATCGGCCCAACACGATTTTGGTGTTGGACGGTTCTGGCTCCATGTGGGGGCAGATTGATGGGGTCAATAAAATCGTTATCGCGCGGGAAGTTATCGCTGAAATGCTGGCCGACATGGCCGACGATGTCTCTCTTGGTCTGACGGTTTATGGCCATCGCCAACGGGGCAGCTGCACGGATATTGAGACGATCGTTTCCCCCGCCCCCGGCACTCAGGATGAAATCCTCGCCGCTGTGAACGCGATCAACCCGCGCGGGCGCACACCGATGACCGACGCCGTTATCGCCGCCGCGCAATCGCTGCGCTCCACCGAAGAGGCCGCGACAGTGATCCTTGTCTCCGACGGGATCGAGAACTGTAACCCTGATCCCTGCGCCATCGCCGCCGAACTGGAAGCCACGGGCGTGGATTTCACCGCCCATGTGATCGGTTTCGATGTCGCCTCCGAGCCCGAGGCGCGGGCGCAGATGCAGTGCATTGCCGACAACACCGGCGGGCAGTTTCTGACCGCCGACAACGCGACAGAGCTAGGCGAAGCCCTTGAAACCGTTGTCGCAATCGCCCCCACTCCCATGCGGATCGAGGCGCAGGTTCTGCCCGAAGGCGCCCTGCCCACCCGCCCCGTCAGCTGGACACTTCTGGGCACCGATGGCGATACCGTCAGCACCGGCATCCAAGGCCCCGCCATCGACGTGAGCCTGTTCCCCGGCACCTACATCGCCCAAGCGACCCGGACGGAACCCAACGGCCCGCAGACTTATCAAACCTCCTTCACCGTGATCGACGGCCAGACAGACCTCGTCATCGTCGCCATGCCTCCGATCATCGACACCTCGCAAATCACCTTCACCGCCCGCGTGCGGCCCGACATGTCGGTGCCCGCCTCGCAACTGGCGTGGACGCTGTTTGACAGCGCTGACACGGCGCTTCTTGGCCCCGTCGTGGCCCCCGGCGGCAACGTGGCGCTTTTGCCCGGCGACTACCGCCTGGAGGTGGAGCGCGCCAACGCCGGCACCCGCCACGAGGCCCGCTTCACGGTCGAGCCCAACACCCCGCAAGAGGTCATCGTTCCCCTGCCCGCCCTCACCGTGGAAATCGACTTTGTCGCTCGCATCGGCAGCGTCGGCGGCGTGACCATCACCGACCCGGTCATCTGGGATGTGGAGCCGCTGCAAACCAACCCCGTCACCTCCAACCCTGCCACCTTCCAGATGTCGCGCGGCGCCTACCGCGTCACCGCCTACTGGACCGCTCAGGAGATCGAGCAAAGCGTTGACTTCGTGGTCGTGGATCAACCGCGTCAGATCGTCGTGGTCTTCCCCGAGCCCGTGCCCCAGGCCAGCCTCACCGCCGTGGGTCAGGCCCGCGCGGGCGATACCATCGAAGTGGCGTGGACCGGCCCCGGGGCCGAGGGCGACTGGATCGGCTTCTACCCGACCGCGAACACCTCCAACCACAGCTATGACGCCCTCACCCCCCGCCTTTCCCCGGCCGAGGGCAACCCCCAGCGCATGCGCGTCCCGCCGCTGCCCGGCACCTACGAGTTGCGCTATATCCTGGCCGAGAATGGCCGCCAGGTTCTGGCCCGCCTGCCCTTCGAAGTTCTGCCCCAACCCGCCTCGGTCGAGGCCGCCTCCGGCATCGCGGGCGACACCGGCACCGTGACCTGGACCGGCCCCAATTTCTCCGATGACTGGATCGGCTACTACCGCGTCGATGATACCGCCTCCCACAGCTATGATGCGCTGACCCGGGTGCAGCTGAATGGCGAAACCTCCCCCACGGCGCTGAATTACCCCGCCGAAGCAGGCACTTATGAACTGCGCTACGTGATGGCGCTTGGCCGAACCGTGCTGGCGCGCCAGATCGTCGAAGTGACAGAGGTGCAGGCAACCCTGACCACCTCTGCCACCGGCACCGCAGGCGCTCAGGCCGAGGTTGGCTGGACCGGGCCCGCCTATGACGGCGACTGGATCGGCTTCATCGATCCTGCTGACACCTCCAACCACTCCTACGATTTCGCCACCCGCGTGGCAGTGGCCGAGGGCAACCCCGTCCGCCTCAACTACCCCGCCGCTCCCGGCACCTACGAATTGCGCTATATCCAGCGTCAGGGCCGTCAGGTGCTGGCCCGGATGACCGTCGAAGTGACAGAGGTGCAGGCAACCCTCACCACCGCCGCCACAGGCATCGCGGGCGCGCAGGCCGAGGTCGGCTGGACCGGTCCCGCCTATGACGGCGACTGGATCGGCTTCATCGATCCCGCTGACACCTCCAACCACTCCTACGACTTCGCTACCCGCGTGGCAGTGGCGGAGGGCAACCCCGTCCGCCTCAACTACCCCGCTGCTCCCGGCACGTACGAGTTGCGCTATATCCAGCGTCAGGGCCGTCAGGTGCTAGCTCGGATGACCGTCGAAGTGACAGAGGTGCAGGCAACCCTGACCACCGCCGCTACAGGCGAGACCGGGCAATTCGCGGAAGTCGGCTGGACGGGCCCCGCCTATGACCGCGACTGGATCGGCTTTATCGACCCCGCTGACACCTCGAACCACAGTTACGATTTCGCGACCCGTGCGGCGGTGGCCGAGGGCAATCCCCTGCGTCTGCAATATCCCGCAACGCCCGGCACGTATGAGCTGCGATACATCCAGTACCAGGGCCGGCAGGTGCTGGCGCGGATGACGGTCGAGGTCTCAGAGGCTGACGCCGCGCTGACCCTGCCCGACACCGCCGTGGCCGGATCAATGATCGAGGTTGCATGGGTCGGGCCGGACGCGCCGCGCGACTATATCGGTATTGGCCCCGATGGCGCTTCCGGTGGCGCACAGTGGCAGAACTACACCCGCACGGCAGACGGCAATCCGCTGCAATTGCAGGTGCCGCCCACGCCGGGCACATACCGGGTGCAGTACTTCCTGCATCAGGGCAACACGAGCCTTTTGTCTGCGCTGCTTACCGTCACCCCGGCTGAAGCCAGCGTGACCCTGCCGGCCAGCGCGGTGGCGGGCTCGACTGTCGAAGTGGGTTGGACCGGGCCGAATTATCATCGCGATTACATCGGCATCGGCCCCGCTGGCGCTTCCGGCGGCGCGCAGTGGCAGAACTACAGCCGCACCGCCGACGGCAATCCGGTGCAGCTTTTGGTCCCGTCCGAGCCGGGTACCTATGAAGTTTCGTACTTCATGAACCAGGGCAATACCGAGCTTGCCACCGCCACGCTGGAGGTCACGTCGGTCGGGGCCTCCATCACCGCACCGGCAACAGCCGTGGCAGGCTCGACGATCGAGCTTGCTTGGACCGGGCCGGATTATCACCGCGATTACATCGGCATCGGCCCCGTGGACGCGACCGGCGGCGAACGCTGGCAGAACTACACGCGCACCGAAGAAGGCCCGATCCTGCGTCTGCAAACGCCCCCTGAGGCGGGCGAATACGTGATCCGCTATTTCCTCAACCAAGACCGCTCGGTTCTGGCCGAAGCACGGATCACCCTGACCGAGGCTGCATCTTCCATTACCGCACCGACGACGGCGGTTGCGGGGTCAGTCATCGAGGTTGCATGGACCGGGCCGGATTATCACCGCGATTTCATCGGCATCGGCCCCGTGGGCGCGACCGGCGGCGAACGCTGGCAAAACTACACGCGCACCGAAGAAGGCTCTCCGCTCATGCTGCTGACACCGCCCGAGGCGGGCACCTATGTCATCCGCTACTTCGTGGATCAGGATCGAGTGGTGCAGGCCGAGGCGGAAATCACCCTCACCGCGCCCGCCGCGACACTCACGGCTCCGACAACGGCGCCCGTGGGTTCCGTGGTCGAGCTTGGCTGGACCGGGCCGGATTATCATCGTGACTTCATCGCCATCGGGGCCGTTGGGGCCACGGGCGGTGCGCAATGGCAGAACTACACCCGTACCAGTGAAGGCTCTCCCCTGACATTGCTGATGCCGACAGAGCCCGGCGAATACCTGATCCGCTACTTCATTGATCAGGACCGCGTAGCGATTGCCGAAGTTCCAATGACCCTCACCGATGTCACGGCAACCCTCGCGGCCCCCACCGTCGCTCCTGCCGGAGGTACGGTAGAGGTTCAATGGACCGGGCCTGACTATCACCGTGACTTCATCGGTTTGGGTCTTGTCGGGGCCACCGGCGGCGGCCAGTGGCAAAGCTATGCTCGCACAAGCGAGGGCAGCACGGTCACCCTAAACGTGCCAGAGACGCCGGGTTCATATGTGCTGCGCTACTTCATGGACCAGGATCGCCGCGCGATTGCAGAGTTGCCGATCACGGTGCAGTAGAGCGGCAAAACGGGCGGCACAATTCGCCGCCCTCATGCCGAGACGAAGAAAGAGGGGCCACACATCCGTGGCCCCTCTTTTTTCTTGTATAACAATGTGAATATCGAGTGTTTGCAGTCCCTTAAGATGTGTGCTCAAGCGTGAGCACCCCGGGTTCGCACCTCAGATATGGATCACGCGATCATAGGCGTCGAGCACACTTTCGTGCATCATCTCCGACAGGGTTGGATGCGGGAAGACCGTCTCCATCAGGTCCTGCTCCGTGGTCTCCAATTTCTGGCCGACGACGTAGCCCTGGATCAATTCCGTGACCTCTGCCCCGATCATATGAGCGCCCAGAAGCTCTCCGGTTTTTTCATCGAAGACGGTCTTGATCAGCCCCTCAGGCTCCCCCAAAGCAATCGCCTTGCCGTTGCCAATGAACGGGAAGCGTCCGACCTTGACCTTATAGCCCTGCTCTTTCGCTTTCGCTTCCGTTAGCCCGACCGAGGCCACCTGAGGATGACAATAAGTGCAGCCCGCGATGCTTTCGGGTTTGATCGGATGCGCCTTCTGACCGGCGATCAACTCCGCAACCATAACCCCTTCGTGCGACGCCTTATGCGCCAACCAAGGCGCGCCGGCGATGTCACCGATGGCATAGAGCCCATCGACGCCGGTGCGGCAGTATTCATCGGTCACAACATGGGTCCGGTCGATCTTCACGCCAAGCGCTTCCAGTCCCAGGTTTTCCACGTTGCCGACGATGCCGACAGCGGAGATCACGGTGTCGAATTCCTGCTTCTCGACCTTGCCGTTCACCTCGATATGCGCGGTGACTTTATCGGCGGCGCGGTCCAATTGCTTGACCATCGCCTTCTGCATGATCTTCATGCCCTGCTTTTCAAACGACTTCTTGGCGAAGGCCGAGATTTCAGCGTCTTCCACCGGCAACACCCGGTCCATGACTTCCACCACGGTCGTGTCAGCGCCGAGCGTGTTGTAGAAGCTGGCAAACTCGATGCCAATCGCGCCCGAGCCGATGACCAGCAGCTTCTTCGGCATATGGGGCGGGTTAAGCGCGGCTTTGTAGGTCCAGACACGTTTGCCGTCGGCCTCGAGACCCGGCAATTCACGGGCCCGCGCGCCGGTGGCGACGATGATGTTTTTCGCCGTCAGCTCTTCGCTGCCCTTTTCCGTCTTAACCACGACCTTGCCCTTGGCAGGGATCGTCGCCTCCCCCATCACGGTGGTGATCTTGTTCTTCTTCATAAGATGCGCCACGCCGCCCGAAAGCTGTTTGGCCACCTTGCGAGAGCGGTCCACCACCTTATTCAGGTCATAGCTGATACCATCGGCGGACAGGCCAAACTCCTTGGCCCGGTGCATCAGGTGAAACACCTCGGACGAGCGCAAAAGCGCCTTGGTGGGGATACAGCCCCAGTTCAGGCAGATGCCGCCCATATGTTCGCGTTCAACAATCGCGGTCTTCAAGCCAAGCTGGCTGGCGCGAATGGCGGCAACGTAGCCGCCCGGCCCGGCCCCAATAACAATAAGATCAAAGTTCTGTGCGGCCATTGGGGTCTTCTCCGGGTCTGGGACGTCAACGTCTTTGAGATTTGTTCAACGTTAAACCAATATCCCAAGCCAGACAATTGCCGCTACGTCGCATGCCGCTTTGCAGCCAGTGCATAGCGCCTAAAGGCCATGATCCGCTTGGAATTTCTTGCGAAGCGTCACGTAGCCGCCGTCATCAAGGAAGGCTTGCTCTGCATCGGTCGTGGTGCGGCCCAAGGGGCCGTTGCGGTAGGGAAAGCGGCCAAATCGCCTGATGATCTCTCGGTGAACACGGGCGTGAAGCGCGTTGTCGCCGGTTTCCATCCTTGTGTCCATCAGCTCGACGCAGGCGTCTTGGTGGTCGATGTTTTCCGAGTGCATGAACGGCATGTAGAAGAACTGACGCTCAGGCTCCGGCGTTTGACGGTCCCAGCCGTGGGCCATCGCCTGGCCCGAAACCTTAAGCGCTTTGCTATCGGTGGCGAAGGCCCGCGGATCATCGCGGAACATGTTGCGAGGGAACTGGTCCAACAAGATCAGCAACGCCAAGGCACCCGGCGCATCCGCTGCCCAGTTCGGCATGTAGCCGTCGTGGGCTGCCTGCCACACCTGACCGAATTGATCCCGGATCGCTTGATCGAAGGCATCGTCCTGGATGTACCATTTGGACGGTCCAGCAGAGAGCCAGAAGGTTAAAACGTCGGCGGCGTGGGTCATGGGTCTTGATCCTCTTCTGCATCGCTCGCCATTTCTTCAGCGGCCTCCACATAGTACTCCTGCGCGGCCTCAACGGCTACAGGCGATGCAGTGCCCGGCATGATCGAGGCGTAAGGAACCGCGTCGTAATCGTCTTCCTCGGTGTAGGCCGAGACCCGCTGCGTCATCCGGAAGACCCCGTAAACGCCCATGGAGACAAGGACTACGGCAAGAAACAGCCAGAACCCGGAGGCCCCGATATTACCCATCAACAGACCCATGAGAGGCGGGCCAGATATTGCACCAATGCCGTTCACAAAGATCATCCCGCCCGAGGCAGCGGGCATGTCTTCCGGTTCCAGATAGTCGTTTATATAGGCGATGATGAGCGCGTATAGCGGCTGCGCCAGACCGCCCGACAGCGCGGCGATGGCCAGAAGCGCCCAGTAGTTGCCGCCCAAGAACATCCCCAGGATCGACACAGCCGCCCCCAGAAACGCAGCCCCCACGATCAACAGGCGGCGGTCCATACGGTCCGACATCCAGCCGATGGGGTATTGAAACGCAATCGCCCCCAGAAAGATGGCGGACACGAAACCGGAGAGCTGTTGCAGGTTCAGGCCCAGTTCCGTCGCATAGACCGGGGCCATGACGAATTGGCCCGCAAACACGCCCCCCATCAGCAGCATCGCGACCGAGGCGAAGGGTGAGGCGTCATAGAGTTGGCGCAGCGACATGGAACGAGTTTCTTCGATCGCCGGTGTCGGCGTGGCGGCCAGAAGGATCGGCGCGAACGACAGCGACACCAGGATCGAGGGGATCACGAACAACAGCCAACCCGAAGGATCACCCGCCGCAAGAAAGCCCTGCGCCGCCACAAGGCCGAACATCTGCATCAGCATATAGGCCGAAAGCGACTGGCCCCGGGTCTCGTTGGTGGAGGAATTGTTCAGCCACGACTCGGCCGTCACATAAACGCCGGACAGGCAAAACCCGATGCCAACGCGCAGAACCATCCAGACATAGGGGTCGGCGACGATGGGGTAAGAGATCACAATCGCCGAGATGAAAGAGGCCAGCGCCGCAAAGACGCGTACATGGCCAACCCGGGCGATGAACTTGGGCGCCATGCTGGAACCGCCCAGAAAGCCAATGAAATAGGCCGAACCGATCAGGGACAATTGGAATGTCGAGAAGTTCTCGATCGCGCCCCGAACACCCATGAGGGAGCCTTGCAGGCCGTTGCCGATCTGCAAGAGGAACATGCCAAAAAGTAGCGCCCATGCGCTGCGGATAACGGTGATCATGGAAACGTGCCTTTCCAAAGGGGAAGTTTTGCGACGGCTAACGCGCGGCGTCTGGCTAGGTCTGGCGGGTTTGCGACGGAATTAGCAAAGAGGCGTCGCCATAGGAGAAAAAGCGATAGCCCTGCGCGATGGCATGGGCGTAGACGGCGTCCATCCGGTCCTTGCCCATCAACGCGCTGACCAGCATCAGCAGAGTCGATTTGGGCAGGTGAAAGTTGGTCATCAGCGCGTCGGTGATCTGCCACGTGTAGCCGGGGTAGATGAAGATTTCGGTCGTGCCCTCGAACGGATGAACCTGGCCATCTTTCGCCGCGCTCTCAATCAGGCGCAGAGCAGTGGTGCCCACGGGAATGACCCGCCCGCCGGCGGCTTTGGCGGCGTTGATCTGGGCGGCGGCCTCGGCGCTGACCTCGCCCCATTCGGCGTGCATCTTGTGGGTGGTGACGTCTTCGACGGTGACGGGCAAAAACGTGCCCGCGCCCACATGGAGGGTGACGTAAGAGACCTCCACCCCCTTGGCCGAGAGCGCGGCCATAAGCTCTGCGTCGAAGTGCAAGCTGGCCGTCGGCGCGGCGACTGCGCCCGCGTGTTTGGCCCAGATGGTCTGGTAGTCGTCATGGTCACGCGCATCGGGGGCGCGCTTGCCCGCGATGTACGGAGGCAAAGGCATGGCACCGGCGGCATTGAGGGCGGCGTCAAAGTCATCCCCGCTGAGGTTGAAGGCCAGGCGCAAGCCTTCATCCATCGCTTTAACTTCCGCCCGCAAATCCTTGGAAAAGATAACAATCTCCCCCACCTTCAGCTTGCGCATGGGCTTTCCAAGGGCGGACCATGTGCCATCGGGTTGCGGCTCCATCAGGGTCACTTCGATCTTGGCGGTAACCTCGCCCTGGGCGCTCATCCTTGTGCGCGTGCCCGATAGCCGTGCGGGGATCACGCGGGTATCGTTCAGCACCAAACGATCCCCCGCCCGCAGTTGCGCAGGCAGGTCGGCGACGGTCAGATCACGGGTCGCCGCCCCGTCCGCCACCAACAGTTTCGCCGAGGACCGGGGCCGCGCCGGCCGTGTGGCGATCAGGGCGTCAGGCAGGTCAAAATCGAAGTCGTCAAGTTTCATCAATAGCCCTACTGGGAGAAGTCCGGCGGCGGCGCACGGAAGATTTCACGGAAGATGCCAGGGGTGAGAATCGACAAGGGGTTCACCGTCACCCGCGTGTCGTCGCTATCGCCGATCAGCCGATAATTGAAGCCGAAAAGTCCCTCGCGCCGCGTCGCAAAAATCGCGCCGAACAACCCGTTCACCAGATAGAACGGAGAGACCACGCCCTGCATCTCGTAACGTCCTGAAGCCACGTCATAAACACCGTCCATGGAGAACCCCATGGAGGGGCCGACGGCGGTGCCTTCCTGAACCGTGATCGCGGTGGGGGTGATGCGGAATGCGCCATCCACCTGCCCCAGATTGATGCCGTCGCCGGAGAGTTGCTCCAGAAGGCCCACCACGGAAATCAGGTTCAACAGTTCTGCCATGACAGAGGCATCGCGCAGGCGTGGGCTGTCGATGGTCAGGCGGCCATCGTATTCGCCCGATTGCGCCCGCGCCGCAAGGATCAGGTCAAACGCGCCGCCGTGCATGTTCTCGAAAATATCGGCCGAGCGCAGAACCGCGCCCCCGTCCGGCGATTGCAGTCGCACTGAAGGGCCGTTGGCGCTTGGCACCAACTGGCCGCTGATGGGCGCGCCGTTGTTAACCTGGCCTCGAAACTGGCCGCTGCCCGTAGCGCCATCAAGGCTGGCCCGAAGGCCAGTCAGCGCAATGCCTTCGGTGATCTGCATCCGGTCAAGGCGCACGTCCAACGGCCCTACATCCCCGCCGCCACCGCTGCCACTGGCCCCCAGAAGCGAGGGCATGGTGCGGAAATCAAGCACGCCGCCCGACACCTCGATTGCGGGGGCGGCATTGCCCCGCCCCACAAGGCCGCCCTGCACGTCCAGCCATTGCCCAAGGCGAAACCGCCCGGCGGAGAAGCGGTTCAGGTAGCCATCTTCGGTGAAGGTCACGGCCCCATCCAGCGACAGGCCCGCGCCTTCCAGCGCCAGGGACCGCACCTCGGGTTGCAGGCCAAGGGTGAGTTCGGCGGTGAAGTCCCCGGTCCGCCCCGCCGCCATGCGCCACGCCAGCGGCGGGATCGCCAAGGCGATGCCATCAAGGTCGGAACGGACCCGAAGTTGCGCCGGGCGCGTGGGGTGAAGGGCGACAGTCATGTCGGCCTCTCCCTGGCCTGAGATCAGCCAATCGGGCAGGTCCACCCCAAAGGTCGCAAGGCTCGCGCGGTCCACCTGCGCACGCGCCTCGATCAAACTGCCGGGCGGCGCGCTTGGGTCCAGCAGAACGCTCCAGTTTCCGGTGACAGGCACACCATCAAGGGCACCGCGCCCGCCCACAGACAGGCGCTCGGACGTCATCGCCACGGTGAGCCGGTTCGAGGTCAACGTGCGGTCGGGCACCAGTTCCGTGCCCCGGTAGCCGGTCACGATGGCAGAGGCGTCTATATCAACACCGTCAAATCCCGTCGCCTCGGTGCGGGCAACCAGGTGGGTCGCAAGGGCCGCCTGCGCTACGATCTGGCCTGTGCCAATCTCATCAGGGGCGTAGCCGCTGGCCTCCAACACCGCGAAGGGCGGACCTGCGAGGATATGCATCAGGTCCGGGACATCGCCGTTGATTTCAAGGTCAAACGTGGCCAACGGCCCCGGAACCGAGACATCGCCAATCCGCATCCGGGACCCCGCAAGCGACACTGCGCCCTGCCCTTCGGCCGCGACGCCGCCGCCATCCAGCCCGACGGAGAGCGTGTCATTCTCCAGCCGCAAGAACCCCGATGCGCCACGGATCGGCGGCCCCGCAGGCAAGGCGATCAGATCGGCGTCGGTGAAGTCAAAGGACAGCTCGTAAATCGGGTCGTGGTCGGGCTGCATTCGTAGCGACAAATCCGCGCCCGTCGCCGTGCCTGCCAACATCCGCTCGGTCACCCACCAGCGGGTATTGGGGATCGCCGTGGCGGGCCAATACGACAGGGCCGAGGCGACATCCACCTCGGCCATCGACAGGTCAAGGGCCAGCGTCAGCCCCTCCGGCGCAGCCATAGCGCGGCCCCTTGCCGTGGCGCGAAAGGCGCCATCAAAGACCGTCGCCTGCCCCACATCAAGGCGCACGATTTCGCCCAAGCTAAGGCGCAGATCGAGCATCAGCCCATCAATTTGCAAAGGCGCATCGAACATCCCCTCGGGATCAGCGATCACATCGCGCACGGCGAATTGCCCGGTAAACACCCGGCCCGCCGCGTCAATATCCGCATGGCCCACCGCCTCGAACGAGAGCTGATCTGCCGAAACAGCCAGCTGCTCGAACCGGGCGCGTCGGGTGCCGGGCGCGTAGCTGAGCCGTGCTTCCATCGCGTTGAACGGCAGCGGCGCGTCCTGTCCCGGCAAGGTCACCTGCCCCGGCCCGATCTGCAACGCGCCATCCAAGGCGCCCAAAACACCGTCATCCCCAAGCTCTGCCGTCAATTCGCCGTCAATCGGCGCGCGCATCAGGTCCAACCACCCCAAAGCCGGAGACATGGCGGCCAAATCCTGTGCCGCCAAGGTGTCAAAAACCATCGCCATGTCGGTGACGCCCCGGATCGCATCCCGGCCAATGGTCACGCTCAACGCCGCATCGCGGCTGCCTTCCAGATTACCGTCAATCTGCAAGGTCATCGCGCCCTCGCCCCGCGTCAGGCGCACCTCGGCCCCGTGCAAGCGCATGTCGCGCCCCGTCTCGGCGTCCGACAAGCTCACCTGCATCGCCTCTCCGCGCACTTCGTCGAGGCGGGAGAATACCTCTCGCGCGAACATCAGATCCAACAGCGCCAACGTTTCCACCAAGGTCCGCTCCGCCCGCTCCCCGGTGCTATCCGCGTCATCGCCACCGGCGAAATTCCCGGCAAAGGCCAAATCAATGCGCCCATCGGCGTCTCGGGTCATGTTCAGGCCCGCGCCCACCACCACAATCCGCTTGATCCGCGCCCGGCCCAACACCAGCGGCCCCGGCGCCACGCGCAACCGCAGCACCGGAAACGCCGCCCTCACGTCGCCCTCCACGGTGGTCATCACCACATCGCGGAATTCCAACGCCGGCGCACGTCCCCCTTGCGGCAAGCCCAGAACCATATCCCCGACCGAGACATCGCCCAACGCCATCGCCGCGTTGATCCGCGCCTCGATCTGGTCCTGCATCGCGGCGGGCAAGCTCATCGGCGCAATTGATAACCGCACCCAGGCCGCGCCCAACGGCAGCACAACAACCAACGCCAGCACGATGAGCGCAATGCGCCAGCGCCTGCGCCCCCTGCCTTGCTGCTCTGCTTCGTCCGTGCCGCTACCCGTCAAACCCCAAAACCCGTCCTAAGCCCCAAAAACACCTTGCCGGTTGTCTTCCCTTTATTCTTCGCGCAAATCCCCTAGCTTGCAACGTGAATACGCCGATGCCCCGAAAGGACCGCCCATGCTAGAGACAGGCCACCCCGCCCCCGATTTCACCCTGCCCCGTGACGGCGGCACAACCCTGACCCTGTCCGACCAACGCCCCAAGGCCGTGGTCCTCTTCTTCTACCCCAAGGACGACACGCCGGGCTGCACTAAGGAGGCCATCGCCTTCACCGGCCTCGAATCCGCCTTCGCCGAAGCCAACACCACCCTCATCGGCATCTCCAAAGACACCGCCGCCAAACATGACAAGTTCATCGCCAAACACGACCTCTCCATCGCGCTTGTCTCTGACACCGACCACGACACCTGCGAGCAATACGGCACCTGGGTGGAAAAAAACATGTACGGCAAGAAATACATGGGCATTGAACGCGCCACCTTCCTGATCGACAGCGACGGCAACATCGCCCAGATCTGGCGCAAGGTGAAAGTCCCCGGCCATGCCGAGGCCGTGCTCGAAGCCGCGCGCGCCCTGTAACCCGCGTCCCTGCTTCCTCGTTCCAGAAATATCCCGGGGGGTGGCAGGCTTTTGCCCGCAAAAGACTGACAGGGGGGCCGCGCCCCCCTCCCCTTAACAAATGCCAATGCGACTTTAGCCGCGCATTTTGACGAGTTCGTAAAGGCCAGCCCCATGATCCCCCTTGCCGAAATGGCCGACCAGGTCCTGCGCACGGCCGATGCCCGCGCAAAAACTGCCCTGTCGCGGCGCTTCGCGGCCCAGTGGCAAGCCGCCCGTGACGCTGGCGCACGCCCCGAGATTGGCACCGCCCCTCCGCCCGATGCCCCGGCCCGATCCGACGCGCCTGTGCTGCTTGATCCGCGCGACGTGCCACGCCGCAAACCGGGTTCGCCGCAGGGGCGCATCGCGATCCTGCACGCCGTCGCTCATATCGAATTGAACGCCGTCGACCTGCACTGGGATCTGATCGCCCGATTTTCGGCCACGCCCTTTCCCATCGGCTTTTTCGACGATTGGGTCCGCGCCGCCGATGAGGAATCAAAGCATTTCAACCTGATCGCCGATTGTCTGGAGGTCATGGGGTCCCACTACGGGGCTCTGCCTGCCCACGCTGGCATGTGGCGCGCGGCGCAAGACACCGCGGGCGATCTGTTGGGCCGCCTCGCCGTGGTGCCCATGGTGCTCGAGGCCCGTGGCCTCGATGTCACGCCGGGGATGATCAAGATCTTCCAGAACGCCAAGAACGACCCCGCCGCGCAGCAGGCGGTAGACGCCATGCAAGTGATTTACGCCGAAGAGGTCCACCACGTGGCCTATGGCTCCAAGTGGTTCCACTTCCTGTGTGGCCGCCATGACCTTGACCCGAAAGAGGCGTTTCACGATCTGGTCCAGCGCTATTTCCACGGCCCCCTGAAGCCGCCGTTCAACGAAGAGAAACGGGCCGAGGCGGGCATTCCGCCAGACTTCTACTGGCCACTGGCGGACGAGATTCGACGCTAACCCTCCGACCTGTATACCAGAAACGAGGCCACTTCGGCGAATTTCCGCCGCAATTGCGCGATTTTTCGGTGCGTTTTAAGCAGTTCTCCATTAGGGTGTTGGCACAAAGCGCGGTGTGGCTTATCCCCAAGCCTGCTGCGACTGCCGCTAGGGACAAGTTGGCGATGCAGACATACACAAGGGGAAGCGAGGCTTAAGGATAGTGAACTCTCGGCTTTATGGCCGCGTGAATGCGGCGCTTGAACGGCATCTGCCAGAACAACGCCTCTTCCTGAAATCGGAAGAGGGGACGCGGTTTATCCGCCTTCGCCCTATCACGCAGGCAAGCATGATTTTGGGGTCTGCCGTTGCGGTGGGCTGGACAGTCATCGTCACGTCATTTTTTCTGATCGACTCCATTTCCTCGGGCAACGCTCGGGACCTGGCGGCGCGCGAACAGGAATCCTATCAACTGCGCCTGAACCTTCTGGCCCATGAGCGCGACGCCCGCGCCGCCGAGGCCAGCGCCGCCCAGGACCGCTTCGCTTTGGCGATGGATCAGGTGTCGGCGATGCAGACGCAACTTCTCGACAGTGAAGAACGCGCCCGTGAATTGGAAATCGCCGTTGACGTGATCCAGGCCACCCTGCGCCGCACCATCGGCGAACGCGACGACGCCCGTGTCGCCCAAGCGGCCCTCCAGTCGGAACTGCAAGCGGACACCGGCACCGTCCTGACCGCCGCCGAGCGCGAAGACGAGCTGGAGCAAACCCTCGCCTTCCTGAACCAGGCTCTCGAGTTTACCGCCGAAGAACGTGACACCGGCTACACGCTGGTTGCTGAGGCGGAAGAGGAAATCAACCGCCTGAACTTCGAAGCGGCCCTCACCGACGAACGCTCCAGCCGCGTGTTCCGCCAGTTGGAAGAGGCGGTCGCCGTTTCCATGGAACCGCTGGACGAAATGTTCCGTGCCGCCGGCATGAACACCGACGATCTGATCGACGCCGTGCGCCGGGGCTATTCCGGCCAGGGCGGCCCGCTGACGCCGATCCTGTCCACCTCCGGGGAGCCCGCCGACGGATTGTCGATGCGCGCCAATGAGGTTCTCGAAAGCCTCGACCGGATCAACATGTACCGCATCGCGGCCGAGCGTCTTCCGCTTGCCAACCCGGTCAACGGTTCTTACCGCAACACGTCGGGCTTCGGCCCGCGCGGCGACCCGTTCAACGGGTCGCGCCGGATGCACAACGGCGTTGACTTCGCCGGGGCCCGTGGCACGCAGATTGTTGCCGGTGGCGAGGGAACTGTGACCCACGCTGGACGGATGAGCGGTTACGGCAATACAGTAGAAGTGACCCATGCTAACGGGTTCATGACTCGCTACGCGCATCTATCGCGTATTCGCGTGAACGAAGGCCAAAGGGTCTCGCGCGGGGACTTGTTAGGTGATATGGGCTGCACGGGTCGGTGCACAGGCACGCATTTGCACTATGAAGTGCATCGCAATGGCACGCCTGTTAATCCGATGACGTTCATAAGGGCAGGACGCAATGTTTTCTAAATCCAAGATCAACGAACCCGGACCTAAGACTGGCGATGCGTCGTCCGGGTCCGCCAGCACTGGTTCGACCGGGGTAACGGGCAACTCTTCTGGAGATACCATGAATAAAACGAATACCGCCGCCGCGACCGGCAGCAAGACCAAGCCACAGCCTTCGATGCTGTCCACGGACCTGACGATTGTCGGCAACCTGCGCACAACCGGCGACATTCAGGTCGAAGGCACTGTCCAGGGCGACATTCGTGCCCACCTTCTGACTGTCGGCGAAAGCGCCAACATCGAGGGTGAGATTGTGGCAGACGACATCGTCGTCACCGGCCGCGTTGTTGGCCGTGTGCGTGGCTTGAAAGTCCGCCTGACGTCCACTGCCCGTGTCGAAGGCGACATCATCCACAAGACCATCGCCATCGAAAGCGGTGCCCACTTCGAAGGCTCCGTTCAGCGCGCCGAAGATCCGCTGTCCACGGGCGCGTCGAACCCGGTTCCAACGGCGCGTACGCCCGTTTCCACCGGCTCGCCCTCCGCGGCCGAGGCGCCGTCCTCGTCGATCCCGCGCCCGGCAGCCGCTGGCCCGGTGCCGTCCTCCAAGGACTAAGCCCCGGGGCTATATTGATTGGAATAAGCCGGGCGCCCTGCCCGGCTTTTTTCGTTTCAGGACTGCTCAGGCGTGCGGATTGCGCGCCGGCCCGGTGACCGTCGCCAAACGATACAAATGCCATGATCCATGGCCGAGGACCGGCAGCACCACGAACAGGCCCAACAGCCCCGGCAGCAGCGCCAAAAAGGTCAGCCCGGCGATGATGACGCCCCAGACCACCATGACGGTAAAGTTCTGCTTCACCACCGAGACAGAGGTGATCATGGCGGTCACGAAATCCACCTCCCGGTCCAGCAATAGCGGCAGTGACACCACAGTCAGCGCAAACAGGACAAACGCAAAGATCGCCCCAAAGCCCGTGCCCACCAGCAGCATCAAGATGCCCTCTCGCTGCAACAGATAGCCGTAGGATGATGTCACATTGGTCAGGGCCGATGGCCCCAGAAACAGCGCGAACAGCATGTGGGCGAAGAACGACCAGAACAGGAAGTAGACGATAATCACCCAAGCCATCGACGGTAGTTGCCGCAAGCGTTGGCGCCAGATCACCCCAAGAATGTCGCGCCGCGCCCACTCAGTTTGCCCGGCCTCCAGACGGCGGGACACCTCGTAAAGCCCGACGGCAAGAAAGGGCCCCAACAGTGGGAAGCCCACCGTGATCGGGATCGCCAGCCAATCCTGATCGGTGACGAATAGAAGCAGGTAAAGCAACCATCCCCCCACCATATAGGCGGCAGCAAACCCCAGCCCCATCATCGGTTTGCGCAGGAAATCCCTCAGCCCAAGGCGCAATGCCTTCGCCAGATCGCCAAGCCTCAGGTCTCGGATCGCCGGCGCGCCCTCTCCCACCGGATGTACAGTGCTGTCGGTCATGTCATCGCCCCTCCCTCGGCAAGTGTAGGGGCTTACGCACGCGGCGCAAAGGGGCGCGTTCAGGCAGGATCTCGGACAAGGCGCGGGCCGATCATTTCCTCCCACGCGGCGCCCATGGCCAAAACCTTACCGTCCGCCCCCGACGGCCCGATCAACTGCACCCCGTGGGGCAAGCCGCTGTCGCCATAGCCCGCCGGCATCGAGAGCGCAGGCACCCCGGCTAGACTGGCGGGCACGACGCACTCCATCCAGCGATGATAGCTGTCGGTCTCTTGCCCCGCCAATTGGCGCGGCCAATCCCAATCCGCCGGAAACGGCCACATCTGAGTCGCAGGCAGCATGAGGGCATCAAATCGCGCGAACAAATCGTCCAGCACGGCCAACCAGTCGCGGCGAATGGCACTGGCCCGCTCCACCTGATCGCTGGTCAAGGCAAGCCCGCGCTCCACCTCCCACAGGGCCTGCGCATTCAGCAACGCGCGCTGCGCCGGGTCGCGCCAATGGCGGGCCAGGTCCTGCGCCACTACGAAGGATCGCAACGTCGTCCAACTGTCCCACAATGCTCCCGCGGCCATGGGCGGGGTGATCTTCTCCACCTGCCACCCCAGATCTTCCGCCTGTACCACAGCCGCTTCCCCGGCCTCCAACAGGCCCGCATCCATCCCGTAAGCGCCGCCCCAATCCCCAAGCCATGCCACGCGTGGCGCCCTGGGCGCGTGCGACACCGCCACGGATCGCCCCGCGATCGTGTCCAACAGGCCGCTCACATCTTCAATGGACCGCCCCATCGGCCCCAAGGTCGCTAGACGGTGCAACAAGACATTGTCCCTCGGCTCTCCCGGCACCACGCCCACCGTGGGGCGAAATCCGTAAACATCATTCCACGCCGCCGGATTGCGCAAACTGCCCATCATGTCGGAGCCATCGGCGACGCTTACCATCCCCGTGGCCAAAGCCGCCCCCGCCCCGCCGGAAGATCCTCCAGCCGTGCGCGACATATCAAACGGATTACGCGTGACCCCAAAGACCGCGTTGGTGGAATGCGAGCCCAACCCATATTCCGGCACATTGGTCTTTCCGATGACGATCGCGCCCACACCGCGCAAGGCGCGCGCCAAGCCATCATCTGCCTCAGGTACAAAATCCGCGAATATTTGCGACCCCCAGGTGGACCGCACCCCCTTCACGGCAACCAAATCCTTCACGGCCACCGGAATGCCCCTCAGCCAACCGCCGCCGCCCACAGCGTCCGCGACCCTAGCCTCTCCCATCAAGGCTTCCCTGTCGCGCAACGACACAATCGCGTTCACCTCGCCATTGACCGCATCGATCCGCGCCAAAGTCGCCCGCATCACCTCCACACAAGAGGCCTCGCCCGCCGCAATCTTCCGCGACAAAGCCCTCGCCCCAAGACGCCACAGCTCAGTCATGGGCGCTCCCCCCGCTTCACCTTTTCGTAAATATCGAATCCGACGGCCCGCCCCCCGCGCCGCCGCCAGAAGTCAGTCCCCTGCGTTGGCCTCAGCCCGGCTCTTGCCCGACACATCCATCGCCAGAACGCTCGCCATCAACCCGTCGAGATTACCGTCCAGCACGCCCTGAGTGTCCGATGTCTCAAAGGACGTCCGCAGATCTTTCACCATCTGATACGGCTGCAACACATAGGACCGGATCTGGTTACCCCACCCCGCGTCGCCTGCATTCTCATGGACTTCGTTGACTTTGGCCGAGCGCTTGTCCAACTCGATCTGATAGAGCCGTGACTTCAACGCCTTCATCGCGATATCGCGGTTCTGGTGCTGCGACTTCTCGGACGAGGTCACCACGATCCCTGTCGGATGGTGCGTAATCCGAACCGCCGAATCCGTCGTGTTCACGTGCTGGCCGCCCGCCCCCGATGACCGGTAGGTATCGATCCGGATATCCGAGGGATTAACCTCAATCTCGATGTTGTCATCCACCACGGGGTAAACCTTCACCGATGTGAACGACGTATGCCGCTTGGCCGCGCTATCGAACGGTGAAATCCGCACAAGCCTGTGCACGCCGCTCTCGGACTTCAACCATCCATAGGCGTTGTGACCCGATATCTTGTAAACGGCAGACTTGATCCCGGCCTCATCCCCGGCGCTGAAACTTTGCAGCTCCACATCATATCCCTGCTTTTCAGCCCACCGCGTATACATTCGCGCCAGCATGGAGGCCCAATCACAGCTTTCCGTGCCGCCCGCGCCCGAGTTGATCTCCAGAAAGGTGTCATTGCTATCAGCTTCGCCATCCAGCAAGGCTTCCAGCTCTTTCGCGGCGGCGTCTTCAACCAGCGCCGCCAAGGCCGCCTCGGCCTCGGCCACGACTTCCGCGTCGCCTTCCATCTCGCCCAATTCGATCAGCTCGGCGTTGTCTTCCACCCCGCGCTTGATCGCCTCGTACTGCTTGATCTTATCGACCAGAACCTGCCGGTCACGCATCAACTTCTGCGCTTTCTCGGGATCGTTCCAAAGGTCCGGGTCCTCAACGCGGGCGTTGAATTCCTCCAGACGAAAGGGCGCCGTCTCGATGTCCATACGCTGGCCCAAAAGGGTCAACGAGTTTTGGATCTTTTCAATGTTTGCGGTGGTCTCGGCGCGCATGGGAGTGCCTCTCAGAAATGCTCATGCAGGGATAGACCAGCGCCGCGCAACCCTCAAGGCGCTGATCACCTTGAAACGGAAAACCAACATCACCGCCAGCGCATCCAAAGCCTTGCAAGGCTTTGGACAGACTTTTGCAAAAGTCTGTCTGGGCAGCGGGTGCCGTCAGTACAATCCACCGGAGCTGAGCGTGCCGAAACCGGTGTTTGTCGGCACGCGGGCCGTATCCCCGTCGGAGGTTTCCACCAAGGTGCCTTGGCCCCCGCCCCCGCCGCTGCCGTCATCCTGAGTGAACATCGGGATGTCCGAGGACATCGCCCACCCGCCGTCGATCACTGACAACAGCCCCGCATACGGCTCTTCACCGGCGCGGAACAACTCATACACCACGTTGTTGCCCTGGGCCCCGTCCGGCAGGCGTGCGCCCGAGAAACGGTCGATGGGGAAGAACTGCCCCCCTTCCGGCACCGGGAAATCGCCCGAGCCATATTCCTCGATCGCTTCCAGCATGAAGCGTTGGAACACCGGCCCACACATGCCGCCGCCCGACGCGCCGCGCCCCAGGCTTTCGGGTTGGTCGTAGCCAATGTAGCAGCCCGCCACGATGTTGGAGGTGAAGCCCACAAACCACACGTCACGGGCGTCGTTGGTGGTACCTGTCTTACCCGCTGTGGGGACTGGAAGGTTTACCGAGGACGACGCCGTGCCGCGATCGACCACGCCGCGCATCATCGAGGTCAACTGATAGGCCGTGATCGGGTCAATGACCCGCTCCCGCGTGGAGACGATCCGGGGCGCAACGCCGGGATCAAGGGATGCCACGTCACAATCCGGGCACAGCCGCTGGTCGTGGCGATAGACCGTTTCACCATAGCGGTTCTGGATCCGGTCCACCAACGTCGGCTCTACCCGCTCGCCGCCATTGGCGAACATCGCATAGGCCGCAACCATGCGGAACAAGGTGGTTTCCTGCGACCCGAGGGAATTGGCAAGGAAGGGCTGCATTTCGTCGTAGACGCCGAAGCGTTCCGCATAGCGCGCAACGGTCTCCATGCCTACGTCCTGAGCCAAACGCACCGTCATGAGGTTCCTTGACCGCTCAATCCCGGTGCGCAGGGGCGACGGACCGTAAAACTGCCGCGACGCATTCTGGGGCCGCCAAATACCTTCGCCGGTCTCCACCTCGATGGGGGCGTCGATGACGATGGTGTTGGGGCTATAGCCGGAATCGAGCGCTGCCGCATAAACGAAAGGTTTGAAGCTCGAGCCCGGCTGACGCGTTGCCTGGGTGGCGCGGTTGAACGAGGAATATTGATACGAGAACCCGCCCTGCATCGCCAGAACCCGGCCCGTATGCACATCCATCGCCATGAAACCGCCTTGCACTTCGGGGATCTGGCGCAGGGTCCAGCGGATGAAACTGCCGTCGCTATCGCTGGTCATGCGGCGCACGTGCACCACGTCGCCCACGGACAGCAGATCGCCCGCGACCCGTGCTGTGTTACCGCGCGACCCGTCCTCGCGCAGGGGCCGTGCCCATGTCACGTCGTTGGCGGGGATGAAGTGGCCGTCTTCGTCGTCTTCCACACCCTCAATGCCGATCCGCGCCGAGCTCTCGCCGACCTCCAGCACCACGGCGGCAAACCAGCCGTCCACGTCACGGGCGATTTGAGCACCGGACAGAGCCTCGCGCCACGTCGCCTCATCCTCCAGAAGCGAGGGGTCAATCGTGTCCGTCGCCCCGCGCCAGGTGCCCAGATTGCGGTCATATTGCTCCAACGCGCGCCGCAGTGAGGCTTCGGCGACCTCTTGCAGCCCCTCATCCATGGTGGAGCGCACGGCATAGCCGCCGGAAAAGAACTCGTCCGCGCCAAATTCCGCGCTGAGTTGGCGGCGGATTTCATCGGTGAAGTAGTTCCGCGGCGGACGGGTCAGGCGGTAAGCCTCAATATGGCCGCCTTGGACGGTTTCCAGCGCGCTGGCCTGCGCGGCCTCCATCTCATCACGGGTAATGTAGCCGTTCTCATACATCTCTCGCAGCACATAATCGCGGCGGTTGATTGCGCGTTCATAATCATCGACCGGGTGGAACCGCGACGGGGCTTGGGGCAAAGCCGCCAGGTAGGCGACCTGTTCCAGCGTCAGATCTTCCAGCGTCGCGTTGAAATAGGTCTGCGCCGCAGCCGCCACGCCGTAAGAATTCTGACCGAGGAAAATCTCGTTCAGGTACAGCTCCAGGATGCGGTCCTTGGACAGGGTGCGTTCAATCCGGGCGGCCAGAATGATCTCTCGTACCTTCCGTTCCACGGTGCGGGAGCCATCGAGAAGGAAGTTCTTCATCACCTGCTGCGTGATGGTGGAGGCGCCGCGCACGTCCTGCCCACGCGAGCGCACGGCATCGACGAAAGCCGCCACAATGGCGCGGGGATCATAGCCTGAGTGATTGTAGAAATTGCGATCTTCTGCCGAGACAAAGGCGAAAGACACCAGGTCGGGGATTTCTTCCGCCGGGGTGAACAGACGCCGTTCGGTGGCAAATTCATCCACGATCATGCCTTGGCGCGAATAGATGCGGCTGATGGTGGGGGGCGAATATCGGGCCAGGGTCTCATGATCCGGCAGGCCGCGCGAATACATGAAGATCAGCCCGCCCAAGCCAAGCGCGGCAAAGACAAGCCCAAGGGTCACGGCACTAAAGATCGCGCCGAAAAATCCGATAATGAATCGCATGATGAGCCTGCTTCCCCAAGAGTGGCTATGGTATACAGCGCGCAGGCGCGGCGGTCAAAAGCATGTGCGCGAGTTTTCGCCGTGAAAACAAGTCACAATTAGGGGATAACATGGGGCCGGAAGACATATTGGCAACCTATGGCGTCGAAGCAGCCCAATGGGCGCGGCAACGAAGCCAAGACCTGTGGGAACGCCCCGCGCTAGAGGCCTGCGTGGCAGAGCGCCCTGCCCCCTTGCGCGTGCTGGACCTTGGATGCGGTGCGGGCCAGCCGATTGCGCAGTGGTTTGTGACGCAGGGCCATGACGTGACGGGCGTGGATGGCGTGGCCGAGATGCTGGCGGAATGCGCCACACGGGTGCCAGAGATGCGGCGCGTGATGGCCGATATGCGCGGGCTGGATTTGGCGGAGCGGTTCGACATCATTCTGGCGTTCAACAGTTTTTTCCACCTGTCGATGGTGGATCAGCGGGCGATGTTTCCCACCTTCGCCGCCCATGCCGCCGACGATGCGCGACTGCTATTCACCTCAGGTCCCGACGCGGGAGAGGCCATGGGGACCGTTGGCACCAGCCCGGTCTACCACGCCAGCCTTGCGCCCGATGAATACCGGGCGCTGCTGGCAGAGAATGGGTTTGAGGTGATCTGGTTCCGCCCCGAAGATGCGGCGTTGCGTGGCCATTCCGTGTGGTTGGCGCGGTCTACTGGCGTCTGAGCGCCTCTGCCGCGGCGTCTGCCTCGCTCCACGCAATCACGGCGCCGGTAATCGCCGCCTGCATCCGAGCCCGCCATTGCGGATCGAGGATATTTTGCAGATCGCCGCCCTCGCTTAAAAACCCGATTTCCAGCAGCACCGCCGGGAAATCCGCCGCTTTCAGGACCGAGAATGCACCCTCACTGCGGGGGTGCGCGTGCAGGTCCAACCCCGTTGTTTCAATGGCTTGCACAAGGATATCGGCGAAGGCGCGGCTGCGCGGCGCGGTCTCGATCCGGGCGAGGTCCAGCAAAAGACCAACAACCTCATCATCGGCCCCGCTCAGGTCCACCCCTTGCAGCAGATCGGCGCGGTCGTGCTGCTCGGCCAGTGCGGCGGTGGCGGCGTCTGTGGCCTCGTCCGACAGGGTGTAGATGGTTGCCCCCTGGGCGCGGCCCTCGGCGATGGCGTCGGCGTGGATCGAGATGAACAAATCCGCCCCCGCCGCGCGGGCAAGGGTGACACGGGTGGGCAGCGGCACGAACACATCGGCGTCGCGGGTCATGGCGACCTCAATCCGCCCGGTGCGGCGCATCACTTCGCGTAATTCTCGGGCGAAGGACAGGATCAACTCCGCCTCTGAATGGCCTTCCCGAAGCGCACCTGGATCAACGCCGCCGTGGCCGGGATCAAGCATCACCACAAGCGTGTCATCGTCCTGGGGCACGGCTTGGGTCACAACGGGCAGCAACACCGCATCAAGGCCCGGAGGGGCCCCGGCGCTGGCCGCGAAACTATCTGCATCTGAAGGGGATAGCGTAAGGGAAACAATAGCTTCGCCGGTAAGCTCATCGGTATCCATCGCAGCGACGTCCAGCGATTGCGGGGCGTTCAGCGACAGGACGATGCGCGACCAACCGGGGCTGGACGCGCCGCCCATGGCCACGCTTTCGACCAGACGCGCATCGTTGAAATCCTCGGGCAAGGCGCTGAAATCGACGGTGCGGAAATCCATCACCACCCGCATCGGATCATCCAGCGTGAACACCCGGAACGGCACCGCTTGGCTCAGTACCAAGCGCAGCTCGGTCCCGCGGCGGTTCCCTTCCAGCGACGAGTCTTCGGGCAAAGCCCGCGCCGAGGCGCTGAGGGTTTGGGCCGAAACGGGACCCGCAAGACACAGAAATAGGGCAATCAGAAATGCTCGGACCACGGGGTTATCCCTTTGCATGTTTGGGCCACATTAGCGGATCAGATACGGCGGTCCTAGAGGCTGTTGAAGAAGGCCGTCAGACGGGCGACGCCTTCCTCGATATCCTCGGTCGCGCGGGCATAGCTGAAGCGCAATGTCCCTGCCCCGCGCTGCTTGTCGAAGTCGAGCCCCGGCGTCACGGCGACGCCTGCGCGGTCAAGGATTTGCGCGGCGAAGGCGCGGGCGTCATCGGTCAGGTGGCTGACATCGGCATAGACGTAGAACGCCCCATCGGCAGGCGCAGTGTTGGATAGGCCCGCCGCCTTCAGCCCGTCTTGCAAGATCGTGCGGTTGCGCGTGTAGATGTCGCGGTGCTGGTCCAACTCGGCCCGACCCTCAGGCGAAAGGGCGCCCAGTGCGGCGACCTGAGCGGCGTGGGATGGGCAGATGAACATGTTCTGAGCCAGCCGTTCGATCGTGCGGATATGGTCGGGGGGCACGACCATCCAGCCAAGCCGCCATCCGGTCATCGAGAAATACTTGGAGAAAGAGTTAATGACGTACACGTCGTCGGTGACTTCAAGGGCACTGACGGCGCGGGAATCATATTGCAGGCCGTGGTAAATCTCATCTGAAATCAGCGAGATATCCTGTTCCGCGCAGGCATTGGTTAACGCCGTTAACTCGGGCTTGAACAGCATTGTGCCCGTCGGGTTGGCGGGGCTGGCAACGATCAGGCCATCCAGGCTGGGGTCCAGGTGGTCCGGCGTCGGCTGATAGCGCGTGTCGGCATGGGTTTGCAGCCCCACGGGGTTCAGCGACAGCGCGGTGAGGATTTGGCGATAGCTGGGGTAGCAGGGCTCCCCCAGGGCGACCCGCGCCCCGGCATCAAACAGCGCCGTAAAGGCGAGGATGAACGCCCCCGACGCGCCCGCCGTCAGCACCACACGGGCCGGGTCCAGATCAATGCCGTACCATTCATCATATAGCGCCGCGATGCCTGCGCGCAGATCGGGCCGCCCCAAGGCCACGGTATAGCCCAAAGGCCCCGCAGCCATTTCCGTCGCCAACCTGTCGCGCGCCGCTTTCGGGGCGCCGGTGCCCGGTTGGCCGACCTCCATATGGATAATGTGGCGTCCGGCTTCTTCCGCCGCACGGGCCTGCTCCATCACGTCCATCACGATGAACGGATCTACATGGGATCGGGTCGATTGGCGCATGGGCGGCTCCTTTTTGCTCACGAAGGTGTGAGACCACCCAATGGCGCATTCGTCAATGGCGGCGCGGCTGTGATGTGCTAGACCGTGCAAAAGGATTTATCGAGCGGAGAGCTTTATGAAACGACTGATGATGAGCGTGGCCGCTCTGGCCTTTCTGGCAGGCCCCGTGGTCGCCACCGATATTGGCGACATGACAGAAGCTGAGCGCCAGACCTTCCGCGAAGAAGTGCGCCAGTATTTGCTGACCAACCCCGAGGTTCTGATGGAGGCCATCGCGGTGCTGGAAGAACGCCAGGCCGCCGATGAGGCCGCCGCACAAGAGGTCGCCGTGGCCGATAACGCACCGGCGATCTTCGGGTCGGCGTTTGACCATGTGGGCGGTAACCTTGAAGGCGACGTCGTGATCGTCGAGTTCATTGATTACCGGTGCGGCTACTGCCGCCGCGCCCATCCCGAGGTGAATGAACTGGTCGAAACCGATGGCAACATCCGCATCATCACCAAGGAATTCCCCATCTTGGGCGAGCAATCGGTGCTGGCGTCGCGCTTCGCCATCGCCACGCGCATCGCTTTGGGCGGCGAGGCCTATGAGCAGATCAGCGATGGTTTGATGGCGATGCGCTCAGATGTGACAGAGCTGGCCTTGGCGCGTCTGGCGGACGATTTGGGCCTTGATAGCGAAGCGATCTTCGCGGCGATCGACGACCCGATCGTGCAGTCCACCATTGATGCAAACTACGCATTAGGGCAGCGGATGGGGATTACCGGCACGCCGTCGTTCGTGTTTGGGGATCAGTTGGTGCAGGGCTATGTGCCGCTGGCGAATATGCAAGATATCGTGGCGATTATCCGCGACACGGCGGGCTGACAGGTTTTACGAACCTCGTTGAAGAAAAGGGCGCCCGGTGAGGCGCCCTTTTTGTTGTCTGGAAAAGGTCGTGCGGGTTAGCCGCGCGACCACCAACCGCGCCGTTTGGGCTTGGCGGGGGCCTCTGCCACAGGTTCCGGTGTGACAGCGGCCTCGGCCATGGCTGGCTCGGGCGTTTCTTCTGCCACGGGTTCCGGGGCAGGCTCTGGCTCAGCTTCGGGCGCGGCTTCCGGCTCGGGGGCGGGTTCAACCTCTGCAACCGGGGTTGCTTCCGGTTGCGCCTCGGGTGCGGCCTGCGGCTCCGGTGCGGCTTCGGCTTCAGGCTGCGCTTCGGGGGCGGCTTCGGCTACCGGTTCTGCGGCTGGCTCTGGGCGCGTTTCCGCAGCGGGTTCGGCCTCTGCGGAGGCATCAGCGTTGCTGCCTTCGGCTTCTGCGCCTTCGGTTGTCGTTTCAGAAGATTTGCGGCCACGGCCCCCACGGCGCGAACGGCGACGCTTTTTGGGCTGCTCTTCGCCTTCGGGCTTGGCTTCGCCATCCCCCTCGGACTGCGCCTCGGCGGGAGCGTCGGCTGACGCCTCCGCGGCACCCTCCTCCGTGCCCTGCGGGCCGTCCTCGGCGTTTTCAGCCGTCTCGTCGCCGTTGCGACGACGGCCCCGGCCACCGCGACGCCGACGGCGCTTTTTCTTCGGCTGCTCGTCGTCGGCACGGACTTCCTCGGGCGCTTCCACGGCGTCATCGGACTCGTCGGCGACATCTTCGTCAATGTCATCCATCAACGCGGCATCCATCGAGACAACAGGTACCTCGGCGGTGATCTTGCGGGTGGCTGTCTTGAACTTCTCGAGCTTGAAATCCGGCACGACAAGGCTTGCGTCCGCCTCGATGCGGATCGCCATGCCGGTTCGCGCTTCGATGCTGTCGAGGTAGTCACGCTTGAAGTTGATCAGGTAGTTCACGATGCCCACGGGTGCGGTCAGCAGGACTTCTTTCGAGCGGCCGCGGGTGCTTTCCTCTTCCAACTGGCGCAGGATCGACAGCGCCAGAGAGTCATCCGAACGCACCAGACCGGTGCCGTGGCAATGGTGGCAGGCCTGCGTTGTGGCCTCCAACATGCCGGGGCGCAGACGTTGGCGCGACATCTCCATCAGGCCAAAGGTCGAGATGCGGCCCACCTGAATGCGGGCGCGATCCGTCTTCAGTTTGTCCTTGATGCGCTTTTCAACGGCGTTGTTGTTGCGGCGCTCGTCCATGTCGATGAAGTCGATCACGATCAGGCCGGCAAGGTCGCGCAGACGCACCTGACGCGCCACTTCTTCAGCGGCCTCCAGGTTGGTCTTCGTCGCCGTATCCTCGATGCTGCCTTCCTTGGTGGACCGGCCCGAGTTCACGTCGATGGCGACCAGCGCTTCGGTGATGTTGATCACGATGTAACCGCCGGATTTCAGCTGCACCGTCGGGTTGAACATGTCCGACAGGTAGCTTTCCACCTTGTACTTCGCGAACAGCGGCACGCCGCCGGAGTGGCGTTTCACCTTCTTGGCGTGGGACGGCATGATCATCCGCATGAAGTCCTTGGCGTGGCGGTAGCCTGCCTCGCCTTCAACAATCACCTCGTCGATGTCGCGGTTGTAGAGGTCGCGGATCGTACGGTGGATCAGGTCGCCTTCCTGGTAGATCGGCGCGGGCGCGATGGACTTGAGCGTCAGCTCGCGGATCTGTTCCCACTGGCGTTGCAGGTATTCGTAATCGCGCTTGATCTCGGACCGGGTGCGCTGGCTGCCTGCCGTGCGCACGATCAGGCCCGCGCCTTGCGGCACGTCGAGCGCGGTGGCGATATCCTTCAGTTTCTTGCGGTCGGCGGCGTTGGTGATCTTGCGAGAAATGCCACCCCCACGCGCCGTGTTGGGCATCAGAACGCAATAGCGACCGGCGAGGCTCAGGTAAGTCGTCAGCGCCGCACCTTTGTTGCCACGCTCTTCCTTGACCACCTGCACCAGCATGATCTGGCGGACCTTGATGACCTCCTGGATCTTGTACTTCTTCGGGCGCGGTTTGCGGATCGGGCGGATGTCTTCTTCCGCGTCATCGTCGGCCACGGTTTCCGTGTCGGTATCATCGTCGTCGCTGTCAGCATCGTTGGAGGCATCGGCGTCGGCGGTGTCTTCGGTTGCGTCATCATCGGCAGGCGCCGCATCGGTGGCGTCGTCGTCGGCTGGTTCTTCAACGGGGGTCTCTTTCACCAGTTCCATTGGTGACAGACCCTCGACCGAAGCTTCCGCTTCGGGGTTATCGGCAGCGTCGAGATCAACCACATCCATGCCGGAAGGCGTTCCGGTGGTCACCGCATCGGTGCCGGTCTCTTCCGCCTTGGTGTCCGAGCGACGGCGACGACGGCGGCGCTTGGGCTTGGAGGATTCCTCCTCCTCCTCCTTCGCTTGCTGCTCGGCGTAGGCGCGTTCTTCGGCCAGCAGAGCTTCACGGTCCGCGATCGGGATCTGGTAGTAATCAGGGTGAATTTCCGAGAAGGCGAGGAAACCGTGCCGGTTTCCGCCGTAGTCGATAAAGGCTGCCTGCAACGAGGGTTCAACCCGCGTTACCTTTGCCAAATAAATATTACCTGCGAGCTGCCGCTTGTTTAGTGACTCAAAGTCAAATTCATCGACCTTGGTTCCATCTGCCACCACAACGCGGGTTTCTTCCGCGTGGGTGGCATCGATGAGCATTGTTTTTGCCATGATATCCTTGCTCGTGACAGCCCCGCGCGTCTGCACGGGGCATAGCCCTGGCAGGTCGCAAATGAGGTATCACGTTGTGCTGTTAGAACGATGGATCTGGCGGCACGAGAGAAACGACCACAAGCGGCCAGTAGCCGCTTCGAGTGTTCCAGATCTGTGCCGAGGCCATACATCGCTGCTGTCTCCGGGTGGTCAAACCGCGATGTGGTCTGCCATCCAATCAAGCCTGCCCTTTTGTCATGGGACCGGCGGTTAAAAACGGCCCAAAGCGCGTCGCCGCGCATCTGGGCCAAGTGACCTGCGCCCCCTGTTGGTGCGGCGTCATCGCGCGGCACAAACTACAAGGAGGCAGAGAACCTGTTGCTGACGAATAGGTCAGTCGTGTCACATTAAGGGCCCGGAGAGTGAAAAGACAATGGGGAAACGGAATTGCATTCATCTATTCCGCAATTTGCCCTTAAAAGTGCAATCTATGTCGCCCTTATCGTCAGTGCGCCCGCCCGCCAGATCGGCACACGGCAATCACGGGTGCGCCAGTAGGCTGTTGGGACCACAGTAATAATCGTAACTGAACGCGGCACGATCCTCGGGCGCGCCTGCCTGCTGGCATAAAATGTGATTCCAAACTCTTTCCCGCTGCGCGAATTGCGGGTACGGGCTATCGTCCACCGAGAACGGCCAATAGATAAACGCCCGCAAAGGGTGCCACGGCGTCACGCTGCGCAGGATCGGTTCGGGTGGCAGGGTAGTGAAGGGATCGCTCCAGCCTTGAAATACCACAAGGTTCACTTGCGCGTGCCGGAGCAAATCATCGGGCAGGTGCAGCATGTCCGGCGCGTAACTGCGCAGATAGGCATTATCGTCCATGATCACGAGGTCGAAGGGGGGAATTTCATTCTCGGGGATGTCATGCCTTTCGGGAAAGCGGGCACCGCCCAGATCCTCTACCGGATCGCCAAGGGTGTAGCGCTGGATTGCCTCACGCGGTTGCAAAGTCTCGAACACACGATGCGGCGCGGGACTCGCGCGTTCCGGCGATGTGGTCGAAAGGACGTAGACGTTGGCATCAACGCCCAATTGCACCAGCCGCTCTCCAAAGCCGCCGCCCAAGTCTATCACCAGAATATTGCGCCCGGTCAGCTCAACGGTGTCCGGCAGAAGGTTCACCGCATCAATCGCGCGGCGGTCTGCAAGCCCCGCAACGCGGTCGATGATCGGTGGGATCACGCACCACGCCACCACAGCGGCGAGCAGACCAATCCCCAAGGCACGAAACCCCTTGGCGATCAGCAAAAGCGCGACGCCACAAATAACAAGGAGGATCAGCGTGTAGCCGCCGTAGATCACGGCAAAGGCCACGCCCATTGCATTTCCACCTTCCATCAGTGCCTCCGATCTATGCGCCTGCCCGTTAAGGAAACGCTAGGGAAATCCTCAGGGGATATCAACGCATTGCGCCTGTCGCGCTGGTCCGGCTCCGGCGCATAGAAACGTGGCGGCGGCGCGGGTGTTCAGGCTGTTCCATTGGCTTTGACCCGGCCCATAACGGTGGTCATATGTCCGGTCCCCTAACAACGCAAAAGGAATGCCCGGCGCGGTCGCGCGGTGGCGGGTGACCTCGAACCGGGTGAACAGGGGCGCAGTGGTGGTCACGTCAAAAGCGGTGGGATCATCGACAGCATAGATCGCATATTCCGTGAAAATCGTGTCGAACGGGTACAGGCCGAAGACATCCGAGACCTCGGGCAAGGCCGCGTCACGCAAGCCTGCCGACAGATAACCGCCCTCAAACACCACATAGTCGATCCGCTCCGGCGTGGCCGAGATCAGCGCCGTCCCCTCCCCCGGCCAGGTCTGCAACGGCCCCGCGAAGGTGCGGATATCACGGTACAACAGGTCCACCGTCTGGCCCTCGGGCAAGCTCAGATCAAGGCTGCGGTCAAAGCCGAAGTAAACGCCCTGGGCCCCCGCAAAGGCGGCCACATTCCGACACAGATCCGAGCAATCGACAGGGTGATAGCGCCCCGACATGCCCAGAAACAACACGGTTTGCCCGCGCAAATCCAATGGCGCGTCGGTGACCTCCTGCGCTTGGATCTCGGCCAATTGCGCGTCAAATACGCGGTCATCGAACAGCGCCGGCCCGAAGAATGCGGCCAATACCAAGACAGCCGCCCCAAGGCCCGCCCAGGGGTTCCATTTGGCAATCATCCACGCGCCGAATTGCAGGAAGAAGACCAGTCCGAAGACCCACCCCCCCACCAGCGCCAGCGCGACGGAGCCGCCAAGCCACGCGGCCACGGTCTTTTGTTGCGTTGTCACTGCAGGACCGTCCTAGAGGTAATCCGACCGGCTGAGCCCGTACTTCGCCATCTTCTCGTTCAACGTCCGGCGTGGCAGGCAGAGTTCCTCCATCACGCTGGCGATCGAGCCGCGATGGCGGCGCATGGTGTTGTCGATCAACATCCTCTCGAAAGCTTCCACGTATTCCTTCAGGGGCTTGCCTTCCCCCAACGCTTGCGGCGCGATCTGGGTGTTGTCGGACATCAGAAGCGACGCGATGGAGCCCGACCCGCGACGTTGCTGCAAGATCGCCCGTTCCGCGATGTTTATGAGCTGGCGCACGTTGCCGGGCCAAGGGGCCTGCAACAATTGCGCTGCCTCTTGGGCCGTGACCTGCGGCGCGTCGGTGCCGTATTCTTCGCTGAATTGCTCTCCGAAACGGGTGAACAGCGTCAGGATATCCTCTCCGCGCTGGCGCAAGGGCGGCAGGTCGATGCGCATGGCGGCAAGACGGTAGAACAGATCAGGCCGCAAGGCGCCTTCGCACTGGTCCGGTTCAGGCGCGTTGCAGATGGCCACGATACGGGTTTCCGCCGGCGTGCCTTGGTCGTTGATAAAGGTCAAAAGCCGGGCTTGCAGGGCTTGGGATAGCGCCTCTACGTCTTCCAGAACCAGCGTACCGCCACGGGCTTGCTCCACCAGTGGCTTGTCCTGATCCTCGCCCACCGGACCAAAGAGCATCGCAGACAGCTCTTCTTCCTCGTGAGCCGCACAAGAGAGCACCACAAAATGTTTGCCCGCCCGGGGGCCGACCGCGTGCAGGGCGTGCGCCACCAGCGTCTTGCCGGTCCCCGTCTCACCGGTGATCAGCACATGGCCGTCGGCTTGACCGAGATCGAGGATATCTTCGCGCAACCGTTCCATCACCGGGCTGGAGCCGATCAGCTTGCGCATCAAAACGGTGCCGTCAGACAGTTCCCGCCGCAACGCACGATTATCCAGCGTCAGGCGACGCTGCTGCCCTGCCCGCTTGGCAAGGTCAGTCATGCGGTCGGGATTGAACGGCTTTTCAAGGAAATCATAGGCGCCGATGCGCATCGCCTCCACCGCCATGGGCACATCGCCGTGACCGGTGATAAGGATCACCGGAATGCCGCTATCCACCCCCATCAGCCGTTTCAGGAACGCCATACCGTCCATGCCGGGCATCTTCACATCCGTGACGACCACGCCCGGAAAATCCGAGCCGATGGCCTTCAGCGCCTCTTCCGCGCTGGCATAGGTTTCGGTGTCGAACCCCGACAGGGCCAGCCATTGGCTGATCGACTGCCGCATGTCCTGCTCATCATCTACAATAGCGATCTTCATAGAGAAGGGTCCTTTTCCATTGGCCTACCGCGCTTCGCGATACTTGAGGCCGGTATTTCCATTGGCCTACCGCGCTTCGCGCTGCTTGAGGCCGGTATTTCATTGGCCCACCGCGCGTCGCGCTGCTTGAGGCCGGTATTTCATTGGCCTACCGCGCGTCGCGCTGCTTGAGGCCGGTATTTCATTGGCCTACCGCGCGTCGCGCTGCTTGAGGCCGGTATTTCATTGGCCTACCGCGCGTCGCGCTGCTTGAGGCCGGGCATGCCCAACACTTCCACGTTCCAGCCCCGCTATTCCGCCGCCGTGCCCTGTTCCTCTGCCACCGCCAACGCTGGCAAGCGTACCTCGAACACCGCGCCCGATCTTTCCCCATTGCGCGCCGACAAGCGCCCGCCGAGGTCTTTTACAATACCAGATGAGATCGCCAGCCCAAGGCCCACCCCCTCACCGGGTTTCTTGGTGGTGTAGAACGGCTCGAACAAAGCATCCAGATCATCAATGCCCGGACCACTATCACGGACCGTCAAAACGACCTCATCGCCCTGCGCGATGATCAGGTCGATCTCTTTCTCCTCCGCTCCGCCCATGGCGTCCAGCGCGTTGCGCAAGAGGTTGATAAAGACCTGCTCCAACCGCAACCGATCGGCCATGACCATCGCCGGTTTGCGTGGCAGACTTTGGGTGATGTGCACCGTGTCGCTGCGCAATTGCGGCTCCATCATCGTGATCGCGCCTTTCAACGCGTCGCGCATATCGACAGGCTCCAACGCGTCGCCCCCCTTGCGGGCATAGGATTTGAGCTGCCGGGTGATCGCGCCCATGCGCTCGATCAGGTCGTCGATACGCTGGAAGCTGGAGGCGGCTTCTTCCGTGCGTTTGCGCTGCAACAACAACCGGGCGCCCGCGAGGTAGGTTTTCATTGCCGCCAGCGGCTGGTTCAACTCGTGCGATACGGCGGCAGACATCTCGCCCAAGGCGGCCAGCTTTTGCGATTGCTGAAGGCTCAACTCCGCCTCTTCCAGCGTTCGCTCAACCCTTTGACGCTCGGCGATTTCTCGCTGTAGCCGGACGTTGAGGCGGCGCAACTCCGCCGACTCTCGCGCCAAAACAGCCGTCTGCAACCGGGCCCGGCGGCTCAGCACGTAAAACGCGCCCGCCAACAGCAGGGCGAATCCCATGATCTCCAGCGCCAGAACGCCGTTCACCCGCTCCCTCACCGAGGTGTAGGCGGTGTAGCTGACGATCCGCCATCCCCGGAACGGGATGCGCGACTCCAACCGGATCGTGGCAGAGCCGAAGAAGTTGGGGCTCGGGTCGCCAAAGGCCCAGTCCCCTGCCCCCTCCAAGGCGCGCTGGATGGCGGTGGGCGGGATACGCAGAGCCATCGCCTCGGCCTCGGTCCGGCCGCGCCATCGCGACTCGGTCGACAGAATAATCTCGCCTTGGGAATTGGCCAGGAACACCGCCTCGGAGGCGCCGCGCCAGCGATCCACCAGGCGGGCCAGGTCGATCTCCACCAAGATCACCCCAAGCAGGCCATCGCCGTTTTCGATCCGGCGCGAGAAGGTGAAATCGAAGCGCCCGGTTTCGGGTTCATTGGACGTAAACACAGTATTGGGAGAGCGCGTAGCCTCCACAAAAAATGGGTCATTGTTGCGCCGTTCCGCGATCCTTGCCCGGTCCGTGGCCGCCACAACCCGACCCGCCCGGTCCAGAAGCAGGATCGAGGCCGCGCCGATATCTTCCACATAAGAGATCAGATATTGCGAGGTCTGCGTGTAGTCGTTCGCCTCCAAGGACCGGATCAGCGACGGGTCACGGCTCAGCAAAAGCGGGACGACCTGGTGGCGGCGAATTTCCGACAGGACCGAGCCCGAATAGATCGCCAGGCGCACTTCCGCCCGGTTGCGCGTGGTCTCGGTGAACCGCTCTGTCAGCCAGATGTTCGAGATCCAGATGACCGCAATCGCGCCGCCCAGAAACAGCAGGATCAGCGCCCGCAAGACCCAGGGGCGCCGGATGCTCCGCCGTGGCGGCGTGGTGGGTCGGTCAGCAAGGCTCATGGTACTAGCCTATGCCGCGCCACCGGTTGCCTCAAGAGCCGCCGCTCAGGCCGTCACTAAAGACGCCGCCAGCGAGGCGAATAGCGCCACGCCATCGGTGCCGCCATGGGCCTCATCCACCGCCCGCTCAGGGTGGGGCATCATGCCCAGAACCCGACGATTGGCGCTGAGGACGCCGGCGATATCGGCGCGCGACCCGTTGGGATTGTCGCCATAGGTGAACGCCACGCGATCTTCCCCCTGCAATGCCGCAAGGCCCGCGTCGTCGATCTGGTAGTTGCCATCGTGATGGGCCACCGGAATGCTGATCCGGTCGCCAAGACCATAGCCGTCAGTGAAGGGCGATGCGGTGCTGGCAACGGTCAAAAGCTCGGACCGGCAAACAAACTTGATACCGCTGTTGCGCATCAGGACACCCGGCAAAAGCTGCGTTTCGCACAGGACCTGGAACCCGTTGCACACCCCCAGAACGTGGCCGCCCTTGCCCGCAAAGGCCGAGACCGCCGCCATGATCGGCGATTGCGCCGCAATGGCCCCGCAGCGCAGGTAATCGCCGTAGGAAAATCCGCCCGGAATGCCGACGACATCAATGCCTGAAGGCAGCGCCGTCTCCTTGTGCCAGACCATTTCCACCTCGAAGCCCGCTTGGCGAAACCCCACGGCCAGATCACGGTCGCAATTCGAGCCGGGAAAGACGAGGACCGCCGCCTTCACTGGCCCATCTCCACCCGGTAGCTCTCGATCACCGTATTGGCGAGCAGCTTTTCGCACATCTCTCCAACCTGTGCTTCCGTCGTGCCCTCGGCCAGTTCCAGCTCGATCACCTTCCCCTGACGCACGCCGCTCACGCCCTCAAACCCCATCGAGCCAAGCGCCGATTGAACCGCCGCCCCCTGTGGGTCCAACACGCCCTGCTTCAACATCACAGTCACAACGGCTTTCATCGCACCCGCTCCTTCATCTTTTCATAAATATCGAATCCGACCTCCGCCCCAAAGGCAAAGGTCAGTTGATTAATGTCGGCTTTGTCGCTCCAGAGGAGCCCTGAGGCATGATCCCAAGGCGCCGTGCCACTTCCGTGTAAGCATCGGCCAGATCGCCCAGATCGCGCCGGAACACGTCTTTGTCCAACTTCCGGCCTGTCTCGATGTCCCATAGCCGGCAGCTGTCGGGGCTGATCTCATCGGCCACGATCAGACGCATGAAATCGCCGTCATAGATGCGGCCAATCTCGATCTTGAAGTCCACCAACTTGATACCGACGCCCAACATCAGGCCGCTCATGAAATCATTCACCCGCAACGCGAGCGACACCATGTCGTCCAGATCCTGCTGTGCGGCCCACCCGAAAGCGATGATATGCTCCTCGCTGACAATCGGATCGTTCAGGTCGTCATTCTTGTAATAAAACTCAACAATCGGGCGGGGCATCTGCGTGCCTTCCTCGATCCCGAGACGGGGACAGATCGAGCCCGCCGCCACGTTGCGCACCACCACTTCCAACGGCACGATTTCAACGGCGCGGATCAATTGCTCGCGCATGTTGAGGCGTTTGATGAAATGGGTCGGCACACCAATGTTGCCGAGGCCGGTCATGAAGAATTCCGATAGACGGTTGTTCAGCACGCCCTTGCCGTCAATGATATCGCGCTTCTCGCCGTTGCCAGCGGTGGCGTCATCCTTGAAATACTGTACCAACGTGCCGGGCTCAGGTCCCTCATAAAGGGTTTTTGCCTTGCCTTCATAGACCAGCTTACGGCGTGCCATGCGCGTCATCCCGAATTTTTGGGCGGCTCAAGGGCAGCGGCCGCCAATTGGCATGGGCTATAGGTCATCGCGCGTTGTGTCGCAAGCGCGGCGGCAGGCTTCACCTTGCGGCGGGAACGCACAGGGCGCTAATGTCTGCCCAACACCAACTTCCCCACGAGACGGAGACCCCCATGTCCACTTTCGACGAACGCGAAAACGCCTTCGAAAACAAATTCGCCCATGACGCAGAAATGCAGTTCAAAGCCGAAGCCCGCCGAAACAAGCTGATGGGCCTTTGGGTGGCCGAGAAGATCGGCAAAACTGGCGATGACGCCAACGCCTATGCCGCTGAAGTCGTGAAGGCCGACTTCGAGGAAGCCGGCCACGAAGACGTCATGCGTAAAGTCATGGCGGATTTGGACGGCAAAGTGCCCGAGGCTGAGGTGCGCACCAAATACGACGCGCTTCTGCTCGTCGCGAAAGAACAATTGATGGAAGAACTGTAAGCAGACCCATGGGGAGCGTTCCGGCGCTCCCTATCTACGGGACTATTGGCGGCAAAAGAGGGCGTTTATCGGCTCGCTGTCGCCTTCCCTCCCCTCACATGAGCGTGGCTCATGAAAAACATGCACGTTTTGCGCCTTGCTCATATCGCGCGACCGCGCCATGGGTCGCGAGCGCGCGCCCAATGATAGATTGATAGTAAGGAACTTCCATGTCCGACCCCCTCTCTCGTCTTCTCGCTTCTCGGGACTGGCTTATGGCCGATGGGGCAACGGGCACCGTCTTGTTCAACATGGGCCTGCAATCGGGCGATGCGCCCGAGTTGTGGAACGTCGATCATCCAGAGCGGATTACGAAGCTCTATAAAGGCGCGGTCGATGCGGGGTCCGATATATTCTTGACGAACTCCTTCGGCGGAACGGCGGCGCGGTTGAAGCTTCACAACGCCCAGAGCCGTGTGCACGAGTTGAACAAAGCAGCCGCAGAGATCGGCCGCGACGTGGCAGACAAGGAAGGTCGCGACATTATCGTTGCAGGCTCGGTCGGGCCCACCGGTGAGATCATGGCCCCCATGGGCCCCCTTACCCACGAGATCGCAGTCGAGATGTTCCACGAACAGGCCGAGGGCCTGAAAGCGGGCGGCGCCGATGTGCTGTGGGTGGAAACGATCTCGGCCCCGGAAGAGTACCAGGCCGCGTCAGAAGCCGCGCGCCTTGCGGACATGCCATGGTGCGGAACTATGAGCTTTGACACCGCAGGCCGCACGATGATGGGCCTGACGTCGGGGGCGATGGCGGGAATGGTCGAGAAACTGGACCACGCGCCTTTGGCCTATGGCGCGAACTGCGGTGTGGGCGCGTCGGACCTTTTGCGGACAGTGCTTGGGTTCCGGGCATCGGGCAACCCACGCCCGGTGATCGCCAAGGGCAATGCCGGTATCCCGAAATACCACGATGGCCATATCCATTACGATGGCACGCCCGAGTTGATGGCGCGTTACGCCGTTCTGGCCCGGGACGCTGGGGCAACAATTATTGGCGGCTGCTGCGGCACAACGCCCGAGCACCTGCGCGCCATGCGCGCAGCGCTTGAGAACACGCCACGCGGGGCCGCCCCTGATCTAGAGCAGATCGCGGCAGAGATGGGCGGCTTTTCCTCGGGCGTGGATGGCACGGAAGAAAACAGCGACGGCCCAAAGCGCGAGCGCCGAGGACGGCGCCGGACCCAATCGTAGCGCCGCTATTTACGATCATTTAACCTTGTTCTGGTGATCTCCATGGCATGGATGACCTCTTCACATGCGCCCCGCCTGTCGCCCCGTCGATCGCCACCGATCGCTGGATTGAACACCTGTTCTCGGCCCGCGCGGCAATTAACGGCCATGTGGTACGCCGCAAGGCTTGCGACGTGGAACGCATCGTCGGCTGGCCTCGCTTCCGCGCCGAGCTGCGCCGTCGGGGCTACTCAGCGGTGCGCAACGGCACCCAAGTTGTCATCTTCTGCAACGCCCAACCCGTTCACCCGATTTGAGAGCGTGGCCCAGACTTTTGCAAAAGTCTGCCCAAAGCCTTGCAAGGCTTTGCGTCACGCCCTTGCAAGGGCGTGGGGAGAGTTTTGCAAAACTCTCCTCCCCCGCTCAGAACAAGGCGAGTTGGTCACCTTGAGCCAAGGGCACCTCGAACAGGTCCGTTCGCAAAGACGGAAGGTGCTCCGACAATCCCGCCGCCCGCACGGCGCGGGTAAAGCGTTGCTGCAACAGGTCCGCCCAGATCCCCTCTCCCCGCATGCGTTTGCCGAATTCGGCCTCGTAGGGTTTACCCCCATGCATGTCGCGCAGTTTGGACATCACGCGGCCGACACGTTCGGGATAATGTTCTGCCAGCCAGTCTTCCCACAGCGCCGCCACTTCTCGGGGCAAGCGGATTGGGATCATGCTGGCCGCCGCGGCGCCTGCATCGCGGGCGGCATTGATGATGCCCTCCAGCTCATGATCCGTCAGCCCCGGCACGATGGGAGAAATCATTACCCGCACCGGCACCCCCGCTTTGGCCAGCGCCTCGATCGTGCGCAAGCGGCGCGCCGGCGCGGGCACGCGCGGCTCCATCCGGCGCGACAGGTCTGCCTGCAACGTGGTCACCGAGATGCCCACACGGGCCAATCCTCGTTCGGCCATGTCCGCAAGGATATCCACGTCCCGTTCAATCAGCGTGCCTTTGGTCGCGATGGTCACCGGATGGTGAAACCGCTGCAACACCTCCAATACACCGCGCATCACCTGACGGTCGCGTTCAATCGGTTGGTAGGCGTCGGTGTTGGTGCCGATGGCAATCACGTCGCAGGCATAGCTCGCCCGGCGCAGCTCAGCCTCCAGCACAGCGGCGGCATTGGGCCGGGCGATCAGCTTGGTCTCAAAGTCCAGTCCCGGCGACAGGCCAAGATAGGCGTGGGACGGGCGGGCGAAACAATAAACACAGCCATGCTCGCACCCGCGATACGGGTTGATCGAGCGGTCGAACGAGATGTCGGGCGACGTATTGCGCGTTATGACCCGCCGTGCGGATTCCTCCGTCACCTCGGTTCTCAGGGGCGGCAAATCTTCTATAAGGTCCCACCCATCGTCCACGGCCTCGCGCCCATGACGTTCAAACCGCCCGGCGGGGTTGGCTCGCACCCCTCGCCCAATGCGCCGTTTTCCCGAATGCTCCATGGCTGCGAATGTGGAACATATGCGGAACATTGGCAAGCGACGTCGCACAGCCAACGCCCCATGTCGCAAACAGCCGTCCGTGGCGATACGAAATATCTAGATAGTGAAAAAAACCCCGGCACCCGCGCCGGTTAGCAGGAGCGCTTTCCCATGTCTGACCAAGAAGACGAGATCATCCTGTCTGAGCTGAACGACGAAGACCTCGTCGCGCAGATGTTCGACGACCTTTACGACGGCCTCAAAGAGGAAATCGAGGAGGGTGTGAACATCCTTCTGGAACGCGAGTGGGAGCCCTACCGGGTCCTCACCGAGGCGCTAGTGGGCGGCATGACGATTGTCGGCAACGACTTCCGCGATGGCATCTTGTTCGTGCCCGAAGTTCTGATGGCCGCCAACGCCATGAAGGGCGGCATGGCGATCCTGAAGCCTCTGCTGATCGAAACCGGCGCCCCGCGCGTGGGCAAGATGGTGATCGGCACCGTGAAGGGCGACATCCACGACATCGGCAAGAACCTTGTATCGATGATGATGGAAGGTGCCGGGTTTGAGGTGGTGGATCTGGGCATCAATAATGCCGTGGAAAACTACCTAGAGGCGTTGGAGGCCGAGAAGCCCGACATTCTGGGCATGTCCGCATTGCTCACCACGACCATGCCGTACATGAAAGTCGTGATTGATACCCTGAACGAAAAGGGCATCCGCGATGATTACATCGTTCTTGTCGGCGGCGCTCCGTTGAATGACGAGTTCGGCAAAGCCATCGGCGCCGACGCCTACTGCCGCGATGCTGCCGTTGCGGTGGAGACAGCGAAGGAATGGGTTGCCCGCAAACATAACCAGATGAGCGCCTCGGCCTGAGTGTAGCTTCTTTCCTGAAAACAGCCTGCGTGGGATCGCCGCCCTTCGCAGGCTTTTTCGTGCGGTGGGGCAACTGAGGGGGCGCAAGCGCGTACTTTAACGGTTGCACCCCCAAGGAGCGACGGGCCTAGTGCGCCAATGACCGAGACACGCACCATCATGCCGCCCCGTGACCTCGCCCTGGTTCTTTGCGTGATCCTGGCGTGGGGCTCCAACTTCACCGCCATGAAGATGGTGCTGGAGGAATTGCCGCCGCTGCTGTTCGTGGGCCTGCGCTTTGCCATTCTCATCCCCCTGATCGCGCTCTTCCCGCGCCCGGCCAGTTGGCGGGCGATCATCGCGATTGGAATCTTGGTGAACATGTGCCAATTCGGGTTCTTGTTCATGGCCATGCGTGCCGATGTGACGGCGGGGTTGGCCTCGCTCATCTTGCAAAGTCAGGCCCCCCTGACCATCATCCTTGCGGCCTTGGTCTTTGGGGAGCGCGTCAGCTGGCCGCAAGTGGCAGGCATCGCGTTGGCCTGCTTGGGCCTTGCAGGCTTCGGCATTGCGGGGGGCGGTAACATCACCCTGATCGGCTTGGCATTGGTGTTATGTGGGGCACTGTCCTGGGCCTTCGGAAATCTCGTCTTCCGCCGCCTACCCGGCGTCAACATGGCGGCACTATTCATCTGGTCGAGCCTGGTGCCGCCCCTGCCAATGCTGGGGCTGTCGTGGGCGTTCGAGGGCCCGACCCCCTTTGCCACCATCGCCACCATGGGCCTGACGGGATGGGCCGGCGTAGTCTATGTGGCGGTCATCTCCACGATCATCGGCTATTCGATCTGGGGCGGGCTGCTTTCGCGCCACCCGGCGGCGATGGTGACCCCATTCGCCCTTGGCATCCCGGTGGTCGGTATCCTGACGGCATGGCTGGTTCTGGGCGAAACCCTTGGCGCCCTGGAGGCGGTATCGGGCGTTGTGATCCTTGCCGGCATCGCACTGGCGGTTCTGGGCCCGAAGCTCGTGCAGCGGCGCCGGACTGGGGCTGATTGACCATTGAAGGACGGGCCGCGCGGTGGCGCGGGCCCGTCCGTCGCCACGATAGCCGTGCGTCAGGCTGTGCGCTGGCGTTCCAGATACTGCACAGTCGCGGCAGCGGCGATGGCGTAGAACACATGGCCCGCCAAAGCGACCCAGGTGATCCGTGTGAAGCCGAGGAAAACCGGATTGCCTGCAAACCAAGCGATGAAGCCGATGGCAAAGACCCACAGACCAACGCCGTAAAGCGCCGAGGCGATGGCGCAATGCATTCCCGGCACAACACGGGCAAGGATGGGCCGCGCAATGAACAGCCAGCCGACGGGATAAGCGATCACGCCAACCAAAAATAGATGCATGACGTTACCCCAAGCCGCCGAGTTTGGCAGGCCGAGCGCTCCCAAGAAGCCCCGCGCAAGGCCCACAGGCGCCAGCCCGCCAAAGCCCAGAAGCGGCGCGATGGCCTCGCCCCAGAGATCAAAAGCAAGGGTGCCGACAGCGCCGGACAGCACAATCAGCGCCACGGTTTGAAGGTTGATCGCGGGAAATGCCGCGGTAGTTGGATTTGTAGAGGTGGCGATCATGAGGTCGTGTCCCTTATATATGGTGTCGGTCGTGAGGTTGTGTTCCGTTCCTGTCTGGGGCGAACCTCGCTTTGGTAGCGGCTCCGCTCAAGTGACGGCTCCGTGAGCGCACGGTGCCGTGAAAGGTGTTTCGATGCACATGGATGACGATGATCTGGTTAACCTCGGCATGGATGCCCGAAAATCCGGGCGCATTCTGCTGTTGGCCTGCGGCGCGCTTGCCCATGAGGTCCTTGCCCTGAAGCGCCTAAACCATTGGGATCACATGGATCTTCACTGTCTTCCCGCCAAGTTACACAATACCCCCGCCGCGATCCCCGACGCGGTGGAGGCGGCTGTCACGGCAAGACGCGAAGAGTATGACGACGTCTTTGTGCTCTATGCGGACTGCGGCACCGGCGGAATGTTACAAGCGCGCTGCGCCGCTTTGGGGGTCCAGATGTTAGAAGGTCCGCACTGCTATTCGTTTTTTGAAGGGAATCAGGCGTTTGAGGAGCGCGGGGAAGTGACGTGTTTCTACCTGACCGATTTCCTGGTGAAGCAGTTTGACGCTTTCGTGACGAAGCCCCTGGGGCTGGATCGGTTCCCGGAGTTGAAAGAAATGTACTTCGGGAATTACACAACCTTGGTCTATCAGGCACAGGTTGACGATCCGGCGCTGACGGAACGGGCCCGTGGGTATGCGGAGCGGTTGGGCTTGGCGTTTGAAAGACGCTTCACAGGATACGGAGATTTAGAGACGGCTTTGGCGCGGATCTAGGCGCAACGGCTCCTCCGGGCAAAGCCCGTCCTCGCCGGATTATTGGGTGCTTTGGGGGCGCTGCCCCCGTCTCCGGCCCGAGGGCCAGAGACTCCCCCGGGATATTTTTGGAACGAGGAATTAGGGGCTCAGTGGTTATCGCGGGGCAAGTCCTTGGCGATCCGTTGGTAGGCTGTGGCAAGTTCCAGGCAGCCGCCATCGGCCAGTTGGCCGACGTGTTTTCGGTAGAGTTCCTGCCATGGGGTCTGGTGGTGCAGCTCCGGCGGTGTCCAGGCGGCCTTGCGGTCCTCCCATTCGGCTTCGGGCACCAGCGCGTTGAGTGTACCGTCGTTCAGGTCCAGACGCACCCGATCGCCGGTTTGGAGGTAGGCCAGACCACCGCCCACCACAGCCTCGGGAGAGGCGTTGAGGATCGACGGGCTTTCCGAGGTCCCTGATTGGCGGCCATCTCCCACCGTTGGCAGGTGCTTGATACCGTCCTTGATCAGCGCATCGGGTGGCTGCATGTTCACCACTTCGGCAGAGCCGGGATAACCGACGCAGCCCACGCCTCGGATAAACAGGATGCAGTTGTCATCGACCGCCAGATCTGGGTCATTCACCCGGTCATGGTAATCCTCGGGGCCTTCAAAAACGATAGCACGGCCCTCGTATTGGTTATCCTTAAGGAAGCGCCTGCGGAAATCCTCGGAGATCACGCTGGTCTTCATCAAAGCGCTGTCAAAGAGGTTACCCGAGAGGACGGCAAAGCCCGCCTGTTCGCGCATCGGGTTATCAACGGGCCGGATCACCGCTTGATCAAGGCTTTTTGCGCCACCCAAGGCCTCTGCCAATGGTTTGCCGCTGGCGGTCATCACCGTGGCATCCAAAAGGCCCGCTGCGTGGAGTTCCCCCATCACGGCGGGCACGCCGCCTGCGCGAAAGAAGCTCTCTCCCAGATATTCGCCCGCGGGCTGCATATTCACCAACAGGGGCAAAGCGTGGCCGATCTTTTCCCAATCGGTCACGTGCAGCTCCACGCCGGCATGGCGCGCCAAGGCCTGCAAGTGCGGCGGCGCGTTGGTGGACCCTCCGATGGCCGTGTTCACCTTGATGGCGTTCTCGAAGGCAGCGCGTGTCAGGATGTCGGAGGGCTTCAGGTCCTCCTCCACCATCTCAACGGCCTGACGGCCTGTCAAATAGGCCATCTCCATCCGCTCTCGGAACGGCGCAGGGATTGCCGCTGCGCCCGGCAATGTCATGCCCAAGGCTTCCGCCAATGCGTTCATGGTCGAGGCCGTGCCCATCGTGTTGCAATGCCCCAGCGACGGCGAGGACGCGCAAGCCATCTGCATGAACTCCTCGTAGTCGATCTCTCCGGTTGCAAGCAAACGGCGTCCCTCCCAGATCGCGGTCCCCGAGCCCGCGCGCTTGCCCCGGAACCACCCGTCCAACATCGGCCCGCCATTAAGCGCAATCGCCGGAATATCCACCGTCGCCGCCCCCATCAGCATTGCGGGCGTGGTCTTGTCGCAACCGGTCGTCAACACGACCCCATCCAACGGATAGCCGTGCAATACCTCCACCAAGGACAAATACTGCAAGTTTCGATCCAGCGCCGCCGTCGGCCGCTTCCCGGTTTCCTGAATCGGATGCACCGGGAACTCCAACGGAATGCCCCCCGCGTCACGAATGCCGGCCTTGATCCGGTCCATCAGGAACACGTGGATCTTGTTGCAAGGCACCAAGTCACTACCCGTCTGTGCAATGCCCACAATCGGCTTATCGGCCTGCAACTCTCCACGCGTGAACGCTTGGTTCTGATACCTCTCCAGATACAGCGCCGTCATGCCCGGATTGTTAGGATTGTCGAACCATTCCTGCGAACGGTAGCGGCGGCGAGCGCGGGTATCAGACATAAGCGGGTTCCATTATGTGAAACTTAAAACCAGATATTGAAACCACTCTACCGCGCCTGCCCCCCTCGCCTCAAGGCCATTGCACGAAGAAGCGCACAACGCCTCCCCTTCATCTTGGCAAATACAACTCAATCCCGCAGATGCCCTCCGCGCCTCCGACCGCGTTCACCGCAAAACCGCTCAAATCAACGCAATCGCGTCCCGGACCAAAGGCGCCATTTCCGCGTCATCTTCCGCCGCCTGGGCCTTTAACGCCTCTCGCATTTCGGGGCCCCAGAAATCCTTCAAATGCGCGGCCACCCGTTCTGCCTGATCGGCTCCGGGTTGGGTGGCAAAGAAGCTGGCGATCTGGTTGGCCATGCGGGTCAATTTGTCATGCGGCATCAGTCTGGCTCCGGTCGATCCGTTTTGGATGGGTGAAAGTCTCTAGCCGTCCCTCACGGGCAAAAGCGGCCATGGTCAGGTTCGCGGCGTCGCCCATGCGCACGGCGTGGGCCGTAGGGGCCGAGACCGCGATCAATATCGGACAGCCCAACAGCACACACTTCTGCACCATTTCGACGGAGACGCGACTGGTCAGCACGATCGCCCCGTCGCGCGGCTCCATCCCCGCCCGTTGCATCGCACCCACTAGCTTGTCCAGGGCATTGTGACGCCCCACATCTTCTCGAGCCAGGACAATCCCCTGCCCCGGCACCATAAATCCTGCCGCGTGAACCGCTTGGGTCAGATCGTGCAACGGCTGATGATCCCTCAACAAGTCCGGGCCTCGTGCAGCCAAGCCTGCCTCAATCGCGCCGCCCTCCGGCAGCACGGGCAGATCTCGCAGGGCCTCTTCCAGTGAATCGATCCCACACAGCCCGCAGCCCACCGGCCCCATCATCGCGCGTCGCCGTGCGCCAAGGGCCTCGGCCACGGCTTCATCCACCCACAGGCGCGCCTCGATCCCGGCGTCCATCTCGACGATGTCCACCTTCTCGATCTGCTCTCCTCGGGCAAACCCTTCCGTGAAGGCAAAGCCCACCGCGAAATCCTCAAGGTCCGACGGCGAACACATCATCACGGCCTGCGTCGTCCCGTTGACGGTTACGGCCACGGGCACCTCTTCTGGCAAGGACCGCGCCAGGTTGCGCGATCCCCCTTGGCCGAAAGCCACCGCAGATATGGAGCGGCTGGCCTTCACTCTGCCGCCGTCACGCCATCCAGCGCGCCCGGCTCACGGGCGATACGACGCGACTTCTCGGCCTGCGCGTTATATTCTCGCTGCCATTGCGTCGGCCCGTTGGACAGGCCCACCTGCACCGCCGTCACCTTGTATTCCGGGCAGTTCGTCGCCCAATCGGAATGGTCTGTGGTGATGACATTGGCCTGCGTGTCGGGGTGGTGGAAGGTCGTATACACAACACCCGGCACGACCTTCTCCGTCAGCGTCGCCCGCAGCGAGGTTTCCCCCGCACGGCTTGCCAGCTTGACCCAATCCCCCTCTTTCACGCCGCGCACTTCCGCATCGTGGGGGTGGATTTCCAACACATCCTGATCATGCCAGACAACGTTATCGGTGCGCCGGGTCTGCGCGCCCACGTTGTACTGCGACAGGATGCGCCCCGTGGTCAGCAACAGCGGGAATCTTGGACCCGAGCGTTCTTCGGTGGCGATATATTCCGTCACGATGAACCGCCCCTTGCCGCGTACAAACCCATCGACATGCATGATCGGAGAGCCATCGGGCGCGTCGTCATTACACGGCCATTGGACCGAGCCGCGCTCTTCCAGCATCGCGTAATTGACGTTGGCAAAGCCCGGCGTCGTGTCCGAGATCTCGTCCATGATCTGGCTCGGATGGGTATAGTGCCAATCGGCGCCCATCGCTTTCGCCAGAAGCTGCGTCACCTCCCAATCGGCATAGCCATTCTTCGGCTTCATCACCTCTCGCACCCGGTTGATCCGGCGCTCGGCATTGGTGAATGTGCCGTCCTTCTCCAGGAAAGTAGAGCCGGGCAGGAACACATGGGCGTAGTTCGCGGTTTCATTCAGGAACAGGTCATGGACGATCACACATTCCATCGCCGCCAGCCCTGCGGCCACGTGGTGCGTGTCGGGATCAGACTGCAAGATATCCTCGCCCTGACAATAGAGCCCCTTGAAGCTGCCCCCCACCGCTGCATCGAGCATATTGGGGATGCGCAGGCCGGGCTCCGGGTCAATCTCTACGCCCCATTTGCTCTCGAACAGCGCCCGGACTTCATCGCCTTTCACATGGCGATAGCCCGGCAGCTCGTGCGGGAAAGAGCCCATGTCGCAGGCCCCTTGCACGTTGTTCTGGCCGCGCAGCGGGTTCACACCGACGCCCTCGCGCCCCAGATTGCCCGTCAGCATAGCAAGGTTGGCGATCCCCATGACGGTGGTGGAGCCTTGGCTGTGCTCGGTCACGCCGAGGCCGTAGTAAATCGCCCCGTTGCCGCCGGTCGCATAGAGGCGGGCCGCCGCACGCAGCTCCTCCGCCGGCACGCCCGTCAACATCTCGGTCATTTCGGGCGAATGGCGCACGTCGCGCACGAACTCGGCGTATTCCTCGAACTCGTTCCAGTCGCAGCGCTCGCGAATGAAGGTCTCGTCGTACAACTTCTCATCCACGATCACATGGGCCATGGCCGTCACCACGGCCACGTTTGTGCCCGGTCGCAGGGGCAAGTGATGCGCCGCCTCGATATGGGCTGAGCGCACGACGTCCGTCTTGCGCGGATCAATCACGATCAGCTTCGCCCCCGCCCGCACACGCTTTTTCAGGCGCGAGCCAAAGACTGGATGGGCGTCCGTCGGGTTCGCCCCGATGATAACAGCCACATCCACGTGCTCGACCGAGTCGAAATTCTGCGTGCCGGCGCTGGTGCCGAACGTCTGCCCCAGACCGTAGCCCGTGGGCGAGTGGCAGACCCGTGCGCAGGTATCGGTGTTGTTGTTCATGAACACACCGCGCGCCAGCTTCTGAACCAGGTAGGTCTCTTCGTTGGTGCAGCGCGACGAGGTGATCACCCCAATGGACTTGCGGCCATACTTCTCCTGCAAACCGCGCATCCGGTCGGCGGCAAACCCAATCGCCTCTTCCCAGGACACCTCTTTCCACGGCTCATCAATGCTGTCGCGGATCATCGGGTTCAAGATACGATCGGCGTGGTTGGCATAGCCATAAGCGAAGCGCCCCTTGACGCAGGAGTGGCCTCGGTTGGCCTCCCCGTGCTTGTAGGGCGTCATGCGCACCAACTCGTCGCCATTCAGCTCGGCCTTGAACGAGCAGCCCACACCGCAGTAGGCGCAAGTGGTGATGACGGAACGCTCCGGTGTGCCGAGTTCAATGACGGACTTCTCCTGCAAGGTCGCCGTCGGGCAGGCCTGCACACAGGCACCGCAAGACACGCAATCCGAGGTCAGGAACTCGTCCAGCGGGCCACCGGCGGAAACGCGGCTGTCAAAGCCCCGCCCCTCGATGGTCAGCGCGAAGGTGCCCTGCACTTCCTCGCAGGCCCGCACACAACGCGAGCAGACAATGCACTTGCTGGGGTCATAGGTGAAATAGGGGTTGCTGTCGTCCTTGGGGATATACAGCGGATTCGCCTCGCCCTCGGGCGCGCGCCAGCGCGCTTCGGCCTGGCTGCGGGCGCCGATCCCGGCGGGATCGTAGTGGTTGATGCCGGGCGTATAACGCACATCGCGCAGACCCACGGCACCGGCCATGTCCTGCAACTCGCAATCGCCGTTGGCACCGCACGTCAGGCAATCCAGCGGGTGGTCACTGACATAAAGCTCCATCACCCCCTTGCGGATCTTCTTCACCTTGGACGATTGCGTACGCACCTCCATGCCCTCAGCCACCGGCGTGGTGCACGAGGCAGGCGTACCGCGCCGCCCCTCAATCTCCACCACACACAACCGGCAAGAGCCGAACGCTTCAACACTGTCGGTGGCGCACAACTTGGGGATCGAAAGGCCAATCTCAGCCGCCGCCCGCATGACCGAGGTGCCTTCCGGCACCGTCACCTCAAAGCCATCAACCGTCAGCGTCACCGGCGCGCCAACCTTCAAAGGCGTTCCCATATCGCGCCCAAGATAATCGGCATCTGGAATGATGAAATCTTTCATAAGACACGCGCTCCGCTCTTCATCTTTTCATAAATATCCGCGGGGGGTACGGGGGGCTGGCCCCCCGTTGCGCCTCGGTCAGCCACACAAACCACATTCATTCCGCCGCCTCCCTCACGCCCGCAAACTCTTCCGGAAACTGCTCCAACGCGCTCATCACCGGATAGGGCGTGAAGCCGCCCAAGGCGCAGAGCGAGCCGTCCTTCATGGTCTCGCACAGGTCCACCAACAAAGGCACCGCCGTGGCGTCGCCCTCAGCGATCCGGTCGAGCGTCTCCACCCCCCGGACCGAGCCGATGCGGCACGGCGTACACTTTCCGCAGCTCTCAATGGCGCAGAACTCCATCGCGAACCGTGCCATGCCGAGCATGTCGGCACTGTCGTCGAATACTACCACACCCGCGTGTCCGATCAAACCTCCGGCGCCATCGAAGGGCTCGTAGGCGAAGGGCGTGTCGAACTTCTCGGGCGCGAAATAGGCCCCCAGAGGCCCGCCGACCTGCACCGCCTTCACAGGCCGCCCAGAAGCGCTACCGCCGCCGATTTCGTTCACCAACTCACCAAGCGGCATTCCGAAGGCTGTCTCGAACAACCCGCCGTGCTTCACGTTGCCCGCGATCTGGATCGGCATCGTGCCCTTGGAGCGTCCAAGCCCGAAGCTGGCGTAATGATCGGCCCCCTTCTCGAAGATCACCGGCACCGTGGCCAAGGAGATCACGTTGTTGACCACGGTAGGCCGCCCCAGAAACCCCTCCAACGCGGGCAGAGGCGGCTTGGCGCGGACCACGCCGCGCTTGCCTTCCAGCGAATTCAGAAGCGAGGTTTCCTCGCCGCATACATAGGCGCCCGCGCCGACGCGGACCTCCATATCGAAGCTGTGCTCAAGGTTGATCACCCTACCTAAGATATTGTTTTCACGCGCTATTTCGATTGCACGTTGCATCACCTCAATCGCGTCGGGATACTCGGAGCGCAGGTAGACGTAGCCTTTCGTGGCCCCCACACCCAAGCCCGCGATCACCATGCCCTCGATCAGACTGAAGGGGTCGCCCTCCATGATCATCCGGTCGGCGAATGTGCCGCTGTCGCCCTCGTCGGCGTTGCACACGATGTATTTCTGCGGCCCCTCCGCCTGGCGAACGGTGTTCCACTTGATGCCGGTCGGGAAGCCCGCGCCGCCCCGGCCGCGCAGGCCCGAGTCCGTGACATGGGTGGTGATTTCCTCGGCGCTCATCTCCAGCGCCTTGCGCAAGCCCGCCAACCCGCCGTGGGCCTCGTATTCCGCCAAATCAAGCGGGTCGATCACGCCGCAGCGCTGAAACGTTAACCGGTTTTGTTTGGCATAGAACGGGATCTCTTCCACGGGGCCCAGGCTTTCTGCGCTGCCGTCCATGATCGCCGCCACATCCGCCACGCCCGCCGCGCCATACCCTACGCGCACGCCGTCGCGCTCGACTTCGACCAGAGGCTCCAGCCAGATCATCCCGCGCGAGCCGTTGCGCACAACCTCTGCGCCTGCCGCCACAAATGCCGCCGCCACATCGTCTGCGCCAAGGGCCTTGGCCGCCGCATCAAGGGGAACCCAAACCTTCATCGCGCGACCTCCGCCACCAGTGCCTCGGCCGTAACGCGGCCCTTGACCTTGCCGTCGATCATCGCCGCCGGAGCGCAGGCGCACAGGCCAAGGCAGTAGATCGGCTCTACCGTCAGGGCACCGTCTTTGCTGATCTCGCCCCAGCCAAGGCCGAGCATCTCCAGAACCTTCTCCGACAGGTCATTCGCCCCCATGGACTGGCAGGCCTCGGCCCGGCAAATCTTGAGCACCCGCGCACCGGCGGGTGTGCTGCGGAAGTCGTGATAAAAGGAAATCACCCCATGCAATTCCGCCTCGGTGATGTTGAGCGCATCGGCAATCGGCGCGCGTGCGTCATTGGGAACGCAACCGAAAGCGTCTTGAACATCATGCAAGATCGGCAGCAGCGGCCCCTCTAGGTGCATATTTTGTTGGATAATCGCGCTGATCTCGGTCGGATCGAGCGGGGCTGGCGTAGCTGACATGGCGTGCTCCGAAAATGTTGCCCGATGTATGGCCCCAGTTCATTCAGCATTCAATATCGTTATCCCGTCGGTCGATTGAGAATATCAATCAAACGCACCTGCCCGCCCGACCCAATACCTGTAGGTTTTCGTCAGGTCCCCAAACCCGCCTTCGCCAGCACCCGCGTTTCGGCAATCAGGGCATCGAGCACAGGGGTGTGCGGCTCGCGAAACGGGGCCACAAGGCCCACGGCGTGATCCATTCCGCCGCCTTCGATCTCGCGGATGGCCAACTCGGGTTTTCCGGCGCAAAGAAACCGCGCCATGTCGATGGGCAGCACTGTGATCCAGCCACCGGCCTGCACATGGGCCGCCAGCAATACCGTAGAGTTGCTTTCCACCTGAGCCTCGGGCGAGACACCGGCGGCCATGAAGTTTTCGTTGATGATCCGGCGGTTCTGCATGTTGGGGGTCAGAAGGCACAGACGCTCGCCCGCCAGGTCGGCCCATTCCACCCGGTCCTGCATGGCGATATCGCTGTCGCGATGGGCCACAAGGGTATATTTTTCCTGATAAAGCGTCTCCATGGTGACACGGCCCAAGGGCTCATTATCAAGGTAGGAAATCCCGGCATCGACCTCCAGGTTTTCAAGCATCGACAAGATCTCGACCGAGGTGCGGCTCAGGATTGTGAAGCGCACATTGGGATGGGCGGCGGTGAACTGTGCACTCAACCGCGCGGCCCAAGTCAGCGCCGTGGGGATCACGGCCAACCGCACGATCCCGCTGAGCCCGTGGCGGGAGGTGCGCATCTCTTGCCGGAAGGCGCGGGCATCGCTGACCAACTGCCGCGCCCAGACCAAGGCGCGCTGGCCCTCGGGGGTCAAGCCGCCGTAGCGAGAGCCGCGAAAGATCAGCTGCACCCCCAGCATTTCCTCTAGCTGTTTGATCCCGGTGGACAGGGTCGGTTGGGTCAAGCCAAGGCTTTCAGCCGCGCGGCCAAAGTGGGCTTCACGGGCGACGGCGATGAACATTTCGAGTTTATGGATCATACCCACAGTTTCGCAATCGAGCACCCCATGTTCAATCGAGAATTTCTATTGTACGGCGCTGCCCGCCCGCCCCGACGGTTCAAAGCCCCACCGCCATCCCATCGTCGGGGAACATTTGCCGCCGCGACATGGCGCAAGGAGGTTTGTCAAAACTGTCATAATAGGTCAAAGGTTTATACAACCCGCTGACCGCCTGCCTTGAACAACGGTTGAGCAACGAATTGCGGCTACGAATAAACGAGCGCCTCCCATGGTGCCGAGATCAATACAGGCGATGCTAATGACGGACACAACAGTTGCACGAGGGATCAGCGCCGGGCGTTGGTTGAAGGGGCTGCTGGCATTGGCAATCACGTTGCTGTCGGTTTGGGGCATTCGGTCCTTGCAGGTCGAATCCGATGTTATCAGTGCGCTATCGGGCAACAGCGATGGCTATCTGGCCTATGAGGCGTTCCAAAATCGGTTCCATCTTGGCGCCGCCGATGAGGCGATGCTTGTTCGCGCCCCCGACCTTGCCGACCCCGCCGCGTTTGAAGCGTTAGAGAACCTGATCCTTGATCTACAGTTCACCGATGGCGTGGCCGAGGTCGTCAGCCTGTTCTCCCTGCCCGCCGAAGGCACCAGCACGCCGTTGATCCTGGCCGATGATAGCGCCCCGTTGGAGGACCGTTTTGCCAGCTTCATCGGCTCTGGCCCCGCCGCCAGCGCCCTTGTCAGCAGCGCCCGCGACGCGGCGTTGCTGCATGTGATCTCGGTGCCTGACGCGCAACCGGGCGATATTGCCACCATGCTGCCCCAGTTGATTGCCGACGCGGCCCCCTTGGATGTGGCAGCCGTGGGCCAAGCGGAAGTGGAGCGCCAGATCTCGGCCAACCTGTTGCGCGACCAGACCCTTGTGACGCCCGTGGCGGTTCTGATCTGCATCATCGTGGGGGCGATTATCCTGCGCTCGGTCCGGGCGGTTCTGGTCTGCGCCGCCCCGGCGATTTGCGGCGTGTTGTGGTTCATGGGGTTTCTGGGGTGGGCAGGCCACGCGCTGGACCCGTGGCTTGCGACGTTGCCGATGTTGGTCATGGTTCTTGCGTTCGCGGATACTTTGCACCTCTTTTATGCGTCGAGAGAGGAAGGCGGCCTGGAGAAGGCCGTGCGCAACGTGATGCCCGCCGCCTTCATGACCTCTCTCACCTCGGCTTTGGCATTGGCGAGCTTTGGGTTCGCGGGAAGCGATGCCCTGTGGGGCTTGGCGGTGTGGGGGCCTGTGGCGGTGTTCAGCGGTTTCGCCTCGGTCTACCTTTTGTTTCCGCTCCTCAGCCGGCTGTTCATTCGCGGCGAGATCAACCACCCCGCCGGGTTTTCGATGGTCATGGCCCCGGCCCAAAGCGGCTTGCGCCACCCACGCCTGATGGCAGTTTTGGCCTTGGCCGTGGTGGTGGGCCTGATCCCCGGCGTGAACAGCACCGATACAGATTTCTCCTTGTCGGAGCATATTCGCGACGACAGCCCCCTGGGCCACGACCTGATCTTCATGGAGGATGAGGGGCTTGGATCGGCAAGCCTGTTTGTGGTGGTAGAGGACACCGATGGTGAACCGGGTTTGTCGGCGGACGATGCCCCCCGGATCGCGGCGGCCGCGGCCCTTGCCCTGAGCGGGCCGGACGTTGCCGTCGGAGACGAGGCCCCCTTGGTGCCCGAGCGTTTCCGCGCCAGCGATGACCTGGCCGTCGCCTTGCCGGTTCTGGTCCCTCTCGGCAATGGGCCTGAGCGCTTCGGCGCCGAACTGGACCGCTTGCGTAGCGGGATTGAAGACGCCGGACTATCCGATACGGCACGGCTGGCCGGGCAATCGCTTCTGGCCCATGAAGTGGTGCCCGAAACCGTCGATGCGATGCGGTCCTCGTTCTATATCGCCTTGGCGGCGATCACGCTGGTCGTGGCCCTGTCGCAGCGCACAATCATTCTGGCGGTGCTGGCCACCGCCGTCAGCGCCTTGCCCATGATGGCGATTGAGGGCGTATTGTACCTATCGGGGCGTGGCATGACGATGACGGCGGCGATTGCCCTGACCGTCGCGTTCGGCATCGCCGTGGATAACACCATTCACTACCTCAACCGTTGGAAACGCTCCAAGGGCCCCCGCGGGACCCGTTTGGGGGAGGCATTGGGCCACGCTGGCCCGCCGATGGTGGCCTCGACCCTGATCATGACCCTGGGTTTCGGCGCAACTTTGCTGAGTGCGACCGCTTCGATGCCGCAGTTTGGCGTTTTCGTCATATCGGCGCTATGGATGGCCTTGGTCGCAGCGCTTTGGTTCCTACCGGCGCTGATCCGCTTGGTCAGACGAAAGGAGACGTGATGCGTCCAACTCTTGCCCTACTCGTAGCTATGGCTACCGCCCTTCCCGCCGCGCCGGCTCTTGCCGACATTCCGGCCTGGCTTTCCGGTGAATGGCGCACCAACGCCCGCCTGACGGCGCCCGACGGCGCGCGTTTGCGTATCCGCTGCACCCTTGATGCGGCCTCGGCCACGCAGAGCGATTGGGGCGGCACCCTTGGGTGCGCCACGGTGCAAGGCCGGTTCCAAGGGCAATGGCAGGTTGCCGTCAGCGGCACCAATGCCAGTGGCAACGTCGTCTTTTCCGGCACCGATGATGCGCAGATGGATGTGACGGGCTCTTTGACCGACACGCGCGTTGACCTGTCCTCGGCCGATGGCCAAGGGGTCGCCTTCGCCCCCGGTGCCGAGGGTGCATTGATCGTGGAGATGACCGCGATGGGCCCGCAGAGGCTGACCGGGACGTTAACCTTTGAGTCGCGTTAACCTTTGAAGCATTGCCCTACTTGGGCAGTGCAATTGCGCCACAGTCTTAAGCCGCCCGAGTGCAAAAGCACCTGACAACTAATCCTTAGCCCCTGCGGCCGCTTGCGGCTGTTGCTGATGCCGAAGGCATTGTGAATATTCTCCTCCACGACGATTGGGGGAGACAGGGTGTGACCGACAAAAACGAGCCAAAAAGTGCGCCTGAGACATCGCTGGAGGAGCCGCCGTTTTTCGTCGGTATCGGATCATCGGCGGGCGGGCTTGAGGCTGTCTCGACCCTAGCGCAGAACCTGTCGCCGGACGTGAACGCCGTCTACATTCTGGCGCAGCATATGTCGCCGACCCACAAGAGCTTGCTGACGACGCTGATCTCTCGGGAGACGCCCCTGCCCGTGGTAGAGCTGACCGACGGCGCCACCCCCACGGCACGCACGATCTTTATCACGCCCCCCAACACCGATGTGATCCTTGAAGACGGCAAGTTGCGCCTTGTGGACCCGGCGGGGCATCCGGCCTCTCCGAAACCGTCGGCGGATCGGTTGTTCAAGTCTTTGGCCAAGGATGCAGGCGAGCATTGCGTTGGTGTGGTGCTTTCTGGCACCGGCAGCGATGGCAGCTACGGCGTGCAAGCCATCCGCGAGGCCGGCGGCATAACAATCGCCCAGGACCTGGCCACCGCCAAATACGACGGCATGCCCCAAGCCGCGACGGAGACCGGCTGCATCGACCTGACCCTGTCACCGCAACAGATTGGCGTTCACCTATCCAAGATCCTCGCCAGTCCCCGCGACTTTGACCAACTGCGCCGTCTGAACGACCGCCCCAGCAAGATGTCGGACCTGTTCCACATCCTTCTGGCCCGCACCAACGTCGATTTCCGCGACTACAAGGAGAATACCGTCGCGCGCCGCATCAACCGCCGCATGGCCGCGCTGGATATCGACGATTACGACAACTATGTCGCCTATTGCCGAACCTCCGGCGAAGAGGTGGAGGCGCTCTACCGCGACCTGCTGATTTCCGTGACGCGCTTCTTCCGCGATAGCTGCCAGTTCGACCAGCTGCGCGAGCAATTCGAACGGATGGTGAAGAACAAGGACCTGGGCCAAATCAGGCTTTGGGTGGCGGGCTGTGCCACCGGCGAAGAAGCCTATTCGATCGCCATTATTCTGGCTGAAGCCTTGGGCGGCTTGAAGCACCTCAAACGGTCGCGCGTGCAGATATTTGCCACCGATATCGACGACCGCGCGATCGAAGTGGCGCGCAGCGGCAGCTACCCGATCACCGCCGCCGCCGACATCCCCCGAGACCTGCTGGACAAGTACTTTACGGTGTCCGATGGGCGGATCGAGGTGGTGCCGGAACTTCGCACGGTCACGTTGTTTTCGATGCACAACATCTTCCACGATCCCCCTTTTCTGAACGTGGATTTGGTCTCGATCCGCAATGTGATGATCTACTTCAATGCCGCCCTGCAAAGCCGCGTCTTGCACCGTATCCACTATGCTTTGAACTCGGCGGGCATGTTGTTTCTGGGCACGTCGGAAACCGTTGGCAACATGGAAACCCTGTTCGAGACCAAATCCGGAGCCGACAAGGTTTTTGCGAAGCGTCGCATCACGTCGGCTAACCCGCCGCGGTTTGAAACCGGCACAAGCACCTATGGCCGCAAAGCGCCGCCGCAGATCGCCAATCGTGCCGACCGCAGCCTGCACCGCGCCCCTTTGGAAACGGGCATGTTCAACACGCTGGCCCGTGCCGTGGCCCCCAATGGTTTCGTCATAACCCAAAACGGCGAGATGGTCCGGGTTTTCGGGGATATCTCGCATCTGACACGACTGTCCGAAAACGCCCCCCTTTGGATCGGCATTCGTAACCTGCGCAAACCCTTGGCCGATGAAATTCAGGGACTGATCGCCACGGCGTCCAAAACCCAGACACGGCGCGACGGGCGTTGGCACGATATCGAGGGGCCCGGTTTCAATCAGGCGCGCTCTGTCTGCTACCCACTGCCCGCCAACTCCGACAGTGAGTCGGGAGAGGATCACTTGCTGGTGGCCCTGGAAACCCGCTTGAAAGATCAAATTCCACAACCTACTGAGGAATTTGGCGAAAACGACCAACAAGCGTACATCCACCAGATGGAAGTGGAGGTCGCGCAGACCCGCGAAGCGTTGCAGCAAACCGTGGAGCAGCTGCAGACCACCAACGAGGAACTGCAATCCATCAACGAGGAAATGCAATCCACGAATGAGGAACTCCAAGCCACCAATGAGGAGCTTGAAACCTCGAACGAGGAACTGCAATCGACCAACGAAGAACTCATCACCGTCAACGAGGAGCTTCAGGTAAACTCATCGGAGTTGCAGCGCGTCTCCACAGAACTGGCCGCCACCCTGGAGGTCGTCCCCTTCCCCGTTCTGGTGATCGACCAAGCCCTGATCGTGCGCCGGGCCTCCCATGACGCGTTGGTACATTTCAACATCGGCGAATTGCCCGCCACCGGCGTTCACCTGTCCCAATGCTCCCTCCCCGTTGAGATGACGTCGTTGGCGTCCATCTGCAATGACGTCTTCAAATTCCGCGAAGAACGCCATGTGGTGTTTTACGACGGCAGCACCGCCAGACAACTCCACGTCGCCCCATTTCGCAACCAAGCTGGCGATGTGACGGGGGTGGTGGCGTCCGTGGTGGAAGATATGTCGACCGGGACGGCGGTGGATCTGATTCAGCGCCTTGGCAACATCGGACATTGGCAGGTGGACCTGAAAACCAAACGCCTGTTCTGGTCCGAGGAGGTGCGCAAGATCCACGGCATAGGCGCTGACGACCCGTTGCCACTGCTGGAAAACGGCATCGACTTCTATCACCCCGACGATCGGGCAACCGTGGCCAAAGCCGTTAACAATTGCATCGAAACCGGTGCGCCATTCCACTTCACCCTCCGCCTGATCAACGTGCAGGGCAAGACTGTCATCGTCGACGCCGTAGGCCAACGGATCGAGGACGAAGACGGCACCCCGTCGCGCCTTATCGGGATCTTCCGAGACGTAAGCGAGGAGACCCGGAAAACAGCCCTGATCCAGCAAATGGAACGCATGCACGACAGCCAGGACCTGTCCTTCTACTCCTTTGATGTTGCTGACGAAAAATCCCACTGGAGTCCAAATATCTATGCGCTGTTAGGCTATACCAACCCCGCCGATGCGCCGGTGTTTCACAGCCTCTCGGACTTGGTGCACCACGGGGACCGCGCCAAGGTTCAAGCGCTCTGGGATGCAGCCCATGTGACGGGGGAAGACTTCCGCTGCCCGGCCCGTATTGTTTGCCGGGATGGGCGGTTGCTGACCTGCACCGCGCAGGGCGCGACGGTTACCGACGCCAACGGCCACGTGACCCATATCTTCGGCCACATCCACCCCGAAGATCCGTAGGAACCTCGCCCAAACGGGCGCGCGTTAAGGTTATCTTAAGGAATGAACGCTAAAAATTTCTTCAAATACGGAATACGGAGGTTCCCATGGCTCCGGCAACCAAATTTGCGGAAGGGCTATCCATAACGCTATCCCACGCGGCTCCTTCCGAGCCGTGGATTGCTGTGGCTGTGGTCGTCACCAAGCAGGATCTTCGTCACCGCATCTCCTTTGTGGAGGAACGGCCGATTTCCGAGGTGTTCTGCCACGAACTGGTGGAGGCGCTTACCCCGATCCTGAGCAACTTCTCTGAAACCAACGGCGTCTATTCGAACCCGGATTTTGACCTCACCCTGCCCGGTCTGTCCGTTCAGCAACTGCGGGTCATTTTCTCGAAACACAGCGACAAGCCCTCTCGGGCGCTGGTGCGTTTCGCGGCCTTTGCCGGCAATCCCCACCGCACCTTGTTGAACGATGATACCTTTGCCTACCCGATGGATACGCTGACCTCCAAGGTCTACCGCGACGCGCTGGATTGGGTCTTGATGCCCGCCCTCAACATCGTAACCGTCGATGAGGCGGGCGGATTTGCCGAGGACAATGTCCACGAGCTGGAAGACGCAATGACCCACCTGCGCGAATCCAAGGATCGGCTGCTGTTCCAGGTCGAACTGGTGAAGCGCGAACTCGGCCGGTTGGAGGCGCATACCTACGCGCAACAAAACCGAATGCAGCCCACACTTCTGGCCGCAGAGCCCGAGCAGGAGGAGTTTCAAACCATGCGCGTGATCCGCAACATGGATTGACGCAGGCTTGCCTAAGCTCTGAATATCGGCGTTTCCGCATCCTCGGCCACATCGGCAATCAGCATGTGACCGGGCGCATGGGTGATGCACAGGGGCAATTTCGCCGTCAGCAGCACATTTTGCGGCGTGACCCCGCAGGCCCAATAGACAGGCACTTCACCGGGCCTGACCTGAACCGCATCGCCGTAGTCGGGGGCCGAAAGGTCGCGAATGCCAAGTGCCGCCGGATCGCCCCTGCCAATCGGTGCGCCGTGGGCTTGGGGAAAACCTGCACTGATTTCAAAGGCTTTTTCCACCAGATTTTCCGGGATCGGGCGCATCGTCACAACCATATTGCCCCGGAACGGCCCCGCCGGAACCAGCGGTATGTTGGTGCGAAACATCGGCACATTCACCCCGTCCTCGATATGGCGCACGGGGATACCGGCCCGCAAAAACGCGTTCTCGAAGGTGAAGGAACATCCGAGCGCGACGGTCACCAAATCATCGCGCCACAGGGTCTTAATGTCGTTAACCTCCTCGCTCAGCGCCCCGTCGCGGAACACCCGGTAGCGGGGCACGTCGGTGCGAATGTCGATATCATGGCCGAGGGTTGGCAACATCGGATCGCCTGTCTCGCTTACCCCGACCACGGGGCAAGGCTTTGGGTTGCGCTGGCAAAACCGCAGAAAGTCGAGCGCGTGCGCCGCCGGTAAAATCGCCAGATTGCACTGCAATTTCCCCGGCGCCATGCCCGAGGTATGGCCGCCAAACGATCCGTCCCGGATTGCCGCCCTGATCTGCGTCGCGTCGCTGTAATCCTTTACCGACATCGTGGGCCCTTTCCTTGGGTTTTCAAACTTTCTCATGGTCCTTGCATGGTTGGCAATTCACGAAAGGATACCGTGCCGCCCAAGCTCTAGACCGCGCTGATTGCCACCTCGGGGCGGGTGCCGCCCAACTCCATGAAAGCCATGGTTCTGCACGTGAAAACAAGGATTTGCTGATCCTGCGCCACACGGGTTAACGCCGTAAACATCTTCACGATCCGTGCGTCGTCCGAGTAGACCAACGCGTCATCCAGCACGATCGGCATGTGCCGCCCCTGCCCTTGGAACAGCCGCGCGAAGGCCAGCCGCGTCAGGATCGCGATCTGCTCCTGCGTGCCGCCGGAAAGATTGTCCAGGCGTTCCTCGGTTTCGGCACGGGTCAGTCCGGCAGGCAACAAGTTGTCGGTGTCAAACTGCAAGCCCGCCTCGTCATAGACGATCGACAGAAGCGGCGCCAATTCTGCCTGGACCGGGCCGAAGTAGGTATCTCGCGCGGCGGTTCTTTCCGCTTCCAGCGCCTCTTTCAGGCGGGTCAATGCGGCCACCTTACCGGCAATACGCGCCTCTTGGTCCCGCGCGGCTTCTAGCTGTCCTGCCAGGGTATCGCGGGTTTCCTCAATCCCGGATTCCGACAGGGCGTGAATTTCTGCCGATAGCGAGGCCACGCGCACCTGCAATTTCTGCACCTGATCGCGGGCCGCCTGAACCGCGTTCTGCGCCCGGGTGAATTCCGCCTGCGCGGTGGCTAAATCCGGTGCCCCGGCCCGCAGCGTCTTCAGGGCTTCGGCTTTACTTTCAAGGGCTTGAACCCTTTGCGCGTCCACCCGGATCAATTCGGCCCGCTGGAGGTCGCGCGCCTCGCCGTCACCGGCCGCCGCAAGGGCCGCCTCCAGGGCGGTTTGCGCGTTCTGGTGATCGGCCTGAGCGCGAATGGCGCCCTCTCTCGCGGTGGCAAAATTCGCCTCGGCCCGCGTCATGGCAACCTGCGCGGCGTCGTCGTCGGTTTGGGCCTGTGCCAAGGCCTGATCCAAGGTGTCCTGATCGGTTAACGGCGCATCATCGGCGTCTTTCGCGGCGAGTTCTGCGGCGGAAATCTCGGCCCGAAGGGGGTCTGTCCCGTTGGGGGCCAGGGTGCGCAGAATCGTGTCCGCTGTTGCTGCTTCCTGCACCCATTTCGCATGTTCCGCCGCGCGTTCGCGGGCTTGGCGAATGGATGAAACCGCCGCGTCCGCGAGCATCTGATCAAGCCGCGCTTGCAAGTGTTTTAAGGTTAACACCGCTTCCTGTCCGCTTTCGGGCACCTGCACATGCATCGCCCCAATCCCCGGAAGGTCGATCTGCGTGGAGCGGGTCAGCGCGACCCTCTCATCGCCCGGCAAGGGGGCCCCGTCGCGGGACGCCCGCGCGTCACTGGAGTAGTCAAAATGCACCGTCACGGCCTGCGCCGACACGGCGGCCGCTTGCGTGGCGGCGGCGGCGTGGGCGGCTTCCAGCTGCGTTAACCAGTTTTCCGTGGCCATTGAGGCGGCCACTTTCGCCCGCGCTGCGTCACGGGATTTTTGCGCCTTTTCAATCTGTTGCATCTGCTCCGACAGGGCTTTGGCGCGGATCTTGGCGGCCCGGGCTTGGACCTGTTTGCGGGCGGCTTCCTGCATGGCGCGGGCATGGGTGACGGCGGTGGCGGTCGTCGTCTTGGCTTCTTGCGCCGCCCGAACCGCGGCCTCCTGCCGTTGGGCGTTTTCTTGTGCGTTGGCGCGGGCGTCGGCCGCGTCTGCCGCGGTTTTTTCCGCTCGGGCCACGCGGTCAATCGCGCCGAGGAAATCATCCAGAGCCTTGCGCGCGGCGTCCGCTTCGATCTGGGCCAGTCGGTGATCTTGCGCGGCGCGTTCCACTTGCCCCGCGTGCGCCTTTGCCTTGGCCAGAGCAGTTTCCGCCTTGGCCAAACTTGCTACCCGGTGAGCGCGGGCTTCGGGCCGATCCAATTGCGCCAACGTCTCTTCCGCCTGTTTGCGGTCGCTCAGCGCCTGGGACAGCTTGTCGATCTGCGCGTCGAGCGTGGTTAACTCGCCTTCCATCTCGGTGATTTCCGATTGCAGCGCCCGCCAGGGACCCGTGGGCCGGCCTGTGCCGGTTACCAAAGGTTTCAACTCCTCCGCTACGCGCTTCATCACCCGGTCCATGCGGCGACCACCGGTCATGGCGTCGATCTCTCCACTCACAGAAGACAGCAAATCGCGGCGCGTTTCCAACTGCTTAGCGGTTTCGTCCTTGGTGTCCGCGTCCAATCCAATGGCCCCTTGGCGCACCCACAGCAACCCCGCCGGGCCGTTCTTGTCTGATCCCAATGCTGTCGCGATCCAGCGTTCGGCCTCATCATCCTGGGCGATCAGGGCGCCGCTTGGCAGGCGCAGAATGCGGGCGGATTTGCGTTGCAGGAACGACTTCTCGACCCGGAAAATGCCTTCATCTGTTTCGATCTCGGCGGCGATTTCTACCGCCCCTTTGGCGTAGGGTTGCAGGCTTTTGACCGGCTTCGCGGCAGAGCTGTACTTCTCGAAAAACAGGGCGTGAAGGGCGTCGAAGAAGGTCGATTTGCCGAATTCATTGGCCTCGGACACCACGGTGATCCCGTCGCCGATCCCGGTGATTTCGGCGCGTTTACCGGCAAATTTACGTACGTTGCTGAGGGTGAGAGAACGCAGGCGCATGTCAGGCCTCCAGCGCGTAGGAAAACAGATACGACAGGGCGGCACGCGCGGTGGCGCGGTCTTGCGGGGACAGGGCGTCGTCTTCCGCCTCTGCCACCAAAGTATCGGCGGCAGCCCGCAACGCCCCTTGACGGTCGATCTGATCCAAATCCGAAGTGTCGTGGATCATCCCCAAGGCATCGAGGTGCGCTTCCATCCACAGGAAGTCCGGCGTGGCATGGGCGATGTCCGCTTCCATCCGCTGGCGCAGGGCCGGCCGAGCCCGCCCGGTAAGGGTTAACGACATTAACGTATGGGCGCGTCCCTCTTCCGGCAAGGTCAGGGCCGTTTCCTCTCCGGTCAGTTCAACCTCGGTCTTGTGCCAATGCAGCCGCGCTGTTGGTTGCGGCGTGACCCGAGTGCTTTGCCCGTCCACCTCTACCAATAGCGCGGAAGGCGTGGTGTCGTGCTTGAAGCTATCGGCCTCGGGCGCACCGGAATACCATGTCTTCTCAGACACTTGCAACTGACCATGCCAATCCCCAAGCCCCAGATAGGCCAGCCCCGCATCCCGCGCACGGTCCGCCGACAAGACAGAAGCGCCGCCGTCCTCGGACGAAAAACCCCGGATGGAGCCATGGGCCAGCCCGATGCGCAGGGCGTCACCGGTTTCGGCGCTATCGAACCATTCGGTCAGATCGCGGCCCGGGTGCCGCTCGGACGGGGGGGCGGGAAGCAGGGTCACGGTTTCCGACAGGGCGACAGGTTCGGGGCGCAGCAACGCTGTGACATTTGGCGGCGCATCGGCGGTGAAGGTGCGCCAAAGCTCGGTCGCGTTGGCGTGGTCGTGGTTGCCGGGTAAAACCATCCACGAGATATCGCGGGCCGCCCCCATGGCGTTCAACGCATCGCGGATGGCTTTGGGCGTCGGGGTCATCTTGTCGAAGGTGTCACCGGCCAGAAGCACGTGTGTCGCGCCGGACGCACGGGCGCTTTCGGCCAAGGTTGTCAGCGCCTCTAGCCGCGCCTGGCGCAGGCGCACGCGCACGTCTTCGGGGAAGGTTCCGAAGGATTTATCGAGGTGCAGGTCAGAGGAGTGGATGAACCGAAACATCAAGCAGCCCTAGCCCACGCCGCCCACCAACGCGCCGCGCGATTGGATGACCTTGGCCGAGACCCTGCATGCCGCCGCCACCGCATCCGCGGGCGTGTTGCCTGCAATCAGGCTGGCCAGAAAGCCCGCGTTGAATCCGTCCCCTGCGGCCGTGGTATCCACCAATTGCGCCACCGGATCGGGGCTATGGGCGCCGACCTCTCCGCCGCAGGAATACTGGACCGCTCCACCGCCGTTCTTGACCACAACGCTGGTCGCGCCCGCCGAAAGGTAGCGGGCCACGGTGGCTTTGGGGTCCGCGTCGCCGAATTGCGCGGCCTCTTCATCGAAGGACGGCAGGATGATTTCAGAGCTGAGCGCCGCTTCCATGATCGCGGCCCGCATGTCTTCGGGATCATCCCAAAGGTGGGGGCGAATGTTGGGATCAAAGACCACCAGCGCCCCGTCCGCCTGCGCTTCCGAGATCGCGTCAAACAGGACTTCGCGTTCCTCTTCCGTCAGGATTGCCAAGGTGATGCCGCTGAAAAACACGATATCGGCCCCTTGCAGCGCCTTGATCAAAACGGCTTCGTCCTGGGCCAAGGTCCGCGCCGCAGAGGTATCGCGCCAATAGTGGAAGGAACGTTCGCCGTCGGTCAGCTCGATCTGATAAAGTCCCATGCCAAGCTTGGGATGGCGCGCGATATGCTGCGTGCCCACCCCCGCTTTCGCCGCGAAATCCACGAATTCATCCGAGATGCTATCGCTGCCAACAGAGGTCAGAAAATCCACCTGCCACCCCGGCGCCAGCTGCGCCAGATACCAAGCGGTATTGAAGGTGTCGCCAGCAAAGGAGCGTTCAAAGGTCGCGTCCACCTCGCCGGGGGCCATCTCCACCATACATTCGCCAATGGACACAACGCGCGTCATAAGATCGCCTGGTGCAAGGTGCGGCAAAGGGAAAGGGGATGGCCCATGGTCGTCTCCGGCTTGTGGTGCATATGGGGCAGATTGCGCAAAAGCCACGGGAATGACCAGTGGCGATCTGGCTTAGGGGGTGATTGCCGGGATGGCACCTGCCGATTGCCCGTCAAAGAGGCGACCAGCCGTCGCTGCGCCGCGTCAGACGCAAGCCGCTGGCGCACTTCTGCCACACCTTTTCAAAACTCAACATCAGATCAAAAGAATCCTGCCTTCGCGGGGCAAATCTGTTGTTTATCAACCTAAGGGAATTTCAACGCCACGCTTAAAGCTCGTGCATGAATGCACATGGGAGCACCATGAACACCATAAAAACAAAGGTCGCGGCGCATGCAATTGCTGTTATTGCGACTGTCTGCTCCGCCGGATCAGCTGCGGCTGATACCGTTATCGCCGATGATCTGATCGTTATTGGCGGCGCGTGCATCGGTCTTGATTGCAATGATGGGCAGGTATTTGGCCCTCACGAACTCATTCTGGCAGAAAACAACCTACGGATCGCCTTTGGCGCGGCGGGGCAGTTTCGATTGGCCGCCAATGAATCCCGCAATAATGGCGCACAGGAGTTTCGCATTGATGCGTTCCGACCTTTGACATCGGTGGCGGACGCGCCAGCGCGAGTTGCTGGTGGTATCTCTCTCGAAGCGCCAGCCAGTGCAGAGCAGCCAGACGGCTCTATCCATGTTTCTTTGGACACCGCGCCCGGCTCCTTTTCACTCATCTCGTCTCCGGCAACGGACGGCACGTTGACGTATACGCCCGGACAAACTGCGGTTCTGCCGGCCGGCTCGTGGACAAGAATTGGCAGCTCAGACTTTATTAGTGTCGCCGCAAGTTCCCCGGTAACATCGACGGCCCCTTCTGGTGGTTTTAGTGCTCAGATTACCGATGGTTTCGTCAGCCTGGTTTCGTTTAATGACGCGGGCAATATGGTGACTCTTGGGATTGACTCGGAACAAGTCGCAGGGGCCGTTTCAGTTGGCAACGCCACCTCGCTGCGACGGGTAACAGGTGTCGCCGACGCGGTTGCGGCGGACGATGCGATCAACATGGGCCAGCTAAACAGTTACGTGCTAAACCCGGTGCCCGACCTGACCGGCCGCATCCAATCAGAGACCGAGCGTCTTAATGGCGTTTCCGCCACTACAGCCGCGATGAGTGCCCTGCAGCCTAACCCACGGGCAGAAGCGCCCCTTTCGCTGTCTTTGGGCCTTGGCACCTATGAGGGCGAAACTGCCGCCGCCATGGGGGTTCTTTGGCAGATGTCCAACACCTCGCATTTCCAGTTTTCCGTTGCAGGCTCTGATGCCTCTGCGCCGCAAACTGCCTTTTCAATCAGAATAGTTTGGTAAAACCATGACAAAGCTTTCACACACTCTCGCCCTGACAGTCTCGCTTTTCCCACTGGCAGGCTCGATCGCCCAAGCCGACCAAGTTATCCTGGACGACCTGATCGTTAACGGCAGCACATGTGTCGGCGCAAATTGCGTTGAGGACATGGACTTTGGTTTCAACACCCTTGTGCTGGACGGCGCCGATCCCTCGATCCTGTTTTCCGACACAAGCAGTTCGGCCAGTTTTCCGACAACCGATTGGGACGTGGGCGTTAACAACACGACCAACACATTCGCCATCGGCAATGCAAACTCGGGAACGGATGTCTTTGCCGTCAGCGCTGCCGGCGATGCTGTCGCCATCGGCGCGGGGGCCACGCTGGCCGCAGGAACAGTGAATGTGGGCGGCTTGCGGATCGCGAATGTGGCCGATGGGGTCGCCGCGACCGATGCGGTCACCTTGGGTCAGTTGAACGCCGCAATCTCGGGCCTGCCCGCGGACTTCGGCGCGTTTCAGGCCGCCAACGCGGCCAATACCGCCCGCTTGAATGTGCTTTCGTCCGAAATTAACGCCGTCGGCGCCATCGGATCGGCCATGTCGGCGCTACAACTCAACCCGCGCGGCACGGGCGACAATTTCGTGTCGATTGGCATTGGTTCGTACGAGGGCGCTACCGCGCTTGCCGTGGGTAGCTTTCACTTCCTCGCCGATAACCGGATTTTCATGAATACGGGCATTTCCGCCGCGACTAACGGTACCGGCGGCACCGCAGCGCGGCTTGGGCTGACCTTTGGCAATTAAGCGGCGCGGCCCTCTTGCGGCGCTAATCGGCCTGGGCTTGCTCCTTGCCGCACCTGCGCCCGCCCAAGAGGCTGAGAACGTTGTCGTATTCGGGGATTGGGAACGGGTGTGCACCGACGAGGGTCGGTGTACCTTTTCGCAAGCCAATGCAGATCCCGCCACCGGTGACATCCGCATGCGCACCGAGATTTCGGTGCTTTCCGACACGCAGACCTTGATGTCGGTCATCGTGCCCGACAGCGTTCTGCTGACCGAAGGCCCTTGGCTCACCGTGGATGGCCTTTATGTGGGCGAGCTGAATTACGTGCGCTGCCCCGGTGGTTGCCTGGCGCGCGTGGTCTTCACCCCGCAACAGTTACAACTGGTCGCCAGTGGCACGCGAGCCGTCATCACGGTGACGGCGGGCGGACAACGGGTTGGGCTTGTAATCTCGATGGATGGTCTTCAAGCCGGTTTGGCCGCTTTCACTGACTTCTGAGCCCCCTGCCCGCCCCGCGAGATCAATCTTGCGACCTCGCCGGAGCATGTGCCGCCCGGTGTCTCAAGGGGCAGAACACACGCCGCCTGAGTGGCGGTGGCCATGTCATGGAAGTCGCTTAATGCGCATGACATCGAGAGCCGCCTCAAATTCCCGAAGCGAGAGACCCTCAGCCAGCGCGCGCACAAACAGCATTTGCTGGGTCTCCGGTGCAAGCCCGCCTTTCGGCGGATCGCGGTCCAGGTTGGTCGGAAATGAATATCCTTCTGCGCACGCAGCGATGGCAGCCTTCAGATCAGACGCAGCGACTGCGCTTTCCTGATGCGCGGTAAGCGCGTGGGGGTACAACAATCTGCACATCTTGTCGCGATCTACTGTTTCCATGGCACGCCCGAATGCTGACGACACCTGCAACAAGTTTGCCATGCGGTGGATATCGGTGCTCGTGTTTGCGCCCGCCGCGTGAAAAAGAGCGGGATTGAAAAAGAGGGCATCCCCTTTTGCAAGCGGCAGTTGAATGCATCGCTTTTCGAACACCTCTCTGAAGTCGTCTCTGCGCCACGCGGCATATCCAGCGCGGTAGAGTTGCGAGAACGGCAGCAGCTTTGTCGGGCCGCTTTCAACGGGCATGTCACAATGGGCAACGGCACCTTGCAGCGTCAAAGCAGGGGAAAGGTCATGAACATGGGCGGGGTATTCTGCACTAACCTCAGCTGTTTGAAATCCAAGGTGATAGTCTCTGTGGGCTTGCTGTGCCGTGCCGCCGGGGTGAACCAGATTGATCTGCGCCGTCATCTGATAGTTTGGACCAAGCCATGCCTCGCACGCTGCAGCGACGGATGTATTGGCGAAATAGCGCAAGAATACTTCCGGCGCTTCTTCGCATAGCTTCTGCAATGAGTTCCAGATCCTGTCATTTGAACCGGCTGCCGCGAAATGGTCGCCGCCGCCGCCGCTTGCCCGTTTTTCTGCTGCGATGATCTTGTCAAAGATCGCGGTGGCTTCGTCGATTGCGGCTGTATCCGCATAGGCGTTGCGTAAAACCAGAGCCCCGGCGCCAGACCGCAGAGACCGCGCCCATTCAGCCATGATTGAACGGCGCTTTGTTCTGTCTTCCAGGGAGGGCCGCAATTGGGACATGTCATAAATGGGGACATTGTGTTGGATCACGTGGGCGTGGGGAACGGTTGAAGGGTCCGCCGATTGCTCGATGATTGCAGTGAAAGCGTGCAAATCACATGCTGCGCTATCAAAATATCCTGCGTCTGTGTCGATAAGATCGTTCATTGAATGGCTCCCAGTGTTCGGCGCTTCATTGTGTCGTAACTTTCCCTGATTGGCTTCGCAAAAAACTCACTGACCCATCGGTTCCACTTAAGGAAGTTGCCAGACGGGCTGGACTGAGCACCGCGACCGTCGACCGCGTGATAAACAATCGCTCGAGGGTCCGTCCGCGAACAAGGGCGCGTGTGGCAGCCGCGATTTCGGAACTGGAACGGCAAGAGGCACAATTGACCGCCCCCGGGGCGACGCATGTTTTTCGATTTTGTGGGCGAAGCATAAACGCGCTTTAGCCGTGTAACACAAAGAGCCGCTGAACAGGTTCTGCCCCCCATCGGGAGCGCCGCGTGCCGACCGAGGGTTCAGCCACAAGAGCGGCGCTGCCGGATGACGGTTGGTTATCCTACGTCGCCTTCTCAAAACGCCTATCGCTAAGCCACTATGCCTTCGGCGCACCATCCGTCGAAGATCTCCAGCGCCGTTGCTGCAAACGCGGCATCGTTGATGTGGCAAGCGATGCGCTGAGCGGTCACGGTTTCCGGTAATGTGGCCTCAAGCTCTGCAAAGAACGCGGCCAATCCTTCGGGGTTGTGCAAATCGGCCCCCTCGCGGTCCCATTCGCCCAAACCATGTTCGGGCAGGATCAAGGCGACAGGGCTTGTTGCGGTGGCCAATTGTCTTGAATGGGCCCGCGCGACCTGCTTGCAGTCCTCTGCATTCAGGACAACTGACGTCAGCAACCGATTGTGCGCGTGTTTCAGGTGGTTGCGCCACTTGTCGTCGATAGGCTTCCAGCCGACGACATCGACCAAGTCGTAGCATCCCGGCGCCACAATCTGCGGCGTCCCGCTCTTGCCCGCGTTCGTAAGCCGGTCCGTCCCGGCAGATATATTTGACCCATGGATGTGATTGCCCAATTCCTGAGTGCAGAAGTCGAACACGCAGGCGAATGCCCCCTGCGCCGCGAGGCTTTCAAACGCACGCCCCCCCATGCCGGTCGCATGGAACACCGCAACTTCGAACCCGCGCTCTTCCAAGGCGGGCTTCAACGGCACCACATATTTAAGCGCCGACGTGCCAAGGGACATCATACCTATCAAGGGCTTGTCGGGATCGGGCATCTGCACAGCGCGTGCCGCGCCGAGCACCGCCCCTGCGGCCTGCGAAAGGGACGCTTTGCAAACGGAGTTCAGCCCGTATAGCCCCCCGGCCCACAGGATCATCTGCGTATCCGCCGCCAGCCGGTCCGCCGGGATCAGGGGCGAGAACGACACGGTGGACACGATGTATTTCGGCACCCCCAATGGCAGGGCGGACGCGACATCAAGGGCCAGATCGGTGCCCATCGTCCCGCCCAGAACGATCATGCCGTCAAAGGCGCCCTGAGTGTAGAGCCGCGCGGCCAGAAGGCTTGCGCCCTGAGCCATGATCTGCATGGCGTGGTTTTCATCGCCGCTGTCGATCGCGGCCTGGATTGAGCTTCCGCCCTCTCGCGCGACATCATGTTTAGAGTGGTCGCAGGGGCGTGACGGATCGCCAAGCACCGACACATCCATGGTGACAACCTTGCCGCCCTGATCGCGGATGACCTGGGCCAGAAATCCCAGCTCGTCGTCCTTGGTGTCATAGGTGCCGATGACGAGGATCGTCTTGTCTGCATTTTGCGCGGCCATGGATGCCTCCTACAGCTTGATCCAAGCGGTTTTGAGATTGATGTATTTCTCGATTGCGTGCAGCGATTTGTCGGCGCCATTGCCCGATTGACCGACGCCCCCCAAAGGCACGGTTCCGTCCGCGCCGCCGTAGGTATTCACATGCATCACCCCGGTTCGCACGCCGCGAACCATGCGATGCGCACGAGACAGGTTGGAGGTCCATACCCCCCCCGCAAGCCCGTAAACGGTGCCATTGGCAAGGTGGACGGCCTCCTCCTCGGTGGCGAACGAGGTTACACCCAAGACGGGGCCGAAGACCTCTTTTTGGGTCAACGTGGCGTCAGGCGTCACGCCGGTCACGATGGTGGGGGCCATGTAAAAGCCGCCGGTGTCTTGCAGAATACGCTCGCCACCGGTGATAATCTGCCCGCCCTCGGCCTTGGCCGTTTCCACAAAGCCAAGGTTGGCCTGCAACTGGATGTCGGAGTTCACCGCACCGATCTGAGTGTTCATTTGCAACGGGTCACCCACGCGCATGGCTTCTGCGGCCTTGGCCACCGCTGCGACGAAATCATCGTGGATTGCTGCCTCGACCAGCAGGCGCGATCCCGCGACGCAGACTTGGCCGGCGTTGCGGAAAATTCCGCTGGCCGCGACCGTGGCGGCTTCATCAAGGTTGGGGGCGTCTGCGAAAATGATGTTGGGGGATTTGCCACCCAACTCCAGATACACGCGCTTCATGTTGGAGCGCGCCGCATATTCCATCAGCCGCCGCCCCGTGGCCCCCGATCCGGTGAACGCCAGAACATCGACGTCCATGGAAAGGCCGAGGGTTTCGCCCACGACCCTGCCCTCGCCCGTCACCGCGTTCAACACCCCCGGCGGCAAGCCTGCCTCTAACGCCAGTTCCGCCATGCGCATCAGCGAAAGCGAGGCGGTCTCCGAGGGCTTCAGGACGACGGAATTACCCATCGCAAGGGCGGGTCCCAACTTCCAGGCCCCGATCATCAGTGGGAAATTCCACGGGATGATCGCGCCGACAACGCCCACGGGTTCCTTGTGGATCAGACCCAGAATATCCGAGGCTGTTGGCGCGATCTCGCCGTAGATCTTATCCAGAGCCTCAGCGTAATAGCGGATGGTTGCGGCGGCCGATCCGGGTTCTGCCTTTAGGGCCATGGAAATTTCGGTGCCGTTGTCCTGCACGCCTAATACGGCAAGCTCCAGCGCGTTGGCCTCGATCAGGTCGGCCCATTTCATCAGGACCTTTTTGCGTGCCGCCGGTGGCTGGCCCGCCCAACGGCCATCCTCGAACGCGGCGCGGGCCGATGCGATTGCGGCCTCCATATCTCTTGCCGTGCCTTTGGCTGTCGTTGTCAAAACCTGCCCATCAATGGGCGAGATCACGTCCATCGTCGCGCCATCGCTGGCGGCTACGTGCTTGCCGTCAATCAGATGCGCGAACGCGGGAACGGGCAGCGCGCGCAGGGTGTCGATTTGATGTTGGTCCATTGGTCCTACCGTGTCTGGCTGTCGTGCAAATCGTGATCTTCATCGGGCTGATGGGCGCGGGATTCCTTGATCAGGGTGCGAACATGCAGGACCAGAACGATGACGATGATTGCAAAGAGGATGAAGGCTATCGGGCGTTCGATCATGTCGAACGGAGTGTTGAGGCGGGGCAACGCAGAGCGGAGTTTCACCTCCATGATGCCGCCAAGCACCATGCCAAGGATGATCGGCACGATGGGCAGGTTCAGGCGCTTCAGGATCAGACCCAGCACACCAAACCCCGCCGCGATCATGCAATCGGTCAGGGAATTGCGCAGCGAGTAGACGCCCACAAACGACAGAAGCAGGATCATCACGCCAAGGAACCGCGTCGGCACGCGAATGATCTTCGTCAGCATGTTGGTCGAAAACAGCAAGAAGACCATCACGATGACATTCAACGCGATCAGCGCGAAATACAGCCCGTAAACAAGGTCGATGTTGTTTTGGAACAATTGCGGGCCGGGAATGACGTTGTGGACATAGAACACCGACAACATCATCGCGGTCAGCGCCTCGCCGGGAATACCAAGGGCGAGTAGCGGGATCATTGCGGCGGCGGGCACCGCGTTATTGGCAGCCTCCGAGGCGACGAGCCCCTCGGGCGATCCTTTGCCGAATTGGTCCGGCGTCTTGGAGGTCTTCTGAGCATAGGTGTAGCTCATGAATTGTGCGGTAAATTCACCGGTGCCCGGGATCATGCCCAGAACCACCCCAAAGGCCGATGCGACAGTGGCCACGCGCTTGTGCTTCATCAGCTCTCGTAGCCCCGCCCCGATCCGGCCCGAGACCGGCTTTGCCTCGGGGCTGCTGTCGGGTTGCAGCAGCAAGAAGAACGCCTGACTAAGCGCGAACAGGCCCAGAACCACGACGATCAGGTTCACCCCGGAGCTAAGGAACGAATACCCGAAGGTGAAGCGCTGCGTATAGGTGACGGCATCCAGCCCGACGGTTTGCAGAAAGATACCAAACATCGCCAGCAACCCAGCCGCGAAGATCTGCCCCCGGTGCGCAAGAACCACAAGGATGATGCCCAAAAGCGCGGCCAGAAAGATTTCGCGGCTGCCAAACATCGGCGCGACCAGCGCCAGCACGGGGGACAGCAGGATCAGGCAGCCGATCCCGAAAATACCGCCCCAGAATGACGCGGCATAGGCCAGAGACACGGCCCGGTGCGCCTCTCCGTTCTGTGTCATCGGGTAGCCGTCATAAGACGTCAATGCGTTTACAGCCGTGCCCGGCGTATTGATGAGAACCGCAGGAATTGCGCCGCCATACATGCTGGAGCCGTAAATCCCCAACAGCACGGTCAATCCCACGATCGGATCAAGCGAGAAGGTCGCGGGAAGCAAGATCGCAATGGCAACGGCAGGGCCCACGCCGGGGATGGCCCCGATGATGACGCCGCCGATCGACCCCACCAGCAGGGCCACCAGCACGTCCCAACGGGTAATCATTTCGAGGCCGGCAAGAATGTTTTCCATCAAAACGGTCCGATCAGAAGTAGGTCAGCATGATCTGGCGCATCCCATCGGGAAGGCTTTGGTAGATCAAACCGGAAGGAAGGTTCACTTGCAGCAGCGTTTTGAACAGCACCACAATCACCACGGCCGACAGGGCCGCCGCGATCAATGTGCGCGGCCGGCGATAGCCAGCGCGAAACGTCAGTGCGACGGCAAACACCAGAGTTGTCAGCAGATAGCCGGCGTAAGGCACGGCACCGGCGTAGGCGATGAACCACACGGCGTATTCCAACGCACAGACCCAAAGCAAGACTTCGCGCCAGCGTCCCTGAATACGCTCTGACCACATCGACCCCAGCAAATGCAGCGCCGAGAAAGCGGCCATGCCACCAAGCGACACAGCGGGCCAAAACCGGGGCTGAGCGAACAGCGCATTGCCATTTCTCCAAGCGGTCTGGTTCATGATCTGCGATAGCAAAAACACAGAAACCAACAGTGCAAACCAGGCAAATACGATGTCGCCCGGACGCCGGTAGCGCTTGAACAGACGTTGTAGGGTTTTGACGCGCGACATGGGAAGAGTCCGTTAGATTGGCAGTAGTCGGCCGGGCAACAGCTTTGGCTGCCCGGCCTGCGTCGACAAGAGGTTTATTCGGCCAGCAAGGCTTCGATATTTGCCATCGTGGCGATGTCTGCCTCGATCTGGGTCACGACCTCGGCCGCTGGTTGCCAATAGACCAAGGCGCCTGTCTCAGCGGCCAGCGCCTGTGCGCGGTCAGACATCATGGTCTGTTCCGCGACGGCGCTGATGCGATCCTGTACGTCTTGTGGCGTGTCCGCATGAACGAACAGACCATTCCACAAGGACACGTCCAGATCAGGCGCCAGCTCTGCCACTGTTGGCGTGTCGGGTGTCAGGCTGATCCGTTCGCCGCCGATGGATGCCAATACATTAACGTCATCGAGACACGGCAAGATCAGTTGGAGCGTCGTGTTGATCACGTCCACATCACCCGATGCCAGCGTGTTGCAATCCAGCGCGTCAAACGCGGCGTCGGACGCATAGGAAAAGTCCATTTCAGCGGCCAGGCCAAGCGTCACCTGCGTTGGCACCAGCGGTGCACCAAAGTGGCCAAGGGCGACATCGTTTTCCTGCGCATAAGCCGCCAGACCAGCCATATCGTCGTAAGGCGCGTCGCCGCTTACCGCGATCACAAACGGATAGGTCAAAAAGTTGCCGAGCGGCACGAAGGGATCGGGGTTCAGTTCTGGAATGCCAAGCTGGGGGCCAACCACGGGGATCGCAATGAGGAAAGATCCGATGGTGTAGCCGTCGGCGGGCGCATTCGCCACTTCGATTGCGCCCGGAAACGGCCCACCGCCGCCGCCGGGACGGTTCACCACAGCCGTCGGCACGCCGTAGGCCTCCGAGAAATCTTCGGCGATCATCCGCGTCAGAACATCTTCGAGATCACCGGGAGGCCACGGCACAACGAATTCCACCGGACCTTCGGGATATTCTGCATGGACGGGTCCCGCGATCGCCGCGAGCGCAAGCACCATTGCTGAAAGTGATTTTGTTAACGTCGGCATTGAAGTCTCCCCATAAATCGGTTCATATTCTGAACCACTGTTGTTAAAATTAGCTTGTCGTGTTCAGCTTCATGTGTCAAATTTTTTCTCAACCGGCAAAAGGAGCGGTCAGAAATGTCATCAGCATCGAAAGCTCTGGAGCTGTTGTCGATCTTCTCTGTCGCGCAGCCCGAGATCGGCCTGTCAGAGATGTGCAAACTGGCCAAGCGCGACAAAGCCACGACGTACAGGCACCTACAGGTCTTGGAAGCGGCGGGGTTTGTTGAGCAAAATCTAGCGACGCGGCGCTACCGCCTTGGACCAACGGTTCTGCAACTGGGCCGCATGAGAGAGGCGACCGTACCGCGCGAAGCGGGCGCACGGTCCGTCGCAAACGCGCTTGCCGATAAAACAGGTGAAACGGCGCATGTCTCTGTTCTGTCGGGAACGACCCTGTTTGCATTGCTGTCGTGCGAATCGCCAAAACACAGCACGCGCGCCATCATCGACATCTCTACCTTTCCGCTTCATGCGACGGCATCAGGGTTTTGCGCGGTGGCTTTTGGGCCCGCCGACCTGTTCGATGCCGCCTGCGCCACGCTCGAGCGCTATACCGCAACAACCCCCACCACGCCCGAGACGTTGCGCGCCATCGTTGATGACGCGCGCGAAACCGGGTTTGGCCGTTCCGACGGGCATTTCGAGGCCGATATCCAAAGCCTCTCTGCCCCGATCTTTGACCAAACCAGAGAGCTTTGCGGGACGGTCACCGTCGCAAGCGTCGCGTCGCGCGCTACGCCCGAACTTGAACAGATCATCAGAACCGAACTGATCACGGCCAGCCGTGAGATCACGAAAAACTGGGGCGGGGTCATTCCTGCTGCAATCGAAAAAGCATGGGCATCGTCCAAGGCACACCATTAGGGATCGGAATCCGCATCATGAAAGACTCAAACTTCCTGAAGGAACATAACGGCCGCTTGATGTGGCACCCGATGACATCGCCCAAAGACACCATCGACCAGCCCCCGAAGATCATCACCGGATCGCACGGCGTGAACATCACCGATATCGACGGCCACACTGTTGTCGATGGTGTCGGCGGACTTTGGAACGTCAATCTGGGTTATTCGTGCCAGCCGGTGAAGGATGCCATTGCAGCGCAGCTTGACCAGCTGCCCTATTACTCGACGTTCCGCGGCACGTCCAATGACGCCGTGATTGAGCTGTCTTATGAGTTGAGCGAATTCTTCGCGCCAGACGGGTTGAGCCGCGCCTTCTTTACCTCGGGCGGATCGGATTCCGTGGAAACGGCGCTGCGCCTTGCGCGGCAGTACCACAAGCTGAAGGGCGCACCGGGGCGCACCAAGTTTCTCAGCCTGAAGAAGGGTTATCACGGCACCCACATGGGGGGCGCGTCGGTGAACGGCAATGCCAATTTCCGCACCGCCTATGAGCCGCTGTTGCCCGGTTGCTACCACATCCCTGCCCCCTATACGTATCGCAATCCGTTCAATGAAACAGACCCTGAAAAGCTGGCGCATCTCTGCGTTCAGGCCCTAGAGGATGAGATCGCGTTCCAAGGTGCCGACACGATTGCCGCGATGATCATGGAACCGATCCTTGGGGCCGGCGGTGTCATCCCCCCCCACAAGTCCTTTGCGCCGATGGTTCAGGAGATCTGCAACCGCAATGGCATCTTGTTGATCACCGACGAGGTCATCACCGCATTCGGGCGCACCGGTGCCTGGTCGGGCGCGCGGCTTTGGGGCATTCAACCCGACATGATGGCCACCGCCAAGGCGATCACGAACGGCTACTTCCCCTTTGGTGCCGTCATGCTGGGGGACCGGATGATTGACGTCTTCGAAGGCAACCCAGCGGCCAAAATCGGCCATGGATATACCTATTCCGGCCACCCGGTCGGGGCCGCGGCAGCCCTGGCCTGTCTGGCAGAAACCAAGCGCCTGAACGTGGTCGACAACGCGGCGGCGCGGGGAACGCAGCTATATGAGGGCTGCAAGGCGTTGATGGAAAGGCATGACATCATCGGTGACGTGCGCGGGGGGCACGGTTTGATGACCGCGATCGAGATGGTCAGCGATCGGGACACGAAGAAGCCCATCGACGCCGCCACAGCCGCAACCGTGCAAGAGGTCGCCTATCAAAGCGGTGCCATGGTGCGGGTGTCCGGCCCCAACCTGATCCTGTCGCCGTCATTGATCCTGAGCGAGGCTGAAGCGAACACGATCCTGGCCGCACTGGATGCCGGTTTCTCCGCCGCTTGAAAGGCAACGTTATGACACAGGATTACATCGCCCTTTTGGGCACCAAGGGCGGGCCTGCCATTCGGCCCGGTTCGTCCATGCCGACATCCAATCTGGTTTGCCTGAACGGTCAGATGATCGTGTTGGATTGCGGTCTGGGCGTGACCCGGGGCCTTGTGGATCAAGGGATGCAGCTAAAGGATCTATCGCTGATCCTGATCAGTCACCTGCACTCCGATCATTATCTGGAGCTTGGCCCGCTGATCCACACAGCATGGACAGCCGGGCTGAAAACGCCGGTGGATATCTACGGCCCCGATGGGCTTGAGGCCTATTGGGCTGGTTTTCTGTCCTCCATGAAGGCTGACATCGACCTGCGCACGGAAGATGAGGGCAGGCCAGATCTGCGCGACCTGATAACCTTTCATGTGGTCGACGCGGGCCCGGTGTTGGAGTGCTGCGGCATCTCGGTAACCGCTTTGCGCACCCTGCATCCGCCCTTGGTCGACTGCTTTGCCTACGTCTTCAAGACCGCAAAGGCCCATGTCGTTTTTTCTGGCGATACGGCCCCGCTGGACGCGCTCGAAGAATTTGCACGCGGTGCGGATATCCTTGTCCATGAGGCGATGCTGGAGTCCGCCCTGCCCGCCTTGATGGCACGTATCGGCAACGGGTCGGACAAGCTGATGGCCCATTGGCTGCGCTCCCATAGCTTCGCCCACGACGCTGCGCTCACCGCGCAGAAAGCCGGCGTCAAGCGTTTGGCGCTTTCGCATCTGATCCCGTCCGACGACCCAACCTACGGCGAGCAAGACTGGCAAAAGGCCGTTGATCCGCATTGGGACGGCCTGCTTACTATCGGCTACGATGGGGTCAAGATTGAGCTTTAACCCGGCGCGGTCACGGCAAAGGCGGCGCCGCACAAGAGAGCGCAAGGAGGTCTGATGAAAACGATCCAAGCGAAAGCAGGACAATCTACGAAAATCATAGGCAAGTTCTCAAACTCAATTCCCACAACCTACAGTTTCTCCGCGTCGCCCGTCGCAGGTGGGGGCGCGCCGTCGGGCATTGTCGAGGTGAAGGGCTCTAACTGAATATTTCCCGGAACCCCGACAACTCAGCCGCTCAAAGCCAACAACACTGTTACCAAATCAATGTGGAATGTCTCATTCAAAGTCACTGTAATCCCCGACCAGGATGTGAACATCGAGACATCGTTCGGGAAGATGAAGTGGCCGCTGCTGTTTGCCGCAATGGTAATCGGAAATGTTGGGATAGCCGCCGCGATCATGTTGATTAGCGCCCAGTGACAGCGCCTATTTCGTAGCCAACGTTTACCAATTAGCCGCGTTGGCAGCATTTCGAGGTTGGGTTGGGCGTAAAACACGGACGCTCCTCAACTTTCCCAGAACCGTCACCGGGTAGCCGAGCGAACAATGCGTCAAGCGGACGGCGGCTTTTGACCATGGATTGTGGCTTGTCCCCCAAAGCGGAACGGGGCGTGTGCGAGCAGAGAACTTGATCAAGTTTCTTATGCCTGCCGATACCTTTGATGCGGGCTACCGGGCGTGCAGATCCATCCGCCGTGTCAATGCAAGACCCGGTCAAGGCATGCCAGCCAGTTGTCTTGCGCCAGCTTTTGGATCAGCGCTGCGTCATACCCGTGATCTGCCATCGCGCGAAACAGCGCGGGCACCCCGGTCACATCGCCAATGCACCGGGGCACGATGCACCCGTCGAAGTCGGATCCAAGTCCGACGTGGTCCTCGCCCACCTCGGCAATCATGTGGTCGAGTTGGCGCAGCATCGTCTCCCACCCGATATCTGGCGCCGACGTGCCATCGGCGTTGAGGTAGAACGTCGCGAAGTTGAACCCGACCATGCCGCCACGCTCTCGGATCATGTGCAGTTGGCGGTCGGTCAAGTTGCGCGGTGACGGGCAAAGCGCGTGGGCATTGGAATGGGTTGCAACCAGAGGCGCGGTCGAAATCGCGGCGACGTCGTTGAACCCGGCTTCGTTCAGGTGTGACAGATCAATCATGATCCCCAACCGGTCGCACAGCCGGACAAGGTCCTTGCCTTTCTCGGTCAGACCCGGCCCGGTATCGGGCGTGCCGGGAAACGCCATCGGCACGCCATGGCCAAAAATCGTTGGACGGCTCCACACCGGCCCAAGGGACCGCAGCCCCATGTCGTGAAACAGGTACAGCGCGTCCAGATCGGGGCCGATGGCCTCGGCCCCTTCCATGTGCATCACCCCGGCGATAACGCCCTGATCCATCGCCGCGCGCATCTGCTCTACCGTGCGGCAGACCTTGAAATCATCCGGTGCCGCGCGCTCCATCCAATGCAAGAGTCCCGCCATCGCAAGCGCCGTGGGCTGCGCGGTGCCATGTTCCATCAGGGGTGGAAACGGGATGGCATAGGGAGGGTTCGCCATTTGCGCCATGAAGTCGACGGGCGGCCCGCTTGGGACGGGCGGGACGAAGATCGCAAACAGCCCCCCCGCAAAGCCCGACTGCCTCATCCGCCCAAGATCAAGGTGTCCCTGCCCCGCGTCGCCCAGCCATGTCTCGGACCGGGCACTTGCCGACTTCAGGAGCCGCAGCAGAAAATCGTTGTGACCGTCGAAGAAGGGAATGGGGTCTGGCATGGGGGGCCTCTGTAGTAGCCTACGAATTTGTAGCGCAATGCGTACCCCAAGAATTTAAGCACACCCACCCCAAGGGTCGATAGCCTTTCGGCATCCTCGATTGCTCGCACCCAAGCATGGGGCAAACGAGCGTCCCGGTGCCGTTGACAGTGGGCGCAGTCCTGGCCTCCGTCAAAACCCGACCTTCGTTGCACTATGTGTCGCGATGATGGTGGCGCTGCTTGGCGGGGTTATAGCCTCGATAATTTCCACCGCGTGGGGGCCAGGTCAAAATGATCCGAACGGCCTAGGGGCGCGTACAATCTTATGTAGCCGGAGACGAACCATGACCAATATCACATTCACCCTCAACACAGCCAATAGCGGTATTGAGGGGCCATCGTTTGCATGTCCCGTAGGCAGCCATGCAATTCTCGTGGTGATGAATGCGTGGACTCGTGGCGTTTGGGGGGAAATCACACGATGAAACTTCGGCTCATTCTGGGCGACCAGCTCAGCCTATCCATCTCAAGCCTGTCAGACGTCTCCAAGGATGATCTGATATTGATGTGCGAGTTGAGGCAAGAAGCGACCTATGTGAAGCACCACAAGAAGAAGATCGCGTTTGTGTTCAGCGCCATGCGCCATTTCGCCCGTGATCTGCGTGCGCAAGGCTTCAACGTCCGCTATGTCGCCTACGATGACCCGGACAACAGCGGGTCGTTCCTGGGCGAAGTCGAAACGGCCCTTGATCTTCACGGCTGTGATGAAGTGGTGCTGACCAAACCGGGGGAGCATCGGCTGCTTACTGCGTTCCAAGACTGGCCAGACGCGTTGTCTGTGCCTGTGGCCCTGCGCGAGGATGACCGGTTCTTGTGTACGACAGAGGACTTCGCCCAATGGGCCGATGGTCGAAAACAACTGCGGATGGAGTATTTTTACCGAGAGATGCGCCGCAAGTACGCGATCTTGATGGATGTTGATGGCCCCGTTGGCGGCAAGTGGAACTACGATTCCGAGAACAGGAAAAAGCCCGAGAAAGGTTTGGATGTTCCCGACACGTACAGGGCCGTTCCCGACGAGATCACGCGTGAGGTCATGGCCCTTGTTGAGGCGCAGTTCCCCGATCACTTCGGCGATCTTTCCCCGTTTCATTTTGCCGTCACCCGTGAACAAGCGCTGGCTGCGCTGGACGAATTCATCGCCCGGCGTTTGCGCTTCTTCGGGGATTACCAGGACGCGATGATCGAGGGAGAGCCCTGGATGTATCACAGCCATATCGGGCTATACATGAACTGCGGGCTATTGAACCCGTTGGAATGTATCGAACGCGCTGAGGCCGCGTTCCATGACGGGGCTGCCCCCTTGAACGCCGTCGAAGGTTTCATTCGCCAGATCCTGGGGTGGCGAGAGTTTGTGCGCGGCATTTATTGGTTGAAGATGCCAGACTACAAGGAAAACAACTTCTTTGACGCCCAAAGGCCGCTTCCGTCCCTTTACTGGACGGGCGACACGCAAATGAACTGCATGCGGCAATGCGTGACCGAAACAAAGCAAAACGCTTATGCCCATCATATCCAGCGCCTTATGGTGCTTGGCAATTTTGCATTGCTGGCAGGTCTCGACCCCGATGAAGTGAACGAGTGGTATCTTCTGGTCTACGCGGACGCCTATGAATGGGTCGAACTGCCCAATGTCTCTGGCATGATCTTGTTTGCGGACGGGGGGGTGCTTGCCTCCAAACCCTATGCGGCCAGCGGCAGTTACATCAACAAGATGTCGGACTATTGCGGGTCGTGCGCCTATAAGCCGACGGTCAAGAACGGGCCGAAGGCGTGTCCGTTCAACTACCTGTATTGGGACTTTCTGGCTCGCAATGACGGCAAGTTGCGCAGCAACCCACGCATGGGGTTCATGTTCAATAGCCTGGACCGGATGAATGACGAAAAGCGGCAAGCGATCCATGACGACAGCCGACGGTTCCTCAAGGCGATGCAAGCCGATGAAAAAGTCTGACCTTCCGGTGAAAACCTGCGTGACTTTCGGGCGGCCTTATGCCTGGCGAAAGAAGTGGGCAAAGGTCTGGGACGAGGTCAAATACTGCTCGGAACGCTGCCGCCGGGGGCGCGGCTCAACGCGGTCTCCAAGCACCAGGGGGGGCGCTGCATGACAATCGGGGAAGGACTGTATGCTGAGGTCACGGCCACATCGGAAACCGTCGCGTTTGATCCCACGAGACGCGCTGGCCTTGCACGTCTGGAACAATACGCGCCACGGACCGGGGTGCATTACGCGACGCATCGCAACTACGATCTGGGACCGTCGCAGCGAAGCACAACCTCGGCCCTATCCCCCTGGATACGGCATCGTCTGATCACCGAGCCAGAGGTGCTGACCCATACGCTGGCGCGCCACAGTCCAACGACTGCTATGAAGTTCATCCAGGAGGTGTTCTGGCGCGGCTATTTCAAAGGTTGGCTAGAACAGCACCCAAGTGTTTGGCAAAGCTACCAACTTGGCCTTCGGACGGCGTGGGATAAGTTGGAAAGCAACATCCACCGCAAAAACGACGTCTTGGCCGCCATGGATGGGCGCACGGGGATTGCGTGTTTTGACCATTGGTGCCGTGAGCTGGTGAAAACCGGGTACCTGCATAACCACGCACGTATGTGGTTCGCCTCGATCTGGATCTTCACGCTGCGTCTTCCGTGGGAATTGGGCGCGCAGTTCTTCCTGCGCCATTTGATCGACGGCGATCCGGCATCCAATACGTTAAGCTGGCGCTGGGTCGGCGGGCTGCATACCAAAGGCAAGACCTATCTGGCCCGGCCATCCAACATTGCCAAATACACGAAAGGGGCATTTGAACCGATCGGCCAACTGGCGAATACGGCCGAGCCATTGAGTGAAGCGGGTGATCATCCGCTCGTGCCTTTCATCCCGGAAAACCCGACCGCCCAAAAGAATTTCCTGCTGTTGGTGACAGAAGAGGATTGCCGGTCCAGGACGTTGATATCAGGAACGGCCAGCGGTGTGTTGGGGCTCGTGACCCCTCGCGAAAAGGATCAAGGGGCGCTGGCCCATGGCTTCAGGCAAGGTGCCGTCGCCGATGCGGTGGCGGGGCTATATGAGCAAGGCCACGTCGCCACAACCCACGATTGGAGCACCGCTATCATTGCCGCCGCGCAGATGGCCGGGACGACGCAGGTGCTGACACCCTTTGCGCCCGTCGGCCCTGTTGCGACGAAACTGGAGGGCGTGAAAAACGCTCTGGCGGCCGAGGGTATGACCCTTCGACAGCCGCACCGACACTATGATGCGGCCACGTGGCCCCATGCAACCAAGGGCTATTTCAAGCTCAAGAAAGCCATTCCAACGATTTTGTCAGAGCTTGGACTGGCTGGTGCCCCAAGCAACGAGCCTTAGAGTGAACCGCCCAAACCCATAACGACGAGTTGCGTCGTGCCCCCCCGTCGCCCCGGCGCGCCCGCGCTTGAAATTGGGCATTACAGCGCTACGTCGCGAGGTATGAACGACGTCTTAACCTTTACCGAGCGGGGCATTTATTGTCCTGCTGGCGATTTCTATATTGATCCGTGGCGCCCGGTGCCGCGTGCCTTGATTACCCATGGGCATTCCGATCACGCCCGCCCGGAAATGGGTCGGTATCTCTCCACGGAGGCGGCGGCCCCCGTGATGCACCATAGATTGGGGGAAGACGCGCGGATCGAGACCATACCCTACGGCGAAACCCGCCAGATCGGCGGGGCGACGGTGTCTTTCCATCCCGCAGGCCATGTCCCCGGCTCGGCACAGATCAGGGTCGAGGTTGCGGGGCAGGTCTGGGTCGCTTCGGGGGACTACAAGACGGTGGATGATGGGCTGTCCGAGGCGTTCGAGCCGGTGAAATGCCACGCCTTCATCACCGAAAGCACTTTCGGCCTGCCCGTGTTCAAATGGACCCCGCAGGATATCCTGACACAGCAACTCAACGAATGGTGGGCTGCAAACGCGGCGGCGGGCCGCCCGTCGATCCTGACCGCCTACGCCCTTGGCAAGGCGCAACGTCTGATGCGCAGCGTCGATGCTTCAATCGGCCCGATGTTGACGGTGACGGCGGTGGAAAACACCAACGCGGTTCTGCGCGCCCAGGGGATCGCCCTGCCCGACACCACACAAATCGCCGAAGACGTCAGCGCCAAAAGCCACCCCGGCGCCCTGATTATTGCCACCCCCGGCAGCACCACCCAGCATTGGGCTCGGCGCTTCCCGCAGGCGGCGACGGCCTTTGCTTCGGGCTGGATGGCCCTGCGCGGCGTACGCAGGCGGCGCGGCACGGATCGCGGGTTTATCGTGTCGGATCATGCGGATTGGAGCGGATTGAACGACGCGATCAAGGCGACGGGGGCGGAGAAAGTCTTTGTCACCCACGGCTATACCAGCCAGTTCCAACGCTACCTGTCCGAGCAAGGCTATGACGCCCACGTCGTCTCAACTGAGTATTCCGGCGACGACACCGAGGAGGCATCATGAAACGCTTTGCCGCCCTCTATGCCCGCGTCGATGAAAGCACCAAGACCACCGTCAAGGTTGCGGCATTGGCCGATTACCTCGGCTCTGCGTCGGACACAGACCGTTTATGGACGATTGCGCTGTTCACCGGCCGCCGCCCCAAACGGGTCATTTCAACAACCAAACTGCGCCAATGGGCGGCCGAGGTCGCGGGTCTGCCCGATTGGCTGTTTGACGAAAGCTATCACATTGTCGGTGATCTGGCCGAAACCATCAGCCTTGTTCTGCCGGACCCCTCTGACCCGCAGGACCACAGCCTCACTTACTGGATCGAAACGCTTGCCCGCCTGTCCACGCTGGACGATGACGCGCGCAGGGAGGGCATCTTGGCGGCGTGGGACACCCTCGCCCCCGATCAACGATTCCTGTTCACGAAACTGCTGACAGGCGGCTTTCGCGTGGGCGTCAGCGCCAAGTTGATGACGCGCGCGCTCGCGCAGGTCACGGGACAGGACGTCGCCGCGCTGACCCACAAACTCATGGTCAACTGGACGCCGCAAACGACGACGTGGGCCGCGCTGATCGAGGCGGATGACCCCATGGCCGACCTGTCGCGCCCCTACCCGTTCTACCTTGCCCATTCCGTCGATGACCCGGCGGAGCTTGGCGATCCGCCCGACTGGCACGCGGAACGCAAGTGGGACGGTATCCGCGGCCAGTTCATCACCCGTGGCGGCGAGCACCACATCTGGTCGCGCGGCGAAGACCTGATGACAGATCGATTTCCCGAGTTGGCGCAGCTGACCGATTACTTGCCCGACGGCACGGTGATTGACGGCGAAATCCTCGCCTTTGCCGATGACATGCCGCTGAGCTTCAATGCGCTGCAAAAACGTATCGGGCGCAAGACGGTGCCCAAGAAGCTGTTGGCGGAGGCGCCGGTCGTCCTCATGGCCTACGACCTGCTGGAACAAGGCGGGGCTGACATCCGCGATACGCCCTTCGCCGCACGCCGGGCCGCGCTGGCCGACCTGTTGGCCGATGTCCCGCCCGAGGCCCCCATCCGCCTAAGCCAAGAAGTTCCTTTCGACACGTGGGATGCGCTCGCCGCCGAACGTGAAACGTCGCGCGATCACAATGCCGAAGGCCTGATGATCAAACGCCGCGCCAGCCCCTATCTGGCGGGGCGTAAACGGGGTGATTGGTGGAAATGGAAGATTGACCCGCTGACCATCGACGCGGTGATGATCTATGCGCAATCGGGCAGTGGACGGCGTGCCAACCTGTTCACCGATTACACCTTCGCCGTCTGGAACGGGAACGAGCTGACGCCCTTCACCAAGGCCTATTCTGGCCTGACCGACGCCGAATTCCGCCAGATTACCGCTTGGGTGCGCAAGAATACCCTCAACAAGTTTGGCCCCGTGCGCCAGGTCACCCCACACCACGTGTTCGAGATCGCGTTCGAAGGCATCCAGGCCTCTCCACGTCATAAATCCGGCGTCGCCCTGCGGTTTCCGCGCATGCTGCGCTGGCGCCACGACAAACCCGCGTCAGAGGCAAACACGCTAGACGATCTGAAAGAGATGTTGGCCACCTACGGCTAATGAAACCTTGCCCGAAGCAGATAAAACGTCACGTCTTAAGGATAGATTAATGACATTGCGGCTTGCGGAACATATGTAGAACATATGGCAAAGCAAACACTCGATGAAAAGCTCGCTATTCTCAGCGATGCGGCAAAATATGACGCCTCGTGCGCGTCGTCAGGATCAACCAAACGCGACTCCCGCGATGGAAAGGGACTGGGGTCAAATGAGGGCAGCGGCATCTGCCACGCCTATGCGCCTGACGGGCGTTGTATCAGCCTGTTGAAAATTCTGATGACCAATTTCTGCATCTACGATTGCAGCTATTGCATCAACCGCGCCTCGTCCAACGTCACCCGGGCGCGGTTCAGCGTGGACGAGGTCGTGAAGCTGACGATCGAGTTCTACCGCCGCAACTACATCGAGGGGCTGTTTCTTTCGTCCGGCGTCATCCGCTCGCCCGATGCGACGATGTCCGACATGGTGCAAATCGCCCGCAAACTGCGCCATGAAGAGAACTTTCGCGGCTACATCCACCTGAAAACCATCCCCGATGCGGCCCCCGAACTGATCGCCGAAGCGGGCTTGCTGGCAGATCGCTTGTCGATCAACGTAGAACTGCCCACCGACAGCGCCGTTGAACAGTTTGCGCCTGAAAAAAAGCCCAACCAGATCCGCAAAGCCATGGCGGACGTGCGCTTGCGCAAGGACGAAGGCAAAGAACGCACCTTCACCGGAAAGCGCCTTCCCAAGTTCGCCCCCGCAGGGCAATCCACGCAGATGATTATCGGCGCGGACGGGTCCAACGATGCGACTGTATTGGGCCAGTCAACGCGGCTCTATTCCAGTTACAAACTGAAACGGGTGTATTATTCGGCCTTCTCTCCGATCCCTGATTCCTCGTCCAAACTGCCGCTGATCCGCCCGCCCTTGCAGCGCGAACACCGGCTGTATCAAGCCGACTGGCTGTTACGGTTCTACGATTTCCAGCTGGATGAAATCACCTCCGCGACGTCCGACGGCAACCTTGATCTGGAGATTGATCCAAAACTCGCATGGGCCCTGCAACATCGCGGGCTGTTCCCGCTGGATGTGAACCGAGCGAGCCGCGAAATGCTGCTGCGGGTGCCGGGGTTCGGCGTAAAGACGGTGACGCGGATCTTGCAGACGCGGCGCCATCGCACCCTTCGATACGAGGACCTGATGCGCATGGGTGCGTCGATGAAAAGGGCGCGCGCGTTCATCACGGCGGGCGGCTGGTCGCCCGGAGGGCTGACCGACAGCGCCGATCTACGCGCGCGCTTCGCGCCACCGCCCGAACAACTGATACTGTTGTGATGCACCACGTCCAGATCCCCACCTTGGGCGCGGCGCAAGCGTGGCGCGACGCGGCGCGCGACCTGCTGTCCGCAGGGGTGGCGCCCTGCGACATTGTCTGGGGCGACCACCGCGCCGAACCTGATTTGTTTGCCGCGCAAACCGCCCTGCCCCAAGGCCAAGCCCCCAAAGTGCCGCGCAGTTTCATGTCGATGGCGCAAACGGTGGTCTGGCACAGTGACCCAGAGCGTTTTGCGCGGCTCTATGCCTTTGCGTGGCGCCTGCAAAGTGCGCCGCATCTGATGTCGGACCGGGGCGACGCCGACCTTGCCCACCTGCGGCGGCTGGAAAAGAACGTGCACCGCTGTCAGCACAAGATGAAAGCCTTCGTGCGCTTCCGTGACATCACCACCCCCGGTGCAAACCGCCGCAGTTTCGCCGCGTGGTTTGAACCCACGCACCACACCGTCGAGCCCACGGCGGATTTCTTCGTGCGTCGGTTCAGCGATATGGATTGGCGCATCCTGACCCCCGATGTCTCGGCCATTTTCATCGGCGGGGAACTGACGTTCGAGGAAGGCCACGCAAAGCCCGACCTGCCCGAAGACGCGGGCGAGCAACTCTGGATCACCTATTTCCGCAACATCTTTAACCCCGCGCGTCTGATGGTCAGCGCCATGCAGTCCGAGATGCCCAAGAAATACTGGAAGAACCTGCCAGAGGCCGCCTCGATCCCCGATATGATCGCCGGCGCCCCTGCCCGCGCGCGCGAGATGGCACTGGCCGCCCCCACGCTGCCGCCCGCCCGCTTGCCGCAGGTCCAGGCACAGCTCAAGGCGCACCAATCGGCGTGGGATGGACCCGATGGCGACCTGTCCGCCGCGATCTCTGCTTGCACCCGCTGCCCGCTGCATTGCACCGCGACGCAGGCGGTTCTTGGCCAAGGCCCCAGCGATGCGGATCTTATGATCGTAGGCGAACAACCGGGTGATCAGGAGGACCTGACCGGGCAGCCGTTCGTCGGGCCCGCGGGGCAAATGTTCGATACGATCTCGGCGGAGGTAGGGCTGGATCGCCGCGCCGCCTATGTCACCAACGCGGTGAAACATTTCAAATTCAAACCACAAGGGCGCCGTCGCCTTCATCAGAGACCGAATACGTCGGAAATCGAGCATTGCCGCTGGTGGCTGGACGCTGAACTCGCCTCGGTAAACCCCAAGCTAACTCTCGCATTGGGGTCAACGGCGGCCCATAGTCTGACAGGCAATGGCGCCGGTATCTTGTCGCGTCGGGGGCAGATTGAGACGGGGCGATCCGGCGGACCTGTATTTATCACGCTGCACCCATCCTATCTGCTTCGTGCCACCGACCCCGCCGCGCAGAAGACCGCGAAGGCACAGTTTCGGGACGATCTTGCACAGGTGGCGCAGCTGACAGCCCTAGCTAAGCCGTGACAGACGACACTGGCTGCGTCTTGGCGGCTATGGCATACCCAAGGACCCTGACATTAATGGCGGTGGAGGAGACCTCATCATGACGACCACTGGAAAACAGCTGTTCACTACGCTTGCGGCTGACGGAACTCTGACTGTCGCGGTTGAGGATGTGGCTTTTGACGCCCCTACCGGCAACCAGGTTCTGGTAAAAATGGAAGCCGCACCGATCAACCCATCCGACCTTGCGATCCTGGTCGGCGGGGCGGACGTCGAAAACGCTGAATACACGCGCGGCAAGTTTGTCGCGAGGATGCCAAAGGCCGCAAACGCCGCCGCAAAGGCGCGCCACGGACTGAAGCTGCCCGCTGGCAATGAGGGCGCCGGCACGGTGGTTGAGGCCGGTGACAGCGACGCCGCGCAAGCACTGATCGGGCAACGTGTTTCTTGCGTGCCGGGTAATGCGTACAGCCAATATTGCCTTGCCGATGCCGCCATGTGCCTGCCACTGGGCGATCATACCGCCGAAGACGGGGCCAGCGCCTTTGTTAACCCGATGACGGCCCTTGGTTTTGTCGAAAATGCCAAAGCTGACGGGCAAGACGCCATTCTGCATACGGTCGGTGCGTCAAACCTTGGACAAATGCTGACACGTATCTGCCAAGAGGACGGGATCGAGTTGGTCAATGTCGTGCGCAAGGGTGAACACGTTGACCTGCTAAGGGGGATCGGGGCGGCGCATGTGGTCAACTCTTCCGACGATGACTTCATGGACCAACTGACCGGCGCCATTCGTGAAACCGGGGCGTTCTACGGCTTTGATCCTGTTGGCGGTGGCAAGCACGTCGATAGATCGTTCCGGGCGATGGAACAGGTCGCGGCCGAACAGATGACCGAATTTTCGCGCTACGGCAGCACGCAGCAAAAACGGATGTTCATCTACGGTCGCCTCGACACCAGCCCAACTATCCTGACGCCTTCCTACGGTTTCGGCTGGACGCTGTCGGGCTGGCTATTGTTCCCCTTCCTGCAATCTGTTGGGCGGGAAACCGTGGCCCGTATGCAGCAGCGTGTCAGCGACAACCTTACTACAACCTTCGCCAGCACCTATAAATCGCGCGTCTCTTTGGAAGACATGCTGACAAAGGACGCAGTGATGGATTACCGCACCATGAAGACGGGCGAAAAATACCTTGTAACGCCCTGGTCTTGAAAGGTTCCTGGGGCAGCGCCGCGCACTGGAGTGGGCAGTCCCTGGTGTGTTGTGTTGCCCTCCCCGTCAGGGAACGCCCGGTCAACGGGGCGGGCGACGGCGTTGCATCGTGGCTCCAAGGACGCTCAACCCGTCATGAAGACATCAAAACGAGTTGTCTTGCCGATAATCTGGTGACTGCACTTGGGAACGCCCGCAAGCGGATCAGCCTTGGCAGGCCATTTCAGCACCACGCGCTTTCGTGCATGTCTGATCGCCAATCGCACAAGATCAGCGGCATCATCATCGGTTCCCACGATCTCGCGGACTTGGCGTAGTTCTTGTTTGACCAGGGCAGAATTCTTCCGTTCGGGGTGCATTGGATCAATCAAGATAGCTTCGCCGTACAACTCGGGTATCAGATCCAACGCATCACCTTTCAATAGAGTCATGCGGTCGATAATTTCCCGCATCTGACCACCGGCTCTTGCGGCTCGATCCATGCCCTCGGCAAGCAGCAGATGCATCTTTTCCGACCGCTCGATCAGAGTGACCTGCGCGCCCAAGGACGCCAACAGGAACGCGTCGCGCCCCAGACCAGCCGTCGCGTCGATGATCTTGGGCGTCTTGCCGCCTCGCAGCCCCATCGCTTTGGGTAAATCCTGACCACGCCCGCCCCCGAACCGGAGACGATGGGCGACCGGACCTTCGACAAAATCAATGCGGAGCTCTTTTGCTGGCTGCTTCAATTTTCTCTCATCATCTGTTCGTGCACGGCGCCGTTTCTAATACGCTTCGGCCTGTCGTGCACTCTCTGCATTCCCCGTACGGAGCCAAGCACAGCGGCGCCAAGGGGCGCTGACCGCTAAGGCGCGCCTTTCAACGTGTTGGGTGTGACGTAAACGACGCTTTCGTCGACACTGACCATAACGTCGCCATCTTGTATGTTCACCTGAAGCTTCATTGCGCGGCTGGCCAGTTTCGCCAAGGCGCCCGTGTCGGCCTCCGAAAAACTGACAACGTGCAGGTTGTCGAAACGGGTGGTGCTGTTGCGGACCTTGTCCCACCACATCTCGGCAACCCTTCCGCCATAGGGGTAAACGATCACTTTCGCCGCTTTGCCGCAGGACTGGCGCATGACCTTCTCGCTTGGCAACCCCAGCGCTACCCAGACGTCGATCTCTCCGCTCAGGCTCTTTTGCCAGATGTCGGGTTCATCGTCCGTCGATAATCCCTTGGTCATCTCCAAGTGTTCATGGGCATTCAGCGCGAAGGCGAGAAGGCGCACCATCAGCCGTTCATCGGTCTCGGAGGGGTGTTTGGCCACGGTGAGCTTGTGGGTCTCATAATAGTGGCGATCCATGTCAGAGACCGTCAGCTCGATTTTATGAATGGTGGCATTTTGCGCCATGATTTGTCCCGCATATCCAAAGATCGCATGGCCTACCCTGTCCGAAAGTCATTGGAAAGCGGATACGGCGTGCGCGGGCCAACACGCGGCGACATGGCGGGTCATGGAATAAACTTCCGCGCCCAAGGATCATTTTCAGCCTTCGCGCGTTATCGAGTGAAAGCTGTACGAGGGCGCCCCGTGAAAACACCTACCCGCACACTCGCCGTCATTGGCTTCGGTCCCCGGGGCCTCGGCGCTCTGGAGGCTTTGGCGATTGAGGCCATGAAGCGCAACATCCGCTTCAAGATCGACATTTTCGACACCCTCGATGTTTTGGGCGCCGGACCAAACTTTCATCCCGAAGAAGATTCTTTGTGCATTCTCAACATCCCCGTGCGTATCCTCGACATTGATCCGCCTGCCTGCATGTCCGACCATATCGCGCCCTTCGCCGAATGGTCCGCCACCGATTACGGCGGCGACGATTTCCCGCCCCGTGCAGATCTGGGTGCCTATCTTGAAGCCCGCTTCGCAGCGCTTCGTGACACGGCCCGCGATGTGTTCAATGTCACCCATATCAAGGCCAAGGCCCGTGCCCTGAGCCGGGATGATGGCTGGCACGTCACGACAAAAGACCAGCACTACGGCCCCTACGACGAGGTTCTCTTGTCTCCCGGACAGCCCGCGACCAAGCTGGATCCGCAGATGAAGGAATGGACGGACCACGCTCAGGATCACAAACTTGATCTACTCCACGCCTACCCCGGCGCAAAACTGTTAGCGGCGGCCCATGACTGGCAGGACAAAACCGTCGCGATCCGCGGATTGGGGCTGTCGACCCATGACGTTTTGCGGCTGTTGACCATTGGGCTCGGCGGGCGATTTGAGAGGGGCGCCTACACGCGATCGGGCCGCGAACCGCGCAAGATCCTGCCGTTCTCTCGCGATGGACTTCCCCCCGCGCCAAAGCCCGCAACAGCAGAGATCGACAGGCTGTTCGATCCGACCCGTGGAGAGATCGAAGCGTTCAAAGCCGCCCTGACACAGGCCGTGGGTCAAGACCCTGACGACGCCTTGAAAACGATCTGCGCGGCCTTGGTCCCCCCTGCTATGCGCATCCTTGCTGAATGCGACGCAGCACAGTCGCGGCCCGCAGTGGAGCAATGGCTCGCCACGGAGCGCGACGACCCAGGCGCGCAGGACATTCAAGACACAATCGCCACCCTGCGCGTCACGATTGATATGGCGCATCAGCGCATCGCCCCATCCATCGGGTATGTGATTGGGCAAATCTGGCGCAAAATGCAGAACGACCTGCGCAGCGGCGTCAACGGCGCCGTTGTGGCGCCCGACACCGCAATTGCAATTGTCGGGTTCGACGGGGCTTTGAAACGGTACAGCTACGGCCCGCCCGTTACGGCTTCCGAACAACTTTTGACGCTGATCGACGACGGGTTGGTCAGCTTACAAGCAGTCGAAGATCCCGATATCCTGATGGAGCCGGACGGCTGGCGGCTGGTTGAAGAAGATGCGGCGTTGCTGGCCCCCGTCATGATTGACGCGGTGCTCCCCAACCCGAGTTTGGAGAACATCACTGCCCCCCTCTTCAAGCGCGCAATGGACGAAGGGTCAATCACGGCTGTCGCCGAAGGATTTGGCGCACAAACGCGGCCTGACGGATCGCTTGTTGACCGGAATGGGACTGTGCAAAACGGCCTGTCCCTGCTTGGCCGGCTGTCTCTGGGCAGTGTGATCGCCACGGATTCTCTGCACGACTGCTTCGGCGCGTCGACCCATAGATGGGCCGCGGGCGTCATCGACCGATCGACCTGAACCGCATCGGCGGGCGCATTCAACCGCTGTCGTGACCGGCCCGCCCGAGGTCGTATCGTTCATCGCCAGTGACAGCCGGTCTGATGTGCCGGCTCTCAGGGGTGGGGGTGTGGCAAGCGCATTGGGCCCTCTTGGCCGCCTTGGCGCAACGCAAGGCACCGTTTCAATACTATTTACCCGCGCGTGGGTTGCTCAGAGATAGAGTTGGTGGATCTTGTGACTGGGGTCCGCCAAGGCATCGCAAATATCGAAGTGATGTTTGTCCGGCTCTTCCCAGACTGCCACCTCGGCCCCAAGGCCGGTCCAAATGTTGGCGAGAAGTTGGTTCTGGCGCAGAAATTCGCTCCGCTCGCTCCCGCCGACCCAGCACAGCACACGCAGGCCCTCGGGCGGCGTTAACAGCGCAGGGCTTTCGCGCTCTGCCTCGCCCAGGTCCAGTCGCAGACTTTCATTCATTTCGAGACGCAAGAAGGGACGCAGATCGAAGAGACCGGAGATCGGCATAACCATCGAAAGCCGCGCGCGCGAAGCTTCCGATAGCGCAGAGCCCTGCGCCGCAACACGCGCGACCAGATGGCCGCCGGCGGAATGTCCCGAAAGCACGATAGGCCCGGAAATGCGGGCGGCCGCAGTGTCAATCGCCTTGGCTATCTCCTGCCCGATTTGGGTGATGCTCGCCTCGGGGCAAAGCGTATAGCCGGGGACAGCGACAGCATGTCCGTTGGCCACCGCACCCGCCGCGAGATGAGACCAATAGCTGCGGTCGAGCGAATGCCAGTAGCCACCATGAACGAAAACAAACAGCCCCCGCGGCGTCCCTTCAGGCATGAACAGATCGTACCGCTGACGGGCGCCGTCCCCGTAAGGCTGATCAAGGGCAGCGCGGCCTTGGGCATCCATTGCATCGCGAAAGTCAGCGGCAGGTTGAACCCAAGCGTCCGGCCACCGGTCGCTGCGGTGGATGTGGGATGAATTGGAATAGGCGCGATCCCAATCTTCTATTTTATGAAACACGGTCACGGCTCCGGTTTTTGAATTCTCGTATATTAAATCTATGGCAGGGCCGCGGGAGCCCTGCCATGAATATTCAGTTGCGCGACACACCAAGCTCTTCTGCTACGGCGTCCAACTGTTCCTGATAGAAGCCCCAAGCGGCCTCGGCGTCCACACCGCGCTCACTTGCGGCTTCAACCCATTGGCTCTGGATCGGTGCCAGAAGTTCCTCCATGCGGGCCAAGTCTTCGCCTTCCAGTTCGTGACGGGTCAGACCGCCTTCAATCAGGGCTTCGGAAGATGTCGCATTGTGCTCCTGCCAAACCGCGGCGAAACGGCTGACCATGGCCTCGCCAGACAGCGCATCAATTGCGGCTTGATCCTCGGCGCTGATGCGGTTCCAAGCGTCCTCGTCCACCACCATGAACTGGCTGGAGGCCGCGAAACCGCCGGGGACCGTGAACACGACAGGCATGTGCTCGGTCATGTTAAAGTCCATCACCGTGCCGTAGGTCTGGAACATGCCGTCAATAATCCCGCGAGAGATCTGGTCGTAGGCTTCCGTCAACGGCGAAGAGATCGACACAAGGCCAAGCTCCGTCGCGATTTGCTCCACGATGGCGCCGGGGACCCGAATGCGCAGACCGTCGAGGTCGCCGATCTCTTCCACGCCGGAGCGGGTGAACAGCTGGTAAGACCCCGGCACCCAAAGGCCCAGAAGATGCGTCCCTTCATGCTCATCCGCGCCCATGAAATACTCTTGATAGGTGCGCCAGTTCGCGATCGAGTTCACCTGCGCGTTCTCGGCGGTGAAGGGCAACTCGACCATCTCCGTCAGCTTGAAACGCTCGGGCGTATAGCCGTGGACGGCAAAGGCGATGTCGGCGACGCCATTGCGAACCAAGTCGAAATGCGCCCCCGGCGCGCCGAGTGCGGGCAAGATCTGAAGCGTCACACGACCCTCGGTCGCCTCCGCCACATCTGCGGCCCAAGGTTCGATCATGTCCGTGACGATCGGATGCGTGGGCGGCAGCCAGTTCGAGAATCGCAAGACCACGTCCTCGGCAAAGGCAGCGGTCCCGCTGGCCAGCAACGCAAGGCCCGACAGGGCAGCGGTAAATGTTCTTCTTTTCATTGGTTCTTCTCCTTGTTGAGTTGGTTTTATTATGGGTGAAACGTCACATCAGTCCCGGCAGCCACAAGGCCAGCGCAGGAATGAGGGTGAGCAAGAGAATGCGGATTGCATCGGCGATGACGAAGTAAGTGACCCCGGCGAACATCTTGCGCAGCGGCACCTTGGGCAGAACACCTTGCAGCACGTAGATGTTCATCCCCACCGGCGGCGTAATCAGCGCCACCTCGACAAGGGTGACGACAACGATGCCGAACCAGACCGGATCGTAGCCGAGGTGCAAGATAAGGGGGAATGTGATCGGAATTGTCAGCAGGAGCATCGACATGCTCTCCAACACGCATCCAAGGATCAGGTACATCGCGACAATGACCAACATCATCGCCCACGCTGGAAGCTCCAATCCGGTGACAAAGGCGTTCAGCTCTGCGGTGAAGCCCGCGACATTGATGAAGTTGCCGAAGACCTGAGCCCCCACGAGAACGAAGAAGATTGATGCGCTCATGATGGCCGTCTGGCCGAGGGTGGCCAGGAATGTGCTGAATGTAAGCTTGCGCCGGAGCGTTGCAATCGCAAGGGCCCCCACGGCCCCTACCCCGGCGGCCTCGGTCGGGGTGAACAAGTTGCCGTAAATGCCGCCGATCACCAAACCAAACAGCAAGACCACGGAGCCAACCGATCGCAACGCCAAAAGCCGCTCGGTCCAACTGCTACGCTCACCCGCTGGTCCGGCAGCGGGGTTGAGCGTGGTGGCGAAAACCACCGCGCCAACATATAGCACCGCACCAAGAAGACCCGGAATGATGCCTGCGATGAACAGCAAGGCAATATCGGTCTGGGTCAAGATGCCGTAGACGATCAGCACAACACTGGGCGGGATCATGATCCCCAATGTTCCCGCGGCCGCGATAGATCCGGCGGCCAGAGAGTCATCGTAGTTGTAGCGTTTCATCGACGGGTAAGCGACGCGCCCCATCGTGGCCGATGAGGCTAGGCTCGATCCACAAACCGCCGCAAACATGCCCCCCGCAAGAACTGTGGAAATTGCCAACCCGCCGCGCCGGTGGCCAACAAATTTGTACGCAAGATCGAAGAGTTCCCGTGAGATCTCGGCCCTGCTGATCAAGTTGCCCATCAACATGAACAGCGGGATCACAGACATGTTGAAGTTGTGAACGGTCCGGTAAGCGGTATCGGCCGCCATATACCCGGCCGGGCCCCAGTCAACGATCCAGGCAAAGCCTCCGACGCCAATGGCCAGCATCGCCAACGCAATCGGCACCTCAAGAAACAGCAGCAGGAAAAGCAGCGCCAGCGCGCAAAGCATGATGGTCATCAGAGTTCCCCAATCCCATCGGGTGCCGCGTCTTGGCGACTGAACAACGTGGCCACCGCCGACACGGCGCACATGGCCGATGCGAACCAGGCAAAGGGCGCCAGGGGGAACCCCGCAAAAATAGCCCGCGCCCCATTGGCATTCATCTGGTTGCCCAAGCGGAACAAATGCCACGCGAAGAAAGCGAAGACGAGGACGCCGACACCCCGGCTGACAATCGTGAAAATGAGCCTAAGCCAGTTATGTTGATCCGCCAGTTTCCCGAACAATGTCACGCGCACATGCTCTTGCCGCAATGTCACCAAGGGAAGGGCCGCAAAGACCATCGCGCCAACGGCGATCTCCGTGATCTCGTAAGCCCCCGGAATGGGGCTATTCAGGCTGCGAAGGATCACATCCGAGAACGACACCCCCATCAAGATGACGATGCACGCAGAGGTAAGCAGCATGAGCGGGAACAGCAGTTTCTGCGCAATCGCGTAGAGCATCACGCCCCCCCTTCGGTAGCGCCAAGGCCAATAGTCATTCAGCGAAAACCTTGTCAGCAGGGTTGGTGTTTAGGTTGTACTTCATGATCTTCCCGTGTCGCCCGCCCCGATCGCCTTCCAGCCCATAGACGGGGCCATTGGGCCCGGCGGCCTGATCCAAAACCGCATTGATCGCCGCGCGGTCCGCGTCGTCGAGGGCGAAGTCGAAGATCTCCAGCGTTTTGGGCAGATGCCGCGCATAGCGCGCTCCGACGATGGCGGCGGCGACCTGTGGTTGATCCAGCACCCAGCGCGACGACACGGCGGCGAGCGACACCCCATGTTTGTCCCCCACGGCCTTCAACGTTGCCAGCAAGGTTTGGAACAGCTCCCAAGGGCCGAATTCGTCGATAATCAGACGGTACTTGATGAGGCTTCGGTTTTCGAACTCGAAACCGGGATCGGGCTTGCCGAGCCAGGCATCGGTCAGAAACCCGCCCGCCAAGGTGCCGTAGCACAAGATCTGCACATCGCGCTGCGCCCCCCATTCCGAGAAGGCCCCCGCAGGGCGTCGATCGAGAATGGAATATTGCACCTGCGCGGAGACCACATCGAAATCAGCATCAATGAACCGATCCATCACCGGCCAATCCCAGTTCGTCGTGCCGAGGTTGGCAATCTTGCCCTTGCGCTGACACTCTTTCAGAACATCGAGCGCTTCAACCGCATTGCCGACGCTCATGTCCCACCAGAAGAATTGCACCAGCGGAATTTGCTCAATCTGTAGGCGCTGGAGTGAACGATCCACAATCGCCTCAACTTCGTCGGGTCGAATGTCGGCTAGGCGGCCAAGGTCAGGAACCAGCTTCGTGTGAACCATCACGCGGTCCGCCACCTCTGCCCCGCGACGGCGGCGCACGTCGGCAATGAAATGCCCGATCATTTCTTCGACGCCTTTATAGATGTCCGCGCAATCGAAGGTGGTGATCCCGGCGTCGAGAAACGCCTCCATATCGGCAATGGCATCCTCACGGCGCACCTCGCCATGGTCGCCCGCCAACTGCCAGCCCCCTTTTATAACGCGCGAGATGCGGTGGCCCGGTCGCAGATCAGCGGTTTCTACGGTCATGCTTCGTCCTTCCAATAAGGTGTCCCGCGCTGTTCTGGCAGCCCGGTCGTGGCCGCGTGCGAATACCAGCGGCGATCTTCGCGAACGATGCGCAGCCGCCCGCCGCAATGGGGGTCAGGGCACGCAACTTCTGCGTCAGTGGTCATCCAGTCATCTGCGTCAGTCTCCCGCTGTTTCGCGGGCAGAAGCGGAAGCACCGACGCAAGGGCGAACATGGAAATCTTGGACGGCCCATCGAAAACAAGGTTCTCGCCCACAACCCGGAAGGACTCCCCCTCCACGTGTCGACAAACCGGCGCGCGGCCGTCCAGAACGGTCTCAACCCTCAGATCGTAAAGCCAAAAACCGCGTTCGCCGCCTTCTTCCATTGGGTAGCCTTTCGTGCTTGACCGATTCCGCTGTGATGTGTGATATTTTATCAACGATACAGTCTGGACCTGTCAAGAATGTCATGAGCACACCAACAATTGCCCGCCTCGATCCGCTAAAACTGCGTGAAAATGTGTACTTCTCCCTGAGAGATGCCTTCACAAGAGGCGACTTTGCACCGGGGGATGTGCTGAGCCTGCGCAATCTGGCTGATCAATTGGGGGTCTCCATGACACCGGTCCGAGAGGCCGTCCGTCGCCTCGTGGCAGAGGGGGCCTTGGTCGACACGCCATCGCGCACGTTGATGGTTCCGCCCTTCGATGCCCGCCGCGCCGCCGATTTGAAATCGGCGCGTCTCGCGCTGGAAAGCCTGGTTCTTGATCAGGCAATGGACCGCATTACACCCGCTGAAATCGACGCGCTGGAAGCCATTTTGAAGCGCCCCAAGACGGGGCCGGACACCCTGCCCGATCTGGTGACCAATCACGCTTTTCACCAGACGCTCTACCGCTGTAGCAAATCCGAAGTCTTGCTACCGATGATCGAGGCACTGTGGCTTCAGTATGGCGCCTATTTGAACCTGATTATCAATCGACCCACGGCGAGCATGATCTCGGAACATGTGCACCATGATGAAATTCTGTCGGCGCTGCGAACCGGTGACAAGGAAAAGGCCCAAGCGGCCCTGGTTGCCGACATCACGCGCTCTTTCCATGTCCTGATCCCATAAGGTGACCGCAAGGCCCAGTGGCAAGGCCGAGCCTCCAGCGACAACCACCGCCGCCTAGTGCCCCAAGGCCCTGACAGTCGACGCGGATCCAGACCGCTTTTGGTGTTCAACTAAGGTTTCCAAGTTCCACAACCCACGCTTTCCAGAACAAGGCGGGGCCGTTGTGACGTTTTTCGAACAAGATAACGGCGCTGCTCTCTCGGCACGATCTACGGCTTGCAGCCATTCCTGCCCTTGGCCATGCCCGTCCTATGCTGCATTGCGGCCCCCTCCCCTTTCCGTTCCCTGCATAGGTAGAACCGAGACGATTACGAACTGGACCTTTGTGGAACCGGCAAATCGTTTTCTGTAATCGCAATGCCCAAGGGTAACCCCACACGGCCCAAAGCAGTCAGGAAGCGTTCTTGACCAAATATCGCCGTGGCACGGAGCCCATTTAATCAGGTCAGATTCTGCGACGATGACCGACGTGGCACGACCCGCCAATTCTATTCCAGACGCTTAGGTGACTATGTCACTGAACTGCGGCGGGCGACGTAATATCTCACATTCAAGTTAGCCAGAACGACGCCCCGGCGGCCAAGTCGCATCAATAGATGTCAGGAGGAAACAATGGACTATCCGGTAAACATGGACATTCATCCAGAGGTCGAAGCTTTCTTTGACGAGCCGACCAACACAATCAGCTACGTGGTCAAAGACCCTACGTCCGACGCCTGTGCGATCATAGATAGCGTTATGGATCTGGACTATGCCGCTGGACGGATCACCCATGTCAGCGCGGATCAGATGATTGCCAGGATCAAAGAACGCGGTCTGAAGCTGGAATGGATCATCGAGACCCACGTCCATGCAGATCACCTGAGCGCGGCCCCCTACATCCAACAAGAACTGGGCGGTAAAATCGGTGTCGGCGAGGGCATCATGGTTGTGCAGGAGACCTTCGGAAAGGTTTTCAACGAAGGCACGGAATTTCAGCGTGATGGCTCGCAATTTGATGCTTTGTTCAAGGATGGCGACACTTACGCGATCGGAAACATGCAAGCCTTTGCAATGTTTACGCCCGGCCACACCCCCGCGTGCATGGTACACGTTGTAGGCAACGCAAGCTTTGTGGGGGATACCTTGTTCATGCCGGATGGTGGATCTGCACGGGCTGATTTCCCCGGTGGAGACGCCGGCGTGCTTTACGATTCAATCATGAAAGTTCTCAGCCTGCCCGACGACATGCGGCTGTTCATGTGTCACGACTACGGGCCGGGCGGGCGCGATATCGCGTGGGAGACAACCGTTGCCGACGAAAAGGCCAACAACATTCATGTTGGTGGCGGCAAGACCAAGGAAGACTTCGTCAGGTTCCGCACCGAACGCGATGCCCAATTAGCGATGCCCAGGCTGATCATCCCATCCTTGCAAGTGAATATGCGCGCAGGAGAGGTGCCGACCGACAAAGATGGCAACCCGATGCTTAAAGTGCCGATCAACCAGCTTTAGGGCGACGTTTGTTTCAATCACCGAAAATGAAACTCCGTCTCAGTAAGGCACCCGTTTTGGTGCCGCCGCCTGACGCCGCCGGGTGAAGGTTTGCTGAGCGCGAAAAGGGAACGACGATGGAAATCAAAAAAATCACCGAGAAGGTCTCTGTCTCTGCGCAGATCTCTGTCGAGAACATGGCCGAGATCAAGACGGCTGGTTTTCGCGCGATCATCTGCAACCGGCCGGACGGCGAAGGTGCCGATCAGCCAAGTTTTGAAGAGATAGAAGCCGCCGCGAAACAGCACGGATTGCTTGCTGCTTACGTGCCAATCGAGGCGGGAATGGTCACCGACACAGATGTCGCGCGTTTTGGCTCGGCTCTGAAGGACCTGCCGCGACCCGTCCTGGGATATTGCCGATCCGGCACACGCTCGGCCACGCTGTGGTCCTTGCACGAAGCGCAAAAGCGTCCGTTGCCCGAAATTCTCGCGGCTACGTGCGCGGCCGGGTACGACATGAACGGCGTCGCACGCCGCATTGCCAATGGCGGCAAGACACCCACGCAAACGGGGGATGCCAGATACGACGTCGTGATCGTCGGTGGTGGAGCTGGCGGCATTGCGACGGCGGCTAGTTTGCTTGCCCGCCAATCGGATCTGTCTATCGCGGTCATTGACCCGTCGGATGTCCATTACTACCAGCCCGGTTGGACAATGGTCGGCGCCGGCGTGTTTGACGCGCGTGAGACTGCAAAGACGATGGGCTCTCTGATTCCGCGCGGGGTGAAGTGGATCAAATCCGCTGTTGCCGCATTTGAACCGCGCAACAACGCCGTCATCCTCGATGGCTGTGCCGTCGTCACCTATCAGCGCCTTGTCGTCGCGCCCGGTCTCAAACTTGACTGGGGGGCTGTGGAAGGGTTGGAGCAGACCTTGGGCCGCAACGGGGTGACGTCGAACTACCGCTATGACCTTGCGCCCTACACTTGGCAGCTTGTTCAGGAAATGAACGAAGGCCGCGCCTTGTTTACTCAGCCGCCGATGCCGATCAAATGCGCAGGCGCTCCGCAAAAGGCCCTGTATTTGTCAGGGGACGCGTGGCACCGGCGCGGCGTGCTCAAAGACATTGATATTCAGTTCATGAACGCTGGCGGAGTTCTGTTCGGCGTCAAGGAATACGTGCCTGCGTTGATGAACTACATCGACAAGTATGATGCGACCCTTAATTTCCACCACACGCTCACGTCCGTTGATGGCGAGGCCAGGAAGGCGACATTCAAAGTCACAAAGCCCGATACTGATCCGACGGTTGTGACCGTCGATTTCGACATGATGCATGTTTGCCCGCCGCAGGTTGCACCAGATTTCATTCGGGTGTCGCCGCTGGCAGACGCCGCCGGATGGGTGGACGTCGATCAGGCGACGTTGCGGCACAAGACTTTCGATAACATCTGGTCCCTTGGTGACGTCATGAACGCCCCGAATGCCAAGACGATGGCCGCCGCCCGCAAGCAAGCGCCGACCGTCGCGGAAAATATCGTCGCCGACATTCAAGGGCGCTCACCGGTGGCGCAATATGACGGATACGGCTCCTGCCCGCTAACGGTAGAGCGCGGCAAAATCGTGCTGGCGGAATTCGGTTATGGCGGTGCACTCAAGCCGAGTTTCCCGAAATTCATCATTGATGGCACAAAACCAAGCCGGGCGGCCTGGTTCCTTAAGGAAAAGCTGCTTCCGCCGATCTATTGGAAGGCCATGCTGAGGGGCAAAGAATGGATGGCCAAGCCAGAAGACATCAAGGTGTCGGCTGATTAGCCGTTAGTCATGATTGATACAGCAGCCGGGCTGGCTGTTCCCACCAAGCCAGCTAGGCTGAATGCGCCGTTCTCCCAACCCAAGGCAGCATGCGTGAAGCACTGCCATTTCTGGATCACCCGCGATGAACTCTCTCCGCCGCTATCTTCCAATCCTAGACTGGGGCAGCCGCTATGATCGACGCGCCCTGTCCAATGACATGATCTCCGCCGTGATCGTGACGATCATGCTGATCCCGCAATCATTGGCCTACGCGCTGCTTGCGGGCCTGCCACCGGAGGCGGGTATCTATGCCTCGATTGCGCCGATTGTGCTGTATGCAATCTTCGGCACAAGTCGCGCCTTGGCCGTCGGCCCCGTCGCCGTGGTGTCACTGCTTACCGCATCCGCGATCGGGCAAGTGGCTGAAGCAGGCACGGCTGGCTATGCCGTTGCGGCCCTGACACTTGCCTTTTTGTCGGGCGGGTTTCTGGTTCTTCTGGGGGTGTTCCGGCTCGGGTTTCTTGCGAATTTCCTGAGCCATCCTGTGATCGCGGGTTTCATCACGGCCTCGGGTATCTTGATTGCAACCAGCCAGCTGAGACACATCCTGGGGGTGGACGGACACGGGCATACCTTGCCGCAAATGCTGTCCTCGATAATCGGAAACCTTGGGCAGATAAACTGGGCGACGGTCCTTATCGGAGCGGGCGCAACCGCGTTCCTCTTCTGGGTCCGCAACAACCTGAAACCTCTGCTCAACAGATTGGGGCTGCCGCCGCTACTGGCCGATATTCTGGCCAAAGCGGGGCCAGTCGCCGCGGTTGTCGCCACGACCTTGGTTGTCTGGGGGTTCGACCTTGTGGATCGGGGCGTCAAGATTGTGGGCGAGGTCCCCCAAAGCCTGCCGCCGCTGACACTGCCCGGTGTGTCACCAGATCTGATCGGGGCGCTTCTGGTTCCGGCCATTCTGATCTCGATCATCGGCTTTGTCGAAAGCATATCCGTGGCGCAGACCCTTGCCGCCAAGAAGCGTCAGACAATTGATCCCAATCAGGAACTCATCGGCCTGGGCGCCGCAAACCTTGGCGCGGCTTTCACCGGGGGCTTTCCCGTCACGGGCGGCTTTTCACGATCTGTGGTAAACTTCGACGCGGGATCCGAGACACCGGCGGCGGGCATCTACACCGCGATTGGCCTCGCCATTGCCGCCCTGTTCCTGACGCCGTTGGTGTATTTCCTGCCCAAAGCCACGCTGGCCGCGACGATCATTGTTGCCGTCCTCAGCCTTGTCGATCTTTCGATCCTGAAGAAAACATGGGGTTACAGCCGCGATGATTTTCTGGCTGTCCTTTCCACCATCGTTCTTACCCTCGGGATGGGGGTCGAGATCGGAGTCGCCAGCGGCGTGGTCATTTCAATCCTGCTTCACCTCTACAAGACATCGCGCCCCCACGTGGCCGAAGTGGGCCTCGTTCCCGGGAGCGAGCATTTTCGCAACATCAATCGCCATGATGTCGCCACCGACCCCAGTCTGTTGTCGCTGCGCGTGGATGAAAGTCTCTATTTCATCAATGCGCGTTTCCTACAGGATTTGATCCAGTCACGGGTCACCGAGGGGAGCGATATTTGCCACGTCGTCCTGATGTTCTCGGCCGTGAACGAGGTCGATTATTCAGCGTTGGAAAGCCTTGAGGCCATCAATCTGAGGCTCAAGGAGATGGGGGTGGGCTTTCATCTGTCTGAAGTGAAGGGTCCGGTCATGGATCGCCTGCGGGCCTCTCACTTGATCGACGACCTGAATGGGACGGTGTTCCTGTCCCAATACGACGCCATTGCGGCCCTTACGCCTGAGGTTGCTGCAATCCGCGGATAGGTATGGCCGCGTCCATCAATGCGATAGAGATTGGCCAGTTGTGGGTCTTTTCAAAATGCGTCTCTTGTAACCCCTCGCCTTGGGCGTCCTCGTCGCGGTGACGATCGCGAATATGCATTCTCGCGGTAACCCATAACAAAAGGGCCGCCCAAGGCGACCCCATCAAACCGACGAAAATGGTATGGTGGCGGACAGACAGTCCGCCAATAATAACCGCCAGCATGCTGTTTACTAGCGATAATTATCTCGACCATCCATCAAGCTACCACATTACATACCACATCACGCTATCAAATGCACAACTCACTTCATGGAAGTGTTCGTCAAATTCGGCACTTCTGGGGCCTCGCGTCGTTCGTCACTTTCGACTCACTTCTGCCGTTCACCACTGAAGCCTTGGCCGCAGTGCAGCTTCACGAAACTAGCCGTTCGCGCATCCCGCGCAACATTTTGGAGGGATGAAGGTTAGCAGAGCGAGACAGGAATTGCGCTTGGCAAAGCTAGAACCACGCGTTAAATATTTTTGTAATTCGTATCACTGAGAGAGGCGATTTGGCAATTGAGCACAGTTTGAAAAACGGTCGTGGTCTGATCTTCGTCGGTGGCGCTCCACGATCAGGTACCACACTGATGCAGAGGGTGCTGAGCACACACGATGATGTATTCGCTGGTCCCGAATTCGATTTCATTCCGTCAATCGTCGGGCTACGCAATGGAATGTTGCGCAGCATCCAGTCTGGCAGGATCAATGCACTTGTTGACGAAGAAACATTGGACAAGGCCGTCCGAACTTTCATCTGCACGATGTTTGAAGAGCGGCTAACGAAATCTGGGAAATCATTCTTCTGTGAGAAGACTCCAAGGAATGCTACTGTCGTTCCGGAATTAGAGAAAATTTTCCCGGACGCTCGACATATCATAATGGTACGCGACCCACGCGATATCGTAAACTCGATGAGAACAGTGCGAGAGAAGTTCCTCTCCAAAGGGGAAAAACCCCCGCGCTTCACCAGGTCAATTGCCGCTAGCGTACAGATAATCAATGAGTACTATAGGCCTAGCCTGATCGCAGCCGAGAAGAGTGACAAGATTTTGCTCGTGTATTACGAAGATTTTGTCAACAACCCTGAGCGAGAAATCCGCCGTGTCTGCGACCATACCGGACTCACTTATCAGTCGGATATGCTGAATATCGAGAACATTGTCCTCGCTGGTGCAGGCGTTGGAGGCGAGCATTTTTACACTCCCGAAAGCCTTCGCCAACCTATTCAAGCGTCGGGAGTTGTCAGCACGAAATTTTTGCTAAGTGCGGAAGATGTAGCGCTTGTCGAGCGGTTTACGGTCGAAATCGCAGCGTTGGATCGCTATGATCTGCAACCTCAGAGCCCAACGCTGCTTGAAAAGCTAAAGTGGTATGCAAGTGTCTTGCGCAAGCGAATGCCATTTCGAGAACAACTTAAGCGCAAGTGAATAAATTGAAGGGGTTCGATATCCTGCCGCCTGCGGGGGTCGAATAAAAGTCTTTCCTCTTTGTTGTCCGCTTATGTTTAGCGTCGGAAACTATGGGCTCTCTGCCGCCGTTGGAGTGGTCGCAGTATTCATGAGGTCGATTCCCAAATTAACGGCTGCTTTCTCCAGTTTGCCCTACAGCCCGAGAAATTAAAGCGAATGGCCGCCCCGCGCCCGGTATAGTTGCGCGCGCTAGCCCACTCGTTGGCGAGCGGAATAGGCAAAGGCTAGCGCGGTATTAATGCGAATTGCCAAGACCCTCGTCATCAAGCCCCAAGATAATTGTCCGTTGGCTATCTGCGGACACGGGCATGTAACTTGATACCGTTGTCATCGGGTTGGTGTGACCCAAGTTTTGCGACCATGCCTTGAACTGCTCACGGGTCGAGCAGAGCTTATCGCCATGAAGCGCCAGCATGTGGCGGAAGCTATGGGGCGTGTAGGCAGGCAGTTGGACAGCGACGAAGGCGCCTTTGACGATCTCAATCAATGGCCCGGTGCTGGCGAAAGGGTGGCGCGATAGTCCTGCGACTTGGAAACCGTTGGGACCGACAACCATCTCGACTTTGGGAAACAGCGCATCTTCCGGTCCAAACATCAAATCCTGGGTCATATGCGTGATGTAGTCGGCCAAGGCAGCGATATACTCATCGCCCATTGGAAAGAACGTGGTGTTCATTGTCTTTGCGGCTTTGGTGTTCACCTCCCGCGCGTCTTGAAACACATGCCGCCGCTCCAAATCGACGTGCTTAAGGCGCAAAGACGCTACCGCGCCGATCCGCGCGCCAGTAAGGGCGAGAACGGCTAAGAGCGCGCGGTCTCGTTTCTGGATACTTGTGGCGCATGCCATCCCTTCAAACGCCCGCTGCACCTGCTCCACGCTTGGTACTGGACGGGGCGTGGAGGCTTGGGCCGCACGGGCATCCTTTCGCGCCTGTTTGAAGTAAACCCAATCGTTGCGGCCAATCGCAGATTTGTAGCCTTTTTGCCCCGCGACCCACCGAAAGAACTCCCGCACCATACGCAGCGTGGAACCGATGGTCGCGACTGACAGAGGCTTGCCCGTGCGCGCGTTGCGGGCAGTGTCCAGCCAATCTTTGAACGCCATCGCCTGTTCTTTGTTGAAGTGCAGAAACGGCTTGCAGTTGGTACTAATCTCGAACTGTCGAATTGCCGTCATCACCTTGTCGATGGTCTTATGATCTAGCCCATCCGCGTGGCGCAGATAGTCTTGATAGTCGAGCTTGAGGCGTTCGTTTTTTGGGTCGATCTTCTTCATGAGGGAGATCCTTTGGGATTGAGGGAAACAAGGCAATTGGCCTTGCACAAACCGGCCTAATTCTTAGGGCCGCTAAGTGAACGTTTCAGTGGAAGGTGTTGGGTCAGATTAGGCTTGCGACCTATCCTTGGAGCGGTCCCGAAGCGTTGGACCTGTCTGGCGTCGCATCTGACGCCTTACAAAACCTCCCGACCTTGCCGCCACATGTACCGCACAAGCCGCTCAAACGACCCGTCAGGGGAGAGTATACAGTGAAGGAAATGGAGGTTAAGACGGCGTCGCGCGGGGCTTTGCAAGTCATGCAAAAGAATTGCCCAGCAGCCATGTCATTGCGGTTCGCCGCTTCACGCTCTTGCAGGAACTCAATCAAGTCCGCGCCGCGCACCAGATACGGGCGAAAGTCACGGATTACCCGCAAACCCTGTCTCCCGTATTTTCGCAATGTGGCCTCGGACGCACCAATCGTGCGGGCAGCCATCTTGAGAGTGTAGGTGCGGTCCTTAGCGAGACCACGCGTTGAATACCGCCGCCCCATCATTCCGCCCCCCGCGCAGGGTCCACGCGATTGGCTTCCGCCCATGCATTGAGATCAGCGCCGCGATAGATGATCTTGCGACCAAGGCGATAGAATGCTGGCCCCATGCCCTTGTGCCGCCACTGGGCGAGTTTTTCACGATTTCCGATGATCTCAATTTCAGGATCCCCGGGAGTATAGTTACGGTTTTGCTCGAATAGGTTTGCCATTTTTGGACTCCGTATTTTGATACGAGGTCCGTCTTGGAGATGATGGGTCTACTTGGGAAGTATGAGGGAAAGCCAGTATTTAACGCAACCAAAGAGCTATTCTTCGTCGCCTTTTGCGTCCGTGCCAAAAATTGCAGCAAGCGCATCTCGGCGCGGGTCAACTTGATCAACAGAGAAATTCATCAAGTCCCGAAAGACGTTCACAGGTTCAACTCGGAAATCGTCATCCGTTAGTTCTGCAACTGCCCACTGCGCATGCCGACGAAATACCGCTTTGATGTCGAGCAGCTCAAATATCTCTTCCAAAGCCCTGCCGAAGTCCGTGGAAGGGAAATTTCCTTCGCGCGACACCCCAACAGTTGGTCGCTTGCCGGTGTGTTTGGCAACGAGCCGCGCAAACCGTAGGGCTATCGCCCGTGCGTAGTGGTTTGGTGCGCGTCCTTTTAGATTCCAATAGGTGCGTTCTTGATCTTTAAGTTGCTGAAATCGCGAAATTAAGCCGCTGCGTGTGTCAAGCAGAAGTATGGCGGTTGCGAAGCATAGATCCGTGTCACCAGCGTTTTTCTGGATAAGATCAATCGGAGATTTTGGAACAATCGCCTGCGCTGACTTGCACGCCTGATCGTTGATCACCTCAGAAACAGGCGTTGCCACAGCCTTTAAGGTATCGGTCTCACGGTATGGTGCGGCCAAAAACAATGCGAGAGACTCGGTATCCTTGAGAGCCTTTTCAACCGCTTGAAGCTCAGCCGAAAAGTCCGCTTTCGAGAGATGAAAATTGGGTTGAGAGATGTCGAACGGCGGCAATGACGTGCCAACAAGTCCGATCGGCTCATGAACCCCAAAGCGCCGTGCGATGTCCCATAAACGTTCGGTCGTACTATTTTCATCCATCAAAAGGTCATTTGGGAATCACCTTTCGCTCTTTCAATGCATTGGCTCAAATTTCTTTCAATGATTGCCGCCTCTCAAAAGGTTGAGGCATTGGGGGCTTTCGCTCTTTCATTTAGAGCCGCCAGCCCCTGCAAGCCGAACCACATCACTGGGTTGGCGGGTCACGTAGCTGGACCAGCGATCCATCAACGCTCGCCGCCGGTCCAGCAAATCACTCCGCGCGTAAGCGCGTTCAACATCCGACCCAACCTTGTGCGCCAAGCTCAACTCGGCCACTTCGCGGGGCACATTGGCCACCTCGCCTGCCCAATCGCGAAACGTCGAACGGAAACCGTGAACCGTGACACCTTCAACTCCCATCCGGCGCAGGAGCATCAGCATCGACATGTTCGACAACGACTTGTGCCGCTTTTGACCCTCAAACACGACTTCCGATTGCAGCGCCATCAGCGGCTCGAGAATTTCCATCATCGCATCTGTAAGTGGCACGCGGTGATCCTCTCCTGTCTTCATGCGCACCGCCGGACACGTCCACAAACGCGCGGGCAAGTCGATCTCTTCCCAACGCATCCCCAAGACCTCGCCTGTCCGCGACCCGGTTAGGCAAGTGAACTTCAACGCCTTTGCGGCCATCGCGCTGCGCCCCTGCAATGCGGCGTAGAACTCCGGCACGTCTTGCCAGCGCATCGCTTTATGGTGCTTGGCCTTGGCCTTCACTTTGGGCAACACGCCCGCGTCCTTGATCGCCGTAATCGGGTTCTCGCCTTCTCGGAAGCCTTTAGAGCGCGCCACGTCCAACACAGTCTTGATCCGTTGCGCCAAGCGCCGCGCTGTTTCGTGTTTGTCGGTCCAGATTGGCGACAGGCACATCAGCACCTCAGGCTGGCCAATGCTATCAATCGGCATCCGCCCAATTTTGGGGAAGGCGTAGTCGCGCAGGGTGTTGATCCATTGTTGGCCGTGCTTCTGATTCTTCCACGTCGGCATCCGGTCGATATGCACTTGCTGCGCAATTTCCTCAAAGGTGGGAATATCCCGCGTGGCATTGAAGCGAGGGTTCAGGCCTTGCTTAGCCATTCGCCGATATTCCAACGCCCGGTCGCGCGCTTGATTGATCGTGACCACATCCGCGCCGCCCAAACCGAAGTCTGTTCGCAAGGGTGCTCCTTTGGCGTTCTTCTGACCCTTCACTGTCACCCGGACGATCCAGCGTCGCGCGCCGGACGGGTCAACGACGAGGTAGAGGCCACTGCCATCCCCGTGCCGCCCCGGTCCAAGGTTCTCCACCAGCTTCTTCGTCAGCTTGCCCGTCAGCGCCATCAAAAATACCACATTCCATACCACTCAAGATACAAAACTAGATAGGATCGAAAGTAACCCAAAGCAATGCCCGACAGTAAGAAGACGCAACGATACAGCACAAAAGGGCCGCCCAAGGCGACCCAATCAAACTCACTAAAATGGTATAGTGGCGGACAGACAGGGATTCGAACCCTGGAGACGGTCTCCCGCCTACACACTTTCCAGGCGTGCGCCTTCGACCACTCGGCCACCTGTCCGTGACGGTGCGTTTAGCGGCTATCGTGCCAGGTTTGCAAGAGGCTTTGCAGAGAAATTTCACCCCAAAGCGCAGCAGAGCCTAGCGCGCGCTTTTCCCCCGTGCCGCAATCAGGAAAAGCACGCCCAACGTGGCCTCGGATACGGCAGCGGTCAGGATCATCGGCGTTGCCACGCCGGTTGCGAAGTGGAATACGCCCGTCCCCGCCACGCCGAACCATACCAAAGCGGCCAATCCCGCAAAACGCGCTGCAAAAGCGCCGTCGGGCAAGTCACGGGCCAACAGCAGCAGTACTCCCAGTCCCGAGACTGCGGGGGCAAGACGTTGCGCGGCAAAGGCCATCGCGGGATCATAGTTTGGAACGTATAGCGACAGGTAGATCCGGGGGGCCAGCAGGAGCAAGGCGGATAGCACCAGCGCGAAAAGGCCCGTGACGGTGTAGAGGACGCGGTAGTAATTCACGAGGCGAACGCGATGGTCACACGGCGGTTCTGCTTGCCCTTGTTCTCGATCTTCACAACGCTCAGTTTGCCGACCTCGGCGGTGCGCGCCACGTGGGTGCCGCCGCAGGGTTGCAGGTCTACGCGGTCTTTGCCCTCTCCGATTTGCACGAGGCGGATTTTGCCGGCGCCGCGCGGCGGTTGCACGGAAAGGGTTTTGACCAGATCGGGGTTGGCGTCCAACTCGGCCTCGGTGATCCAGTCAACGCTAATGGGCAGATCGCGGGTAACCAGCGCGTTCAATTGCCCCTCTAGCACCTGCTTGTCTTCGGGCGCGTAGGGCATGTGGAAATCCAGGCGTCCCTTGTCAGCCGCAACTGCGCCGCCGGTTACAGGCATGGGGATTACCACGGAAAGCAGGTGCAGCGCCGTATGGATGCGCATGTGGCCAAGTCTGCGGTCCCAATCAAGGCGTTGCTCCACCTCGGCGCCCACCGGGGGCAGCGCGGCGGGCTCTGCCGGGATCAGCACGATGGCCCCCCCGTCACCCTTCACGGCAGTGGCGATGGGGATGCGCCCGCCTTCCCAATCCAGCGTGCCGCTGTCGCCCGGTTGTCCGCCGCCCCGAGGATAGAAGATCGAGCGGTCAACGATCACCCCGCCCTCTTCCGTCTGGCCGATCACACGGGCCGTGGTCGTGGTACGATAGGGGTCGTCAAGAAACAGCGTTTGGGTCGTCATTCAGGGGCGTCCTTTGGGGGCATGGCTTGGGTCAGCGCCTCGGGGTTGCGCAGCCAGATGTCGCGCTGTGCGAAGGGAATTTCGATCCCTTCCTCTTTGAAGCGTTCGTTAATCTGGTGATGGATTTCGGTCTTCACAGCGACCAATTGGTTAATGTCGCGCAAAATGCAGCGCATCCGAAAATCGAGGCTGTCGGCCCCGAACCCCAAAAAATCGACGCCCGGCTCCGGGAAGGTGGCCACGTCGGGGTTATTGCGCGCGATTTCCAGCAGGATCTCGGACACGCGGCGGGTGTCGTTGCCGTAGGCCACGCCCACGGTCACCACGGCGCGGCCCACGGTATTGCCGCGGGTCCAGTTGGTGACCGTGCCGCTGATGAAATCGGCGTTGGGGACGATCACGTCGGTCTTGTCGAAGGTCTCGATCGTGGTGGAGCGGACCGAGATGTCCTTGACGATCCCCATGTTGCCCGCAACCTCGATCCAATCGCCTTCGCTGATCGGGCGTTCAATCAACAAGATGATGCCGGATACGAAGTTGGAGACCACGTTTTGCAGGCCAAAACCAATGCCCACCGACAAGGCACCAACCACGAAACCCAACGCTGTCAGATCAATGCCCGCGCTGGTGACCGCGATCAGACCCGCCAGCGCGATGCCGATGTAGCCCACCCCCGAGGTCACGGCATTGCGCGCGCCCACATCCATATGGGTGCGCGGCAGAACCGTGGATTTCAGCGCCCCTTGCAACAGACGCGTGGCCAATAGCCCTGCCGCGAAGACCAGTACCACAGCCAGAACGACGCCCGGCGTGATCCGCGTGTCGCCAAGGGTGAAGCCTTCCAGCACGCGGGCGTAGAGCTCCCCCAGACGTTGGGCCCGCACACCCCAAGCCATGGCCACAAGGGGGGCTGCGGTCAGGAACAGGATGAAGTCCGCCAGCACCGGCAGTAGTGCCTCGGACGCGGCCTCTATGTTGGTGCGGAAAATGACCGCGTAGAGGTCGCGCACAACGGCTTGCAACACCAACAACACGCCCAGAATGAACAAGGTGGTCGCCGTCGGCACCATCAGGGCCTCGGCCGCGTTAAGGTAGCCTATGGCCGCCAATACCGGACCGACGATCGCCACCAATGACAGGGCGCGGGCCAGAATGTTCATCACCCCAAGGTTGAACGAAGACACGTCGCTTTCGGTCAGGTCTTCGCGGATACGATGCATGAGCCGAGCGAAGCGCCAATACATCAACGCAAGACCCACGTAGACCGGCAAGACCAGCACACCACGGGCCGCGGGCGGCACGATGTCGAGGGCGGCAATCACCTCGGTCACGTTGGCGAGGCCCATGAAAACGCCAATAAACAAGATCGTGCGCCGCGCGTTCTTGCGCAGCGGCATCTGCGTATCGAAGGCGGCGGCGCGTTCCTCGTGGTTGGGGAACAACCGCCCCCCCAACCAAAGGGCCGCGTAGATTGCGATGATCAGGACGAAGGCGGATTCCGCGATGGCTGCGCCTTCTTCCGTCAACAAGCCCGACACCGCCAGCGCTATGGCCAACAACAAGAAGCCCGCAACCGGCAGCAAAAGCTGGCCCAAGGAAACGAGGAAGCCGAGGGTCACGCGGCCCCGGCGACGGTCCGCGTCGAGGAACCTGTCGCCCATCCGTGCCACGAATGACCGGGCCCGAAGGATCAGAACGACGCCCACCAGCACCAGTAGCAAAAGCAGCGGCGCATCGTCGGCGATGCTGGCGCGCACAGCGTCATTGTTCAGGCGGGCGACCGTCTGGGTGTGTTGGTCATTGGCCAGATCGACCAATGAACTCAGCGCTGTGGCCCAGTTAACCGGATTGGCGGGCGTGGGCTCCAGTCGCAGCAATTCTTGCGTCTGCCGATCCACCACAATGGCGTCGATCTCGGAGATCAGGCCATTGGCCCGGTTGAATGCCTCGCTCGCCCGGAGCCCGGGCGCCTGAGCTTCGCGCAGAGCCTCGTTCAGAGCCGCACGGCGCGCGGCGATGGTTTCGGGCTCGGTCTCGCCCTCGGTTGGGGCCGGCCCCAAAGCTTCGATCTGGCTTTGAATCGTGGCGATGCGCACGTCGTTTTGCGCGTCCGCCGCCAAGAACCGCGCGCGCCAGTTCACCAACTCGGCGCGGCGTGTATCCAGCATCGACGTTGACGCCCGCGACCCGGAAATAATCGCCTCGGCACCCGTGGCGAAGGTCTCCCATGCCTCATAATCAATGGCCTCGGTGGCGGCCGCGGTCTGCGCGTAGGCCGCCCCATACCCTTGAGGCAATGGCGAAAGGGCAAGCGGCAGCAGTGCCAGAAGCACCGCCACCCAAAGGCGAAGGCCGCGCATGGTCATTCCGCGAAGACCGACGGCACATCGCGCCCTGCCCCGTCCATCCACGCAGGCACAGGCAGGCCCTTTTCGCGCAGGAATTCGGGGTTGAACAGTTTCGACTGATAGCGCGTGCCATAGTCGCACAGCACCGTCACGATGGTATGGCCCGGCCCCATATCGCGGGCCAGACGGATCGCGCCTGCCACGTTGATCCCCGATGATCCGCCAAGGCAAAGGCCCTCATCGGCAAGAATATCATAGACAATCGGCAGCGCTTCAGTGTCGGGGATCTTGTAGCACACATCTGGCGTAAAGCCTTCGAGGTTGGCCGTTATACGCCCCTGCCCGATGCCTTCGGTGATGGAGTTCCCGCCCGCCTCTTGGCCGGTATAGAGCTTGTAGAGCCCCGAGCCTTCAGGGTCCGCCAGCGCGACTTTCACGCCCTTGGGCTGCAACGCCATGCCGACGCCCGCCAGCGTTCCGCCAGAGCCGACAGCGCACGTAAAGCCGTTCACTTCGCCATTTGTCTGCTCCCAAATCTCGGGGCCGGTCATGTCGATATGGGCTTGGCGGTTGGCGACATTGTCAAACTGGTTGGCCCAGATCGCGCCGTTGGGGTCGGATTGGGCCAAACGCTCGGCCAGACGGCCCGAGTATTTCACATAGTTGTTTGGGTTCGAATACGGCACCGCAGGCACTTCGATCAGCTCCGCGCCTGCGATGCGGATCATGTCTTTTTTCTCTTGCGACTGGGTGTCGGGGATGACGATCACCGTCTTGAACCCAAGCGAGGCCCCCACCAGCGCCAAGCCGATGCCGGTGTTGCCCGCCGTGCCTTCCACAATCGTGCCGCCGGGGCGCAGTTGGCCGCTTTCCACCGCCGCACGGATGATGAACAGCGCCGCGCGGTCCTTGACCGACTGGCCGGGGTTGAGGAATTCGGCCTTGCCAAGGATCTCGCATCCCGTGGCCTCGGACGCGGCCCGAAGGCGGATCAGGGGCGTGTTGCCGATGGCAGAGGCGAGGTCGGAATGGATCGTCATGGCGCGGGCCCTTTCGGTTTGCTCTTGGATCAGGCGCATATCACGCCCCAGAGGTTCCCGCATAGGTAGACCCGCGAATGGGCGAACTCAACCCAACCTGACCTTCGCGCGTAGCCGATCACGGTGCATCATCAGAAATTGCATCGACAAGATCAGCGGAGCGTTCGCCATGTCGCCTTCGGCCAGCATCCGGCAAGCCAGATCATACGGCACCAGATGGCTCAGGATATCTTCGCCCTCGTTCACATGGCCGCCCAATCCGGCTACCTGGTCCGGCAGATCCGCGATCCCCAGATAGGAAAACAAGACCTGCGCAATGCCGCCGGGCGTGGGGTAATAGCGCCCGATGAAATGCAGTTGGCCAAGGGTCAATTTCGCCTCTTCGCGGGCCTCGCGGCGGGCGGTTGCCTCGATGCTTTCGCCCGCGTCGATGATGCCCGCAATGGGCTCCAGCAACCAGGGCGAGGCGTCGCCGTGGGCATAGGGGCCCATGCGGAACTGTTCCACCAACAAGATGCGATCACGCACCGGATCATAGGGTAGCACGGTCACGGCATCGGCCACCCGGTAGACCGAGCGGCTGATCGGCCCCTGTGTGGCCCCGTCAAAACGGCGGTGGGTCAGGCTGCGTTCTTCGGTGTTGAAGAAGCCGTCGTGAATGTGGTGCGTGCCCTTCTCGACCACGTCAGCGCGGGTCATTCCGGCGCCCACATGGCCCGGCCTGCGCCACCGCCCGGCCCGCACAGTGGCCTCGGCGCGGGCGCGGATAATGCCGAAACGACGCCCGACGTCCAGCGGGTCCTGCTCGCCCATCTGGCGCATCACCTCGGCGGCGGCGTTCACCTGTATCTCGCCCCATTGGCGGGCCCAAGTGGGCAAAGACCAATCTTCCCCGGGCTCCCCGGCCTGTTCGGGCGGAAACCAGGCCTCTGCATCAATTTCAGTCTCGTCCCAGATCACCCTTACCGGGCGGCGGGTATAGGCAAAGCAGGCCTCGTAGAAATCAAGGCGCAGAAGCGATTGCGGCTCTGGGATAATCAGGGCGCCCTCGGCGGCGGCGTCGGAGCGTTCTTCCAGCATCGGCCAGGACTTGCCCGCCACCCAAGCCGCCCTGTAGCCGGGCAAACGCGCCGGTTCCATCCGTGTCTCTACCCCTGCGACAAGGTCCAGAAGCGGGGCGTGGCACAGGGTGCCAAACAGAAAAATCGGGGTCATTTAGCGCCACGCTTTCGCGGCGAGTTCCGTCAGGAAGCCGCCAATCAGGCCGCCCACAAGCAGCACGCCCCAGACGCCGGGGGTCAGGGATTGCAGAAAATACTCCAAGAACAACTCCATCGTGGCAGTGACCGCCTCTCCGGGATCGTCATAACGCAAATCGGCCGAGCGCATGAACATCGTCCGCAGCGCAAAGAGCGACAGGCCGAAAAACGCGATCTGGGCCCCCGTGCGCATGCCGTTCGACAAAGCCCGGCTCACGCCCGCGCCGGCGCGGTTGCCCATCACCATCCAACCCTGCCAGAAGCCGATCGCCGCAATTGTGATGTTGAAATAGGTCGCCGAGGTTTCCGGCGGAAAAGTCAGTTTCGCCTGCATTGCCGCCAGATAGGCGACCGCGAAGAAAAGAAAACCGCCAGCCAGTTTCGCCCCTGTAGGCATAATCGCGTCCCTGTCCCGTTGCGCCCCTGTCCCGTTGCGCCGTTGCCTGCCGACCACGCGGCATCCGTGTTGGGGGCAATTTCGAAGATGAACGGGATTTGCGCAAGGGTCGTGCACTTGATCGCTTTGGCGGGGTGGCCAATAAGACTCACCTTATAGGGCGGCGCTTCAGTCGGCTTGCGCCCTGCCCTTGTAAGCCTCCAGCGCCCTTGTCCTTCCCTCCGCCGCACTGACGATTGGCTTTGCCGGGTAGCCCATGTCCGGCGACAGATTCCAAGATCGCGGCACTGCCTCAAAGTATTCCAGCGCCGTTTCCAGCGCCGGTTGCGTGGTCTCGGCCAACCAGCGCATGCGGTAGCGGCCCGCCTTGTCGAACTTCTCGGCCTGGGTTTCGGGGTTGAAGACACGAAAGAACGGCGTCGCGTCGGGACCAGAGCCGGCCGACCACTGCCACCCCATCGCGTTGCTGGCCGGGTCCCAGTCCACCAGACAATCTGCAAACCAGTCGAGCCCGATTTTCCAGTGACACATCAGATGCTTGGTCAGGTAAGAGGCCACCAGCATCCGCGCCCGGTTGTGCATCCTGCCCGTCACATACATCTCGCGCATGGCGGCATCGACGATGGGCATCCCGGTGCACCCCTGCTTCCAGGCGATCACTTCCTTGCTGTTGGCGTCGGTGTTCCAAGGAAACGCATCCCATTCCTCGCGCCAGTTGGCGTGGGTGATGCGCGGCGTGTGGTAGACCAGATGATAGGCAAAGTCGCGCCAGACCACTTCTTTCAGGAACGTCTCAGCGCCCGATTTTCCCTCGGCCATGGCGCGTTGACCCGCGTGCCAGCACTGGCGGGCGCTGATTTCGCCGTAGGTCAGGTTCTCTGACAGAAGCGACGTGCCGTTCTTCGCCAGATTGTCGCGCGCATCGTCATAGTCCCCGATCCCGTGCGCTATGAACGCCCCAAGACGCCCCTGCGCCGCGGCCTCGCCCACATTCAAATGCGGCTCCACGACCCGGGCGCCTCGGTTCATCGCCGCGCCAAGGTGCCAATCCTCCAGCGTGTCCGAGGCGGGCCACGTCGCGGGTGCGTGAATTTTCGGAGCAGGCAAAACTTCACCGGGCGAGCGGTCACGCACAGTCTTCCAGAACGGCGTGTAGACTTTGTAGAAGCCGCCTGTCTTGGTCTCCACCGTCCAAGGCTCGAACAGGACATGGCCCTTGTGACTAACCGCCTCAATCCCATCGTCTGTCAGGCCTGCCTTTACCGCTTCATCGCGCTCGCGGCTTTCAGGATCATAGAGGCGGTTCCAATGAACCGCGTCGGCGCCGACGTCGGCGATAACGGCCCGTAGGGTCGGCAGAGCAGCCCCTTTGCGCAGGATCAGCCTTGATCCGGCCGCGCGCAGCGCCGCGCCGAACGCTGCCGCCCCAAGACCCAATCGCCACAGAGCTGCCGCACCCAAATCGGCCACAACCTCATCGTAGATGAAAACCGGAACCACCGCACCGCTGGCGCAAGCCGCCACCAAAGCCGGATTGTCCGACAGGCGAAAATCCCGCCGTACCCAATAGATTGATGTCATGCGCCGCCCTCCTCAAGCGGTAGCTAGGGCGTGCGGCGCAAGGTCAAGGGGTCAGGGCGCTTCAATCAGCACCAAATCCCGCTCAGACGCGCCCGTCGCGTGGGTCATTGCCTCTTGATACTCGGGGGAATCGTAGCAGGCATTCGCCGCCTCAAGCGAGGGGAACACCGCCACAACATTGCGTGGATGCGCCCGACCTTCTTTCTGAATCGCCTTGCCGCCACGGGCCAGGAAACAGCCTCCATGGGCGGTAATCGCATCGGTCGCCAGCGCCGCGTATTTCGAATAGGCCGCCTCGTCGGTGACGGTCACATGGGCAATCCAATAGGCTTGAGGCATCTTGTTTTCCTTTATGTTGTCTGCGCCAGAACAGCCTTCGCGGCTGCAATTGCGGCATCGGCGTTCTCGGCACTGGCCCCGCCCCCTTGGGCGAAGTCCGGGCGGCCACCGCCCCCCTTGCCGCCCAGTTCGGCCACGGCCGCGCGGACCAGATCAACGGCGCTGATCTTGTCTTTCAGATCATCCGTGACCCCTGCCGCGACCGCCGCCTTGCCGCCCGTGTCCGCCACCAGCAGCACCGCGCCCGATCCCAGACGCGCCTTGTGCTCGTCCACGATCCCGGCCAGGTCCTTGCCCGTCACGCCGCTCAACGCTTGGCCGTGGAAGTTAACGCCGTTAACGGCTTCTGCCTCAGTCGCCTGCGCGCCGCCCGCCATCGCCAACTCCCGGCGCAGCTGAGCCACTTCGTTTTCCAGCTTCTTGCGGTCGTCTTTCAGCGCTTTCACCCGCTCCATCACGTCGTCAGGTTGGGCGTTCAACTCCAGCGCCAACGCACCCATCCGGTGATCCTGCGCGCTGAGGTACTCGAACGCGGCAGGCCCCGTCAGCGCCTCGATCCGGCGCACACCGGCGCTCGACGCGCTGTCCCCAAGCGTCACGAAAACCCCGATATCGCCTGTGCGTACCACGTGAGTGCCGCCACAAAGCTCCAGCGAATAAGTGTTGCCCGCCGTGCCCTTGCCGGACCCGTCCTGCGTGCCCATGGACACCACGCGCACCTCATCGCCGTATTTTTCGCCAAACAGGGCCTGCGCGCCCAGATCCCTTGCATCATCCGGCGTCATGATCCGCGTCTCAACCGGGGCGTTTTGGCGGATAAAGGCATTCACCTCCGCCTCGACCTCTGCCAGATCCTCTAGGCTCAGCGCCTTGCCGTGGCTGAAGTCGAACCGCAAACGGTCCGGCGCGTTGAGCGATCCGCGCTGTGCCACATGATCGCCCAGACGCACCCGCAAAGCCTCGTGCAGCAGATGCGTGGCCGAATGGTTGGCGCGAATGGTCGTGCGGCGCGCGTGATCAACCGTCAGCTCCGCCCCCTGGGCCACCTTGATCTCGCCCTCGGTCACATCGCCGATGTGCAGGAACACGTCCGCCACCTTGCGCGTGTCGGTCACCGTCACGACGCCGCTTTCGGTGCGAATGATGCCGGTGTCGCCGACCTGACCGCCGGATTCGGCGTAGAACGGCGTCTGGTTCGTGACCACGGTGACGCTGCCCTTGGCCGCATCTACCTGGGCGCCGTCTTGAACCAGTGCCAACACTTGGCCTTCAGCCACTTCCGTGTCGTAGCCCAGAAACTCTGTCACGCCATTCTTCTCTGCAATATCAAACCAGATCGTGGCATCGGCCGCGTCGCCAGAGCCGCTCCACGCGGCGCGTGCCTTGGCTTTCTGTTCGGCCATGGCACTGTCGAAACCTTCGGTATCCACCGCACGGCCCTGCTCGCGCAGCGCGTCCTGCGTCAGGTCCAGCGGGAAGCCATAGGTGTCATACAGCTTGAACGCCGCCTCGCCGGGCAGGTTGCCGCCCTCGGGCAGCTTGGACACTTCATCATCCAGCAACTTCAAACCGCGATCCAGCGTCTGGCGGAAACGTTCTTCTTCCAACTTCAGCGTCTCGGTGATCAGCGCCTGCGCCTGGCCGAGTTCGCTGTAAGCCTGGCCCATCTGGCTGACCAGCGCGGGCACAAGGCGGTACATCAGTGGGTCTTTCGCGCCCAACAGATGCGCGTGGCGCATGGCGCGGCGCATGATCCGGCGCAGCACATAACCGCGCCCGTCGTTGGAGGGCATCACGCCATCGGCAATCAGGAACGAGGTCGAGCGAAGATGATCCGCGATCACCCGGTGGTGCACGTTCTGGTCGCCGTCGATATCGGTGGAGGACGCGTGGGCCGAAGCCTCCATCAACGCGCGCATCGTGTCGGTGTCGTAGTTGTCGTGGCTGCCTTGAAGCAACGCGCCAATCCGCTCCAACCCCATGCCGGTGTCGATGCTTTGCATGTCCAGAGGCACCATCGAGCCGTCCGCAAACTGTTCGTTCTGCATGAAAACGATGTTCCAGATCTCGATAAACCGGTCGCCGTCCTCTTCCGCCGAGCCCGGAGGGCCGCCCCAGATATGCTCACCGTGATCATAAAAAATCTCGGTACATGGCCCACACGGGCCCGTCGGCCCCATCTGCCAGAAGTTGTCGTTGGTGGCGATGCGGATGATACGGTCTTCCGGCACGCCAACCTTCTTCCAGATCTCGAACGCCTCGTCGTCGGTATGGTAAACGGTGACGTAAAGCCGATCCTTGGCGAGCCCGAAATCGCGGGTAATCAGCTCCCACGCGTAGCGGATCGCGTCTTCCTTGAAGTAGTCGCCAAAGCTGAAATTTCCCAGCATCTCGAAGAACGTATGGTGCCGCGCGGTATAGCCCACGTTGTCCAGATCGTTGTGCTTGCCGCCGGCACGCACGCATTTCTGGCTGGAGGTGGCGCGGACATAGTCGCGCTTTTCAACCCCGGTAAACAGGTTCTTGAACTGCACCATGCCCGAGTTCACGAACATCAACGTCGGGTCGTTGCGCGGCACCAGCGGGCTGGAGGGGACAATTTCGTGCCCCTGCCGCCCAAAATAATCAAGAAAAGTGGAGCGAATATCGTTTAGGCTGGTCATGGCGCGGCGGTTCCAAAGCTAGAGGTGCGGCGCATGATGTAACCCTGCCCCGCGCCCCTGTCCATGTTCCCTTCGCGAAAAAGGCTGCGCGTGTCGCGCACGAAAAAGGGCGGCCCGTGAAGGCCACCCTTTCCCCGGATATTCTCCTGCTCGGGGTGGGACCGATCAGGGGGGTGGATTTCAGCAGTCACCCATCTGCGACTTGCGGTGGTTTACGCGTCGTCTTCCACCATATCGGGATCGTCTTTATCCATATCGAAGTCGAGCCCGTGGGCCGCGCGGATCTTGTCTTCGATCTCATGGGCGATCTTGGGGTTATCGCGCATGAATTGCTTGGCGTTCTCGCGGCCTTGGCCCACGCGTTCATCCCCGTAGGAGAACCAGCTGCCGGACTTCTCGACAATGCCCGCTTTCACGCCCATGTCGATCAGCTCCCCCATCTTCGAGATGCCTTCGCCGTACATGATGTCAAATTCCACTTGCTTGAACGGCGGCGCGACTTTGTTCTTAACGACCTTGACCCTTGTGGCGTTGCCCACGACCTCATCACGGTCCTTGATCGCGCCGATGCGGCGAATATCCAGACGGACGGAGGAGTAGAACTTCAGCGCGTTGCCGCCTGTCGTCGTCTCGGGCGAGCCGAACATGACGCCGATCTTCATGCGGATCTGGTTAATGAAGATTACCATACAGCCGGAGCGGTTGATCGAGCCGGTCAGTTTGCGCATTGCCTGAGACATCAGGCGGGCGTGGACACCGACCGAGCTGTCGCCCATGTCGCCCTCAAGCTCGGACTTCGGCGTCAGCGCCGCCACCGAGTCGACGATAACCATGTTCACCGCGCCAGAACGCACCAGCGTATCGACAATCTCCAACGCCTGCTCGCCGGTGTCTGGCTGCGAGATCAGCAGCTCATCCAGATCCACGCCCAACTTCCGCGCGTACTGCGGGTCCAGGGCGTGTTCCGCGTCCACAAAGGCACAGACACCGCCCTTTTTCTGTTCTTCCGCGACCGCGTGCAGCGTCAGCGTCGTCTTGCCCGAGCTTTCAGGCCCATAGATTTCCACGATCCGCCCCTTGGGCAGGCCGCCAATCCCCAGCGCAATATCCAACCCAAGAGAGCCGGTTGAGGTTGACTCAATCTCCTGAATGGCATTCTCGCCGCCCAGTTTCATGATGGAGCCCTTGCCAAATTGGCGTTCAATCTGCGCCAACGCGCTATCGAGGGCTTTTTGCTTATCTGCGGATTTACGATCGGTCATGTCGAGAAGGTTCGCCGTTGCCATGGAATTCACGTCCTTATGTCACGCCGCAGGGTCTGGCGGCAATGGGGCCGGTTGGGGCAGCGCCCCGGGCGCCGGCTTTATTTTGTTCTCTTCTTGTTCTCATCTTGGGTACTAAACAAAACGAGAACAAATCAAGTTAAAAGTTCTATGCTGTGATCTTTCACGGTGAGGCGTTAACAATCGGTTACGATTGGACGGAAAATTGAGAAAGGCAGCCCATGTTAGTGTTCTGGAAGGCGCGGCTGGTGCTTTTGGCGGTCCCCAAGACGGGAACGACGGCGCTGGAACAGGCGCTGTTGCCCTATGCGGATTCGGCAATTCTCAACCCGCCGCAGCAAAAGCACTGCACAGTCCGGCGCTACCGGAACCAGGTGCAGAAGTTTTTCGAGCAGCGCGGTCAGCGAAAGCTTGAGCTGATGGCGGTGGTCCGAGAGCCCGTCGGCTGGCTTTCCAGTTGGTATCGTTACCGGGCGCGCGACGATATTCGCGGCAGTGCCAACTCGACTGCCGACGTCAGCTTCGATGAATTCGTGGACGCTTGGCTGCAAGAATCTCCGCCGGATTTTGCCAAGGTCGGGCGTCAGTCGCGCTTTGTGGCTGAGGAGGATGGATCGCTTGGCGTGGATCATCTGTTTCGCCATGATCAGTTGGATCGCGCCGTTACTTTTCTTGAAGGTCGGATTAATAAAAAACTGAAGGTCGGCCGCAGCAATGTGTCCCCAGCCCGCGACGTCGGGCTATCCGCGGCCATGGACGCCAGGTTGCGCAAAGAGGCCCCCGAGGAATTCGCCTTGTGGGAGCATCTGGGCGGCGCACGGACTTAATGCAACTGTTGCCGGACGGTGTCTGTCAGATCGGTTAACGAAAACGGTTTCGGCAAGAAGACAGAGCCCGGAACGCCAATTGATCCTCCCTCCATCGCATCTTCGGCGTAGCCCGATACGAACACCACCTTGGTTTCGGGGCGTTCTTTCAGGGCTTCGCGCACCCACGTGGGGCCGTCCATGCCCGGCATGATGACGTCTGTCACGAACAGGTCGATCTCCAGCGTATCATCGGAGAGGGTTTCCAAAGCCTCCTCGGCGCAGGCGGCTTCAAGAACCGTGTACCCCCGGAGCCGCAACGCCCGTGACGCGAAGGCACGAACCGGCGCCTCATCCTCCACCAACAAAACCACACCGGGGCGGCCGCCGTTGACTGGATCGTTGATCTCGGTGGCCTTGGCCTCAATCACCTTGGTCGGCTCTTGCAAATTGGCGTTCACGTGGGCGGGGATATAGATTGTGAATGTGGTGCCCGAGCCCACGACGCTATCCACGAAGATATAGCCGCCAGTTTGCTTGATGATGCCGTAAGCCATTGAAAGGCCGAGCCCCGTCCCCTCTCCGGTTCGCTTCGTAGTGAAGAAAGGTTCGAAGATTCGGTTCAACTTGTCGGCGGGGATGCCGTGTCCGTGGTCGCGCACGCGGATCGTCACGTAAGCACCATTGGGCACGATAACTTGGTCACGGGCCATGGGCGAGGTCAGATGCACCATGCGCGTTTCAACACGAACCTCGCCGCCATCGGGCATCGCATCACGAGCGTTCACCACGAGGTTCATGATCACCTGATCCAACTGCCGCCGGTCCGCCCGTATGGGCTGCAGGTCCGGATCGTTGGACAACGACAGGGAGATCTTCTCTCCCACTAGGCGATTGAGAAGGTGCGTCAATTCACTGATGGTATCGCTGAGATCCATAACCTCTGGCTCCAGCGTCTGCTTGCGCGAGAACGCCAAAAGCTGTCCCACAAGGCTCGCGGCGCGGTTGGCGTTTTGGTTAATCTGCACCAGATCCGCGTAATCGGGATCGCCCTGATCGTGGCGAAGCAGCAACAGATCACAATGGCCGGTGATCGCGGTCAGCAGGTTGTTGAAATCATGGGCCACACCGCCCGCAAGTTCGCCAATCGCCTGCATTTTCTGGCTTTGAACGAACTGTTGTTCCAGGTTCTTGAGTTCCGTCGCGTCGTGTAGCACTGCCAGCAGCGACGGCCCCGTGCCGTCAACAATCCGGCTTAATGAAATCTGTAAAAACGTCTCGTCCTTGCGCTGCTTCGCCCGCGCTACTTCGGATCGGTTCGGGACCCGTTCGGCCAGGGAATCTGCGATCCAGTCACCTACGGGGCGGCCCAAGTTAACCACGAATTGCGACATCGGCCCCGTGACCGACGCGTCGATCCCCAACAGAGCCTGGGCGCGGAAGTTGGAGGCTAACACCTCTCCGTCCGCGCTGATGTGCAAAAGCGCTACGGGCAATGATTCAAAGGCCCGCGCGGCGACCGAGGCGGCGGGCGGCTCGGACAGACCGGGGATGGCGTAAACCTCCCTACGGCCGTCCTTCGAGGGAACAACGATGGGAATGACCTCGATACTGCCGTTCACGCTCGAAAGACTGGAGCGCCTCCCCGCCACAAGCGGTTGATCTGGAAATACATCTTCAAGGGTCGTGGCTCGGCGGCCCAATACTTCGCGCATCGCGGAGTTCATCGACAGCACGGTGTCATTGTGGCTGACAACCATCATTGGCAGGCCGATCCATTCCCCATGGCGGGAATTGGCATCTGCCAGATCGTCCATGCGCCAAATCACACCGCCGTTTAACCGGTGCGCCGCCAAGCGCACTGTCCCGCGCGGTGTCACCACTATTTCATGGGCGGAAGGGCGGCGACCCATGGCGGTTTCCTGCCGGAACACCACCGCCGCCGCATTGGGTAACACGCCCGCAATTGCGCGCGCCATGGGCTGACCCAGTCGGTCACCAAATCGACGCTCTGCCGACGCATTCTGCAAGACAATTGCGCCGTCTTCGTCGGTGCAAAAGCACGGGGAAGGATCATGGTGAATAAGGGTAAATGCCGCTTGAAACGTGTTCTGAACCCGCCACGTGCGCCAGATATCGCGTAGCGTCACCAACCCCGCCGCCGCCAAAAAGCCACCGGTCGCGGCCATCAAGCCGAAACGCAGTTCAGCCACGGGCGCCAGAAGCGTCGCGCCCCCCGCAACAATGCCCAAGACCAGCAAAACGACAGGCTGAACAAAGGGTTTGATCCCGCGTGCGTCCTTGATAACCCGATCCGCCGTCTCGTCTGTCACAGTCTCAATCGCTTTCCAAAGGTCAGAGGCCCGTCCCGAAACGGCCCTCTCAATCATCCCAAGGGTTTCGACCAAAAGGGTTAAATTAACCTTAAGATTACCTATAAACGAGCCTGTCTGAAAATGTGCCGCCTGGCTAGGGAATGTCGCGCACGAGTTCTGCCGTAAAGAACCCGTCAGAGGCCGTCAGGGGCGTATCCCCATGGGCTGGACCGGCGCGCCAGCCCTTGTTCCGCGCCAAGAAGGCCGCGACTTGCGCCTCATTTTCGGCGTCAAACAACGAGCACGTCATATAGATCAAACGCCCGCCCTCGGCCACAACCTTTGCCGCCTCATCCAATATCTGAGCCTGCGTTTCGATCAAACTTTCAAGGGCTTCCGGCGTCAATCGCCACTTCGCCTCCGGGTCACGCCGCCATGTGCCGGACCCCGAACAGGGCACATCGGTAACCACCAGATCAAACGGCCCACGGGTAGAGATATCGCCGGTTTCAATCGACATGATCCGCACCCCGGCGCGCTCGGCCCGTGGCGCGAGGTCTGCCATGCGTTGAGGTAACGCGTCATGGGCGAAAATCGTGGCATCACAACGGTCTGCAATCGCGAGGGCCTTGCCCCCGCCGCCCGCGCAATAGTCCAGAACTGCACCGCTTTCCGGCCAGTCAACCCGCCCAACGGCCGCTTGAACCGACAGGTCCTGTGGCTCTACCAGACCATTCATATAGGCCATGGTTTGGCGCAACCGCCGCGCCCCTTCTGTCACTTCCAGGGCGGTCGGGACATCGGGGTGCGGGCGACAGGTCAGGCCTTCGCCGCCAAGGGCCTCCTGCGCCGCCTCTCGGGTGCCGCGCCGCAAGTTCACGCGCAGCCACAACGGCGCCCGTTGCGTGAAGGTTTGCAGCAGGTCTGGCAGCGCGTCCCCGGCGCGGGCTTGCAACAGGGGCAAGGTCCAGTCGGGCACGTTCAAGGCTGGATCAGCGGCGGATTGGTCCGCGTGCCTTTCCGCCTCGGACAACGGCTCGGGCGCATGCCCAATCCCCGAGAATATCGCGTCGATATCCGCGCCTTGCGCCCTCACCAACCCAAGGATCAACCCGCGCCCGGTGGCATCCCCCAGCGCCTCGCACACGCCCTTTTGCCGTAACACGTCATAGACGTGATCGCGCACCGATGCCCGGTCCTTGGAGCCCGCATACCGCGCCCCTCGTGCCCAACGGGTCAGGGCCTGCTCCACGGGGGTGCCGCTTAGCCAAGCCTCCAAAACCTCTATCGCTGCCGAATAACGGGCCGCAGGTTGCATCTTAATCCACCACTTCAACTACAACGCGTAACGCCCTTATCCCGCGCGATAATTTGGGCTTTCGCGGGTGATCTGAACGTCGTGCACATGGCTTTCTTTCAGGCCAGAACCGGTGATCCGCACGAACTGACAGTTCGACCGCATTTCGTCCACCGTCGCACTGCCCGTGTACCCCATTGCGGCCCTCAGGCCACCGATCAACTGATGCACGACCGCGCCCGCGGACCCCTTGTAAGGCACCTGCCCCTCGATCCCTTCCGGCACCAGCTTGTCGCTGGCTGCATCCTTCTGGAAATACCGATCGGCAGAGCCGCGGGCCATGGCACCAAGGCTGCCCATGCCGCGGTAAGACTTGAACGAGCGGCCCTGATACAGAATCACCTCTCCGGGGGACTCGTCCGTGCCCGCGATCATGCTGCCAACCATGGCGCAATGGGCGCCAGCCGCGATCGCCTTGGCAAAATCGCCCGAGAACTTGATGCCGCCATCGGCGATCACCGGCGTATCGCCCGCCGCCTCGGCACAATCCGAGATCGCAGTCAGTTGCGGCACGCCCACACCCGCCACAATCCGCGTGGTACAGATAGAGCCCGGCCCGATCCCCACCTTGACCGCATCGGCACCGGCGCCAATCAACGCGCGCGTGGCTTCCCCGGTGGCAACATTGCCCGCCACCACCTGCACCTCATTGGACAGGGATTTCACCCGCTCTACCGCCTTGGCCACCCCCTCCGAGTGGCCGTGGGCCGTGTCGATCACGATCAGGTCGCAGCCCGCGTCGATCAATGCTTGCGATCTCTCGAAGCCCGCGTCGCCCACGGTGGTGGCCGCTGCCACCCGCAAACGGCCCAACGGGTCCTTGCACGCCTGCGGGTTCAGCACCGCCTGCTCCGTATCCTTCAACGTCAGAAGGCCGGTCAACGCGCCCGCCCCGTCGGTAATCAGCAATTTCTCGATCCGACGTGCGCGCATCAGGCTAATCGCCTCGTCCCGGTCAGCCGGTTCACGCAATACAGCCAGATTATCCGACGTCATCATCGCCGCGACCGGCGTCGCGTCATCCTGGGCAAATCGCATATCTCTGTTGGTCACAATCCCCAGAACCCGGCGGTTCTCGTCCACCACCGGAAAGCCCGAGAAGCCATAGCGCTCCATCAACGCCTTCGCGTCGGCCAATGTCTGGTCCGGCGTCAGCGTGACGGGGGAATAAACGATGCCGCTTTCAAACCGCTTCACGCGGCGCACTTCGCGGGCTTGCTGCTCAATATCCAGATTGCGGTGGATAACGCCCATACCACCGGCCTGCGCCATGGCAATCGCCATGCGGGCTTCGGTCACCGTATCCATGGCGGAACTCAACAACGGAATGTTGAGAGAGATGCTCTTTGTCACGCGCGTACGCGTATCGGCGTCCGACGGCAGGACCGAGGATTTGCCGGGAACCAGCAGAACATCATCGAATGTGAGGGCCTCGCGAATCTCCATCTGGGTGCTCCTTGGAGGGGATGTCGGTTGGCACGTCGCTATCCCATGGGGTGGGCTCAGGGGCAAGACCTAAATCTGGTGCGCTTTACGCGTCATCCCCCTCCCGACCCCGATAGCCCGTGGCCACCACGAACTTCTCGGAACTATCGGCGCGCGACGCGCCCGGCTTCACATTGGCCACCTTCTTGAACCGCTGTTTCAACAATGCCTGCAAAGTGCCCTCGGCCCCTCCGGCCAAGACCTTGGCCACAAAGGTGCCACCGGGCTCCAGCACGTCGAATGCCAATTCCGCGGCTGCCTCGCACAACGCCATGATCCGCATGTGATCCGTCTGCTTATGCCCCGACGCCGACGCCGCCATATCACTCATCACCACGTCGGCCCGCCCACCAAGCCATTCCTTCACCTTCAGATCCGCATCGTCTTCCATGAAGTCGAGCTGATGTAACTCGCACCCCGCAATCGGCTCCATCTCTTGCAAATCGAGCCCGATGATCCGGCCAACAGCCTTGCCAGACTTCTCGCCCAAAGCGTTCACGCGCTTGACCGCGACCTGACACCATCCGCCCGGCGCACAGCCCAGATCCACCACCCTCGCGCCCGGCACAAGGAAACGGTACTTGTCGTCCAGATCAATAATCTTGTAAGCCGCCCGCCCCCGGTAGCCGTCGCGCTTGGCGGCGGCCACATATGGATCGTTCAGCTGCCGCTCCAACCACCGGGTCGAGCTCAACTTGCGCCCCCTCGCGGTCTTCACCTTCACCTTCAAATCGCGCTGCCCGCGCCCGCTCGTGTTCTTAACCATCGCCACAACCCTCGCGCCAATGCGCTCTTTCACCTTGGCAAATACAACTCATGCACGCCGTATAGATCCAACCGGTCCCATGACAATTATTCACAGGCCCCGCCACCCGTCCCGCCCAAATTTTCGTAGAAAATTTGCACGCGCGATGACGCAGTCAGCGCAAAACCTCAGTAAGGCCCATCTTCCAGAACCCCGTCCCGGCTCATCTGCGCATACAACAAGCCCTCTCTGAGCCCCCGGTCCGCAACCGACAACCGGTCCGTTGGCCAGGCCCGTAACAGCGCCTGCAAAATCGCGGCCCCAGACATGATCAACGTCTGCCTATCGCGCCCAATCCTCGGGTCCCTGCGCCGTCCGTCGGGGCCCAGCGCCAGATAGCCATTGATAACCGTATCAATCTGGGTCGAGGTCATTCTTAACCCGTCCACCTTGTTGCGATCATACCGCCGCAACCCCAGGTGCGAGGCCGCAACCGTCGTCACCGTCCCGCTGGTTCCGATGATCTGGAACCCCTCCAGGGTCTGCTCCGCCGCGTCCGTATAGGGCGAAAACTCAGCCAATTGTTCTTCAAAGTACCACGACATCAACGCAAACCGCGCCCCGTCGTCGGCCACATCGTCATACATATCCTTTAATGTAGCCACACCCAGCGGGATCGAGATCCAATCCACAACCTTCGCCCTTGGAAAGATGCTGTCGTCGTAGTCAAACCCCTGATGCAGACGCATGATCGCCTTGGGCCGCTCCAGCTTGGGCACCCGGCTCAGGTCAATCCACACCAACTCGGTGGAGCCGCCGCCGATATCGACCACCAGCAATTGCTCAGTTCGCGTGGACACCAGCGGCGCGCAGGACACCACCGCCAGCTGCGCCTCTTCCTCGGGCTTGATGATCTCCAACTCAAGGCCCGTCTCTCGCTTCACCAGCCCGATGAACTCCGTCCCATTCACGGCACGGCGACAGGCTTCCGTGGCCACCAGACGTGCCCTCTCAATCTCTACCCGATGCTTGGACAGCTTCTTTTGGCAAATCTTCAACGCCCCCACGGCGCGCGCCATGGAGGCTCGGCTCATCCGACCCGAGGCTTCCAGCCCCTGTCCCAACTGCACCGATTTGGAAAACGAATCCACCACGTGCAGTTGGCTCCCCTTGGGTTGAGCAATCAGCATCCGGCACGAATTCGTGCCCAAATCCAAAGCCGCATATAGATCATCAGGATCGGGGCCACTTTTGTGACTTTGGGCGGGGGGCGGGGTGCGCCGTTCAACAGTCGGGGCCGCGCCCGGCTCTCCTTTCGGGATCACGGGGGCGACAGGTCTGGGGAACGGGCCATCTCCGCCGGGGCGCTTTTGCGACATCGGGCTGTGGCCTTTCCGAATTGGGTTGCCTTCAACCTAACTGCTTCACCCGTTTCAAACAATGGGCCAGATCGCCTGTTGCCCCCTCGTCGCTCTCGAATCGCTGCCTATCCCGTTGCCTCATGAAGATGATGAAGAATATGGGTCGCCGCCCCTCTGGCCTGCCTTGCGACGGGGCGACTATGGTGCGCCTCGGGGCAAGCAGGTCGTTATGACAGCCCGTGATGTCGAAAACAGGCCCAGCACGGCGTAATCCGCCGCTTATGGTGCCAGCAACTGGGCCGGATTCGGGCCCCAACACCGGAGAGCTCACCATGACCGCCATCACCCATGTCTTCTGGCGCGATATCCCCGCGCAGGTGATTATCGGCAAAGGCCGGTCTGGTGCGAAAATGCCGTTGCCGGAACGGTTTGAGCAAGCCATCGACCGCGCCGCGATGAAAGTCGGGGCCAGGGACGATGACGCCTATCTGGCCGGGTTCCACCGGGTTGTGGTGGGCGAGGCGGACGGCGACTTGAAGGAAGCCGCCGCCGCCGAGGCTGCCAAACTCGATGCCGCCTACGACAATGACCGGTTGAAAGCTCTGATCAACGCCGAAGGGTATGACCCTTCAAAGCCTGCTTAATCCCTTGCCCACCCTCCGGGAGACCCTCATGGCCCTTCTCAATTTCCGCAAATCTGCCCCCGGCCCCGTGGCCTCCAGTGCCGCTATGGAGGCACTCCTGAAGGGGTACTCGATCGAGGTGATGCCCCGCACCGCAGAGAAGGTGGACGATTTCCGCCATTACCTGCCCGCCGGCACCCGCGTCTACATCGCCCATATCGACGGCACCCCGATCGAAGATATGGTCGCCACGGCAAAACGCATTCGCGCCGAGGGCTATGAGCCGATGCCCCACTTCGCCGCGCGCTCCATTCCCGATGCTGCCACTCTGACCGATTGGATCGCCCGCTATCAGGGCGAGGCCGACGTGCGCCAGGGTCTGATCCTGGCAGGCGGCATCAGTGAGCCACGCGGCGACTTTCACGCCTCGATGCAATTGCTCGAAACGGGTCTGTTCGACAAAGCAGGCTTCACCCACCTGCACGTCGCGGGCCACCCCGAGGGCAACCGCGACATCGACAAAAGCGGCGACGCGGGCGTGATGGAAGCGTTGCGCTGGAAGCAAGCCTTCAACGAGCGTTCCGACGCCTCCATGGCCATGGCCACGCAATTCGCATTCGAGGCGGGCCCCGTCATCGCCTGGGCCGAGCGCTTGGCCGCCGAGGGGATCACCCTCCCCATCCATCTGGGCATCGCTGGCCCCGGCAAACTGCAAACGCTGATCAAATTCGCCATTGCTTGCGGCGTGGGCAACTCCCTTCAAGTGCTGCAAAAGCGCGCCAAGGATGTCACCAAGCTGCTGATGCCGTTTGAGCCCACTGACATCCTGGCGGAACTGGCAACCTACAAGGCCAGCAATCCCGATAGCCTGATCCAATCCATCCACTTCTTCCCCCTTGGCGGCATCAAGACCAACGCCAATTGGGCCATCGCCAATGGCGGTGCCTCTGCGGCGCCCGTGACTCCCCTACCTGAAAGCAAATAAATGACCCGCACTGTTATCGAGTCGAAGACCAAAACCACCGTGATCGGCTTTGACGAGCCGTTCTGCGTTATCGGTGAGCGGATCAATCCGACGGGCCGCAAGATCCTGAACCAAGAACTTGAGAACGGCGATTTCAGCCGGGTGGAGGCCGATGCCATCGCCCAGGTCGCCGCTGGCGCCACGGTGCTGGATATCAACTCGGGCGCCGTCTTCTCGGGCAAGATGGCCGAGGACCCGCGCTATGCCGACAACAACTTTGTTGAGCCGCCCCTGATGAAACAGTTGATCGAGGTGGTGCAAGCCGTCACCGATTGCCCCTTGTGCATCGACAGCTCCGTTCCCGGCGCGCTGGAAGCCGGTCTTGCCGCCGCCGAAGGGCGCCCGCTCCTGAATTCCGTGACCGGCGAGGAAGAGAGGCTGGAACTGGTTCTGCCGCTGGTCGCCAAGTACAACGTTCCCGTTGTCGCGATTTCCAACGACGACACCGGCATTTCCGAAGATCCGGACGTCCGCTTTGCCGTCGCCAAGAAGATCGTTGAGCGTGCCGCCGATTTCGGCATCCCCGCCCATGACATCGTCGTGGACCCCCTGGTTATGCCCATCGGCGCGATGGCCACGGCGGGGCACCAGGTGTTCACCCTTGTGCGACGCCTGCGCGAAGAATTGGGCGTGAACACCACCTGCGGCGCGTCCAATATCTCTTTTGGACTGCCCAATCGCCACGGCATCAACAACGCCTTCCTTCCGATGGCGTTTTCCGCTGGCATGACCTCGGCCATCATGAACCCCGTTGCTCTGCCCATCGGCCCCAAGAAGATCGCCGAAAAGAAGGCACTGGTAGAGGCCGCAGGCGTGGTTCTGCCCGAGGGGATGGACGATGAGGCCTTCGTAAAGCTCTTTGGAATGGGCTCCACCAAGCCGCGCCCCGGCAAAGAGATGGAGGCGATCCGCGCCGCCAACTTCCTGCTAAATCACGATGACGGCGGCGGCGCTTGGATCACCTTCAACAAAGATCCCGAAGCCGCGCCCCGCAGGGGGCGTGCTGGCGGGCGTCGCGGACGCGGCTGAGGTCTGGGGTAAGGATGTGTTAACCAGAATCGCCACAGGATGCAGGGATGAATATGCGCCCCGCCATCTCGCTTCCCTCCGCCCCTTGGGTCGATCAGGTTTTCTCCGCCAAAACCGTCAGGTATGGCGGTGTGGTCAGACGGTCGCTGCGATGGGTGGAAGCGGAAGTGGGCCGCGCCGTCTTCGAACACGAAGTGCGGCGGCGCGGTTGGCATATGGCGGAATGCAACGGCCAATTGGTCGTGTTCTGCACCACAAACCCGGTCCGCTTTTTATTCTAACAAGAAAATTCGTACGAATTTTCACACCCTGTGAATTTTCGTACGAAAATTCTGGAGCGCGTTTCGATGGCTGATACCCCCCCTCTCGTGATTTTCACGCCTTCGGGCAAACGCGGCCATTTTCCTGTCGGCACCCCGATCCTGACGGCGGCGCGGCAGTTGGGCGTGGACCTGGATAGCGTCTGCGGCGGGCGGGGCATCTGCTCCAAGTGTCAAATCGTCCCCGCTTACGGCGACTTCCCAAAGCATGGCGTTACCGTCCATGAGGGCGCGCTGAGCGACTGGAATGAGGTTGAGGCCCGCTACGACCGTATCCGCGGCTTGAAGAAAGGCCGCCGCTTGGGCTGCCAGGCCAAGGTCGAAGGCGATATCGTCGTGGATGTGCCGCCAGAAAGCCAGGTCCACAAGCAAGTGGTGCGCAAGGCGGCCTCCACCAAGCCCATCGTCATGGACCCTGCCACCAAGCTGGTGATGATCGACGTGGTGGAGCCTGACATGCACTCCCCTTCCGGTGATCTGGAACGGGTCGCTGATGCGCTGCACGCCCAGTGGAACATCGGGCCAATAACGGCCCGACTTCCCGTTCTGAAGGCTTTGCAACCGGCGCTGCGCAAGGGGCAATGGCAGGTCTCGGTGGCGGTGCATACGCCTGCGGGCAGCGAAGCTTCTGAAATTCTCGGTGTCTGGCCCGGCTACCACGAGGGCGGGCTTTACGGGCTTGCGGTGGACCTCGGCTCAACCACCATCGCGGGGCATCTTTGTGATCTCTCCGATGGTCGGGTGCTGGCGTCCTCTGGCTTGATGAACCCGCAAATCCGGTTTGGCGAAGATCTCATGAGCCGCGTCAGCTACGTAATGATGAACCCGGGCGGCGACGCCGAGATGACCGCGGCGGTCCAAGGCGCTTTGAACACGCTGGCGCTGGAAATCGCGGCAGAAGCGGGCGTCGATCCCGCTCTGATTTTTGAGACGGTGATCGTCTGCAACCCCGTCATGCACCACCTTCTGCTTGGCATCGACCCGGTCGAACTCGGCCAGGCCCCCTTCGCCTTGGCCACCTCGGGCAGCCTCACCATGGACGCCCGCGACATTGGTCTATCAGACATCGCGCCCACCGCGCAGCTTTACTTGCTGCCGTGCATCGCGGGCCATGTGGGGGCCGACGCCGCCGCTGTTGCCCTGGCGGAGGAGCCCAACAACTCTCAAGACCTCGTGCTGATTGTCGATGTGGGCACCAACGCGGAAATCCTTTTGGGGGACACCAACGGCGTTCTGGCCTGTTCCTCCCCTACGGGACCTGCCTTTGAGGGCGCGCAGATCAGTTCGGGCCAACGCGCAGCACCGGGCGCGATCGAGCGGATCGAGATTGATCCCATAACCAAAGAACCCCGTTTCCGTGTCATCGGCTCAGATATCTGGTCCGACGACCCCGCCTTTGCTGCGGATACGGAGATCACCGGGATCTGCGGATCCGGCATTATCGAGGCGGTTGCCGAAATGCGCATGGCGGGCTTGTTGGACGCCTCCGGCTTGATCGGCAGCGCCGAGGCCACGGGGACCGCACGATGCGAGCCCGCCGGCCGCGTCCACGCCTACCTGATCCATGACGCCACGGCGACGGGCGGCCCCCGCGTCACCGTCACCCAGGGCGATATCCGCGCCATTCAACTGGCGAAATCCGCGCTCTATGCCGGCGCGCGCCTGCTTATGGATCAGCGCGGCGTGGATAAAGTGGACCGCGTGGTGCTGGCCGGGGCCTTTGGGGCCCATATCAGCCCCAAGCACGCGATGGTTCTGGGCATGATCCCCGATGCGCCGCTGGACATGGTGCAATCGGCGGGCAATGCCGCAGGCCACGGCGCGCGTATCGCGCTGTGCAACCGCGCCGCCCGCACCCGGATCGAGCAGATCGTCGGCGACATCCACAAGGTCGAGACAGCGGTAGAGCCCAAGTTCCAGGAGCATTTCGTCAACGCCAACGCCATCCCCCACGCCACCGATCCTTTCCCCGAACTGGCGCAGATCGTGACCCTGCCCAACGTGGCATTCGGGGCCAGCGGCTCTGCCCCAGGCGAAGGCGGTGGCCGCCGCAGACGCCGCCGTGGATAGCGTATTCCGGCGCGTCTGCCATTGACGCGCCCGGCGGGCTCGCTTATCTCAGGCCCATACCCGGCGCGGGTATGGTGAAAAGGTATCACGGCAGCTTCCCAAGCTTTAGTTACGGGTTCAATTCCCGTTACCCGCTCCAAAAACTCCCCCAGACCGATAAAGTGCGCCGAGGTTCATCGGGACTTTGGAACGCCGCGTCCGGGGCCTTGTCTTGGCCCCCTGCCCGGTCGACGTCTGGGTTTGGTACGCATGTTGGGATGATCGCCTTCGCGGCGCAAGGTGACCCATGCGGCAACAGCGATGATCCCCAACACCAAAGCGGTGAACCCCGCGAAGGCCCAAAGCACGACGTCCATCGGGTGATTCCTCCCTCGTGTCTAAAGCAGACCGTCCACGATGCCCGGCACCTCGGCCCAATCGTCGAAGGCGGCGGTGTGGGGCAAGTTCTCCAACGGGGACTTTCTATATCCGGGGGTGTATATCAAAAACGGCACGCCTGCGCGCTCGGCGGTTTCGGCGTCCACCTCGCTGTCGCCCACATAGATCTTCGGTCCCTCGCCCAAGCCTTCGAAAGCCGCCTGAAGCGGCGCCGGATTGGGCTTGCGCCTGGCCAGCGTGTCGCCCGCAAACACCACCTCGAACCGGTCCTGCCACCCCAGATGCGCCAAGACTGCTTGCGTAGGCCGGCCGGGTTTGTTGGTGCAAAGACCCAGCCTGTGGCCCGCCGCGCCAAGGGCATCCAAGGCAGTTTCCACGCCGGGGTAGATCACTGTTTTTGTCACCGCCGCCTCGTAGTGGTGGATGAAGCGGGGCTGCAACGCGGCCGGGTCGGCCAAGTTCCGGGCACGGGCCATACGCTGCACGAACACCACCGCGCCCGCCCCTACGAACCCACGCGCCTCATCAACGCTCAAAGGGGCGGCATTCACCTCGGCCAAGGTGGCATTGGCGGCAGCGGCGATATCCGCCGCGCTATCAATCAACGTGCCGTCGAGGTCAAAAACGATGCGGGCCATGGGGTCCTCCAATGCAGCTCTGCCCCTTGAGGTAACGAGGCGTTCGGGGGAAGACAAGGCAACCAACCGGAGACTGCCATGCCCCCCTATCTCACGCCAATTTCCGCCGACGCCCTACGCGCCATCGGTATTCCCGCCCCTTGGACTTTCGGCCTTGCCGACCGGGTCCGTTTCGGAGAGTTGGACGCCGTCGGCCACGTTAACCACACCGCCTACTTGCGCTGGTTCGAGAGCTTTCGCCTGCCGTTCCTGCAAGCCCGCCATGTCACCGATTATGGCCCATCCAGCCCGCGCCTGGTTCTGAAGCAAGTGACCTGCACCTACGACGCCGAGATGTTGATGGGCGAGGATTACGTGGTCACGGGCCGGGTCAGCGCCTTTCGCAACACGTCTTTCACGATGGAATTTGCAACGTGGCGGGTGGCGTCGGATCACCCGGCCGAACAGACCGCCCACGGCGGCTGCGTCGTCGTCTTGCTGAACCGCGACGGGCCGGGACGCCACCCGATCCCCGAGGCCGGGCGCGACGCGTTTATCACCCACGACAGCGCCGTGGCCGAGGGTTAGGGGACGCTTCCGGTTTTCCGCAGTATGCATCGGCGCGAAAAATAAGGTATAATCACCATATTAATTTTATTTTTTGCCATCGGATCACAGGTTTCTGCGCTTGTTCGGCACCTTGGATCAAACGGCGCAACTTTTTTGGTCTACGCCCGCCCGTGGTCGCCCCCGCGGCTTCGGTATTTCAGAAGGAAAACACCATGACGAAAATTCAAACGCGATTGGGGCAGCTGATTGCTGCTTCAGCACTAGCCAGTGCCGCCTTCACCCTACCCGCCACTGCCGGCTTTGTCGGCGTCAGCCAATGTAACGCGGCCGGGGGCAGCTCCGAGCCGGTGTTGCACTTTGTCGATGGCGGACGCCGTCTCACTGTAGCGGTTGGCCAAGGGGGATTAACCCGCGACATCATCTTTAACGAACGCGCCGCATTGGCGTGGGCGGCGGCCTCTGGCCTGTTCCCGGAGGACAGTGTTTTTGGGAACTACGGCGGTTTTGTCTGCGGCATCCGCAGTGAAGACAGTGACCCCGAACCCGAACAACCGGCCCCGCCACAAGAGCCACCAGAGCAGCCAGAGCAGCCTCCAATTGCCGATGCCTAACAATTTGCGAGGGAAACTGCGAGAGTAGATAGCACAGGCCTAGCAATGTGGGCGGGTTCTAGACCCCGCCCACGGCCTGCACGGCCTTTACTAACGCAAGGGTGGATCCATCCTTGCCCGCCCCATCGCTTTCGCCGGTCAAGACCGGCTCTAGCGCGACGGCCAGTTCCTTGCCCAATTCCACGCCCCATTGGTCGAAGGAATTGATGCCAAGGATGACCCCCTCCACAAACACACGATGCTCGTAGAGCGCGATGATCTGGCCAAGGGTAAACGGCGTTAACTGATCGTAGAGAAGCGTCGTGGAAGGCCGGTTGCCGGCAAACACACGATGCGCGGCTTGGCGCTCCAACTCAGCCCCCTCAAGGCCCTTGGCAGCCATCATCGCACGGGCCTCGTCCATGGATCGGCCCCGCATCAGCGCCTCGGATTGGGCAAAGCAATTGGCGACCAGCAAACGGTGATGGTGGGCCAGATCGGGCTCATGCCCCTTGGCGGCCACAAGGAATTCGCAAGGCACAATCCGCGTGCCTTGGTGGATCAGTTGATAGAAAGCGTGCTGTCCGTTGGTGCCCGGCTCGCCCCAAACGACGGGGCCCGAGTCCAACTCCAACGCGGTGCCGTCCATCGCGACGGACTTGCCGTTGCTCTCCATCTCAAGCTGCTGAAGATACGCGGGCAGACGGCTTAGGCGGTTGTCGTAGGGCAGAACGGCGCGGGTGGCGTGACCCTGTACTTGATTATGCCACATGCCGACCAAGGCCAGCAGAACCGGCAAGTTGTCGGCCAGATCGGCCTCTTGGAAATGACGGTCCATGGTGGCGGCGCCGTTAAGGAAATTGGTGAAGGCATCGTGCCCCACGGCGATCATCAGGCCAAGGCCAATCGGGCCCCAAAGGGAATAGCGCCCGCCGACCCAATCCTCGAACCCGAAGACCCGCTCCGCCGGGATGCCAAAGGCACCCGCTTTCTCGGTACTGGAGGACAGGGCCACGAATTGCGCCGAAGGATCAGACACGTCTTTCGCCATCCAATCCCGCGCCGTCTGCGCGTTGGTCATGGTCTCGATCGTGGTGAAAGTCTTGGAGGCCACGATCACCAAAGTCGTTTTTGGATCAAGACCTTGCAGAGCGTCGTTCATGTCCGCGCCATCCACGTTGGACACGTAATGCAGACGCGGACCGTCATGATACGGGGCCAAGGCAAGGGTCGCCATGGCCGGCCCAAGATCCGAGCCGCCAATGCCGATGTTCACCACGTCCGTAAACCGCCCGCCTTGCCCGGCAAAGCTGCCGGAGCGTACGGCCTCGGCAAAATCCAGACAGCGGGCGCGGGTGTCCAGAACCTCGGGCATGACGTCTTCGCCATCCACCATGATTGGCCCCTTGTTTGCCCGCAACGCCGTATGCAGCACGGCGCGTCCTTCGGTTTCGTTGATCTTCTCTCCCGAGAACATCGCACTCCGCCGCGCCTCGACGCCTTTGACACGGGCCAATTCAAGCAGAAGCGACAGCGCCCCGTCGTCAATCTGGGTCTTGGAGAAATCGAAATACAACCCATCGGCGCGGACAGAAAAACGCTCTACCCGCCCCGGCTTATCAAACGATTTCAGAATGTTGCGGTCCTTCGTTGATGCGCCATGCGCCCGCAGTTCTGACCAGAATTCGCCCATTTCCACTACTCCGCCCAATGCACCGTGGCCCCAGACAGAACCGCCGCAATCGGCGCCTCTTCCGGGGGCAGTTTCAGCGCCCGTTCCAATGCTTCGCGTTTCTCTGTGCCCGTGATGACCACGTGCTTGTTGATCGCGTCGTTCAATACCCGCGCCGTCAGGGTGATCCGCGGCTCGCCCGCGCCCTCTGCGCGCATCGGCATCAGCAACGGCGCGTCCGCGGCCAAGGCCGCCTCCAGATTATCCGCGCCGGGGAACAGGCTGGCGGTGTGCATATCCGCGCCCATGCCAAGCAGCAGGACCGAGATCGGCAAATGCCCCTCCAGCCCCTCTGACAGCGCGTCCATGCTGTCTTCCGCACTTGCGTCATCCTTAAACAATGGGATGAGCGTCGCGCCAGATGCCTTTGATACCAATAACTTTTTCTTGAGAAGCGTGGTGTTGGATCGAGGGCTATCCTCGCCCACCCAACGTTCGTCATTCAGCACGACTGAAACGCGGTCCCAGTCCAAGGCCTGTTCACTCAACACATCGAAAATCGGCCCCGGTGTGGTGCCTCCCGGCACGCACAGCGTCGCCCGGTCATTGCCACGCAGCGCTTCGGCCAGCTCTGCGGTTAACCGATCGGCCAAGTCCAGCATCATCATCTCACGGTCGGCGTATTCGACAAAATCCATCATGCGATATCCCTCCAGCGGCGGCCGTCACGGTGCAACAGCATGAGTGCTTCTTCCGGGCCCGAGCTGCCGGTTTCATACTGCACCGGCTTTTCCGCCCGCTCTATCCAGCCTTCAATGATCGGGTCGGTCCACGCCCAGGCGGCCTCGACCTCATCGCCTCGCATGAACAGCGTTTGGTTGCCCCGGATGACATCCATGATCAGCCGCTCATAGGCGTCCGGCACATGGCCCACGTCGGAGCCCAACGCGTCCGCAAACGACATGTCCAGCGGCACATCCACCAGACGCATGCCCCCCGGACCCGGCTCCTTGATCGTCACCCGCAGGTCGATGCCCTCGTCGGGCTGCAACCGGATCGACAGGACATTTGCCCGGCTTCCGGCGTCTGCCTCGAAGATCGAGTGGGGCGTATCCTTGAAGTGTACCACAATTTCGGACCCGCGTGCCTTCATGCATTTGCCCGTGCGCAGGTAAAACGGCGTGCCGTTCCAGCGCCAGTTGGCAATGTGCAGCTTCATGGCGATGTAGGATTCCGTGCGCGATGCCGGGTCTTCCACGTCGTCCAGATACGAGTGCTTCCCCTTGTACTGCCCGCGCACGATGTCCGCAGGAGCCACAGGATCAAGGGCCCGGATCACCTTGAGTTTTTCGTCTCGAACAGCATTGGGCTCAAACTTGTTGGGTGGCTCCATCGCCGTCAGGCAAAGCAGTTGCATCAGGTGGTTCTGCACCATATCGCGCATCGCCCCGGACTTGTCGTAATAGGCCCCGCGCCCGCCCACGCCGACCTCTTCGGCCACGGTGATTTGCACGTGATCCACGTATTGCGCGTTCCAAAGGGGCTCGAACAGCACATTGCCGAAGCGGATCGCCATAAGGTTCTGGACGGTCTCTTTGCCGAGGTAATGGTCGATCCGGTAGATCTGCGTCTCGTCAAAATGCTCGGCCAGCGTGGCGTTCAGGGCCTTGGCCGAGGCAAGGTCACGCCCGAAAGGTTTCTCCACCACGATCCGCGCGTCGCTGCTGGCGATCTCAAACGAATGAAGCCGCTCTGCCAGCGCACCAAACAAGCTCGGGCCGACCGAAAAGTAGAAAGCCTGCGTGACCCCGTCGCGCATCTTGCCCTTCAGTTCTTTCCAGCCACCATCGCCCATGGCGTCAATCGCCAGATAATCGAGCCGCTCCAGAAATGCAGCGATCAGCGCCTTATCCAGTTCCGCCTTCGGCAGAAATTCCTTCAGCGCCTTCTCGACCCACTTAGCCCATGCGGCAGCGTCTTGCTCGGTCCGCGCAGCACCGATGATCCGCGCCTCCTCCGGCATCTGCCCATCACTGAAGCGCCGAAACAATGCCGGCAGGATCTTGCGCCGGGCAAGATCGCCCGTACCGCCGAAAATGACCAAATCAAACGGTTCAACCGGAATGACGCGCGAGACCATGGAGGTCCTCCTCGATTTGCGTTAGCGCTAACGGCGCCCTTCTAACTGACACTGCAACCGAATGTCTAATAAAACCGACGCAGCCATCAACATCGCGTCAATCGGCGCCGAAATCGGCAACGATCAGGCCGATATCGGTCGAAACAAAAGCGCCCCATATCGCCCCATCTAGGGCTGCATCGCGCAAATCAACTCAAACATGATCGACGCCCCAAGCCACGCCGTAATCCCGCCGTTGTCGAAGGGCGGAGACACCTCAACCAAGTCAGCCCCGATCACGTCCAACCCCCTCAGTCCCCGCACGCAAGAGATCGCCTCGAACGAAGTCGGCCCCCCCACTTCCGGCGTTCCCGTGCCCGGCGCGTAAGCGGGGTCAATGAAATCAATATCGAACGAGACATACGTGGGCGCGTCCCCTACAACATCGCGGCAAATCTGCATCACCTGCGGCCAGCCGCGTTCCATGCATTCCTCGATTGGCATGATCCGCACGCCCTTTTCATGGCCGTAATCGAAATCCGATGTGTTATAGGACGTGCCCCGCATCCCCGCCATCACGCAACGCTTGGGGTCGATGCACCCTTCCTCAATCGCTTGGCGGAACGGGTTGCCGTGGGTCAGGGTCTTGCCACCAAAATACGGCGGATAGAGATCTGTGTGACTATCCAGCAGCACCAACCCAAACGCTTCGCCGCGCGCCGCGCGCAACTCTCTCAAAACGGTCAGCGTGCACAGATGATCGCCCCCCACCATGAACGGCGTAATCCCCTGTCCCAATACACCCGCCACGAAAGCCTGCGCATTCTCCAAAGCTTCATCCTGATCCACGGGCGACATCGCCACATCGCCCAGATCAGCAATGCGCTGCGCCTGAAACGGCAATTGCCCCGTGGCCCGGTTCATCTCCCTCAACATGGTCGAGGCATCCCTCAGCGCCCTTGGCCCATGGCGCGCGCCCGGCCTGTTCGACGTCGCCCCATCCCAGGGCAACCCAAACACCCCGATATCCACCTGTTCTCGCTTCGGATCTTCAGCCGCCAGATAGGGCAACCGCATGAAAGACGGCACCCCGGCATAGCGGGGCAAATCAGTGCCCGAGGGCGGCTGGAAAAACGGATCGGCCATGGGGATTCCTTCTCAAACTGTCCCGGCTCAAACTGTCCCGGCTCAAATTGTCCCGGCGACGCTAACGCGCGGACCTCTCCCTGTCACCCCGCACCGCGCCCCTGCTTCATCTTGGCAAATACAACTCAATCCCGCAGCCAGCCACAGGGGCCTAAGGTTCCAATTCCGTATCCCAGTACAGAAAATCCATCCAACTCTCATGCAGATAGTTCGGAGGAAAGCGCCGCCCGTGGTTGTGCAACTCCGCCGCCTCCGGCTGCCTCGGTGCGCGCCTCAACACCAAGCCCGAATGCCGCAACGATTTCGACCCCTTGCGCAAATTGCACCGCGAACACGCCGCCACCACGTTCTCCCACGACGTCACCCCCCCGCTGGCCCTTGGCACCACGTGGTCAAAGGTCAAATCCCCCGTCGCCCCGCAATACTGACAACTGAACTGATCGCGCAGAAACAGGTTGAACCGGGTAAAAGCCACCCGCTTTTGCGGCTTCACGTAATCCTTCAATACCACCACCGACGGAATACGGATCGTGGTCGACGGCGAATGCACAACCTCCTCGTATTCCGACACGATCTGCACGCGATCAAGGTAGACCGCCTTCACCGCCTCCTGCCACGGCCAAAGCGATAGCGGCAAATAACTCAAGGGGCGATAATCCGCATTCAAAACCAAAGCGGGGTTCTGCTTCAATGCCCCTGGCGACCTGATAAATGATGTCTTGAAATCAATCTCTTCGCTGGCCTGCACCTGCATCGCAAAGTTTCTCCACCCGGTTCGCCGCCATGGCTCCAGGGCGAGAGCACCCGCCCAAGCCGTCACTCCCACTATATCTAGGCGCGACCCTGGGGCAAGAAAAACAACATGATGTGGTCGCACCCTATGACTAGGGTGCCAATGCAACAATCAGATGACGATTAATCACCCGTTATCTCGGCAGTTTGTCTTTCATGAATGCCAACGCGACCGACAATCCATCGGGCGCAATCCCGTGGGCCGTGCCCTTCATGACGTGGGCATAGACCTCTTCCCACCCCGCCGCTTCCAGGCCTTCCGCGGCCTCAGGCAAAGATTGAGGCGGCACCACGTCGTCGGCATCTCCGTGGATCAACAAGACCGGGGGCCGCACAACAACCTCTTCCGCCAGCGTCTCCGGCTCCAACAACCGCCCCGAGAAGCCCACGACCGCGGCAAATTCCTCTTCCCGGCGCGGCGCCACATGCAGGGCCATCATCGTCCCTTGGCTAAAGCCCACAATCGCCGTTTCCGCCGCACTCACCCCATGTTCCTCCATGACGTGATCCAGAAAAGCGTTCAAATCCACAACCGCACGCGCCATGCCTTCCGCCGCCGCCGCCTCGCTGGATCCGTCAATCCAGGGGATCGGAAACCACTGAAACCCCGCCGGATTCATTGCCGAGCGCTCCGGCGCATCGGGGGCCACGAAAACAGTGTTGGGCATATGGTCCGCCAAAGGATCAGCCAACCCCAGCAAATCGCGCCCATCGGCACCATAGCCGTGCAAAAACACCACAAGCGAGGTTACATCCCCAGATTGCGACGCCTTCGTCCCATAATCCAACACATCACTCATATCGCGCCCTCTCGCTTTGTCATCTCCCGGTAGTAGGCCCAGAGCGCCCGGGCGGCAATGGCCCGCACCGGTGTCCAAGCCTCAGCCATCGCCCGCATGTCCTTTTCCGAGGGGCGCCTCTCCAGCCCAAACAACAGCTTTGCCCCCTCTTGCAGCGCCAAATCCCCCGCCGCGAAAACATCCGCATGGCCCAGGGCAAACTTGGCATAAATCTCCGCGGTCCACCGCCCGATCCCCGGCACCGCAATCAAAGTAGCCAGGACATCCTCCACCGGGGCCCCGCGCATCGCCCCATAATCAAGGCCCGCATCGGCCAAAGCCTTGGCATAGCGCACCTTCGGTCGTGACAGCCCGCACGCCTGCAACTGTGCCTCCGAGGCCGCCGCCACCGCCCCCTCCGCGCCGTAACCTGCCGCCAGAACCCGGCCCCATATCGCCGCCGCCGACGCGGTCGAAACCTGCTGCCCGACAATGGCGTTCAGCAACGCGCCAAACCCATCTTCCCTGCGCCGCAACGGCAGCGGGCCCGAAACCGCCTGAAACCTAGGTTCTATCCGGCACAACTGCGCAAATCCCTCGGCCACATCCGCCGCCGTCTCGATACGCGCCAAGATCTGCCCCATGCCCCCTCCTTCATCTTTTCATAAATATCGAAAATACCACCCGCCACAAATCGTGACGCCGGCTCATCTGGACGCTCCGGCGCAAACCCTATACCGCTTGCCCCATGACCGATAGCACGCTCCCCCACACCGCCCATGATGACACCAGCGCCAAGCGCAATGTAATCGTTTTAGTGATGGCCCAAGCCTTCCTCGGGGCGCAAATGCCAATGCTCTTTGTGATCGGCGGGCTCGCGGGCCTGATGATCGCGCCGTCCCCTGCCCTTGCGACGCTGCCGATCTCCCTGATCGTCTTCGGCTCCATGACCACGGCGCCCTGGATCTCTCCGCTGATGCAGAAGTTTGGCCGCAAAACCGGCTTCTACGTGGGGGCTCTGGGCGGTGCTCTTGGGGCGGCTGTGGCGGGCGTTGGCCTCTGGATCGACAGCTTCCCCGTCTTTCTTGTCGGCTCCTACTTCAGCGGCATCTACATGTCCGCCCAAGGCTTTTACCGCTTTGCCGCCACCGACACCGCCTCCCCGGCGTTCCGGCCCAAGGCGATTTCCTATGTTATGGCTGGGGGCCTGATCTCGGCCTTGATCGGCCCGCAATTGGTCAAAGCCTCAAGCGAGGCCACAGTTATTCCCTTCGTCGGCACCTACGCCTTTATCTTTGCAATCAACGCCCTCGGTGCGGTTCTGTTTGCCTTCCTGCAATTGCCGCGCCCTGAACCCGCCCGTGCCGACGCCCCCAAGGGCCGCACCCGGGCCGAGCTGTTGCGGGACCCCAAGATCATCGTCGCCATGATCTGCGGCGCGGTGTCTTATTCGCTGATGAACCTGATGATGACCTCAACGCCGCTGGCGGTGGTCGGCTGTGGCTTCACAACAGGCAACGCCGCCGATGTTGTCTCTGCCCATGTCATCGCCATGTTTGCACCGTCGTTTTTCACCGGACACCTGATTGCGCGCTTCGGGGCCACCAAGATCGTCGCGACCGGGCTGGCGCTTCTGGCCGCCGCAGGGGCAGTCGCCATGACGGGGGTGGAGCTGTTCCAGTTCTTCGCTGCCCTCATCCTTCTGGGCCTCGGCTGGAACTTCGGCTTTATCGGCGCCACCGCCATGCTGACGTCTGCCCATGCCCCTGAGGAACGCGGCGCGGTGCAGGGCATGAACGATTTCATCGTCTTTGGCGCAGTCTTCATCGCCTCGCTCAGCTCCGGCGTGCTGATGTATTCCGGTGGCGATGATGTCGTGCGCGGCTGGACTTCTGTAAACCTCGCCATGGTCCCCTTCCTGGTCCTCGCCGGGGCCGCCCTGATCTGGCTGGCGATGCGCCCGCAGGCGCGTCCCGCCTAAATCCCCTCCGGCTCAGATCCGCCCGAGGAAAGCCGCCGCCATCAGGCTCAGCTTCTCTCGGCCTGCGGGCGGCTCCAACCGCCCCTCGGCCACGGCCATCGGGTCTGCCACCGCACGCTTCAGAATCGCCTTGGCCCCCGCCACCTCAAACAGGGCCGCGCGGGCCGGCATCGCCACCCCATGGCGCCCCGGCCACGCGCGCAGCGCCTCTTCCGCCAGCGAGGAGATGGCCGCCGCGCGGCCATCGAGGAGCGGCACCCGCCCGCGCGCTTCAAGCGCGGGCACCGCCACCAGATATCGTGCCAAACCAGCGGCGTAGCCGATGGCCTCCGTTGCCGCCGAAGGCGTCCCCCCCAAGGCCCGCAGGGCCGTGTCGATCAAATGGCCCGAGGTCCGCTGGATATACTGCGCAAAGGCCGCCTCATCCTCGAACGGATCCTTGTAAATATCCCACCGCCGCGCCGCGATCAGCCGGTCCAGCGCCGTTGCCCCTTCTGCGTCCAGAAAGCCAAGGGCGTCCACAACCTCGTGCCGCCGCGCCCGGCCTTCGGCGATTTCCTCCAATGCGTCGCGCCACCATTGCAGGCGCATCTCGGCAATCATCGGCTCCTCCGTCACCCAAGGGGCGCGGCTGACTTCGATGTTGAACGCATATAGCGGCAACAACACCTCGCGCGCGGCCAAAGGCGCGGCCATGGCGGCGCGGAAACGGCCCGGATCGCCGCGGGCGACCAGATCGGCACAGGCTTGGATGCTCACAAGGGCCTCGCAACGGACAGCAGATATCCAGTCTCGGCACGGTTCGCCCGCCACGCGGCGATCTCGGCCTCGGCCTCATCCAACGCGCCGTTCATGCGGGCGTCTGCCGTGCGCCGCAGCACCGCAATCCGCGCCTCCATCGGGCGGTAATAACTTTCCCACGCCACATCCGAGAGCTTCCTTGTGGCAATCGTCTCAAACCCCGCCAGTGTCACCTGCGCCGCGATGCCCTTGGCATCGGTCAGGCGCGGGTAATCATCCCACAGAGCTTTCACCACATCCGAGGGCGGGCCATCGGTGAACAAACAGGGCTCCGAAAACGCAATCGCCCCGCCCGGTGCCAGGGCCGGCGCCCATTGGGGAAGCAAATCAGCGATCCCGTGGAAATAGACCGCCCCCGCCGACCAGATGAAATCAAACGGCCCGGTGATTTCGGTGTAGTCGCCCGCCACCAACTCAACCCGCTTATCCGCGCCCCAGCGCTCTCGCGCCGCTTCAATAAACGGCGCGTGGGCGTCGATTGCCGTGACGTGGGCGTCTTTCGCCGCCCGCAACAAAGCGCCCAGATCGCCGCCGGGGCCAGAGCCCGCGTCGCAAATCAGGGCTCCGGCCCGAAGCCCCGCCACCTCTGCCGCCCACGCAACATCGGCGGTTTCTCCCGGCCCCTCTCGGGGCAGGTCGGCGTGGATCTTGTAGAAACTCTCTTTATCCCATGCGCACATCGCAGGTGTTATCCTTCTTCCCGTCTCGGCCCGTTCAAGGCCAGTCCCCAAGGGGGGCTGTGAACATGGGATGGTCACTCTCGACCTGCTCTAGCGCAAGGTCGGAATAGCTGCGCTCGTCGTCCATGCCGAAGGCGGCCGTGGCGTGGAAAACATCGTTATCTTCCCCGTGCCCCACCCAACGCAGGGCGGTGCCATCGGGGAGATGCGCGGCAATCTCGTGGCGCAGGCTATCTTCTCCGGTGCCGGGCTCTCCGGTCACAGCCGACAGCCCCACCAGATGCGGCGCGAGCCGCGCCCAGGTTTGCGCAAAACGGCCCGGCTCGATCAGGGTGGTCAGGTCTCCGCCTTCCGGGTCGCCGGTCAGCACCGCGACCCGGTCGTCGTTGCTGACGACCTCCACCGTGCGAAACCCATCGCCGTATAGCTCCAGATTGCTCAGCCGCACCGGTGTCAGGGCGGCCACATCATCGGCAGAGATCGGTAGTTGCGTCATGGTTTCGCCCCTTCATGGATCAGCTTCCAATTCACCGCGTCCAACAGCGCCTCGAAACTGGCGTCGACGATGTTGGGGGAAACGCCCACCGTGGACCAGCGCCGCCCGGTGCTGTCTTCGCTGTCGATGATGACGCGAGTCACAGCCTCGGTCCCGCCCTGGGTGATGCGCACCTTGAAATCGACCAGCCGGATGTCTTCGATCAGGTTCTGATACGGGCCCAGGTCTTTGGCCAGCGCCTTGGAGAGCGCGTTTACCGGGCCGCGGTCGCTGCCGGTTTCGTCCATCGACTCACTGACGGACAGGGTCTTCACCCCGCCCACCTTCACGACAACCATTGCCTCGGACAGGCTGATCATCCGGTTATACTTGTTTTTGCGCCGCTCCACGGTGACCCGGTAGCGCTTCACCTCAAAGAATTCGGGCAGAAGGCCAAGTTCCCGCCGTGCCAGCAGCTCGAATGAGGCCTGCGCGGTATCGAAGCTATAGCCCTGATCTTCGCGCTCCTTGATCGTATCGAGGATACGCGCCAGCGCCGGATCGCCCTTTTCCACCTGCAAACCCGCGTCCGCCAGCCGTTTGCGCAGGTTGGATTGGCCCGCCTGATTGGACATCGGAATGATGCGCGCGTTGCCCACGGTTTCCGGCTCGATATGCTCATAGGTCGTCGGATTTTTGACGATGGCCGAGGCATGGAGCCCTGCCTTGTGGGCAAAGGCCGAGGCCCCCACATAGGGCGCCTGGCGCTGGGGCACGCGGTTCAGGATATCGTCCAACATCCGTGACAGACGCGTCAGACCAGCCAGCTTTTCCTCTGCAATTCCGGTATCGAAGGCGGAACGATAGGGCTCTTTCAGCAGCAGCGTCGCGATCAGGGTGGTGAGGTTGGCGTTGCCACAACGCTCTCCCAAACCGTTCAGCGTGCCTTGGATCTGGCGCACGCCCGCCTCCACCGCCGCAAGGCTGCCTGCCACGGCGGTTTCCGTGTCGTTGTGGGTGTGGATGCCCAAATGGTCGCCGGGGATGCCTGAGGCGATCACTTCTTTGGCGATGGCGAAGATCTCGGCGGGCAGCGTGCCGCCGTTGGTATCGCAGAGAACGACCCAACGGGCACCGGCCTGATGGGCCGCGTGGATGCATTCCAGCGCGTAGTCGGGGTTGGCCTTGTAGCCATCGAAGAAGTGCTCGGCATCAAACAGGGCCTCGCGGCCTTGGGCGTTGATATGAGCGATGGAGGCGCGGATGTTTTCGACGTTCTCGGGGAGCGATATTCCGAGGGCCTCGGTCACGTGGAAATCGTGGGACTTGCCGACGAGGCAGACGGTTTTCGTGCCTGCGTTGAGGACGGCAGCCAGCACGTCGTCATTCTCGGCCGAGCGGCCTGCCCGCTTGGTCATCCCGAAGGCGGTCATCTTCGCCCGCGTGGCGGGGGCGGCATCAAAAAAGGCGCTGTCGGTGGGGTTCGCGCCGGGCCAGCCGCCCTCGATATAATCGAGGCCGAGGGCATCGAGTGCCTCGGCTATGCGGACCTTTTCGGGGGTGGAGAATTGCACGCCCTGGGTCTGCTGGCCGTCGCGGAGAGTGGTGTCGTAGAGGTAGAGGCGGTCTTTGCTCATTGGGGGCCTCCGGTGGGGGTGCTCAAGCTTGAGCAGACCTTTAAGATATTGTTTTTGTTTGATTTAGCCACCGGATCGCCCGCGATCCGGTTCGCCCCCGACCCGCCCCCCAGGGCGGGGGCGAAATCGCCCCCACCCTCGGGCCGGGCGCGAACCTGCGTTGGGTTATGCATCAGAGGTTCTCCAGTTTGGCTGGGTCGAAGTTGGGGCCCGGGACAAGGTCCACTCCCGCCTTGGACATACGCACCTCGACGCCTGCATCGGTGAGCGCGGACTTGAGGGCATCCACAGTCGAAAAATCCTTCGTTTGCATCGCCTCTTCGCGAGCCGTCCCAAGACGCGCCGCGAACGCAGACAAATCGGCCCCGTCGCTCACAGCCCACTCCGGCACCTGCCCTTCCCAAAGCCCCATCACCGACAACGCCGCTCCAAGCTCGGCCCCGTCAAGCTTGTGCATCTCGGCCAAGGCCTGATGGGTGTTGAGGTCGTCGGCCAGTGCCGCGACAACCGCCTCGGGCACCGCGTCGCCCGGCTCTGCCGCCGCGTACCACTTCCGCAACGTCTTCTCCGCCTCAACCCGCTTCTTCTCGGTCCAGTCCATCGGCTTGCCGTAATGCGTGGACAGCATCACGAAGCGGATCACCTCGCCCGGCACGCCGCTGTCCAGCAAATCGCGCACAGTGAAGAAGTTGCCCAAGGACTTGGACATCTTCTTGCCCTCGACCTGCAACATCTCGTTGTGCATCCAGATATTTGCAAAGCCGTGGCCTGCCGCGCAGGATTGTGCGACCTCGTTTTCGTGGTGCGGGAACAGCAGGTCCGCGCCGCCGCCGTGGATGTCGAAGGTCTCTCCCAGGATCGAATGGGCCATGGCCGAGCATTCGATGTGCCAGCCGGGGCGACCCCTGCCCCACGGGCTGTCCCAGCCGGGGATGTCATCTGCCGACGGCTTCCAGAGGACGAAGTCCATCGGGTCCTCTTTATAGGGCGCGACCTCGACCCTTGCGCCTGCGATCATGTCATCGACAGAGCGCCCCGACAGCTTGCCGTAGTCGTCAAAGCTGCGCACCCGGAACAGGGCGTGGCCGTCGCGGGCATAGGCGAAATCCTTTTCGATAAGATCCTCGATAAAGGCAACCATCTGCTCGATATACTCGGTGGCACGGGGCATATGGGTGGGGTCGAGCACGCCAAGGGCGCGGGTGTCATCGAGGTACCATTGCGCGGTCTCGGCGGTGAGGTCCGCGATCTTGCGCCCTTCTTCGGCGGCGCGGGCGTTAATCTTGTCGTCCACGTCGGTGAAGTTGCGCACGAAAGTGACGTTCCCCTCGCCATAGACATGGCGCAGCAGGCGAAACAGCTGGTCAAACACAACGGCAGAGCGCGCGTTGCCGATATGGGCGCGGTCGTAAACCGTGGGCCCGCAGACATACATCGAGACCTTTCCCGGCTCGATCGGTTGCAACACCTCGATGCGGCGAGACTTGGAGTTCTTCAGGCGGATTTCGACCATAATATCAAGCTTTCGGGCAGGCGAGAACAAAGCGCGAGACCGGGCTATCAGATAGGTAGAATTAAGAAAACCACACTTAGCCGGTCCGCAGAAGTTAGCGGATAATGAGACAACCGGGACAGGACAATGTGTGCGTCATGGCCTTGGTGTAGCACGGCGGGCTTCGCCGCGACAAGCTGCCCGTGAATTTGCGGGACGCGGTGACACAATTGGGGTTGCGTGTGCCCGCCTGTCCAAGCACCGTCGGGTGGAACGCGGGCTTGGACGGTCCGCCCGACCAACCCCGTTTCGGAGCTTTGCCCATGCCTGCATATTCAAACCGTCTTGAAGGACTGAACGGCGGAGGGGACGACGGCTGGGGCCTGTTCTACCGCGCCCGCGCCATGAAGACCGCCGGAGAGCCGGTTCTGGAGTTGACTATTGGAGAGCACGACATCGGCACCGCGCCCGAAATCCTTGATGCCATGGATGCCTCGGCGCGGGGCGGACATACAGGATACGCGGCGATCCCCGGCACCACGGGCCTGCGCGAAGCAATCGCCAAGCGCTTGCGATCCTTTGCGGATCTGCCCTACGGCCCCGAAAACGTGCTGGTCACGCCGGGCGGGCAATCGGCGCTGTTTGCCGCCCATAGCCTTGCGTGCGACCATGGCGACACGGCGCTGATGATCGACCCCTATTATGCCACCTACCCCGGCACCCTGCGCGGTGTCGGCGCCATCCCCCGCGCCGTGCCGACCTACCCGGAAGACGGGTTTCAACCGCGCGAGGCGGATTTGATGGCCGCCGCCGAAGGCGCCAAGAGCCTGCTGATGAACAGCCCCAACAACCCCACGGGCGCGGTCTACACCGACGCCACGCTGGACGGGATTGCCCGCGTCGCCAAGGCCCATGACCTTTGGGTGATCGCCGACGAGGTCTATGACAGTCAGGTGTGGGAAGGGGTACACCGCCCCATCGCCAGCTTGCCCGGCATGTTCGAGCGCACCCTGACGGTGGGGTCTTTGTCGAAGTGCCACGCGATGACCGGGTCCCGGCTCGGGTGGGTTGCGGGCCCTGTGGAGGCGATTGAGCATCTGACGAACCTGTCCACCCACACCACCTATGGGGTGCCGGGTTACATTCAGGACGCGGGCGAGTTTGCACTGTCCCAAGGCCCCGAGGCCGAGGCGATCGTGGCCGCGCCATTCGTGCGCCGCCGGGCCATATTGCTGGAAAAGCTGGCGGGGCAGCAGGCGATCAAGGCCATTCCGCCTGCGGGGGCGATGTATGTGATGCTCGACATCCGCGCCACGGGCCTGAGCGGGAAAGCCTTCGGAGAGGCGTTGCTGGACGAAGAGATGGTCGCCGTGATGCCCGGCGAAAGCTTTGGCGAGGCCGCAGCGGGCCATGTGCGGGTCGCCTTGACCCTGCCCGATGAGATTTTCGCCGAGGCGATGGATCGTCTGTTCGCCTTTGCGGCGCGGAAACTGGCGGCGTAGGCGCCGCGGTGGTGGAGGGAGTATCCGCCACGAAAAAGGCCCGCCCCCATTGGTTGGGGACGGGCCATCGCGGTAGCGTATCGGATATCAGAAGCGGAAGGCCGCGTTGATGCCGAAGGTCGTGGCGGAAATATCATTGCCGGTGCCGTCGAAGTCCTCAAACTCGTGCTGAAGGACTTCTGCACCAAGGGTGATCTGATCGGTGACCATGTAATCCATGCCGGCACCGAAGAAGTAGCCGGTGTCGTCGTAGTCGACGCCTGCGATTTCGGCAGACGCCTGGGCGACACCCACTGTACCGTAGATCAGCGCAGGGCCGGCATCATAGCCAACTTCGACGCCCAAACGGTGCACGGAGTCGAGCGAACCAACGGTGGTGCCCGTCGTGCCTTCCAGATCGATGTCGGCGAAGTTCAGGTCCAGCTCACCGCCAACAACAACGTTGCCGAAGTCGTAACGGTACCCGCCGAACACGCCGTAAAGCGCGCCGTCACCTGCGTTGGGATCGGCGTCAACGTCACCGTATTCCAGCTGGATACCGCCATATGCGCCGGTCCAATCGGTGCCAACGGGCGTGATCGGGGCCACGATGGGGGCGGGCGCCGGCGCAGGTGTGGGGGCAACGCCACCGGCAAAAGCTGCGGCGGGGGCGAGAATGGATGCGATCGTGCCTGATAAGAGAGCGTTTTTCATAGCTGATTTCCTCATTGTCCGTGTCAGGAATTTTATAGGTTCCGGGTGACCAACGCCTTGGGTTGGCGTGGGTTCCGACACAGAGCTAAGGTCTTGCGGCGCGATTACACCTCACAAGCAGGTGAGCCGGGGGTGACGGCCAAAACCTGCTTGTTTTCAATCTGGTAGGCAGCAAATTGCCGCCGCGTCCTGGCCCGTCACATCGTTGTGAAGTGACGTCTGGGAAGGTTAACGAGGCAGGGCGGCGGCCTCGCGGGCGAGGCGTTCGACCTCGGCCCAATCGCCTGCTTCGACGGCGGATTTGGGGGCCACCCAGGAGCCGCCTGCGCAGACCACGTTGGGCAGGCTGAGGTAATCATTTGCGTTGCCCATGCTGACCCCGCCCGTGGGGCAGAAAGACACCTGGGGGATCGGCGCGCCGATGGCTTTGAGCGCGGGCGCGCCGCCGTTGGCCTCGGCGGGGAAAAACTTCAGCATGTCAAAGCCCTGCTCGAACAGGAACATCACCTCGGACGCGGTGGCGGCACCGGGAAGCAGGGGCAGTTCATTGGCGATGCAGGCATCAATCAGCCGCGCCGTGACGCCGGGAGAGACGCCAAAAGTGGCCCCGGCGGCTTTGGCGTTCTCGACGTCCCGGGGGGTGAGCAATGTCCCTGCCCCCACGACACCGCCTTCGACCGTCGCCATTTCCGAGATGACATCCAACGCGCAAGGGGTGCGCAGCGTGACCTCCAGGGCGGGGAGGCCGCCCGAAACCAGCGCCTGAGCCAGGGGTTTGGCATGGGCGGCGTCGTTTACCACGAGGACCGGGATGATCGGCGCGAGGGCCGCAATACGGTGGGCAGCAAGGGATTGTGCTTGGGGCGTCATGGCGACTTCCTTTCGGGCCGGGGCGCAGGTGGCGAGGACGGGAGCCTCCGGCGGGAGTTGTACCGGCCAAGATGAAGCCGGGGAGCGTTTCCGTTTCGGGTGGGGTTAAACGACGACACCGGCACCGTTGGTAGCGGGACCTGCGGCTTGGCGGAAGATTTCGAACAGTTCGCGTCCGACGCCGTGGGTGTTGCTGGAGAGGTCGGGGGTGGCGATGGGGCGGGTGTCCACGCCTTCCGTGAGGACATCGAGGGTGCCGTTGGTGGCATCGACGCGGATCATGTCGCCGTTTTGCAGGCGGCCGATCAGGCCGCCGTCCAGCGCCTCGGGGGCGACGTGGATGGCGGAGGGGACTTTGCCCGATGCCCCGGACATGCGGCCATCGGTGACCAGCGCCACCCGGTGGCCACGCCCTTGAAGGATCGAGAGCAGCGGCGTGAGGGAGTGGAGTTCCGGCATACCGTTGGCTTTGGGGCCCTGGAAGCGCACGACCACGACCACATCGCGGTTGAGTTCGTTGTTCTTGAAGGCTTCTTTGACCGCATCCTGGGTGTGGAAGATGGCGGCGGGTGCCTCGATACAATGGCGCTCAGGATCGACGGCAGAGACTTTCATCACGCCGATGCCGAGGTTGCCTTTCAGCTCGGCCAGACCACCCGTGGGGGCGAAGGGATCGGCTGCGGGACGCAGGATCTTGTCGTTGAGGGAGGTCTTGGTGCCGGGGCGATAGTGGAACGCGCCGTCGTTCAGGGCGGGTTCCTGGGTATAGAGCGAAAGGCCATCGCCGGCAGCGGTTTTGACATCCTCGTGCATCAGGCCCGCGTCCAGAAGTTCGCCGATCATGTAGCCAAGGCCACCGGCGGCGTGGAAGTGGTTCACGTCGGCCAAGCCGTTGGGATAGACCCGCGCCATCAGCGGGGTGACTTCCGATATGTCGTTGAAATCGCTGCATTCCAGGATGATCCCGGCGGCGCGCGCCATGGCGATGAGGTGGATCACCAGGTTGGTGGAGCCGCCCGTGGCCATGAGGCCCACGAGGCCGTTTACGAAGGCTTTTTCGTCAAGGATATCGCAGACCGGCGTATAGGCGTTGCCAAGCGCGGTGATGGCGGCGGCGCGTTCGGTCGCGGCGGCGGTCAGGGCATCGCGCAGGGGGGTGCCGGGATTGACGAAGGAGGCGCCCGGAAGGTGCAGGCCCATGAATTCCATCAGCATCTGGTTGGAGTTCGCCGTGCCGTAGAAGGTACAGGTGCCCGGCCCGTGGTAGGAGGCCATTTCGGCCTCCATCAGTTTATCCCGGCCCACTTCGCCGTTGGCGAACTGCTGACGCACGCGGGCTTTTTCATCGTTGGGCAGGCCCGAGACCATGGGGCCTGCGGGCACGAACAGCGCAGGCATATAGCCGAAGGTGGCCGCGGCCATGACGAGGCCCGGCACGATCTTGTCGCAGACGCCGAGGTAAAGCGCGGCGTCAAAGGTGTTGTGGGAGAGCGCCACGCCTGCGGCCATGGCGATGACGTCGCGGGAGAAGAGCGATAGTTCCATCCCGACCTGTCCTTGCGTGACGCCGTCGCACATGGCGGGCACGCCGCCTGCGACCTGGGCCGTGGCACCGGCGGCGCGGGCGGCGTCCTTGATCTTCTGCGGAAAGGTCTCGAACGGTTGATGCGCGGACAGCATATCGTTGTAGGCGGTGACGATGCCGATGTTGGGCGCACGTGCCGCGACCAGAGCATCCTTGTCGCCTTCCATTGCCGCATAGGCGTGGGCCTGGTTGCCGCAGGTCAGATGGGCGCGGCGGGGGCCATCTTCGGCCAGTTTGCCCATGCGTTCCAGATAGGGGACGCGCGTAGGGCGGGAACGTTCAATGATGCGGTCTGTGATGGCGGCGATGCGGCTGTCGAGTGGCATGGGGGCTGCTCCGTGAGGTCAGTTGCGCATGAGGTATCATGTTAGCGCTAACACGTCCAGAGGTCGAAAACACTGTTCTGCCCCCTGCCCTGCGGCCCCGAAAAAAAGGGCCACGGCGGGCGTCATGGCCCCTGGGAAAACGGGCGATTTTCCCGCGCCGCGGTGGGGTCTAATGGGGCTGCACGCCGGGCAGGAACACCGGCTGATCACGGTAGAGCAAGGAGATGCCGTCCTTGAACACATGGACCTTCTCGGGCGCGGCGGTCAGCTTGACCGAGGTGCCACGCAAGTCCTTGTGGATGCCCGCAAGTTTGCCGATGACCGGCTCATGATCCGGGGCGGCTTTTTCAAAATAGAGCAGGGTCACTTCGCCCAATGCTTCGGTGATTTCGACCTTGGCCTGGAAGGCGAAATTGGAGGCATCGGTTTCCATCATGTCCTCGGGGCGAATTCCGACCTCGACCTCGGCGCCCGTGTCGGCGTCGGTGGAGGGGTAATCGGAGATGATCATGCCGCCGCCCTCATGCATCTGCAGCGTCGTCTTGGCGCCGGTACCCACGATCTTGCCGCGCAAAAGGTTCATGGCGGGCGAGCCGATGAACCGGGCCACGAAGGTGGAATTGGGGCGTTCGTACAGGTCCAGCGGCGCGCCCACCTGTGCCACACCGCCGCCGGCCAGCACCACGATGCGCGAGGCCAAGGTCATCGCCTCGACCTGATCGTGGGTGACGTAGATCATCGTGCTGTCGGGCATCTCTTCCTTGAGTTGCGCGATCTGGATGCGGGTGGCGACGCGCAGGCTGGCGTCGAGGTTGGAGAGCGGCTCATCAAAGAGGTAAACCTTGGGGTCGCGCACGATGGAGCGGCCAATGGCGACGCGTTGGCGTTGCCCGCCCGACAGCGCCTTGGGCAGACGATCGAGGAAGTTTTCCAGCTGGAGCTTTTCCGCCGCGGCCTGCACTTTGGCGTCGATGGTGGCCGCATCATCGCCCGCGATCTTCAGGGCGAAGGCCATGTTATCGCGCACCGTCATGTGGGGATACAAAGCGTAGGATTGGAACACCATTGCGATGCCGCGCTCGGAAGGGGGCACGTCGTTGACGACCTGATTGTCGATCTCCAGCTCTCCGCCGGTGATCTTTTCCAAGCCCGCAATCATCCGCAGCAGGGTGGACTTGCCGCAGCCCGAGGGGCCGACGAACACGATCAGTTCGCCCTGTTCGATCTCCAGATTGATATCGCGCAACACCTGAACCGAGCCGCCGTAGGTCTTTTCCACGTCCGTGAGTTTTAGACTGGCCATTGCCGTTTCTCCCTATCTTGCGACACGCAGCGCAAGCGCGGGCTGCCACGGTCCGAGGTGTAGTTTTCCGTCCGGCGCGGGGCCGGTCGATCCCAGTTCTTGCCCGATCTGCACCCAATTGCCTGCGGGCGCGTCGATGACGGCAGGCTCTCCCGACAGGTTGATGGCCACAAAGACGGTCTCGTCGCCCTGGGTCCGAGTGAAGTGCAGCACGTCGCCCTGGGCCGTTACATCGGCGTGGGTGCCTTTGCTGAGGGCTTTGTGGGCATGGCGGAAGCCAATGGCGCGGCGGTAGTGGTGCAGGAGCGATCCGGGGTCTTCCTCTTGCGCGGCGACATTTTGGGACAGGTGTTCATGGCTGACGGGCAGCCAAGGCTGGCCCTTTGTAAAGCCGCCGTTCTGGTTAGAGGCCTCCCACACCATCGGGGTGCGGCACCCGTCGCGGCCCTTGAACTCGGGCCAGAACTCGATCCCGTAGGGGTCTTGCAGCGCCTCGAACGGGACGTCGGCCTCGTGCAGGCCCAATTCCTCGCCCTGATACAGGCACAATGACCCGCGCAGGCACATCATTAACGTCGTTAACGCACGCGCCGCGGCAGGCGGCAAATCCCACCGTGTCGTGTGGCGCACCACATCGTGGTTGGAGAACGCAAGGCAGGCCCACCCATCGGGGGCGGCCTTGTCGATCTGCGCCAGAACATCGACAAACCGTGCGGCCGTGGGGCGTTCTTTCGACAGGAATTCAAAGGTGTAGCACATGTGAACCATGTCATCGCCGGCGGTGTATTGGCCCATGATCTCTAGCCCGAACTGCGCATCGCCCACTTCCCCCACGGCCGTGGCGGCGGGGTATTCATCCAACACCGCACGGAACCGCCGTAGAAATTCAAGGTTCTCGGGCTGGTTCTTGGAGTAGAGGTGCAGCTGGTGATTATAGGGGTTCACGCTTGGCGCGATTGTATCGTCGCGCTGATCCTTGGGCAGCGCCGGGTTCGAGCGGAGCTGCTTGTCGTGCACGTAGAAGTTAATCGTATCAAGGCGGAACCCGTCCACGCCCCGATCCAGCCAGAAGCGCACCACATCCAGCAGCGCATCCTGCACCGCAGGTTCGTGGAAGTTCAAATCAGGCTGCGAGACAAGGAAGTTGTGCAGGTAGTATTGCTCGCGCCGGGCGTCCCATTGCCAAGCCGAGCCGCCGAAGATCGACAGCCAGTTATTGGGCGGCGTGCCATCGTCATTGGGGTCCGCCCAGACGTACCAATTGGCGCGGTCGTTGTCGCGGCTGGCCCGGCTTTGCGCGAACCACGGGTGCGCGTCCGAGGTATGCGACAGCACCAGATCAATCATCACTTTCAGGCCAAGGGTGTGGGCGGTTTCGATCAGGACATCGAAATCCGACAACGATCCGAACATCGGGTCCACATCGCAGTAGTCACTGACGTCATAGCCAAAATCCTTCATCGGAGAGGTGAAGAAAGGGCTGATCCAGATCGCATCCACCCCAAGGGACTGGATGTGCGACAGGCGTTGGGTGATCCCGTTAAGGTCACCGATCCCGTCGCCATTGCTGTCTTGATAGCTGCGCGGATAGATCTGATAGATCACCGCGCCGCGCCACCAATCGGCGTCAGGGGCAAGGATTTGTTCAGGGTGCAAGGCTTGGATAGCGGACATTGGCAAGAACTCTGCGCTGGAGGATTTACTTCACGGACCCGGCCAGAAGGCCGCGCACGAGATAGCGTTGCATGGAGAAGAAGACGACGAGCGGGATCGCGATGGAGACAAAAGCCGCCGTCGCAAGGATGCCCCAATCGCCGCCACGAGACCCCAGAAGGTCATCGGCGATTTTAACGGTCATCACCTGCGCGTCTCCGGTGGAGGGCAGGAAGACCTTGGCGACCAGAAGGTCGTTCCACGTCCACAGGAACTGGAAGATCGCGAAGGAGGCCAGCGCCGGGAAGGAGAGCGGCAGGATGATCTTGGTGAAGATCTGGAAATCTGTCGCGCCGTCCACCTTGGCGGACTCGATGATATCGCGGGGCAGACCGACCATGTAGTTGCGGAGCAGATAGACGGCGAGCGGCAAGCCAAAGCCCGTGTGGGCCAGCCAAATCCCCAGGAAAGATTGCCCGATCCCGATTTGGTTATGCAGGTTCAGCAGCGGCACCAGCGCCAATTGCAGCGGCACCACAAGCAGGCCCACGACGCAGGCAATCAGGAAGCCACGCCCCGGAAAATCCATCCACGCCAGCGCGTAGGCTGCGAAAGCTGCAATCAGGATCGGAATGATCGTGGCCGGAATCGTGACGGTCAACGTGTTGATGAAATTTCGGAAAATACCTGTCTCTTCAAACAACAGCTCACCAAAGGTGGCGCCCGAGGCGATTTCTTGGGCGCGTTCTTCCTCGTCCAGTCCGGTCAGGACCTCGGCGTAGTTGCCCAAGGTGAAATCGGGGGGCGTTTCGGCAAGGAAGTAGAGCCTTGGGCCCGCGTCATCAATCGGCTCGGGCGAGGTGTAGACATAGCTGCCATCGGCATTGACCACGACCGTCCCGCCATCGCGGTTCTCAGCGGTTTGGCCGGCGGCAAAGGCCCCCGGCTCTCGGCCCCGAAGGCCGAAAGCGGCAATGGCGTTCGCGCCCGAGGTAAACTGATCGCGCACTTCGCCGGTCTCGAAAATATTGCCTTGGACGACGTAAAGATCACCGTCGCGGGTCGGCGCATCGTCGGCGCGGGTTCGGTAGGAGAGCTCCACCGAGAAAGGCGCCTCCCACCAGCCCGAGGCGCTGATCTGGTCCCGGTCCCGGAACGAGGACACGAACAGCCCCACCGTCGGGATCAGCCACAGCAACACGATGATGAACACAGCCACGTTGGTGACAATGGAAAGGCCGGATTTCTGTCCTGCGATGTTATCCATTGACTTCGCTCCTCAGGTCACGGGCCATTAGCGCATCTCCTTGCGGGCTTGCACGATGTTCCAGATCATCACCGGCAGGACGACGAGCATGATGACGAAGGCCACCGCCGTCGCCTGCCCGTCGTCGCGGAACATGAAATCCATCATGAAGGAGGGCAGAATTTCGGTGCCATAGTTGCCCCCGGTCATCGTGTAGACGATGTCGAAGACCTTCAGCACGAGGATGGTGATCGTGGTCCAGACCACAACGATGGTGCCGATGATCTGCGGCACCTTGATCTTGAAGAACACCTGGAACGAGTTGGCGCCGTCGATGATCGCGGCCTCGATGGTTTCTTCGGGCACGCCGCGCAGGGCAGCGGACAGGATCACCATGGCAAAGCCGGTTTGAATCCAGATCAGGATCACCATCAGCAGGAAGTTATTCCAGAACGGGATTTGCAAAGGGTCCAGAGCCTCGCCGCCGAAGCTGGTGCGAATGGCGTTGATGATGCCCAGATCGGGGTCTTGGGCGTAGACGAATTTCCAGATCAAGGACGCGCCCACGAAGGAAATCGCCATCGGCATGAAGATGATCGACTTGGCGATATTGCCCCACTTCAGCCGGTCTGTGAGTTGCGCGATCAGCAGCCCCATGAAGGTGGTGACAGCAGGCACGACCAAGGCCCAAAGGATGTTGTTGAGGAAGGCTTGGCGGAAATCCGGGTTGTTAAATAAGCGGATATAGTTGCCCGCCCCCACGAACTCATCGCCCGAGCGGTCGTACATGGACCGGATGAAAGAGCCGATCACCGGATAGACAAGGTAAAGGCCCAAGGCGAAGACGGCGGGGAACAGGAACACCCAAGGGCGGACGATATTGGCGCGGTTGATGTTGCGCCCGGCGTTTGGCCCACGGGCTGGAAACAGCACTTTGTCGAGGAACAGGTTCGCGGCGTAGAAGTAGCCAACGCAGCCACCGACGCCGATGATGATGGTGATGATGCCTTGTAGAATTGGCGGCATGCCCGTGCCTCCCCCTGTGCCTGGTTCGGCCAGGCGCCCCCGAAAGCGCGCCCCTGCCGTAGACCGGGCCTTGGCCCGGAGCCCGGCCCCGCCGCTGTGCATGGCGGGGCCGGAAAAGTGTATCAGGTCAGATACTTACTGGATCTCTGCCCAACGGTCCTGAATGCGGCCCGCAACGGATGCTGCGTCTTCGCCGCCCACATAGTCAACCATGCCGGACCAGAAGATGCCTTGGCCAATCTCGGACGGCATCAGGTCAGAGGCGTCAAAGCGGAAGGTTGTGGCACCCAGAAGAATGTCGTTCATCTGACGCAGCGTGTCCGAGGCGAACAGCTCGCTGTTGACGCCGGTGTGCGGTGTCAGGAAGCCCGATTGCGCCATCCAGATTTCGTGGCTGATCTCGGTCTGCAAGAACGCCATGAACGCCTGTGCTGCATCGCTGTCTTGGGTGATCCCGAACAACGTGCCCGCGCCCAGAACGGGGGAGCCGAGGTCTTCGCTTTCAAAGGCCGGGAAGTAGAAGAAATCGCTGTCGGCATCTTCCGGGAAGAACGTCGGGATGAACGACGCCTGACGGTGCATGTAGCATTCCGCCGGGAAGGTGAAGAGGCCAAGGGGGCTTTCGCGGAAGTCGGTGGCCGCGACGGCTTCGACGCCCCCGTTCACATAGTCGCCGTTGCGGGCGAACGTTCCGAAGGTCTCGATCGCGTTAATCACTTCTGGGGAGTTGAACGGCATCTCGTTCGACACCCAGGCGTCATAAACGTCTGGCGATTGCGTACGCAGCATCAGGTCTTCGACCCAATCGGTTGCGGGCCAGCCCGTTGCGCCACCGGACCCCAGACCGATGCACCAGGGGGTTTCGCCGTCGGCCACGATCTGGTCGTTCAACGCCAGCAGCTCTTCCATGGTTTCTGGAACGTCGTAGCCCGCCTCTTCAAACGCTTCTGGCGAATACCAGACCAATGATTTCAGATCGACCTTATAGAAGAAGCCGAAAAGGCCCTCTTCGCCGTCAGCACCGGCGGCGGTGCCAAGGGACACCCAGCTATCGCCTGCCGCATAGTTGGCGCGGATCCAATCGGCGGTTTCGGGGGCCAGAGGCGTCAGCGCACCGCGCGCGGCAAGGTCTGTCATCAGGCCGGGCTGAGGAAACACAGCGATATTCGGCGCCGAGCCCGCTTGTGTCGCAATCACGATGTCCTGCTCGAAGTTGTCAGAGCCGGAATATTGCACCGACGCGCCGGTCGCGCTTTCGAAGTAATCAATAACGGCGTTAACCAGTTCCGCATCCGCGCCGGTCCAAGGCCCGGTGATCGTCAGCTCTTGGCCCGTCAGATCGAACGCATCCGCATAGGCGGTGTAGCTATCCCAGTTGAAGGCGCCCTCGCCCACGGGGAAGATATGCTCGACATGGCCATCGGCCAACGCACCTGTCGCGGAAATCGCCAGCGCGGCGGCGCTGGCCAAATAAAACTTCTTCATTGGTGACCTCCCAGTCAGTTTACCGCGCGCTTGGTTGATCGCCCAGGCGTCGGCTGTCCATTGTCAGACCCCATCGCGCAATTCCCAAAGCGCTTTGGACTTCTTGCAAACTCGCGCAATACACCTCGCGAGTCAACGAGTCTCTTTTTTGCTCAATAAAACGCCCTCAGGCATCCATACTGCGCGGAAATTCCCTAAATTCACCCTTTGACAGACCGGGCAACCTTTCATAGCCTCCCTCCGTAATCAAAGCGCTTTGAAAAATTCCGTTGCAATGAACCTCAAAGAACTGTCCGAGCAACTCGGGCTAAGTCAAACAACTGTCAGCCGGGCTTTGAACGGCTACCCCGAGGTTCGGGAAGCGACGCGCCAGCGCGTGCAAGCTGCTGCAAAGGCGGCGAATTATACGCCCAACTCGCGCGCGCGGAAATTGGCAACGGGGCGATCCATGGCGATCGGCCATGTGCTGCCCCTGTCCGGGCGAGAGGAACTGGTGAACCCGATTTTCGCCGACTTCATCACCGGCGTGGGCGAGGTCTATGCCCGCGAAGGGTACGATCTTCTGCTCTCCATGGTGCCCGTCGATGGGGTCGAGACCGCCTATCGCCAGATGGCGGCCAACGCGTCGGTGGATGGCGTGATGGTGCAGGCCCCTACCCTGCATGATCCGCGCATCGCCCTGTTGCAGGAACTTGAATTGCCTTTCGTGGTTCACGGGCGCACGGCCGTGGCCGACAGCTATAGCTGGCTGGATGTGGCGAACGCACGCGCCTTCCGGCGGGCGACAGAATTGTTGCTGGACCTTGGGCATCGGCGGATTTGCCTTCTGAATGGCCAGGAAACCCTTGATTTCGCGTTGCGCCGTCGCCGGGGTTTTGAGGAAGCCATGGCCGAGCGCGGCGTGCCCGTGAACCCTGATTTCATGCATAATGACGCCATGACCGAGCAATACGGCTACCGCACTGCAAGCGCGCTATTGGACCGCGATGATGCGCCTACGGCCTTTATCGTGTCCTCCATGATCCCCGCTGTCGGCGTCCGCCGCGCCGCCGGAGAACGGGGGCTGCGGACCGGGCGCGATGTCTCCATCATCTGCCACGATGATGTGCTGAGCTATATGGATAACGATGGCATTAACGCCCCCAAAGGTCCCGCGTTTACCGCCACGCGGTCCTCGATCCGCGACGCCGGGCAGCGCTGCGCGGAGATCTTGCTCTCCCTCATTGATAATCCCAACCAGCCGCCTGTTCAGGAGCTTTGGGAAACCGACCTGACCCTTGGGCGCTCTACCGGACCTGCCCCAAGTTAACGCCGTTAAGGAATTGCCATGAACTTCACACGCGCCGATTTCCCCGAGGGCTTTCGCTTCGGGGTCGCCACCTCTGCCTATCAGATCGAGGGGCACGCCCATGGCGGGGCGGGTCCGACCCATTGGGACAGTTTCGCCGCCACGCCGGGTAACGTCGTCCGGTTCGAGAACGGCGCCCTGGCCTGTGACCACTACCACCGCATGGACGAAGACCTTGATCTTATTCGCGATCTTGGGGCGGATGTGTATCGGTTCTCCACCTCTTGGGCCCGTGTCATGCCTGAAGGGCGGGGCCGGCCGAATGCCGAGGGGTTGGACTTTTACGACCGACTTGTGGACGGCCTGCTGGAGCGGGGCATTGACCCCGCCGTGACGCTTTACCATTGGGAAATGCCCCAGGCGCTGGCGGATCTGGGGGGGTGGCGCAACGCCGATATGCCCAATTGGTTCGCCGATTACACCGAGGTCATCATGGGGCGCATCGGCGACCGCACGTGGTCCGCCGCCCCGATCAACGAGCCTTGGTGCGTCGGTTGGCTATCGCATTTTGAGGGCCACCACGCCCCCGGTCTGCGTGATATCCGCGCCACCGCCCGCGCGATGCATCATGTCCTGCTGAGCCATGGCCGCGCGACACAGGTAATGAAGGGTCTGGGCGTGTCGAACCTTGGGGCCGTGTGCAACTTCGAATGGTCCGCCCCCGCCACCGACAGCCCCGCCGACGTCGCCGCCGCGCGCCGTTATGATGCGATTTACAACCGCTTTTTCATGGGCGGACTGTTCCAGGGCGAGTATCCCGCCGACGCTCTGGAGGGGCTGGAGCCGCATCTGCCCCAAGGCTGGCAAGACGACTTCGCCACCATTCAATCCCCCCTCGATTGGGTCGGCGTCAACTATTACACCCGCAAGCGCGTCTCGGCCACGAATGACCCCTGGCCCGCCTATGCCTACGAGCCCGCTGAAGGCCCGCTGACCGACATGGGGTGGGAGATCTATCCCCAAGGTCTGCAAGATTTCCTGACCCGCACGGCCCGCGAATACACTGGCGATTTACCGATCTACGTGACGGAAAACGGCATGGCCTCGACCACTGATCCAGACCCGGACCGGATCGCGTTCTTGACCGATCACTTCAACGCCACCCGCGCCGCCATCGCCGAAGGGGCGCCGGTGGCGGGCTATTTTGTGTGGTCATTGATGGACAATTTCGAATGGGCACTGGGCTACGAAAAGCGCTTTGGCCTTGTGCATGTTGATTTTGAGACCTTGGCACGGACGCCAAAAGCGTCCTATCACGCTTTGGCAAACTGGTGGCGCTAACGGGACATGGCCAGCTTACGGGTGGCGCGTGCCGCCCTTGGCTGGCACAGTAACCGCGCTAACCGCGTGTTAAGGAAAAGAATTATGGTTCCCGCAACCCTTTCGCTGGTGGCTGACATCGGCGGCACCAACACCCGCGTCGCTTTGGCCAACGCCGCCACGGTGCGCGTCGATACCGTGCGCCGCTATCGTAACGCTGAATTTGACGGGATCGGCTCTGTCATTGCGCGGTATCTGACCGATAGCGGCCAGGATGCGTCAGGGATTTCAGGGGTTTGCGTCGCGATGGCGGGGCCTGTGCATGATGGGGTGGGCACGCTGACCAACCTGGATTGGCGCATCGACAAGGCGGTGCTGGCCGAGGTGTTGAGCGCCGAGCGTGTGGCGGTTCTGAACGACTTGCAAGCTCAGGGCCACGCCATCGGCAACATCGCGGCGGGCGATCTGGATGAGGTGCTCCCGCAACCGCAAGTGCCTGACACGGCTGCGAAATTGGTGATCGGCCTCGGCACGGGCTTTAACGCTTGCCCCGTGTTTGACACCACCGCGGGCCGCTTTGTGCCGCCGTCGGAGGCGGGGCATGTGAGCCTGCCCACATCTATTGCCGAGCTGCATCCGCTTCTCGAGAACCTGAAAGACTCCGGCGGCTACCCCTCGGTGGAAGAGGTTCTGTCAGGCCGAGGCGTGAGCCACCTTCACACGGCATTGCACGGCGAAACCATTGATCCAGCAGACATTTTGGCCCGCATTGGCGAAGGTGAGGCCTTGGCCTGCGATACCGGCGCGTTGTTTGTGAAGGTCTTGGGCGACGTAGCGGGCAACCTTGTGCTGTCGCATCTGCCCTTTGGCGGCGTGTTCCTTGTGGGCGGCGTGACCCGCGCCTTCGCGCCCTATCTAGAACAATTCGATTTCGTCGGTGCATTCCGGTCCAAGGGGCGATTCTCAGGCTTCATGGAACAGTTCGGCGTGTCGGTTGTCAGCGACGATTATGCCGCCCTGACGGGCTGCGCGAGCCACCTGTCGCGGGCCTGAAACGCCCCCTCTCAGACGGCTCCGCCGGCCCGGCCCCTGACAGGGCCAAGCCGTTCTCGCCGCGTCAGGCGACCTCGTGACCGAGGGCTGCGGTGTAGATCTCGTACCAATCCTGACGGTCCAGCGTGACCTGTATCGCGTCTGACAAGCCCTTGATCCGGTTGAGGTTATTGGTCCCCATCACCGGCATGATCTGCGCCGGGTGACGCAGGAGCCACGCCACGGCAACCGCATCGGCACCCACACCATGATCGGCGCCGATCCGGTCCAGCACCGCGCGAACGGCGGCCCCTTCGTCGCCAAACAACGCCCCGCCCGCCAGCGGCGACCACGCCATGATCGGCTGGCCTTGGCGCTGATGGAACGCGACATCGCCATTGGTAAACGGCGCGTGGCACAGGACCGAGGCCTCTATCTGGTTCGTCGCCAACGGGGTCTTCATCGCCGATTGCAAAAGCTCCCAATCCCACGGGCGGAAATTCGATGTGCCGACCGCGCGCACCTTGCCCGATGCCACCAAAGCGTCCAGACAAGCGCCCGTTTCCACGTGGTCCATCAACGGATCAGGGCGGTGGATCAACAACAGGTCGATCACGTCAATGTTCATGTTTTTCAATGACCTATCGACTGCCGCCGTCACATAATCCGCGCTGGTGTCATAGTATTTCACCCGCTTGTCCGCGTGCAGGCCCATGGGTGCCACGATATCGCATTTCGTCACGATCTCGATCTGATCGCGCAGCGTGGGCGCGGCGAGGAGGGCGTGCCCGAGGAGCGCCTCGGCGGCGTAGCCGCCATAGATGTCGGCCTGATCCATCGTGGTGATGCCCTGCGCCAAGCAGGCCTCCACCTTCGCCTGCACGTGGGCCGCAGAGGTATCCGCGTCGTCGCCCAAGCGCCACATCCCGTAAACGATGCGGGACATATCAACCCCGCCAAGTGTAACGCGATCCATTATCGTCTCTCCCCTACGCCGAGTGGTGTGGCTGGTGCCGAGGCCGGGACGCGCCCGTAAGCCTCTGGCAATGAACATGTTTTCAGCTCTGGCATGACCAAGCGGCCGAAGTGCTTGCACTCATCCATATGCGGATAGCCCGAGAAGATGAAGGCGCGGATGCCCATCTTTTGATACTCTTCGATCTGGGTCAGAACCTGATCGGCAGAGCCCACCAAAGCCGCCCCACAGCCCGAGCGGGCGCGGCCAATGCCGGTCCAGAGGTGCGGCTCCACGTAGCCGAATTTATCGGCCAATTCCCGTGCCTTAGCCTGATGGGCCACGCCCAAGGACGTGCTGTCGAGGGCGCGTTCGCGGATCAACTGGCCGTATTCGTCATCCAGCTTGGAGGTCAGATGCTCTGCATAGTCGCGCGCCTCCGCTTCGGTGTCGCGCACGATCATGTGGACGCGCAGGCCGTAATCCAAGGTTCTGCCATAGTTTTCAGCCACTTGGTTGACGTCTTTCATCCGCTGCGCCAAGGCCTCTTTCGGCTCGGGCCACATCAGGTAGACGTCGCAATGCTGGCCGCACAGCTCCAGCGCCGAAGGGGAATAGCCACCAAAATACAAAAGCGGGCCGCCGGTCTGGTAGGGGCGCACGGGATCAGTGGTTAACCCTTCGAAATCATAGACTTGGCCGTGATAATTGATCTCGTCCTGGGTCCATGCCTGTTTGAGGATTTCCACCACCTCGCGGGAGCGTTGGTAGCGGAACGCGCTGTCGGCCTTCTCGCCCGGGAAGTCGGAGGAAATGATGTTAACCGTCAGGCGGCCTTGCAACATATGATCCAACGTGGCCACTGTTCGGGCCAGCATGATGGGTTGCATCTCGCCACAGCGGACAGCGGCCAACATGTTGATTTTGCTTGTGATTGGCGCGCATCCCGCCACAAAAGACAGGGTATCCTGGCCCACTTGATATGACGAAGGGCACAGGATGTTGCGGAAGCCCTGAGCCTCGGCTTCGCGCACCAAACCGCTGCAATGGTCCCAGGAGGAGCGCAGTTTGCCGTCGGGCACGCCGAGGAATTCGTAATCGTCCGAGCAGAGCGCGGCGAACCAGCTGACCTCTGCCGCGTCTAGATCTGCCGATGTGACTGGAACCACTGTCATATGCGCGCTCTCCCCTCGCCCATATCGGGCCCTTGACCGTTCTTGTCCTAAGGCGTAGCAATCCGACAAGGGTATATCAATGGTATATCAATTTCGGAAAACGCGAGGGAGGTCGTGATGTCCGAGGACACAGAAAACGCCGCGACGACCATCGACGCCGCCTCGGGCGCGTTGCCGACTTACCTGCGGATCGCCGAGGCGTTAACCATCGACATTGGCGGCGGCCGTTTGGCCCCCGGCGAGAAGCTTCCCCCCGAACGCGAGATGGCCCGCGACAAGGGCGTGGCCGTGGCGACCTTGCGAAAGGCGCTGAAACTTCTGGTGGAGCGCGGCCTGATTGAGCGGCGACAGGGCTCGGGGAACTACGTGCTTGGCGGGGCCACGAACATCGGCACCTACGCGCTGTTTCGGCTGGAGCTGCGCGGGGTCGGCGGCGGGCTTCCCACGGCGCGACTTCTGGACATCAGGAAGGCCAAGAAGCCCGACGATCTGCCCAATATCGGGCGCAGTTTTGACGTGGGCATACGGATGCGGCGGCTGCGGTTCCTGGCGGATATTCCGGTAGCGGTCGAGGAAATCTGGCTCGATCTGCGGTGGCATGATGACAACGGGCTGAACGCGCGGACGGTCTCGGAATCTTTGTATCGCACCTACGCCGACCGCCTTGGCCTGCACATTCGCGAGGCCGAGGACGTCATCAGCGCGGCCCCCCTGCCCGACTGGACACCGCCCGAACTGGGGCTGGCGCCGGGCAGCTTTGCGGGCTTCGTGGAACGCCGCGCCTATGACCAGCACGGGATGCCGTGCGAGGCGTCGTGGACATGGTTCAACCCTGAACTCGCTCAATATTATTCGAGAGTTCCGTGATCCGACGGTACCCGAGACACCGGCCCCTGGGGCCGCACAAAGGACAATTACATGACAAGATACGGCCTCGTGGGCGCGGGCATGATGGGCCAAGAGCACATTCGCAACATCGCCTTGTTGCCAGACACGGCAGTGACGGCGTTTTATGAACCGGACGACCACATGGCGGCGAAAGCGCTGGCGCTGGTGCCCGATGCGGTGCGTTGCGACAGCCTGGATGCGTTGCTGGCGCGCGATGATCTGGACGCGCTGGTGATCGCCTCTCCTAATTTTTGCCACGTCGGGCAGCTTAAAGAAATTACAGCCAAGGTGACGCTGCCGATCCTGTGCGAAAAGCCGCTCTATACTGCGCCAGAGGACGCCGCAGTGGTGGCCGCCTTGCAAAGCTATGGCGCCCCGATCTGGGTCGCGATGGAGTATCGCTACATGCCCCCCGTCGCCAAATTCCGCGAGATGGTGGAGGGCGCAACAGGCGGGATCAAGATGCTGACGATCCGCGAGCATCGGTTTCCGTTCCTTGAGAAAGTTGGCGATTGGAACCGCTTCAACCGCAACTCTGGCGGCACATTTGTTGAGAAGTGCTGCCATTTCTTCGACCTTATGCGCCTGATTCTAGACGATGAACCTATTCGGATCATGGCCAGCGCCGGGCAGTCAGTGAACCATCTGGATGAACGCTACGCCGGTGAGACGCCGGACATTTGGGACAACGGCTATGTGATTGTGGACTTCAAAGGCGGCGCGCGTGCGCTGCTGGAGCTGTGCATGTTTGCCGAGGGCAGCGAGTATCAGGAGGAGATCAGCGCCGTAGGTCCGGCGGGCAAGATCGAGGCATTGGTGCCCGGCCCCACGAGGTTCTGGAACCCCGATCTGGGGCCCGCGCCGATGCCCAAAGTGGTGGTCAGCCCGCGCGCGCCGACAACGGGGCAAGTTGTCCATGACACGCCGGTGGATAAGGATCTGCTGACCGCAGGCGATCACCACGGATCGACCTATTATCAGCACGTCCAGTTTCTGGATGTCGTCCGCAACGGCGCAAGCCCTGAGGTCACCTTGAACGATGGGGCTATGGCGGTGCGCATGGGCATGGCGGCGCAGGAAAGCGCACGTACGGGCCGCGCCGTTGATCTGAACTAGGTCAGCGGCTGCCAGCGCCGCAAGACGTTAACCGGACACCCTCGGCGCGGTGGCGTGTTCTGTGTCTTTGCCGACGTTGGGCAACTGATAGCCCTTCACCGAGGCCTTTACGGCCGCCCGAACACGCGACGCATCGCCCGCGTCGATCGCGCCACGCAGCTCCCGCACCATTCCGGCCACTTCGATCTGGCTGAGGCGATCTTCCTGGGCACGCAAAATCTTCTCGTGGGGGGTGGTTTGCATCGAGGCCGCGTCGATCAGCAGTTCCTCATACAGCTTTTCGCCGGGACGCAGGCCAGTAATCTCAATCGCAATGCCGGGGCCTTCATCGCCCTCGCGCACGGTGGCGCCCGACATCAAGATCATGCGTTTGGCGATGTCGATGATCCGCATCGGTTTGCCCATATCCAGAACGAAGACATCACCGCCTTCGGAATAGGCCCCCGCCAGCAGCACAAGCCGTGCGGCTTCGGGAATGGTCATGAAGAAACGCGTGACTTTCTCGTCGGTTACGGTAACGGGGCCGCCCTTGCGGATCTGGTCTTGGAACAGCGGCAGGACCGAGCCGGAGGAGCCCAGAACATTGCCGAAACGCACCATGGAGAACCGGGTTTTGCTCGCCCGCGACGCCATATCCTGAATGACCAGTTCGGCCATACGTTTGGTGGCGCCCATGATGTTGGTCGGGCGAATGGCCTTGTCGGTGGAGACCAGAATGAAGCGCTCACATCCCGCGGCCTCCGCGGCGGCGGCAACGGTTTGGGTGCCAAGAGTATTGTTACGCGCGCCTTCCAACTCGTTCTCTTCCACCAGCGGCACGTGTTTGTAGGCGGCGGAATGAATGACGATTTCCACGCCTTCTTGTTCCAGCACGGCGCGTACCCGCGCCCCATCGGTGACCGAGCCGAGCCGAGCCGTCACCTCGATCCCGCGCAGGGCAGCGGCGGGGCGAATTTCCCGGTCGATCTGGTAAAGCGCCAGTTCCGAGCGTTCCAGAAACACGATCCGCGCCGGGCTGCATTCCAGCAATTGGCGGCATAGCTCCGACCCGATCGAGCCGCCCGCCCCGGTCACCATAACCGAGCGACCGGCATAGGCCTTGGCGATATCAGGCACATCCAGCGCCACCTTACCCCGGCCCAAAAGTGCATCGGGTGACACGGTATTCAACTGCGTCGACCGTCCCGAAATAAGATCGACATACGAGGGCAGGACCTGCACTTCACAGGGCAATTCCCCCAGCCGCGTCAGGAGGGTATCCAACTGCCCTTTGGGCATCGACGGCATCGCCACAAGGATACGTTTAACGCGGCCGTGCTCGACCATTTCACGCAGGCGACGCGGCGCGGCCACAAACAGGCCCGACATAATCAACCCATGCAGCGCGGGGTTGTCGTCAATGAATATGACCGGGTTGACCTCTTGACTGCGCCGCAGGGCAGAGGCCAACTGAATGCCCGCCGCCCCCGCTCCGTAGATGGCCACCGGTACGCCATCCCGGCTACTCCAAGAGCGTTGGATAAGCATGAAGAGCAGCGTCCGGCCAAATATTGAAAGGCCAAAGAAGGTCACCGCCAAGATGATCGGCACGGAACGCGGGGCGCCAAGGTTCATCACGTAGCTGGTCGACATGGCGACGAGGCCCAGGACGGCGGCCGCCGAGGCGATCCTTGTCAAAGACGAAAATTCCAGCGCGGTCAGCTTGATCCAGGGCAGTCGGAAGGCAACGATCAGAAACGGCGAGATGAAGATTATCACCGCAAAAAGCGGCAATGACCCCTCAATCTGAGCAAACGGCAGCCCGGTGCCGAACCGCAAGGCAAAGGCCAGATAAAGGGCGATCGGGGCAAGGCCACAATCGAACACCAGAAACATGATCCGCTTCTGCTTGCGGGAAAGAGAGCTAAGGTTCATCAATGTCTCTCTAAACGCGGAGGGTCACAAAAGACCAAAAAAGCCAGCGATCCAACGACGTATACGATATCACGTTCACTACCGCATGGCGGTATCGAACAATTCCACACCCGTCAAATGTAAAGAAAATGGTTAATTTCCCCTTAACAATCGGGGAATAAACAACAGTTTTGCGCAAGCTGGATCAGGGTCGGCGAATTCGAGCCGACCTCACGGCATCTATACCGCGCCGCCCACCATCGCCCCAATGGCCGTTGTCGCCGCCATTGCTATGGCGCCCCACAACATGACCCGCACAGCCGCGCGGCCCTTGGGCGCCCCCCCAGCCTGCGCCCCAAGGGCCCCCAGTGACCCCAAGGCCACCAAGGTCGCAACGGCAACCCAGATCACTACGCCATCAAGCGGGGCGATCCAAGAGACAACCAGTGGCACCGCCGCCCCGGCGGCAAAGGTTAACCCCGACACGACCGCCGCCTGAACCGGACGCGGAGGGGACAAATCGGTGAGCCCGATCTCATCGCGCAAATGGGCGGTCAAGGCATCCACTTCGGTCAAATCAATGGCCACACGCTCGGCCAGATCAACCGACAATCCCCGCTGCACGTAAATGGCGGTCAATTCGGCCAATTCCGCCTCGGGGTTAAGCTCCAATTCCTCGCGTTCACGCTCCATGTCGGCGTGCTCGGCGTCGGCCTGGCTGGAAACAGAAACGTATTCGCCCGCCGCCATGGAAAGGGCCCCGGCCACCAACCCCGCAAGACCGGCCAAAAAGATCGTGCCGTGGTCGCCCGAGCCCGCCGCCACACCGGCAATCAGTGACGCCGTGGACAAGATGCCATCATTGGCCCCCATCACCGCCGCCCGCAACCAGCCCGCCCGGCCCGACAGATGCGGTTCAGCGTGGGCGGAAGGCACCCCAGAGGCAGTCGGACGGACCATTACGACAGCGCCAGTTTGCCGGGATTGAAGATATTGTCAGGATCAATGCCACGCTTGATCGCGCCCATCACCTGCATCGCGCCGGTGCCGAGCTCTCGCTCCAGATACTTGGCTTTGCCCTGCCCGATCCCATGCTCTCCGGTGCAGGTCCCGTCCATTGATATGGCCAGATCATTGAGCCAGCCGATGAAGCCCTCTGCCACCTCTATCTCGGCCGGGTTGTCCATATCCAGCAACAGGAGCGCGTGGAAGTTACCGTCCCCCACGTGGCCAACGATGGGAGCCATCACGCCCAATTCATCCAACTTCGCCTCTGCCGCCGCGACGCATTCCGCCAGCCGAGAAATCGGCACACAGACATCGGTGGAGATCCCTTTCGCGCCGGGGCGCAGTTGCAGGGCCGCCCAATAGGCATCATGGCGCGCCTGCCACAGCTTTGCGCGGTCCTCTTCTTTAACCGTCAGCTCAAACCCCGTCCCGCCGTGATCTGCGGCAATCTCTCCGAACAACTCCGCCTGCTCGGTCACGCCGGTCTCAGACCCGTGAAACTCCAACAAAAGCAACGGTGCCTCGGGCAGCGATAATTTGGAATAGGCATTGCACGCCCTCACCTGCAACGCGTTCAGCAACTCAATCCGGGCCACAGGGAGGCCGTATTGGAAGCACGCAATCACCGCGTTGGACGCATCCTCAAGGCTCGCGAAAGAACAAGTCGCCGCCGAGGTCGCCTCGGGGATGCCCTGAAGCTTCAAGGTAAGCTCCGTGATGATGCCAAGCGTACCCTCGGAGCCGACCATCAACCGGGTCAAATCATACCCGGCCGAGGTCTTCCGCGCCCGCGCCGCCGTTTTCAGGATTTCACCCGATGGCAAGACCGCCTTCAGCGCCAATACGTTGTCTTTCATCGTGCCATATCGCACGGCGCACGTGCCGCTGGCGCGCGTGGCCGCCATCCCCCCCAGGGACGCGTCAGCGCCCGGATCAATGGGAAAGAACAACCCCGTATCGCGCAGATAAGTATTGAGCGCCTTGCGCGTCACGCCCGGCTGAATGACCACATCCATATCCTCGGCATGCACCTCAAGAATTGCATCCATCTGGCTGAAATCCAACGAGATCCCGCCCGCGGGCGCATTTACATGCCCCTCCAGAGACGTCCCGGTCCCAAAGGGGATGATCGGCACCTTATGAGCCGCACAAATCCGCACGATGCCTTGCACTTCTTCGGTGGACCTGGGGAATATCACCGCGTCGGGGGGCTGATTTCGCAGCCAGGTGGTCGTATGACCATGCTGCTCGCGCAGGGCCAAACCGGTCTCGACCCGAGGACCATAGGCTTGGGTCAGGATGCCTAGCGCCGTGGCGATACCTTCATCGTTCCGCTGAATGTCTTCCTGCACGCCCATGGGAGCCTCCCTGAAATCTTCCCCAACACCTATCGCCCCCGCTGGCAGCTCTCAAGCGCTGGCTCCTTCATCTTGGTAAATACAACTCAATCCCGTCCTATCCCCAAGCAATCCATCGGCGTCTCAATCGCTTCGCTCCGTGTCAGCCGCCTCCTCGGCAGCTAAAGCGCTGCCTCCTCGGCGCGGCGCTGCGCTTCGATCACTTCGGCGCGCTTTTCGACCTGCTCGACAATGTGATCGACCATCTGGTCATTGCTCATCTTATGGCTTTGCTTGCCCGCCAGATAAACCATACCGCTGCCGGCGCCGCCGCCGGTGAAGCCGACGTCCGTCATCAACGCCTCTCCCGGGCCATTCACGACGCATCCGATGATCGAGAGGCTCATGGGCGTCTTGATATGCTCCAGCCGTTCTTCCAGCTTTTCCACCGTCTTGATAACGTCGAAGCCTTGCCGCGCGCAGGAGGGGCAGGAGATGATGTTCACCCCCCGGTGGCGCAGGCCCAGGGATTTCAGGATTTCGAACCCGATCTTCACCTCTTCCACCGGATCGGCCGACAAAGACACGCGCATGGTGTCACCGATGCCGGACCAGAGCAGGTTTCCAAGGCCGATGGCTGATTTGACCGTGCCGCCGACAAAGCCGCCCGCTTCGGTAATGCCCATGTGGAATGGCGCGTCGGTTTGATCGGCGAGCTGGCTATAGGCGGCGGCGGTCATGAAGATGTCGGACGCCTTCATGGAAATCTTGAACTCGTGAAAGTCGTTGTCTTCCAGAAGCTTGATGTGGGCCATGCCGGATTCGACCATCGCGTCGGGGCAAGGCTCTCCGTATTTTTCCAGCAGGTGCCTTTCCAGGCTGCCTGCGTTCACGCCGATGCGGATCGAGCAATTGTGGTCTCGGGCGGCCTTGACGACCTCTTTCACACGGGTGGCGTCGCCAATGTTGCCAGGGTTGATGCGCAGACAGGCGGCGCCGGCCTCGGCGGCCTCAATTCCGCGTTTGTAGTGGAAGTGGATGTCGGCCACGATCGGAACCGGGCTTTCGCGGCAGATCTCGTGCATGGCTTTGGCGGACTCTGCGTCGGGGACCGAGACGCGGACGATGTCGGCCCCCGCTTCGGCCGCGGCGATTACCTGTTTGATGGTGGCGCTGGCGTCCGTGGTCAGCGTGTTGGTCATGGTCTGCACGGAGATTGGCGCGTCGCCGCCCACGGGCACGTTGCCTACCATGATCTGACGGCTTTTGCGCCGCTCGATGTTGCGCCAAGGGCGGATCGGGTTATGGGACATGGGGCGCGGGCCTTCTCGTGCTGGTTACGCTCTAGATAAGGCTGTCGGGACGCAGGGACAACGCGATGGTTTGGATCGCGGCAAAAAGACACCGACCCGAGGGAGGTGGGAGGAGGATTCGATATTTGAAAAAAGGTGAAGGGAGGGCGTTGTGCCAGAGCCGCGCGGTTTGCGGGGATGCGGGCGGTGTCGGGGCGCTGTTTGTTGGACGCCGCGTTTCAGGGGCGTGGGATTGGACGCTCATCCGTCGCGGAAGGGGTCAGAACCGTTACGGGCAGCGCGTTGCTGGCGTGAATCGCGGCGGCGACATCGGCGGGGATTTCGGGGAACAGCGCGAGGGTCTGAGCCTGAGGCTGGTTGGGTGCGGGGCCAGTGGGGTTATAGGCCAGCGCCGCCGGGGCCGGGTTCGGCGTGGCGGGCACGACGGGGGCCACATCGGGCACGGATGTGGCGTCGAACATCAAGGAGGCGACTTGGGTGAGGTCTGGGTCAGCCTCGGTATCGGCAATTTGATAGGTGGCCGTTACCGCATCGGCGGTGAGTTCCACATCGCGCACGATTGTAGCGCCTGCGCCCGCGGGGCCGAGCGCCACGCCGTTGACCGCAAAATAGAGAGAGCCCGCGTTGCCGGAGCGCAGGCGCGGCGCGCCATCGGAGGCGGGCACCACGTAGCTATCGCCGGCGTTGAGTGTCGCCTCGTAGAGGGTCGAGCCGTCGGCGGAGGAGATGCGGACCCATGTGGGGCGGGTCGCGAAGATCATCACCTCATCGGCGCGGCCTGCGGTGACCTGGACGGCGCTGTTTGCGCTGGCGCCGGCATCGGCCACGGTTGTTGGAGCCGCGGCAGAGGTTGTGCCTGTGCTGGCTGGGAGGGTGCCGACCTCATCGGGGTTCAGGGTGGCCAGCGCGCCATCGCGCGGCGTCAGCACGGGGGCTTCGAGGGCTTGGGGGCGGTAGAGCGTATTGCCCGCCTCTGGCCCCGGCATTGCAATATCGAAGCTTTGGTCGCCGCCGAATGTGGGCGTGCCTGTCTGCACCCCGGACAAGGGGTCGAGTTGCGCGAGGGGCAAGGCCGGTGCCTCATCAATCGGGGCAATTTGCAGGCGTTGGATGTCGTGCAGGATCGCCCAGGCACCGTAGCCGATGCCAAGCGCCAGAACGACCAGCACAGCGACAGAGCCCAGGGCGCCGGGTTCGACCCGAGACAGCAAGCTATCGTTCGTTTGCGCGTAGGAGATCCGCGACGAGGACATCACCTCGTTCGGGTCCATCCGGCGCGGCGCCGTGGAGACAGAGCGTTTGACCGTGGCCGCCTGACTGCTGGCACTGCCGTGGATGCCCCGGAAGCCGGTTTCATCGCAGAAGCGGCGGAACGTCCATTCGGGATCAATGTTGAGGTAACGGGCATAGGAGCGCACGTAACCGGCAATGAAGCCCGGAGACTGGAACGCGCCCACGTCGGCGTTTTCGATGGCGGCGATGTAGGTGGCGCGAATCCGAAGCTCTCGCTCCACGTCGAGCAACGATTTGCCCAAGGTGGCCCGCTCGCCACGCATCAGGTCGCCCAGGGGGACGTCATTCAGGTCATAGCCGTCAAACGCCGGCATGACGGGCACTTCTGATATCGCCGAGGGGCACACGTCTGAAGACGGGGTGCCAGAAGCTTGCGCCTGGCCCTCTGTCTCGTGGTCCCAATACTGCCCGTTGTCCTGGCCCATGCGGCCTGCCCCGATTCTATGGTTAGCCCACTCTGCCTAGTAGTGGTGCGTCCGAATACAACTAGATGTTACCCCAACCGGTGTGATTCCCAAAGAGAGTCTGCCGCCGTGGCCCGTAGATATCATCGTGCGTTGCACGAATGCACCCTGCAAGATGACACAGTTACCACCCTAGGCGAGAACACGCGCATCTTTTTCATTGCTAAATAAGGGCATAGGTAGCGCCTGCCCAAAGTTTGCGCAGACGCTCAATCTTGTCCGGCAAAAGGCGTCAGCCCGCCAGTTCCTGCCGGTTCAATGCGCAATGAGACCACAGGCCATCCATTGCCTTCACCAACCCGTCGATCATGCCCGTGTCGTGCACCGGAGAGGGGGTGAAGCGCAAACGCTCGGTCCCGCGGGGCACGGTAGGGTAGTTGATCGGCTGCGCATAGATGCCGAAATCGGCCAGCAGCGCATCGGAAATAGCCTTGGTGTGGACGGGGTTGCCGACCATCACGGGAACGATGTGGCTGCCGTGGTCAATCACCGGCAGTCCCATGCCCTTCAGGCGCAGTTTCAGCACGGCGGCACGTTCCTGGTGCAGATCACGCAGGGCTTGATCCGTCTTCAGGTGCCGAACCGACGCCGCCGCCCCCGCGGCAACCGCGGGCGGAATGGAGGTGGTGAAGATGAAACCGGGCGCGTAGCTGCGCACCGCGTCACACATCTTTTCAGACGCGGCGATATAGCCGCCGTGGACGCCGAACGCCTTGCCCAAGGTGCCGTTGATGATGTCGAGGCGGTCCATCAGGCCGTCCCGCTCGGCCACCCCTGCCCCGCGCGGACCGTAGAGGCCGACGGCGTGGACTTCATCGAGGTAGGTCAGGGCACCGAATTCATCGGCCAGATCGCAGAGTTCCTTGATCGGGCCGAAATCGCCATCCATGGAATAGATCGACTCGAACGCGATCAGCTTGGGCGCGGCGGGATCGTCGGCCTCCAGCAATTCACGCAGATGGGCCACATCGTTGTGGCGGAAGATGCGCTTGGCCCCGCCGTTGCGGCGTACGCCTTCGATCATCGAGGCATGGTTGAGCGCATCGGAATAGATAATCAGGCCGGGAAACAGCTTGGGTAGCGTGGAAAGCGTCGCGTCATTGGCGATATAGGCCGAGGTGAAAACCAGCGCCGCTTCCTTGCCGTGCAGATCGCAAAGCTCTGCCTCCAGCGCCTTGTGGTAGACGGTCGTGCCGGAGATGTTGCGTGTCCCACCCGAGCCTGCGCCCGTGGCTTCCAACGCCTCGTGCATCGCTTCCAGAACCACCGGATGCTGGCCCATGCCAAGGTAGTCGTTGCCGCACCAAACGGTGATTTCCTGCTCGGACCCGTCGGGCTTTTTCCAGACAGCGTGGGGGAACTGGCCTTTACGACGCTCAATATCAATGAAGGTCCGGTAGCGGCCTTCGTCGTGCAGCTTGCCAAGGGCAGCATCGAGCGCGGAATCGTAGTTCACTGGCGGTCTCCTCATCGGGGGCGCAGTCGCCTCCGCAGATAGATGGCTAAAGCGGGGGATTCCCGCGCTGGTGCAGACATATTGCGCCCGCTTCCAGAACGCCAAGCTACATTTTGCCGCGAGGCGGACTTTGATCTGCATCAAACATATAAAAGAAAAGGGAAACCGGCCCCCGCTGACGTCGCATCACAGCGCTGCGGGGACCGGGGGCAAGCGGTATTATTGGCTCAAGCGTACGTCGAAGGCCGGATATCCGAGGCTGTCGGAATGCGTGTAGCCGCCATGGCAATCGTGACAAAAGCTTTGAGAGATGCCCATGGGATCGCCGCCAGGCTGCACCGCGGAATAGATCCAGCCGTCGGTATCGGGGTAATCGGCGGTTTCGGCACGGGTCATGATGAACAGCGGGCCCCGGCGCGGGGCGCCGTCGCGCAGGGTGTAGCTTTCCTTGGCGATGACAGAGCCCACGGGCATCTCGAAAGCTTCATCGTCGTCTTCGTACTGGATGTAAGCATCAAAGCCCACTTCGTTGACGAAGGTATTCAGGAAGCGCCCGCCATGGAAGCCCGGCGCGGCGGGGCCGGTTTGGGCGTGTCCCCAGTCGCGGTAGACGGCGGCGACTTCATTGTCGCCGGATTGGTAGTTCTCCAGCAACTCATCGCTTACGCAGTCATACAGCGCGTCGATCTGCTCTTGGGTGAAATCGAGGATGTCAGCCTCGAACGTGCAAGAATGCGCGTCGGCAAGGGCCACGCTGCTGGTGGCCGCAACGACGGCGGCGGAAAGAATAAGGCGGGTGTACATATCTGGCTGTCCTGCTGGTTTTGGTCCCGTGGTGAAAGCAGGCTAATCGCTACCCTGAGGTAAACGTAATAAACCTTGTTCACGTTAACGGGAGCGGGGTTGATCCCTTGCCCCCGCGCGCGGCGGCGCATTCGCGTTGCGCCCCCCTGCCCGGCTCGCCAAGATGACGGCAAATGTTTTCCCTATAGGAGTGCCCCCATGACCCTCGACGCTGTTCTCGCCCGTGTGGACGCCGATCTGGATGCCGCAATGGAGCGTTTGATGACGCTGCTGCGTGTGCCTTCGATCTCGACCGATCCTGCCTATGATGGCGACGTGGCGAAGGCGGCGCAGATTTTGGCCGATGACCTGAACGAGCTTGGGTTCGACGCATCTGTACGTGAGACGACGGGACATCCGATGGTTGTGGCCCACGGCAATGACGAGGGGCCCCATGTGCTGTTCTACGGCCACTATGATGTGCAACCGGTGGACCCGCTGGATCTGTGGAACCGCGACCCCTTTGATCCGGTGATAGAGGAGCAAAACGGCAAGCCCGTGATCCGCGCCCGGGGGGCGTCGGACGACAAGGGCCAGCTGATGACCTTCATCGAGGCCTGCCGCGCGTGGAAAGCGGTGACCGGGAAACTGCCCGCCAAGGTGACGATCTTTCTGGAAGGCGAAGAGGAAAGCGGCTCGCCATCGCTGGTGCCGTTCATGGAAGCCCACGCGGACGAGTTGAAAGCGGAGGTGGCCTTCATCTGCGACACGGGCCTGTTTGCCGAAGGCGTGCCCGCGATCGTGACGCAGTTGCGCGGGATGATGAAGGAAGAGCTGACCATCACGGGGCCGAGCATCGACCTGCACTCCGGCATGTTCGGCGGCATCGCGATGAACCCGATCCGGGTGTTGTCGGGCATTCTGGCGGGGCTGCACGACGAAAAAGGCGCCGTCACGGTGCCGGGTTTCTACGACGACGTACCCGAGATCAGCGACGCGCTGCGGGAAAGTTGGAACAAGCTGAATTTCGATGCGCAGGCGTTTCTGGCCCCGGTGGGGCTGAGCGCACCTGCGGGCGAGGCGGGGCGCACGCCGCTGGAGATGATCTGGTCGCGTCCCACAGCAGAGGTCAACGGCATCTGGGGCGGCTACACCGGCGCGGGGTTCAAGACGGTGCTGCCTTCGCAGGCCCACGCCAAGGTCAGCTTCCGTTTGGTGGCGGGCCAGGACCCGGCCCGGTTGCACGATAATTTCAAAGCCTGGGTCGAGGCGCAACTGCCGCCCGACTGCACCGCCAGCTTCGCGCCGGCCATCGGCTCTCCGGCCAGTCAAATGGACACGAGCCACCCTGTTTTCGAGACGACGCTGAAGGCGTTGAGTGACGAATGGCCCGGAGATGCCGCGTTTATCGGCTGCGGCGGCTCGATCCCGGTGGCCGGCTATTTCAAGGAGATCCTCGGCATGGATTCGGTCCTGGCCGGGTTCGGCAAGGATGACGACGCGATCCATTCGCCCAATGAGAAGTACGATGTGGAAAGCTTCCACCGAGGCATCCGGTCATGGGCGCGGGTATTGGGAGGCTTGGCGCAGGGGTAAGGTTAGCGGGCGGTGTGTGGGTTGCACGGCCCTAGGGGGCTCTGCCCCCACGTCTTTTCCTAAGGGAAAAGCCGCCCCCCGGGAATATTTTTAGAACGAGGAAGGGGCCCGTAACGCTTCCTTAACCAATCGCGTGCTAGTGTCATGGCACGGTACAGGCTGGGAAGCCGATGACCGTGAACGAGGAAGGCCCCCGGTTTTAAACTGGGGGCTGACCTTAAATTCCTCGTTCTTCAAATATCCATCTTAACTGCACACCGGATGCCAAAAGCGGAGCGCTGGTTAAGGGGCGTGATCCTAGGCGGGCGATGGCTCTGATCCCAGCCGCGCGGCGATGCGCCAGAAGCGGATCACCAGGACTAGGCCCGCCACCGCCAGGCCGATTGCCAGTCCGACCCAAATGCCTTCGCCCTCCCATCCCAGGGGAAAGCCGAGCGCATAGGCCAGGGGCACGCCGATGATCCAGTAGCTGATGAAGGCGTAGACCATGGGCACATTCGTATCCTGCACGCCGCGCAGCAGGCCCAGCGCCATGACCTGTGCGGCATCGGCCAGTTGAAAGATGCACGCCACGATCAACAGGCTGGCGCCGATGGCGATAATCTGCGGGCGAAGGGGGTCGGAGGGGTCCACGAAAAGGCCCACCAGCGGCTCGGCAAAGGACATGAGCGCCACGATCGTCACAGCCACCGTGACGCCCGACAGGATAAGCGCGGCCCAGGCGGCGAGGCGCAGGGCGGGCGCGTCATTGCGGCTTCTGGTGCGGCCAATGCGGACCGTCGCCGCAGAGCTGAGGCCGATATGGATCATGAACGTGATTGATATGATCTGGAGCGCGATCCCGTGGGCGGCCAGCTCCATCGTGCCGATCCAGCCCATCATGATCATCGTGGCCATGAACAACCCGGCTTCGGACAACAACGTGATCGCGATGGGCCAGCCCAAGCGGAAGACCTGCAAGAGAGCCTCCCAATCGGGGCGCCAGAAGCGGGTGAACAGCGCGTAGTGGCGCAGGCCCTCGGCGCGGGAGGCATAGAGCGCGAGGACCAGCAGTATAAGCAGATTGGTGAAGACCGACGCCGTCGCCGCACCCGCGATCCCCATCTCGGGCGCGCCCAGGTTGCCGAAGATCAGCACCCAGTTGATGCCTGCGTTCAGGAATACGCCGCCCACCCAAGCCCAAAGCACGATATTGGGCCGCTCCAACGCGCTGAGGTGGGACCGCAGCACCACCAACAGGCAACCGGGCCAGATCGCCCACCCGGCGATGCGCAGATAGGTTTGCGCGTCCGCCGACACCTGCGCCGTTTGGCCCGACCACAGCAAAAGCGCCTCGGAGTACCAAAACAGCGGCATCACCAGTGCCGCAAACCCCAAAGAGATCCACAACCCCATGCGCGTGACCCGGCGCACCTGTTGGTCGTCATCTCGGGCCGCGGCCGAAGCGACCATGGGCATGACGGCCAAGCCGAAACCCATGCCAAGGATCAAGATCAGGTGGAAATAGGACGAGCCAAGCGCCACGGCGGCAAGTTCCTCCACCCCGTACCAGCCGATCATCACCGTGTCCGTCACGCCGATAAAGACCTGAGCCAATTGGCCGCCGATCAGGGGCAGACCCAATTTCAGGGTGGCGCGGATGTGGGAACTGAGTGTCATTCCATTGCCTTACGAGGGCTTGTCGAAAGGGGCAAGCGCACAGTTTTCAGGCAAGGCAAAGAGGGCGGCTGCGCAACGCCCGAATGGCTAAAGGGCGGCGAAGGTCAGTTGAAGGGCAATCGCTGCGATGATGGCGCCCACGGCAAGCTCGATCATCGGCTGCGCCCGGGCCAGAGCCGCGCTTTCGGCCAGGCCCGCAAGGGCCCCCTTACGCAATCCGACAGAGGCCAGAGCGACCAAAATGGTGACGCTGGCAGTGCCCAAGGCCATGGCGAACGCGCCCATGACCCCGGCCCAGAACACCCCCATCTGCGCGGTCAGGATCAGCACGAACAGCGCCCCGGTACAGGGGCGGATGGCGACGGCGGCGATCAGGGTGATGATTTCTCGCAATCCGGTGGCATGGGCGACGGCCTCGGGCGACGGGGCGTGGGCATGGCCGCAGCTGCTGCAAACAAGGTCGGGGCCTTCATGGCGGTGGTCGTGGTCGTCGTGGTGGTGGGCCTGTTGCAATCGCCACAAGCCGCGCGCGCCGCGCCAGACCAGCCAAAGACCCACCAGCGCAATTGCCAGAAAGCTGAGCGGGGCAAAGAGCTCGTCCGCCATCTGGGTCATCCTCTCTCGGCTCCAGCCCACCAGCCACAGGCCTGCCCCCACAAGCACCACTGCCGTCAGCCCTTGGGCGAGGCTGGAGGCCAGCGCCACCAGCGAAAGCCGCGTAGCACTTACCTGTCGGGCCGCGCCGTAGCCGCCGATCAACACTTTGCCGTGGCCGGGACCTGCCGCGTGGAAGAAGCCGTAGCCGAAGCACACTGCCATCAGTGAGGCGACCGCCGTGGCGTCGCCGCTGCGCAAGCGGCGCAAGGCGCCGGCCATGGCGCCCTGTGCCTCGCGTTGACCCTCGAGCGCCCAGGTGGACACGATCCGGTCCGCCCCCAACAGCCACAGCACGGCGCCTGCCAGAACGAGGGCCACGACGACCGTTGCAATGACCTTCGGCATCATGGCCCGCATTCAAAAACCACCCGATCTGCAAACAATTCCCCCACGGCAGGGAAGTTATCTTCTGCGGCGACCGCGCCGCCGATGGCGTCCATCGCGGCCTCTAACCCGGCGTAGGCGGCATCAATGTCGGCGCGGATCAGCTGCGGCGTACATTGGGCGCCGTTCACGCTCATCTCTCCGGTCATTTCAAATGCAACGTAGAATTCCGGGTCAAACACTTGCGCCAAAAGCGCCCCTTCGGCATCGGTATCCACGACCGCGCGGCGGTGGACCGTGCGCAACTGGCCTTCTGCCACCAGCTCCAGCGACACCGGCTCGGGCGGGCCCAGTTCCAGCGCCACACCATCGCGTTGCATCACTAGACCGCCCTCAAACCCGTAGGACCAATCCAGATCGAACCCGAGGGTTTGGGCAACCTCCTGTTCCGTCAGGTGCAGGTCAAAGTCGGGATCGAGGTTGTAATCTTCCAGCAAAATCAGGGAATAAAGCTCATCATAGAGCCATGTGACCTCGACCGAGGTAACGCGCCCACCTTCCACCACAATCGCCAAACCAGCATCTACAAAGATATGCGGATGCGCCCAGATCGCACTTGGCCACAAGCCTACAAGGGCCCCCAGGGCGATGTTCAGCGCGTGGCCGGGTCTTGACCGTGGAAATCTCATGGCGTCTTATTGTCCGCGTGGGACCGTGCTGCAAGCGGTCCCAGGGCGGTCGTGCGAATTGTTGCTCAATCTAATTCGTATTGTTCACAATTCGTGATACAATGCGCCACATTGCTGCCCTTTTCATTGCGCAAAACAGCCCCACCCATGAAGAGGCTAGTTTTGTGACTGTTCTTACACTCGTATCAAACTACTTGGCAGACGACCGCGGCGCGATGAGCGTTGACTGGACCGTCCTGTCTGCCGGCGCCGTAAGCGTTGCCATCGCCACCACGGCGATCATGACCGATACCATCGAGAACTTGTCCATGCGCATGGATAGCGAGTTGCGGTCGCGTCAGTTGAGCGATGAGTGGGTGCAATTCTATGCCAACCACTTCGAGCCGATCCTTGCCGTGGGCGCCATTTCCGAGACGCAGGCAGAAACTGCCTATTCGGAAGTTGAAGAGCTGATGAACCACGATGTCATCACCAACCTGGCCGCTGGCATCACCGCGATGGAAGAAGGCACGATCACCGAGCAAGAGCTTGTCACTTTGGTCGCGCTCGCCTCGGTCGCGTATCAGCGCAACATCGTGGATGACGGTATCCTGGACCATTACTTCGGCTTTGGTGGCTCCACCCCTTACTACATGACCATGGCCAACGCGCCTACGGCCACCAACTAAACCCAATTCCCCCTAGATTTTGTTGCACCTGCTGGGGTCCGCGCGGACCGCGCCGGGTGCTTTTGTTTTTCTGCTCCCGTTAGTGGCACTGCCCTGCGGAGTGCCCTTCCCCCTGCCCCCCAAACCTGCCATTATTGGGAAAACCGCCCACAACATAGAGCAGACACATGGCTGACGACCTTCTCTCCGGCACGCCCGACGCGCAGGCCTATGACGCCTCCTCCATCGAGGTTCTTGAAGGGTTGGAACCCGTCCGCAAACGCCCCGGCATGTATATCGGCGGCACGGATGAGCGGGCGTTGCACCATCTTGTGGCGGAAGTCCTGGATAACTCCATGGATGAAGCGGTGGCCGGCCACGCCACGCGCATCGAGGTGGAGCTGCACGCCGATTATTCGGTCACCATCCGCGATAATGGGCGCGGCATGCCCTTTGACCCACACCCCAAGTTCCCAGGCAAATCCGCGCTGGAGGTGATCCTTTGCACCCTTCACGCGGGCGGCAAGTTCAGCGGTAAGGCCTATCAGACCTCGGGCGGTCTGCACGGGGTTGGCGCCTCGGTGGTCAACGCGTTGTCCGATAGCATGGTGGTGCAGGTCGCGCGGGACCGTAAGTTGGTGGAGCAACGCTTTTCACGCGGTATCCCCCTTGGCCCGGTCGAGGAAATCGGCGCGGCCCCTAACCGTCGGGGGACCACCACTACATTTCATGCCGACGAGCAGATATTCGGGTCGCATCGGTTCAAACCGGCACGGTTGATCAAGACGGTGCGCTCCAAGGCATATTTGTTCAGCGGCGTCGAAATCCGCTGGAAGTCCGCCATTGATGACGGCGAAACCCCGGCCGAAGCGGTGTTCCACTTTCCCGGCGGCCTGTCCGATTACCTTGTGGAGACCTTGGGGAAAGCGGTCACCTACACCGACAAGCCCTTTGCCGGAAAGGTGGATTTCCAGTCGCGCTTCTCGGTCCCCGGCTCGGTCGAATGGGCGATTTCCTGGACGCCCGCGCGTGACGGCTTCATCCAGTCCTACTGTAACACCGTCCCCACGCCCGAGGGCGGCACCCACGAGGCGGGGTTCTGGGCCGCGATCCTGAAAGGCATCCGCGCCTATGGCGAGCTGGCAGGCAACAAGAAGGCCGCCAACATCACCCGCGATGATTTGCAGACAGGCGCGGGCGCGTTGGTGTCGTGCTTCATCTCGGAGCCCGAATTCGTCGGACAAACCAAGGACCGTTTGGCCACGACCGAAGCGCAAAGACTGGTCGAGCAAGCGGTACGTGACCACTTCGACAACTGGCTGGGGCAAAACACCAAGGAAGCGGGCGCGATCCTCGATTTCCTTGTGCTGCGCGCCGAAGAACGCCTGCGCCGCAAGCAAGAGAAAGAGACTCAGCGCAAGACCGCCACCAAAAAGCTGCGCCTGCCGGGTAAGCTGGTGGACTGCTCGCAATCGGCCCGCGACGGCACCGAACTGTTCATCGTGGAGGGTGATTCCGCGGGCGGGTCTGCCAAAATGGCGCGGAACCGGAAAAATCAGGCGCTGCTGCCGTTGCGCGGGAAGATCCTGAACGTGTTGGGGGCGGCCTCGTCCAAACTGGGGCAAAACGCCGAGATTTCCGATTTGTGTCAGGCCCTTGGCGTCGGCATGGGCACCAAGTTCAACATAGAAGACCTGCGCTACGACAAGATCATCATCATGACCGACGCGGACGTGGACGGCGCGCATATTGCGGCTCTGTTGATGACGTTCTTCTTCAGCCAGATGCGCCCGATGATTGACGGCGGCCACCTGTATCTGGCCTGCCCGCCCCTGTTCCGCCTGACCCAAGGCGCCCACCGCGTCTATTGCGTCGACGAGGAAGAGCGTGACGCGTGGCTGGAAAAGGGCTTGGGCGGACGCGGCAAAATCGACGTCTCCCGCTTCAAGGGTCTGGGGGAGATGGACGCGAAAGACCTGAAGGAAACCACGATGGACCCCGGATCACGCAAGTTGATCCGAGTGTCCGTGGACGACGACGTGCCCGGCGAAACCGGCGATCTGGTGGAGCGATTGATGGGCAAAAAGCCCGAGATGCGGTTCCAATACATCCAGGAAAATGCCCGTTTTGTGGAGGAATTGGATGTTTAGGTTGACGGCATTAACGGTTGCCGCCGCCCTCACGCTATCTGGCTGCGGCTCGGACCCGGAAACCCTGATCATGAGCCGCCGCACCGGCCTGACCGGATCGGGGGAGATCACCCAAGGCGTGTTGCGCAACTCCGGCGACATGACGATCATCACCCCCCACGAGACATTCTCGGGCCGCTGGGTCGCGGTGCGAGAAGGGGCAAACCAAAGCCTGGAGTTGCTGCAAGCCTATGGCAACGGATCGGTCCTACGTTCCACCGCGCGGCTGTTGTCCGAGACGGAAGCCGGCTTCGGCACGGCGATCCTGACAAGCGACGGCGGCCGCTCCATGCGCTGCGAATTCCGCTATACGGGCGTGCAGATCACAGCGATTGGGGTGTGCGAGACGACCGATGGGGAAGTGTTCGACCTGCAAGTGGCTTGATCCTTAGGGCCAAGTCGTGGCCCGGGAATGGCGGGAAACCGGGCCAAGGCCCGGTCTACTCTTCCCAAATCGCCTGCTCTGGCCCACACTCACGCGCATATTCACAACCGAAAGCTGTTTCCCATGCGCGCTCTTTTACTTGCTCTCGCCCTGTTGCTTCCCGCGGCTGTTCACGCCCAAAGCAACGACACTTCCAACCCGATCATCGCCCGCATTGATGCCCTTGTGGCCGCGTACAATGCCCAGGATGTGGCCGCGATTGGAGCGATCTACGCCCCCGATGCGGCGCTTTTGGCCCCCGGTGAGAGGATGATAATCGGGCGCGACGCGATCATGCAGCACTACGCCGATGCCATTGAAGGCGGTGCGCGGGACGTGCAGTTCACCACCTTTGACATCCAGGCCACCGAGACCACTGCCGTCGCCATCGGAGAGGTTGTTCTGCAAGTGGGCGAGAACCGGATCGTCACCCGTTACATGCATCTTTGGCAGGTCATTGACGGCCAAATTCTGCTGGCCCGCGACATGTATCACGTGCTGGCCGTGCAATGACCTCAGCCGATCTTCAAGCCACGTTGGCCGAACATTTTGCCCCGTGGGTGTTGGACTTGGACCTATCGGTGGTTGAGGTCGCGGTAAGCCACACGATCACCCGAATGCCCCTGTCGGCTCGGTTGATGCGCGTGGGCGGGATCGTAAGCGGGCAGGCCTTGACGGCGCTGGCCGACACCAGCGTGATCCTTGCGCTGGCGGGGCATCGCGGCGCGTTCGTGCCGGCGGGAACGGTCACGCTCGACACGCAATTCCTGCGGCCCGGCACGGGAACTGCGATCTTGTGTCGGGCGGAGATCATCCGCGCGGGCCGCTCGATGGCTTTCGCGCGGGCCGATTTGACCGCCCAGGACAGCGGCAAATTGGTGGCCACCGCGACGGCCACGCTCGCCCTGCCCTAAGCGCTTGTGTCGGGTCTGAAATCACGGCACGTTCTCGCACATGCGAAAAATGCACCTGATCTTGTTGACCTTTGCCGCTGCCGCGTTTCTGGCCGGCTGCGGGCGTCCGTTAACGGATACCGAGGCTGCCTATATGGCTGAATTGCAGGGTGACACCTTAGATCCAAGCGCCGTGCGGATCACCCAAAACCCCTTTGTCGGCCTCATCACCCAGACCTACGCCACACGCCCGCCCACCACCTGCCGAGAGAGGATCGTGCCGCCACCGCAGACGCCCACAATCTCGGCGCGAACCGGGGGGATCGTCTTCTTCAACACGCTATACCTGCGCGAAGATCTGGTCATCGACGACTACACGGAATTCCCCGATGGCACCCGCAGCCTTGTGGCGGCGATGTTCTTTGCCCATGAGATGACCCACATCTGGCAATGGCAAAACCGAGAGCTGACCGGATACCACCCGTTCCGCGCTTTTGCAGAACACGCAACTATCGACGATCCTTACCTTTTTTCCAATGACGACCCTCGGCCGTTCTTGTCTTATGGGTACGAACAGCAGGCCTCGTTGGTAGAGGAATACGTCTGTTGCCGTGCCACCGACCCGCAGGGCGCGCGGACAGCAAGATTAGAGGCTCTGATCGGCCAAGTAATGCCTGTCACGCCCTTGCAAGACCGTGCCGACAGCACCCCCATTTTTCTGCCGTGGGAAGATGCGCCCATTCGCGGTATCTGTTCCTAATCAAAGGCTTACCCTATGCCCACCCAGGCCCTTATCATGTTCGCCGCCGGGATCGGCATCCCGGTTCTAGCCGCATTGAACGCGCGGTTGGGGGCCAACATCGGCTCTCCCGCGGCGGCGGCGACGATACTTTTCATCGTCGCGTTCATCACCGCAACCGTCACCATGATTTTGACTGGGCCAGAGGCCCTGCGTGCCATTCCGGCACAGCCAAAACACTTGTTTCTGGCGGGCATTCTCGTGGCCTTTTACGTGCTGAGCATCACCTATGTGGCGCCCGCATTCGGCGTCGGGAACGCGGTGTTTTTCGTTATCGTGGGACAGTTGGTCAGCTCAGCCGCGATCGACCATTTCGGGCTGTTCGGCGCGCAGGTGCATGCGGTGACTGGCCTGCGATTGACCGGGATATCCGTCATGGCCCTTGGGGTCGCGATCACGCAATTGGGCGCGGCCCGTTAACCAATTCCGCTAACCGGCCTTCTCTTCCAGCGTTAACCATTCAAGCTCTGCCTCTTCCAGCAATGCCTGACGTTCCGCCAGCGCGTCGGAGGCCTTCTGCGCCTTCACGGCTTGGGTCGTGTAGATCTGCGGATCGGACAACAGCTCGGACAATTTCGCGATCTCGGCCTCTAGCCGTGCGATGACGGAAGGCAGTTCTTCCAGACGGTGTTTTTCTGTGAAGGATAGGGAAGATTTCGCGGCCTTCTCAACGGGTTGCTCCGCTTTCTTCGCAGCCTTGGCACGGGCTTTCTCGGAATCCGGGCGCGGTTTGTCGCCGCGTTGGGCCAACATATCCGTCCAACCGCCGGCGTAGACAACCGCCTTGCCCGCGCCTTCCAGCGCGATGGTAGCCGTCGCCACACGGTCCAGAAAGTCCCGATCATGGGAGACCAGAAGCACCGTACCGGGGTAGTCGCCCAGAAGATCTTGCAGAAGATCCAGCGTCTCGACATCGAGATCGTTGGTCGGTTCATCGAGAACCAGAAGGTTGCTTTCCTTGGCCATGATCCGCGCCAGCAACAGTCGCGCTTTTTCACCGCCCGACAAGGAGCGGACGGGGGCGCGGGCCTGGGCCTCATCAAAGAGGAAATCCTTAAGATAACCCACCACATGGCGCGGCGCACCGCGCACCAGAACTTGGTCCGAGCTGCCAGAGACACCCAGTGTCGGGTCGTTGGTGAGGCTTTCCCAAAGGGTCGCGTTTGGGTCCAGGGCCGAGCGGGTTTGATCGAACACCGCCATCTCGATCCCGGTGCCAAGGATGACTTCCCCGGTGTCGGGCGGCAGCTCTCCGACCAGCATTTTCAGCAGCGTCGTCTTACCTGCGCCGTTCGGGCCAACAAAGGCCACCCGGTCACCGCGCAACACCCGCAGATCAAACGGTTGCAAAATCACCTTGTCGCCGTAAGTCTTTGATATACCACGCGCTTCAATCACCCGCTTGCCCGAGGCATTGCCCGCTTCCAGCTGCATCGCCGCGGTGCCCTGACGTCGGATCATTGAAGACCGCTCAGCCCGCAAATCCCCCAACGCCCGCACCCGACCCTGGTTGCGTTTGCGCCGCGCCGAGATGCCCTCAACCGCCCAACGGGCCTCGGCCTTGATCTTCCGATCCAGCTTATGGCGCTGCATGTCCTCTTCGGCCCAAACGGTATCGCGCCACTCTTCAAAGCCGTCAAAACTGCCATCGCGCCGGCGCACGACGCCGCGATCCAGCCATAGGGTGCCACGGGCCAAAGCCTTAAGAAATGCCCGGTCGTGAGAGATCAGGATGAAGCCCGCCTTGGTGGATTTCAGCTCTCCCTCCAGCCATTCAATCGCGTCGATATCCAGATGGTTGGTCGGCTCGTCCAGCAGCATCAATTCGGGCGCTTCCGCCAGCAGGCGCGCCAAAGCGGCGCGGCGGCGTTCCCCGCCCGAGGCCGCGTCAACGCGGGCCTCCAGGTTCAGCTTCAGGCCTTCTGCGGCGGCTTCCACGCGCCACGCTTCCGACGGGCCAAGGGTCGCGAGGGCGAATTCGCCGAGGGTCTCGAACCCCTCAAAATCGGGTTCCTGCTCCAGATAGCCTACCGTCGTGCCATCGGGCAAAACCCGGCTGCCGGCGTCGGCCTCTACCAGCCCTGCCATCACCTTCATCAGGGTCGATTTGCCCGAGCCGTTGCGCCCCACAAGTGCCATGCGGTCGCCCGCCTGAACCACAAGGTCCAACGAGGAAAATACGGGATCGCCGCCGAAAGTCAGGGCGATGTCGGAAAGCTGTAAGAGAGGAGGTCTGGCCATGAACGCGGCGTACGGCACGAAGGCCGGACAATCAAGCGCCGCGCGCAGGAAACGGGCAAGCGCCGCCCGCAGGAAATGGGCAAGCGCCCCGCGCAGGAAACGGGCAAGCGCCGCCCGCAGGAAATGGGCAAGCGCCCCGCGCAGGAAACGGGCAAGCGCCGCCCGCAGGAAACGAGAAACGGGCGCACCCTGATGGCACGCCCGTTCATCGGATCAATAGAAAACGAAGGTCTACTCCGTCGCTTCTTCTTCCTCGGGCTCGGGCGCCACGGGATCGTAATCCAGCACACGCACAGCGGTCATGCGGTCAGGCTCGCCGGTGACGGCGCCGTTACGGCCCCTGCCCCGACGGATCATGTCCACGATGTCCATGCCCTCAACCACTTGGCCGAAAACGGTATATTGCCCGTTCAGGTGAGGCGAGGCCTCGAACACGATGAAGAACTGGCTGTTGGCCGAGTTCGGGCGCTGCGACCGCGCCATGCCCAGGGTGCCGCGCTCAAACGGCAGGTCCGAGAATTCGGCAGGCAGGTCGTCGTAGGAGGACCCGCCGCGCCCGGCGTAGCGCATGTCTTGGCCAAGGTTGCCGAATTCGACATCCCCGGTTTGCGCCATGAAGCCGTCGATCACGCGGTGGAACACGACATCGTTGTAGGCGCCTTCTTCGGCCAATGTGGTGATCCGCTCGACATGCAAAGGGGCGACATCTTCGAACAGGTCGATGATGATCGTGCCCTCGGCTTCCCCTGTCACGTCAATCTCGATGCCCGTCGCCCCAATCGGGGACGCGGCGAGGAGCGCAGCGAGGAGCAGCCCCCCCGCCCGAGCAAAGCGAGGGGTCTTAGACATCTGCCGCCACCTTGACCGAGATCATCTCGTCAGGGTTCGCGGGCGGCTCGCCCTTGGTGATCGCGTCGACATGCTCCATGCCGTCAATCACGCGGCCGTAGACCGTGTACTGACCATTCAGGAAGTCGTTGTCCTTGAAGTTGATGAAGAACTGGCTGTTGGCCGAGTTCGGGTTGGACGACCGCGCCGCGCCAAGGGTGCCACGGGAATGGGGCAGCTTGGAGAATTCGGCAGGAAGGTCCGGCTTGTCGGAACCGCCAGTGCCAGCAGCCCGCAGGTTGCCGCCTTTCTTGCCGTGCTGCACGTCGCCGGTCTGGGCCATGAAGCCGTCAATCACACGGTGGAAGACAACGCCGTCATAGGCACCCTCACGGGCCAGTTCCTTCATCCGGTTGGAATGCTCTGGCGCCACGTCGGGCAGCAGTTCGATGGCAACGGTGCCGTCTTTCAACTCGATCAGGATCGTGTTTTCGGGATCTTTGATATCGGCCACTTTGGCTCTCCTCTAGGTATATTGTCCCCACTCTCAGAGCGGGTATTTCTCGCGTAGCGCCGCGTTGACGGCGGGTGTGACGAATGACGACACATCGCCGCCCAAGCGAGCGATTTCCTTCACCAGCTTCGAGGCAATTGCCTGATGCTCGGCCTCGGCCATCAAAAAGACGGTCGTGACGCTGGCGTCGAGTTTCCGGTTCATGCCAACCATCTGGTATTCGTATTCGAAATCCGCAACCGCACGCAGGCCGCGAATGATGAATTCTGCCCCCACGTCGCGGGCACAGTCGATCAGGAGGTTCTCGAAAGGATGGGCCACAATTTCGGTGCCGAAAGCCTCGGTCATCTTGGCGCATTCGGCCTCGACCATGGCGACGCGCTCTTCAAGGGAGAATAACGGCCCCTTGTCACGGTTGATCGCCACGCCGATCACCAGCTTATCGACCAATTTGCAGGCCCGCTTGATGATATCGACGTGGCCCATTGTGATGGGGTCAAATGTCCCCGGATAAAGCCCAGTGCGCATGGCTGTCCCCCTGTTTCTAGGGCAGGACGCAAACACGATTGCTGCATGGGTTGCAACCAAAACGCGGGCAAAACCGGGACAAAACGGCAGCGGAACGGCGGATTTGTGGGGCTAGAAGCCCTTGATCATGCCTTCCAGCGCCTCTTTTTCCATGGAAAGTTCGGACAACTGCGCCTTGACCACATCGCCGATGGAGATCAGGCCGATCATGGCCGCGCCGTCCATGACGGGCATGTGGCGGAACCGGCCTTGGGTCATCTTTCCCAGCACCGATTGCACCGTCTCATCCCGGGTGGCCGAGACGATGTCCGCCGTCATCAGCGATGTCACCGGGTCTGCAAGGCACCCCGGCCCGCTTGCGCCGATGGCCCGCACGATATCGCGTTCCGACAAGATGCCCTGCACATCTGTGCCGTCATTTGACACGATCAAGGCACCGATCCGGCGGGCTGAAAGCACCTTTGCCGCCTCTCCCACACTGGCGGTGGGCGTGATTGTCACGACGCCCTCTCCTGCCTTGTCCCCGTCCTTGTCTTTCAGGATCTGTTGCACGAGCATTTTGGCGCCTCCTTCACAAAATAGCGAGGTCCAGCGTCGTCGCTAAACTGCCGACCTGTCAAGACTTTCGGCCAAGCCGCGGGCCATTCATCTACGCGGGCGGACGTGCGGCCTCGGCCTCGAGGCGGGCAATCTCGTCGCGGATACCGTCGCGCAGAAGGGCCGTGATCCGGTCAAGGCGCGCGTCTTTGGGCCCGGCGTGGGTGGTCAGCCAGAACGTCCGAATGAGGCTGACGTCATCGGGCAAGACCCGCACCAATTCCGGCGCTGTGGGCAAGGCGAAGTCATGAACCACCGCCAGCCCGCCACCCGCACGGGCCATTTGCAGTTGCACCGAAACCGAGGTGGACGCCAAGGCCACCCGCCCCACCCCAAGGGAGGACAGGTAATCCAGTTCCGCATCGAAAATCATGTCGGGAATGTAGCCAATGACCCGCATCCCCTTGATATCGCCCAGAGAAGCAGGAGTGCCATTCTCCGCCAACCACCCGCGAGAGGCCGCAAGCGACAGCTTGTAGTCGCAGAGCCGCTCCGCCTCCAGGCGATCGGTTTTGGGGCGGCTGACAGTGATCGCCAGATCTGCCTCGCGCCGTGACAGGTTCACGATACGCGGCAGGGCCAGGACTTGCAGATCGAGATCGGGATGGTGATCGGCGATCCGTGCACAGACCTGCGGCAGAAGGTAGGTGGCGCAACCGTCCGGGGCGCCGATGCGGATGGTGCCAGAAAGCTGTTCGGCACTGCCCGTCAACGCGCCGATGCCCCGTGAAAGGGCGGCTTCGGCCTCTTCCGCATGGGACAAAAGGCGCAGGCCCGCCTCGGTCAGGCGATAGCCCTGGGGGGATTTCAGAAACAGCGCGGTGCCCGCCGATTGCTCCAGCCGGGCAACCCGCCGCGCAATGGTGGCAGGGTCCATCCGCAGGCTGCCCCGCGCCGCCGTCAGGCTTTCTGCCCGCGCCGTGGCCAGGAATACGCGAAGATCGTCCCAATTCATCTTATACGCCTATTTTTGCAAAATGATCCTGCGAAGCTGTCTCTTTTCCCGGCACAAATGCAAGCGTATAAGACCCGCAACACGAAACCTTTTGGGAGAAGACAGATGCAACAGATTGGTCACTGGATTAACGGCAAACACGTCGCGGGCACCTCCGGCCGCACACAGGACGTGTGGAACCCGGCCACGGGCGAAGTTCAGGCCAAGGTGGCACTGGCCTCCAAGGCGGAACTGGACGCGGCTGTGGCAGACGCTGCCGAGGCGCAGGTCAAATGGGCCGCCACCAACCCCCAACGCCGCGCCCGAGTGATGATGGCTTTCGTCAGCCTGCTGCACCGGGACATGGACAAGCTGGCCGAGGCACTGTCGCGCGAACACGGCAAGACCATCCCCGACGCCAAAGGCGACGTTCAGCGCGGTCTTGAGGTTGTGGAATTCTGCATCGGCGCACCTCACCACCTGAAGGGCGAATACACCGACGGCGCGGGCCCCGGCATTGACATGTACTCCATGCGTCAGCCCGTGGGCGTGGCCGCCGGCATCACGCCGTTCAACTTCCCCGCGATGATCCCATTGTGGAAGATGGCCCCTGCCCTTGCGTGCGGCAACGCGTTCATCCTGAAGCCGTCCGAGCGTGATCCATCGGTGCCAATGATGCTGGCCGAGCTGATGCAGGAAGCCGGTCTGCCCGATGGCGTTTTGCAGGTCATCAACGGCGATAAGGAAAGCGTGGACGCGATCTTGGATAACGAGACCATCGCGGCTGTGGGTTTTGTCGGCTCTACCCCGATTGCGGAATATATCTACGGTCGTGGCTGTTCCAACGGCAAGCGCGTGCAGTGCTTTGGCGGAGCCAAGAACCACATGATCATCATGCCTGACGCCGATTTGGACCAGGCCGCCGACGCGCTGGTGGGTGCCGGTTACGGCGCGGCGGGTGAACGCTGCATGGCGATCTCGGTTGCTGTGCCCGTGGGCGAGGAAACCGCGGATCGTTTGATCGAAAAGCTGGTGCCGAAGATCGAGGCGCTGAAAGTCGGCCCCTACACCAGCGGCAATGACGTGGATTACGGCCCCGTCGTGACGCCAATGGCAAAGGAAAACATCCTGCGGCTGGTGCAAACCGGCGTGGATCAAGGGGCAGAGCTGGTCGTGGACGGCCGTGACTTTAGCCTCCAGGGCTATGAGGACGGCTTCTTTGTCGGCCCGCACCTGTTTGACCGCGTGACACCCGACATGGATATCTACAAGCAAGAGATCTTTGGCCCGGTTCTGGCCACGGTTCGCGCCGGTTCGTACGAGGAAGCGCTGAAGCTGGCGATGGATAACGAATACGGCAACGGCACCGCGATCTTTACCCGCGACGGCGACGCGGCGCGCGATTTTGCCTCGCGGATCAACGTGGGCATGGTCGGCATCAACGTGCCAATCCCGGTTCCACTGGCCTACCACACCTTCGGCGGCTGGAAGAAATCGGCCTTCGGCGACCTGAACCAGCACGGCTCCGATGCATTCCGTTTCTACACGAAGACGAAGACAGTCACCGCGCGTTGGCCCTCGGGCATCAAGGAGGGCGGCGAGTTCACCATTCCTGTCATGGAATAAGGGATCGGATCATCGTTTGAAAATTGTGAGGGGCCCCCGGGGGGCCCCTCTTTTTATTTGTTTAAGAGGAAGGGGCGCTGCCCCTTTTGCGCATCGAGGATGCGCATACCCCGGGATATTTCAAGAACGAGGAATTGGGGGGGGGGGGCGGCGACGTTCGGGGCGTGAGGCAAAAAAGAACCCCTCGGAGGGAGGTCCGAGGGGCAAGTCCAACAGGGAGGTCGTGGGCAATGGGGTTAGCGGCGGGTGGTACCGAGGCCACCGGCGGAGGCGAAACCCTCGCTCATCGGGGCAGAGATGCCGTCGATCTGGGCCGTCAGGTTTGTGGCAGGTGCCGCGGGAGAGGCGTTCGCGGCGGCGCCAAAGACGAAGGAGGCAAGGACAGCGACGGTGAGGATTGAGCGGATGAGCATGGCAGTGTCTCCTTTAATGCGTTGTCCTGGTTGTATCTGAGGCGGGGTGGCGGCGGTATTGCGGGAAACCTTACCGGGCGGGGTGTCGGATGCAGGAAAGCCTTACCCTGCAAGAAAAAGCCCCCCGGCCGCTGGAGCCGAGGGGCGCGTGCGCGGATCAGACAGCGCGCACGGTCACTTCGAGGCCGAAGGCCATGCCCGCGGGGGCGGAATGGGGCCGCACCAGGGCCTGGACCAGGCTGGCGGAGGAGCCTCGGAGGGTGGAGCCCGCTGAGAGGGCCGCCATGATCATCGCGGCGACACCGGCGCCTTGGTATTGGTCGCCGCCGATCACGGCGGAGGCGTCGGCCTCGAGCCCGCCGTCGACACGGAAGCGGCCATGGGCACCCGCGGCTGAGACTCCATCCAGCATCCATTCAGTGCGGTGGGTGTCGGAGCCGTTGTAGCCATTGAACACCACGCCGAAGCGATCGCCGGAGGCGGCGCCCATCACCCGGGACACGGCGGCGGGGCCGAATTGGGCATTGATGTTGGGGCCGGATGTAAAGGCCATGTTGACCAAGCCATTGCCGCCCGCGCCGAAGCCCGGAATGTCCACGGTGCCCGAGGCAGAGAGGCCTGCGGCCTCGATCAGGGTGGAGCCCGTGGAGCCTGCGAAGGCGGGAAGGCTGGAGAGGGTCATCAGCGAAGGGGCGGCAAGAAGGGAAGCGGTAAGGAAAGAGCGACGGTTCATGATATGGGGTCCTTAAATGTGGTTCGTTTGAATGCGCCCCGGAAATGCAGGGCTGGTGTGGGTGTTCTGCCCGATGTGTCCTAAGCAGGCGACTGCGGAAAACCGGACCGACGGAAAACGGATGGTGATCCGTGAGGCCGAGGATTCGACGGGGCGCAGTGGCAGGGATGGGCCGATGCGCAGGCGACATCGCCGCGCGCTGGCAATCATCGTGGCGCGAAATTTTTTGGAGAGCCATCATAAGCCGCGCCGTCGACCTTGTGGTTGCCCTGATCGCCGCGACTTTGGGGCTGATCTTATTGCTCCTGGCGAAACGCCAGGTGTGAGGTTGCAATATTCGTGTAACACTCGTTAATTAAACGGGCGTTCAATTCGGATCTTGGGAGGGATGACATGGAATTTGCACTGAGCGAAGAGGCGCAGGCCATCTACGATATGGCCCGCGCGTTCGGAGAGGCAGAGATCGCCCCCCACGCCCATGCGTGGGAACGCGCAGAGGAAATTCCGAAAGCTATTTGGCCAAAGCTGGCTGAACTGGGATTTGCCGGGCTTTACGTCAGTGAAGAGAACGGCGGCTCGGGCCTGTCGCGGCTGGAGGCGACGCTGGTGTTTGAGGCGCTGTCGGAATCTTGCGCCTCGGTCGCGGCGTTTTTGTCGATCCACAATATGTGCGCCAAGATGATCGAGAAATTCGGCTCGGACGAGGTCAAGGCGAAGTTCCTGCCCAAGGCGCTGACCATGGAAACGGTGCTGTCATATTGTCTGACGGAGCCCGGATCAGGCTCGGACGCGGCGGCGTTGAAGACCCGCGCGGAGCGCACCAACGATGGCTATAGGCTGAACGGCACCAAGGCGTTCATTTCCGGGGGCGGATATTCCGACGCCTATGTCGTGATGTGCCGCACGGGAGAAGACGGGCCGCGCGGGATTTCGGCGGTGATTATCGAGGATGGCACCGAGGGGCTGTCGTTTGGCGGCTTGGAAGACAAGATGGGCTGGCGGTCGCAACCCACGAGGGCCGTGCAGATGGACGATTGCGTCGTGCCGGCAGGCAACCTGTTGGGCGACGAGGGCAAGGGGTTTCGCTATGCGATGGCGGGGCTCGATGGGGGGCGGTTGAATATTGCGGCGTGCTCCCTGGGCGGCGCCGCGGCGGCGCTGCGGGCGACGTTGACCTATATGGGTGAGCGCAAGGCATTCGGGCAGAGCATCGACCAGTTCCAGGCGCTCCAGTTTCGGTTGGCGGATATGGAGATTGAGTTGGAGGCGGCAAGGGTCTTTCTGCGGCAGGCGGCGTGGAAGTTGGACAATGGGGCGCCCGACGCGACAAAAGCCTGTGCGATGGCGAAGAAGTTTTGCACGGAGGCTGGATCGCGAATTGCAGATCAATGTCTGCAATTGCACGGGGGCTACGGGTATTTGGCCGATTACGGGATCGAGAAGATCGTACGAGACCTGAGGGTTCACCAGATCCTTGAGGGCACTAACGAGATCATGCGGATGATTGTCTCGCGGCAGATGTTGGCGGATCGCGGGTGAGGTTGCGTTATTTGGCAGCTGTGGGATTCGATATTTGTGAAAAGGTGAAGCAGGGGGAAGCGCCCGATGAGTGAGGACATTGACATCCGCATTGAGGGACGCGCCGGGCGGATCACCCTGACGCGGCCCGAGGCGTTGAACGCGTTGAGTTACCAGATGTGTCTGGACATTGAGGCGGCGCTGGATGCCTGGGCCATGGACGATGCCGTGTCGTTGGTAATGATCGACGCCGAAGGAGAGCGGGCCTTTTGCGCGGGCGGCGATATCCAGGAGATGTACGAGACGGGCATGGCCGGGGATTTTGCCTATGGGCGCAAGTTTTGGGCCGATGAATACCGGATGAACGCCAAGATGTTTGCGTTTCCCAAGCCGGTGGTCACCTTCCTGCATGGGTTCACGATGGGCGGTGGCGTGGGGATTGGTTGCCACGGGTCGCACCGGATTGTGGGAGAGAGTTCGTTGATTGCGATGCCGGAAGTGGGGATCGGGTTGGTTCCCGACGTGGGCGGGACGTTGTTGCTGTCGCGCGCGCCGGGACGGCTGGGGGAATACCTTGGGCTGACGGCCTCACGCATGGGTCCGGGGGATGCGATCCACGCGGAGTTTGCCGATTTTTTCGTGCCGGAGGCTGGCTGGGACGCGTTGAAGGCGGAGCTACTGGGGGGAGCCTGGGAGGCCGTGGACCGGGCCGCGCAGACCCCACCCGAGAGCGCGCTGGCCGCGCAGCAGGCCGAGATCGATCATTTATTCGGGGGCGAAGGGTTGAGAGATGTCTTGGTAGACATCGCCCATGCGCCGTCGGAATTTGGGGACAAGGCGTTGCAAGTGATGGGGCGGAACTCTCCTCTTGCGATGGCATGCACCATTGAATTGGTGCACCGCGCAAGGATGCACGACAATATCGTGAGGGCGTTGCAAAATGAGTATCGCTTCACGGCGCGCGCCATGGAGCACGGGGATTTTCTGGAAGGTATTCGAGCGGCGATCATCGACAAGGATAGATCGCCGACATGGAAACATAGCGCCGCAAAGGATGTGGCTCTGGTCGAGGTGGCAGCCATGTTGCAGCCCCTTGGGCCAGATGAATGGAGGATGACGTGATGCGGATCGGGTTTATCGGGCTTGGGAATATGGGCGCGCCCATGGCGGCTAATCTGGCCAAGGCCGGCCATGAGGTCGTGGGGTTCGACACCATCGCCGATGCGCCCGAGGGTGTCACCCGCGTGGCCAGTGGCGCGGAGGCGGCCAAGGGCGCCGATGTCGTCATCACCATGCTGCCCAATGGCGCCATCCTGCGCGCGGTTGCCGCCGAGGTGATCGGGCAGATGCGCCCCGGCGCCGTGTTCGTCGATTGCTCCACCGTGGAAGTGGACGCGGCGCGAGAAGTTGCCATTTCCGCCGAGGCGGCGGGCCTTGGGTGGCTGGACGCCCCGGTGTCGGGCGGCATTGGCGGTGCGGCGGGCGGCACGTTGACCTTCATGGTCGGTGGCGGAGAGGACGCCTTTGCAACGGTCACGCCGCTGTTTGAGATCATGGGCCAGAAGGCCGTGTTGTGTGGGCCTGCGGGCAACGGACAGGCGGCAAAGATCTGTAACAACATGATATTGGGCGTCACCATGATCGCCACCTGCGAGGCCTTCGCCATGGCCGACAAGTTGGGGCTGGCGCGACAATCCATGTTTGACGTGGTGTCGACCTCCAGCGGATATAGCTGGACGATGAACGCCTACTGCCCTGCCCCCGGCGTCGGCCCCTCGAGCCCGGCCGACAACGATTATCAGCCCGGTTTCGCGGCCGAATTGATGCTGAAGGATCTGGGTCTTGCCCAAGCCGCCGCAGAGGCCGCTGATGCGGACACCCCTATGGGGGCCGCCGCCTTGGCGCTTTACCAGAAGTTCGTCGAGGATGAGGACGGCAAGGGCCGGGACTTTTCGGCCATGTTGCCCCGGTTTGAGGGGCGTGGCCGCAACGGCTAGGCCCGCGCTTCGTGACGCCTGCCAACAGCGAAGGCCCGAAGGTGTTCTCCCTCGGGCCTTTTTCTATCACAACGCCGATGGTGCGAGGCGCTTAGCCGTTCCAGGTCTCTAGCTCGATCGTGGCGGCACAGGCGGCGCCGTTGTAGGTGCCGACCCAGATATCGAGCCGCCCGTTCAGGGCCGCCGAGGACGGAAGGTTCAACAACGGTTGGAGATTGCCTCCGCTGTCATCGTCAAAGACCCATTGCGCGGTCGGTGTATTCACCAGCAAGGTGGTGTCGCACTGGGCATCCACCTCGACCTCCAAACGGCCATAGGTCTCCATCCCGGATAGGCCGATGGACAGATGCGGCACCGCATTGGCAAAGCCCACGCCGCCCACGTTACAGCCGCTGATATCGGTGGAGCCGCCGGCCTGAAGCGTCAGGGAGTGCGGGCTATAAAGCTGATCGCCGGTCATCGAGTAGGTCTGGCCCATTTGCTCGAACGTCGGACAAGCGTTGGCGGTTTGCAGCACAGATACGGGCACCGGCTGCGGCGCTTGCTCGGGCACCGGTTGCGGTGCAGGCGCAGGTTGCGGCGTAGGAACCGGAACAGGAACGGGTTGAGGTGTCGCCTGCGCCGCCCCGTTCGCACAATTGGGGCTTTCCAAAATCAAGTTGGCCCCTTCGGTGCGCGCCGCGCCTGCTGCAATCAGCGCCCCGACGGGCCATTGGGTTTCAGGAGCATCGGCAAAGCCATTGGAGAGCACGAAATTCTGTGTATCCTCTTGCGACAGCACGCAACCATAGGCTTCCAGCGCCGAGACAAATCAAGCAGATCGGGCGGGGTCAACATCTTGGCGAAGACGGGCGCGGCGAAGAAAGCAATGCCAGCAAAGGTGAGAAAACAACGCGACATAGGAAAATTTTCAAATTTTTTGGTAGAATAGTCAGTGCAATAGAGAAGGCGTGCAAAACCCGCACAGCGATCTATGGCCCTCAGTATCCCGTCTATCGCGGCAAAAATCTCTGCCATAGCTCTCATAGGTAAAGCCGCCCACATGGCGCGACATCACCTTCCCAAGCATCAGTCTAGGATCATTGGCTGGGGGCGCTTAAGGCCGTTTGGAAGTATTCAAGTTCATTCAAGAAATTCTCGACCCTATCGGCATCCAGTCTGGCTTCGATGTCCATGTGGATTTGGGTGACCGGGGGCGTCAACTTGACAATTAAGGCCTCTCCTTCTGGTGACAACTCAATCACCGTACGCCGCCCGTCGGCTTTGTCTTTCTCTAGGGAAAGAAATTCGCGTTCAGCCAGATTTCTTAGAATACGCGTCAAGGACGGTGGCGAGATGCAGGCCTGTTGTGCGAGTTGCGAGGCGTCGGCGTGGCCGATTTCCTGCAACACCCGCAACACCCGCCATTGCGCTTCGCTAATGCCATAGGCGCTTAGAACGGGGCGCAGGCGGTCCATGACCGCCTCCCGAACCCGCAACAGAGCGATGGGAAGCGTGCGCTGCGTACGGGCGAGCGTTTCGGCCATCTTTCTTTCGCGCTCTACGTTCGACATGCCCATGCTTTGGCCTCGCTATTGTTTTCGCTGCTGGCCAAGCTCGGCGCCTCGGCGCGTTGCCGTAGCATTCTGCGGCGTTTTTTCCAAGTGAACGGCCCAACCATTGCGCGTCACACAACCTGACACCGCAAAGACACCTAGGCTGCGGCCTTCGTTAATCCACCCATGCTGTCAATCGGCGCTCTGTCAGACTTACGGTCTGGTTGATCGTGACAGCCAAGCACATGATGAACAGGGAAATTGCCCAGACAGAGACAAAGTCAAACTGGTTACCAAACCGGGCCGCTTGGCCGCCGATCCCAACGAGAGAGATGAAAATCTCACCGTTGACCATGCCTTTGACGGCACGACCGACGCCCATGCGAATGCCTGCCACGATAAGCGGGAAAGCAGCGGGCAACACGATGCGCCATAGGGCAGAGGTCCGGCTGGCCCCGTAGGAGGCTGCCATTTCCAGCAAGGGTTGATCAACATTTCGGATTGCGGCGGCCGTGTTGATGATAATGATGAAGACGGCATAGATCACCACGACGCTGACGCGCGTGGCATAGGACAGGCCGAAAATCGCGAAGAGAATTGGGGCGAATATCAAGCCCGGCGTGAAAAGTAAGGCATTCACATAGACGTCAAGCGCCGTGTTTATCCAGGTGAATAACCCCATTAACAAGCCGACCGTCAATCCGATCACCAGCGCGATGGAGAAACCGATCGCCAGCGACCCCAAGCTGCCCAGAAGATGCGGGGTGATCTCGCCTGAGAACACCATCCAAAAGAGCCTGACGACCACAGAGGAAAACGGCGGCAACCAGCGTAAATCAATCAATTGCCCCGCGATTTCCCAGATCAAAGCGATCCCGAAAAGCCCGCCCCAGTTGGTGAAGAGATATGTCGTACCATCGCGGAACGGTGTCGGGGCCGCTGTTGCGTCGGGCATATTTGGCGAAGCACTGCTCATGCCATGCTCATTTCATGCATTTGTTTCAGACGGTTCCAAAGGTATTCCTTGAGCTCCGTGAACTCTGGCAAGCGCTCTACTTCTTCCGGGTCACGGGGACGGGTGAAGCTCACGTCGATCACCTCTTCAATGCGACCGGGACGGTTGGACATCAGCACAACCTTGTCGCCCAACAGGATCGCCTCTTCCATATCATGGGTAACGAAAACGACAGTGCGCTGATCTTGCTGCCAAATGCGTAGCAGCTCTTCCTGCATGTATCGCCGTGTTTGATGGTCCAAAGCGCCAAAGGGTTCATCCATCAGCATGATCGGTGTCGAGATCACCAGCGCGCGGGCAAGGCCGACCCGTTGCTGCATGCCACCCGATAGCTCTTTTGGGTATTTGTTTTCAAATCCCTTCAGGCCGACCAATTCGATCCCGGCCATGGCCTTTTCCATTCGTCCCGCCTTCTCAACGCCGCGCATTTCCAATCCGAATGCCACGTTCTGCAAGACAGTGGCCCAAGGCATCAGGGCAAAGCTTTGGAATACGATCGCACAATCTTGGTTGGGGCCGGACACCGCACGCCCATTGACGGTGATTTTCCCCTGAGATGGTGTCACCAGCCCGCCAATCGCGCGCATTAGAGTGGTCTTGCCGCAGCCCGATGGGCCAAGAAGGGTCACGAATTCATTCTTCTCGACCTCCAAGTTCACCTCTGACAAAGCCAAGGTCTGTTCCCGCCCCGGCGCGCCATAACGGTGCGTCACAGATGCTACGTTGATCATTCCCATGTCGTCACTTCCACCTAATCAAATGGCGTTCGAGCGCCTGCATTAAAATTGCCAAGGCCACAGCTTCGATGACCACAAGGATCGTTGTCGCGTAGAGCAGCGCCGCCTCGAAATCTCCTCGGTAGTCGAGCAGGAGCGCCCCAATACCGACTGGCAGCATGATCAATTCGACAATCACCATCCCGGCAAAGGCCCGCCCCAATCCGATGCGTAGCCCCGCGAAAACCGCTGGAATGGCACCGGGGATCAAGATGCGGAACCAGACCTGGCGTTCACTCGCCCCCAAACTGCGCGCCATCTCGACCAGTGACTTATCGACCATGCGGGCACCCGCCCGGACGTTGGTGGTGATGAACACCCACGAAAACAGGACGATAATCACGACCTTGGGCGCGAGCCCAAAGCCGAGGGCAACCAGAACGATAGGTATCAGCGGCGAAATCGGAAGTGCCAAGGCGAGCGCTGTGATGGGGCTAAGCGCCCGATCCACGGTCTTCCATCGGGCCATCATCAGCCCCAAGGGGACGGATATGGCTATGGCAATCGCGTATCCCATTATGAGGGGGATATTGCTCACCCACAGGGCCGGCCAAATCTCTCCTGTAAGAAACATCGTCTCGTACAGGGCGGCGAGGGTTTCCGTGAATGTCGGGATCAGGATCGAGTCCGCCGCCTTTGCCGAAACTTCCCACAAAAGCGCAAAGACGATGAAAGCAACCACTCGGCTGACAATCGTCCCCCCCAAGCCAAGCCTGCCGCGCAACTCCAGAACCGAAACTTGGCGTGGGGTTGAAGCCTGAGCTTCAACCCCAGTCGGTGCAGATATCACCACGAGGTTCTCCTAGTTCGACGAGAACGAGAAGTCCGCAACGTCGGCAGCAGATAGCGCTCCGGCGTCGATCCGGTCAGCATTCTCGTAGAAGGTAAGCGTATCGGTCACCTGTACCTCGCTAAAGGACATGTCGGTGGGGAACAGGTTGGCCTCTGCAAGCGCACCGAAAACCATTTCCATGCTCTCTTGGGTGGCACCGGCAAGGTGCGGCAGCGCGAGAGCGGCGTATGCCGCAGGGTCCTCGTAGGCGGCTGCGTACTGGTCTTGCAGTGTGGCAAGGTAGCCTTCCAACTGCGGGCGGTTCTCTTCAAGGGTGCTGGCAGTAACCACAATAGTTGAGGTCAGCAGCGTCGCTTGCGCCTCGGACAACATCGCCAGCACACGCACCCGTTCATCGTTGCCGCCGGTGACGGCCAGCCAGTCTTCCAAACGAACAATCGTGCCCGCAATCTGACCTTCCAAAAGCGCCGCCGCTCGGTTGGACGAGCCTGAAATTACAACGAAATTGGGTGTCGCATCGGGACATGTGTCTTCGAGGTACTTGCGCAAATGCGCTGTGCTGGTGGATCCCGCGGAATGATAGGCAACCAATTCACCGTCCAGGTCCTCGCACGTGGCGATATCCGCCCCAGCCACCACCATCAGGTCAATCGAGTTGTTTGGCGCGATCATCCGCAAATCGGCCCCCGCAGCGTTCGCCGCAAAGACAGTGGCCGGCCCCATCAGCGCCACTTGGATATCGCCGTTCAGAAGCGCTTGCGTCTGAATATCGGGAGAATCGAACTCAATCGTGCTCGTTTCCATTCCGTCTGCGGCAAAGCTCTCCATCGCCAGAATTGTTGGAACATCAGTCGGCCCTGCCCCACCGGGCAAACCAAGAGCAAACTGCCCGGCACTTTGAGCATAGACGCCGGAAGCGCCCACGCTGAGCGTGACGAACGCCCCGAAAGTGATGTTGCGGATATTCCTTTTCATAGTGTTCTCCTCCCAAATCTGGCCATGGCCGAACCGATCGGCCCTCCCGGCCCACCATTTAATTTAACATGTTAATCTTCATTTAATTAACCTGTCAACTATCGTCGCGCGCAGCCAGTACGATTTCAGATCATACTTAATATTCAAGCACTTATAAGAAACACTTCGATCGCCGCCCCCCATACGAGAGGTCGAAATCCGTAAGGCACTTACATCCGCCCTTCCCTCCCCCAATAGGATTCTACGCGCGGCGCAAGTTCGACCGATACGGTTCTTAATGGGAGGTTGCTGAACGCTCGTCACCGGTCACACCATCGCGCAATGAGCCAGAATCTAGTCAATCCATTGCGGCTTTTGATTTGTCGCAAAACGACCCCATGACCGTGCACGAGGCTTGACGGTTTGAACTTTCCGCACCGCTGCTACCTCGCGCAAACAGCTAAAATTATCCGCGCGGCGGTAGACGTAACAGGGAGGGACCGAATTCCCGCAATCCAAGCCCTGTGACCATTCCGTTTCGCCCACTGTCGCGTCAGCTTACCCATGCGTTGCATGGCATCGCTCTGAAACATCCGGAAGCATCCTATCTTGCGTCTACGCGATGCCTCCCCGAAAAACGGCGACCCTTTCACGGGTTGCGGCTGGACGGCTTCGTTCAACGCTGCATTGGAAGACCCAATTTAGGGCCGCGATATCGGATGCGGCTGACCATGTTCGGATTGGAAAGTGGTGCCCCCACACGGACCCACACTCACCACTCAATGCATTGATTAAAAGTAGTTAATCTCACACCACAATAGGCAATACCCCCAATCATACCCCCAAATGCTAATTTGAAGGCGTGTAGAGGTGCCTCTGAAATCCTACAAACGCGCCGATAACGGCGTCCATACCACCCAGCTCAGCGCCACACTCTTTCAAAGTGCCGTACCTGATCCTTGCGAAATCAGACAACTTTGAGCGGTCCAAGTCTCCGACACCATGCACCACGTAGCTATCCAAGATATAGTCTAGGAAGGCCGCAATCTTCGGGTCGAACTGATCCTCGACCCGCCGACGGCCTACCTCAGCACGATGCTCTCTCGTTCTCATGTTTCGATCATATGCAATGTGTGACAGCACGTCGAAGACATCGCAGTCTTCGGCACTCATTGCCTTTTGAACTTCGGCAAGGATCGTGGCGTCATAGCTTCGCTCGGCCAAACGTTCGAGCAATGCCTTGCGGGTGTCGGGATCACTCCACTGGGCAAGTAGATCATCCTCGTCTTTAAACAGCTCAGGCAACTCGCCAAACATACGCTCGATAAACTGTCGTGAACTTATCGGCTTGCCGTCTGGCCCCCAAAAAGTCGTCGCGGCGATATTGACGATATGATCATCCGCTAGCTTGATCTGCACCATTTCAGGCTTGGGTGTCGTCGGGTCTTCACCTCCCGACGGTGTCAAAGGCTCTGGCCCATTTGGGTCTCCCCCGGGCATAGGGCCGTTGGGCTCGCTGGGCGGGGCGACGATGATGCTAGCTGGGTCGCCATCCCACTGCGGGTCGTCGAACTTTTCGTGGGCCTTTACGAAGTCATAAACCGTGAAATACCACTTACCCTCAAACGTCCGCGTGCCCCGCCCAATGATCTGCTTGAACTCGATCATTGAATTCACGGGCCGCATGAGAACGATATTGCGCACGTTCTTGGCGTCCACCCCTGTTGAAAGCTTTTGCGAGGTAGTCAGGATCGTCGGAATGGTGCGGCTGTTTTGCTGGAACAACTCCAGAAACGCTTCGCCCCCTGCCCCGTCGTTTGCCGTCACACGGACGCAGTAATTGGCGTCTGGGGATTGCACCTCTTGATTGATCAGGTCGCGGATTAACGCGGCGTGGTTCTGGGTCGCACAGAAAACGATTGTTTTCTCTTTGAGGTTTATCTCGCTCAGGAACGTGCGCACGCGGTGCAACTCTCGCTCTCTGATCTCGATCTTATTGTTGAAATCCGCCTCGCTGAACTCCTCACCCTCTTCGACCTCCCCCGCCAGAACCTCATCCGCGCCATCAAACTGATACACGTCGCGGTCTGATCCGAATTGGCGTACTCGGAACGGGGTCAAATAACCGTCCTCGATCCCCTCGCGCAGAGAATAGGTGTAAACGGGGTCGCCGAAATAGGCGTAGGTGTCGGCGTTGTCTGTCCGCTTAGGCGTGGCCGTCAGCCCCAACTGCACGGCAGGTTCGAAATGGTTCAGGATTTCCCGCCAAGAGCTTTCGGCATTCGCGCCGCCACGGTGACATTCATCGACAATCACAAAGTCGAAGAAATCGCGGTCGTAATGTTCATACCCCAGCTTGCCGCCCTGATCCGTCGTCAACGTCTGGAAGATCGTAAAGAAGATCGATGCGTTTTGGGGCATCCCGCCGCGCTTGCTGATCTCGTCGGGGCTGACACGCACCCGCGCGCCATCTTCGAATGCGCCGAATGAATTATACGCCTGCGACGCCAGAATATTGCGATCCGCCAGAAACAGGATGCGCGGGCGGCGGCTCGGTTTGCCGCTCAGGTTCCATTTGGAATGAAACAGCTTCCAGCACAGTTGAAACGCGATGCCAGTTTTGCCCGTCCCTGTGGCGAGGGTCAGCAGGATACGATCCTCCCCCCGCGCGACGGCCTCTAATGCCGCTTGGATGGCGTTGTGCTGGTAATAGCGCGGCTGCCATTTGCCGCCGCCCGTTTCAAACGGCACATCGCCGAAACGATTGCGCCATTCAAGATCTTCGGCAAACGTGCGCGCCCAAAGGTCGTCGGGGGTGGGCGGGCCGCTGATATCGCGCTCGGCCCCTGTTTTGGTGTCGATCTCGTACCATGTGCGCCCGTTGCTGGCGTAGGTGAAGCGCGTGCGCAGGCGGCGGGCGTATTCCTTGGCCTGTGCTACCCCTTCGGCGGTGTTGATCCCTGCGCGTTTGGCCTCGAGCGTGGCGAGCTTTTGGTCGCGGTAGGTCAGCACGTAATCACAAGACATCGGGTTTTCACGCTTGCCGCCCACGGCAATCCGCCCCGGTGCGATGTCTTCGCGGCTGATCAGGGAGTTTAGAACCACGTCCCAGCCCATATCGCGCAGGCGCGGATCAATACGCCGCGCGCGGGTGTCGGCCTCGCTTTCTGTGGCGATCAGATCGGGGTGAAGGGACGCATAATCAACCATTTGGCGAGTTTATGGGGTGGCAGAGCGGATGCAAGCCATGATTGCGCGGGTCATGTCAGCTCCCCCGCGAAGGCTTTTTGCAGGAGCGATTGGCGCAGGTCGTCTAGGTCGGCGAGTTTGGTGGTGTAGTGGGCTTGGAGTTCCCCAACGCCACTTTGAAGTTGATCCAATGCATCCGTTAGACTCTTTTGCGATTCGATTGACGGGACCTGTATCTCAAATTTCTTCAAGTTCGCAGCCGATAAGTTTGGCTGTGCAGCACCGTTCGCAAAGCGCTTGATCATATCTGCGCAAACTCCGGATGCGAAATAAGCACAGAGGAACGCCGATGAGACCTTTTCTTTAGGTCGGACAATAACAATCGACGAGGCAATCGCTCCATCATCATCGACATCCACTAAACCAAATTTTCCTAGCGACCCACGCAAGCAGAACAACACGTCGCCTCTCCGAACCTTTCCATTGCCAAGCCGATCAAAATGCTCCTTCGGAATGTAGTTCATCTTCGCCCAATCAACTCGCCCATCGTCGAGATGCCCCGCGTTAATAAAGGGGACGCCCCTTGGAACGAATGCTTTTCGACCAGGATAGTTTTCGCCTCTGTCACCATTCTCAAAGTTGCAAACTTCACCAAGCATTTTCGGTTCCGCATCAGAACACTTCGTCAGCAACTCCTGACTTTGACGCTCAAACAACTCCCGCGCGTTTTGGAGGTTGGTTTGGATATGGGTGCGGGCGCGGTCCAAGCCCTCAAACGCCGCATCCAAAACCGCAACAATCCGCTTTTGCTCTTCGAGGGGAGGGAGTGGCGCGACTACCTTCGAAACCAAGTCGATATTTAAATTGCGAACAGTCGACCCAGCGGCCAAGGCGTTGAATTGATCGAAGACCACCCGTGAACCTAGCGCATAGTAGAGGTACCCTTGATCCACACGGGAATAATCTGGCTCTAAGACGAGCCATCCATCGTGTATGCAACCGTCAGTTCGAAGGATATACGGTCTGCCGAAACTCATCGAGTTTGAAAGCAAAAAAGACCCAGCTGTTACGAAACGTGAACGAGGTATGCCCTCCTTGATTATCTTCTGCTCAGTCTTATCAATATATCGACCTCCAACTTGGGTATCGCCGATCTTAATCCAATTGATGCCGTCCGGATCATCAGTGATGAACTTCTTGATCGGACGCGGTGATCCCCCTCGTGCAATCTTACAAATTTCATCAAGCCGAACGTTTTCCCAGCCCGCCTTCACAGCATCCCCCGAATACTCTGCAGAATCTCGGCCGTCTCTGCGTCCCGCGCCAGCATATCCGCGATGATCTCTTCCGGCTCCCGCAGTGGCGCTTCCTCTGGCGTGTTGGGGTTTTTGACTGACAGATCACAGGTGTCCTCGTCCAGATCATCGACGTTCACGATCCAAGCCTTGTCGCCTAAGCTGCGGGTCGCCTGCATGGCCACGAACTCTTCCAGGTCCTTGTCGTTCAGCGGGTTGGTCTTACCCATGTTGCGCCCGGGGTCGAGCTGGTAATACCAGATGTCCTTTGTCGGCTTGCCCCTCTCAAAGAACAGCACCACGGTTTTGACCCCTGCCCCAAGGAACGTGCCACCGGGGCAATCAAGGATCGTGTGCAGCGCGTTGTCCGCCAGCAGTTGACGGCGCAGCGCAATGGATGCGCCATCGGTGTTGCTCAGGAAGGTGTTCTTGATCACAATCGCCGCACGCCCGCCGCCTTTGAGGCTTTCCATGAAATGCTGCATGAACAGATAGGCGCTTTCCGATGATTTCACCGGAAAGTTCAGCTGCAGTTGCTTGTTCTTGTTGGTGCCAAAGGGCGGGTTGGCAAGGATGATGTCGTAACGGTCTTTTTCCTCGATATCCGCGACCCGTTCAGCCAGCGTATCGGTGCGCAGGTAGTTGGGGGTCTCGACCCCGTGGAGGATCATGTTCATCAGCCCGATGACATAGGCCAGCGGCGCCTGTTCTTTACCATAAAACGTGCGCCGTTGCAGTAGTTGGCGCTGGTCCGGCGTGGTTGCCTTGCCCTTGAGGTATTCAAACGCCTCGCACAGGAAGCCCGCAGACCCAGCGGCCCCGTCGTAGATGGTTTCGCCCAATTGCGGCTGCACCACTTGGATCATGGCGCGGATCAGCGGGCGCGGCGTGTAGTATTGCCCGCCATTGCGCCCCGCGTTGCCCATGTTTTTGATGCGCGTTTCATAAAGGTCGGAGAGTTCGGATTTCTGATCCTGGGTGCCGAAGTTCAGCTCGTCGATCTTGTCGAGCGCGTCGCGCAGCATGTAGCCATTGCCGAACTTGTTGCGCACCTCACCGAAGATCTGCCCGATCTTGGATTGGATCGAGTTGGGGTCAGTGGCGGATGAAAAGCCGCGCAGGTAGGCCATCAGGTCGTTGTTGACGAAATCCACAAGGTCTTGGCCGATCCGCATGTTGTCGAGGTCAGGTTTGCCGTCCGGCGTTTTAGGCGTGGCCCAAGCGGACCAGCGGTATTGCGGCTCAAACAGGGGCACGAAGGGCGTGTTGTCCATCAGGGCTTCGGCTTCGCGTTCCTCTTCAAGGTCGTCGAGGTATTTAAGAAAGAGCATCCACGATGATTGCTCGGCGTAGTCCAGTTCGGAATTGCAGCCCGGCTCTTGGAACATGATATCGTCGAGGGTTTTGAAGGTTTGCTCAAACATGGATGCTCTTTCGTTTTTTAGCACTCTGCCCGTGTTGTGAACGGTGTGAAAGTCGAAAACTCATAGCGTGGGCTGCTTTAACAACTCCGCCTGCCGTTCCGTAGACACCGGGCAATATGCGCTGATCGTCGTGACGACACTGCTATGACCGATGTTCTGCGAAAATGCCTTGAAGCCTTCGCGGGTTGGGTAGGCGACATCGGCCCATTTTACCAAGGTTTTGCGGAATGCGTGGGGCGTGAACGGCGGCAAGTCTGCGCGGGTGAACGCATCCTTGATGACCGTGCGGATTGCATTTGCGTTCTTGTACGCCTCGCGGCGCAATCCGGTGACTTGAAACTCACCGTCGCGCGCCTCGATCTTTGGCGGGGGAAACAAAGGATCATCCGGACCGAACAGCGCATCGGTTTTCAGGTAGTTCACCCAAGCCGTGAAGCAGGCCAAATAGTCAGGATCGACGGGCAGAAAATAGGTCGTGAACGTCTTGGCGTTCTTCGTCCTCACCTCACGGGCATCCTGATATACGCAGCCGTCAAACATGTTGATATGCTTGATCCGCAGCGACGACACTGCCCCGTCCCGCGCGCCCGTCAACATAAAGAAAGCGAACATTGCTTTGTTGCGTCGCTCGATCCCAGTCGTTTCGGGCATGTACGAAAACGCATGGCGGGCCATCTCCATAGAGGGATAAGGCGTTTCGCGGGAAGCGCTTGCAACACGCGCACCCTTGGCGTCCATGTTGAAATAATCCGCATCACTATGACGGATGCGGCTCTTGTAACCGCTTTGATCCGCCAGCCAAAAGATAAAGTCTTTGTTGGCAGCCAAAACTGTGCGGATTGTCGATTTCGACAGAGGCTTTCCTGTGGCCTTGCTGATTTCATTGTTCAAACGGTCATGGAATTTCACCGCTTGTTCGATACGGAACTTCTTAAAGTCGGTGAAATTCACACTCGCCTCGAACCGCAAAATTCCTTCGGCTGCCTTTTGCACCGTGCTGGCATCCTTGCGCTTCGCGGTCTTGAGGTACTGCAAGTAACGGCGCTTGATCCGCTCGTTCTCTTCGTTAATTTTGCGCATGCTCGAACGCTCCTCTGTAAGTGTTATTTTAGACGGTGATCGTGGGTATCCATTAAGGTTCGCTGCCCGCACCTGTTTTGAAATGGAAAGTTGCGGCGAACTCATCGAGGCGGCTGTTTGAAATTATACGGCTTGCAGCGCCACCACATTGCTCACACGCCCCGGCAAGGCGGGATGTCTTGATGGTATTTGGGAAGCATTCAACGGACATCGCGAAAGGCTTGCGCCCTGCACCGCACCTGAAACAAGTCAACTCATCATGGTTGAGCGGCTTCTTAGCGGCTTTGCTCTTAGAACGCAGATATGCACGTATTTCCGCGCCAGAAATCAGGTAAGGTTTCTTCGTTGCCATGATCGGCAGCCCATCCCTTACCCAATTGCGGATCGTTGCTTTGCTTACACCCAGCGCAACGGCAGCTTCGGACACCTCGTAAGTAAGCGCGGATTTGACCCCCATTGGGTTTACTCGTTTACCCATCGGCATGCCCTTCAAACAAGGCACGGATTTCTTCGACCTTCCAAACCGTCGTGCGAGGGCCGAGCTTTTGGGGTTGCGGAAAACGGTTCTCTTTGACGCCTTGCCACCATGTAGATTTGGAAACTGGGATCGGGCCAGCGGGAGCCAGAATTTGCGCTAGCCGCACAAAACCTGTCGTCGGAAATTCGTTGTTGTCCACCATTGTGTATCCTCATGTCAGTATGTGCAGCGACATGTGGCACGGTCAATTTAGAGCTAGGACGAATAGGATCTAGGCTGCCAGAATAGAAATCCCTCGTTGATGTTAAACGAAAAAATCACGACACGCCGTTATACGATTAGTTATAATCTTGATCTAGTCGGGTGGAAGGTCCGCCGAACCGATTCTTAAGTACTTCAAGACAGTTTCAGCGGACCCCTGTAGCCCCAATCGGTCCATGATTCCCAATATCTCATTCGGAATTGGGCTACGTGGACTCTTGGGGTCGTATCCGTATTCTTCAATTGCAATGGCCGTTAATATTCTTGCGACGGCACGAACGGCACGCGGGTCTTCCCGTTGCGTTTTCCTCGTTGGCACGCCTTCACAGCCATGAAACCGCTCCAAGACATTCAACGCTTGTGCGTGAACCTCAAGATCGACGGTCCTGATCCACTTAAGGAGGTCATCTGCTGGGATCTTTTGATTATGCCGTGAAACGTGAAATTGGCGAGAAAATTGTTCGGCTCGCCTTTTGGCAAAAATCATCGGTTTGCCCAAATAGAGCAGGGTTTCATCATCTTCATTCAATAGATTCTTAAAATGTTTTGGCTCGACACCAAGTGTCAAACAAACGGCCTCATCCAGCAGCAGACTTGGCATCCGCCCCCAGTACTCGAAGTCTGCGACGTAATCGGGATGTCCGAAACCACCTTCTGCCCAGAACGGACGGTGCTTTCGCAGTAGCGAAATTTCTCTTGCAAAGAGTTCACGCCACTGCTTGCGCGCGCCCGTTTGCTCATTCCGATCATCGGCAATAATTGCATCCAGCTCAACATCCGTCGCATCGGTTAGGACTTGAAACGCTACATCCAAGAGCTGATCAATTTTCGCGGCGTATTCAGAGAACAGATCAGGCTCATATGGCCCCACAGTTTGAACCAGATCAGGAATTTCCCAATCATAAAGCTCAACGAATTTCCGGCGCATGATCACATCAAACGCCCCTGTCACCTGCATTTTGTCAAATCGTATCGTGGTCAAACTCGGCCCTTTTTCAAAACCACGACTACCCTGCCCGCACCTCATCCAAGAATCCAGCCCACCAGACTGCCAACCTAACGCGCTCCTCCCAATGCTCTCCCCTCGCATAAGCGCGGCGCACTTCGTTTTTCTCAACGTGCGCTAAGGCCCGCTCGATAGCGTCGGGGTTCCAAAGGCCGCTTTCGTTGGCAAGCGTGGAGAATGATGCGCGAAAACCGTGGGCCGTCATTTCGTCGCCGGAATACCCCATACGGCGCAAAGCCGCGTTGAGGGTGTTTTCTGACATCGGGCGGGTCCAAGTGCGCAGTGACGGGAACAGATAGTCGCCTTTGTTATTCATAGCCCGCAAATGTTCCAACAACTTCAAAGCTTGTTTGGGCAACGGCACGTTATGATCGCGGCGCATTTTCATCTTGGCGGCGGGAATTGACCAAACCGCTTCCGCTAAATCAATCTCATCCCATTTAGCATTGCGCACCTCCCCAGGCCTCTGTGCAAGGATGGCGAGTAATTTCAAGGCAATGCGTGTCGTCGCCTGCCCGTCAAAGCCGTCGATCTCGACCATTAGCCTGCCCAGCGCCTTAGGATCAACAATCGCAGCACGGTGAACGCGGGTTGGGCGGATCAACGCGTCGCGCAATGCATACGTTGGGTCCGTTTCCGCGATGCCACTCGCGACTGCGTAACGGAAGATAGATCCAATGCGGGCACGTAAGCGGTGGGCGGTCTCGTAGTTGCCTTTGGCTTCGACCTTGCGCAGGGTTTTCAGGATCATCGGCGCAGTGATTTCGGAGACAGGCTTACGGCCAAAATCGCGATTGGCCAACTTGATGTGATATTCGGTCTTCGAAAGCGTAGCCGCCGATTTCCCCTCTTTGCGCTGCTTGGCGAGGAATGCAGCACCGATCTTCTCAAACGTTTGCCCCTTGGCCTCTAGCCTCAATCGCTTTTCTTCTTGCTTGGCCTCGCTGGGATCAACCCCATCAGCCAACTGCGCCTTAGCAACATCACGGGCTTGCCGTGCCTTGGCGAGCGACACAGCGGGATAGTCGCCTATCACTAACAGCCGCTCCTTGCCGTCGATCCTATACTTGAAACGCCACGACTTCGCGCCACTGACTTTTACCAGAATGAACAAACCCTCAAAGTCGCTGACTTTATAGGCTCTATCGCCGGATTTGAGGTTTCGAATCTTAATGTCGTTGAGGGGCATAGTGGGGGTACGCAGTTATTCCAGTGTTCACCGTACCCCCAGAAATACCCCCCAAATGGGGGTACGCTGCTGGACGCCACCGAACAACGCTGGACGAACGATCTCGTTAATAGCCTTATATACAAGGCTCTTTCGCATGTCATTGGATAAATCTGGACGGATAAATGGTGCCCCCACACGGACTCGAACCGCGGACCTACTGATTACAAATCAGTTGCTCTACCAGCTGAGCTATAGGGGCACATGCAGCGCATTGGCTACGGGACGCGCTATAGCAAGGTTTTGCGGCGGCGGGCAACGGGGAAAACGCCTCTGGGTCGACAGAATTTGCTCAAATCTTCCGATCACAGCGGTACACGGCCCCGGATCTCCAACAACGGAGGGCTGCGAACGGCAATTGCACCCTGTTGCCGGTTGGGGTTACACTCCTTCAAAACTCTGATCAGGGCAGAAATCAGACCATGCAGGTTGTCTATCATCTCGGCGCACCCTGCACCGATGCAGACCAGCTAATGATGTCGTTATTGAAGAACCGTCTGCGATTGGCGCAGGCGGGGATCTCTGTGCCGCCGCCGGGGCGCTACCGCTCGGTCATCCGCGATACGGCGCGGGCGCTCAAGGGGCGGCCCGCGGGCGAGGATGTGCAGGACGCGCTGCTGGATGCCATCGTCGATGATGCCGAGGTCGACCGCCTGATCCTGTCGGACCCACGCTTTGTCTGCATCAACCGTCTTGTGGTCCAAGGCGCGCAAATCTGGCCCATGGTGGAGCGTGCCGCGACGGGGTTACGCGCCCTATTCCCTCAGGCGCAGATCGAATTCTTTATCGGTATGCGCGATCCCGCCACGTTGATCCCTGCCCTGTTCAAGGCCTCTCGTTTCTCGGATTTTCAAGAGTTTACCGAGAACATGCAGCCCCACGCCGTCGCGTGGTCTGAAACCTTGCGCCGCCTGCAAATGGCCCATCCCGATTGCCGCATCACCACATGGTGCAACGAGGATACGCCGCTTCTGTGGGGCGAGATCCTGCGCGAAATGGCTGGTGTCGGCCCCGGCGCGGAACTTGACGGGATCGATGATCTCGCCGCCTCGATCATGGAGGAGGAAGGCTACCGCCGGATGCGCGGCTGGCTGGATCAGAACCCGCCCGAGACCGAGACCCAGCGCCGCCGTGTCTTGGCCGCGTTCCTGGAGCGCTATGCAAAGGACGCCGAGATTGAGGAAACGCTCAACCTGCCCGGCTGGACGGAAGAGCTGATGGACGAGATGTCCCAAAGCTATGATGAGGATATGGATGTCATCGCCCGCATCCCCGGTGTAAACCTTCTGACCCCATGAGGACCCACCCTGCCCTCGCGCCGGAAACGTTCAAAGCTGGCAGCTTGACGGCACGGCGCATCACGGCAGAGGATCTGGCGTTCGTCCAAAGCTTGATGGCCGCCCCGCAAATGCACAGCCACAAGCCGGACCCGACCCTCCCGACGCAGGCGGCCATTGCGGCGGCCCATGGCGAGACCTTCAGCCATTGGGAACGCCACGGTCTGGGGCGCTATGTGGTGATGGCCGGCGACACCAAGGTCGGCCTTTGCGGCTTGTCAGTTCGACGGGGATTTCCGGGCCTGAACCTTTCCTATCACCTGCGCCCGCAGGACTGGGGTAAAGGATGGGCAAGCCTCCTGACTAACGGCTTGGTCACCTTGGCGGATGCCTCCCTGAAGGTGCCGTATCTCCACGGCTTGGCACGGCCCGCCAACCCCGCTTCCAGCCGCGTGTTGCAGAAAACAGGGTTCAGGAACGCCGGAGAGGTGCAGCTAGGAGGCGCGCCAAGCCAGCTTTGGGTGCGCGCACTGGGTAAGGCCGACCCCATTGTATTCTATGGTGGGGCCTGGCAGCCGCTGGTGGTCGAAACCGCATCCGGCCTTGTCCTGGAGGTGCCCGTTGATATGGGCCATTCTGATCGCCGCTATTGTCTCAGGATCGCGCCCGGGGATCTTGCCGCGCTGCACGCCATGCCAGATCGTGCCGCTATCGCCTTCGCGACATTGCACGCTCTCGGCCAGACCGCCCCAGCTTCATCCGTTCCGCGGGGGACGCCTTCCATGAACCTTGCACTCACAAAGGTTCTCCACGCCCCAGGAAACGCACTCTCTCCTTGGCTGACAGCCCAGGACCGCAGCCATAACGGCGCCATCTCCAACCTTCTGCGCCTCAACACGCAGGCCGATATGGCAGCCTTGCGGGCGGGGCAATGGCTGCCCCTGCCCATAGCGCGGGACGCTTAGCTCATGCCAAGCGCTTCTTTGTACATCTCCAGAACCGCCTCTTCCTCGGCGATATCGTCGGGCTCCCGCTTGCGCAGCGCCACGACCTTGCGGATCACCTTGGTGTCGTAACCCCGAGACTTTGCCTCGGCCATCACTTCCTTCTGTTGCTCCGCGATGTCCTTCTTCTCCGCCTCTAGGCGCTCGATCCGCTCGATAAACTGGCGCAGCTCATCGGCCGTTACGCGGTAGCTGTCGGGGCGGGCGTCGGTTTCTTGCATGTCTTCCATAGGGCCTGATCCTTGTTAATTCACCGGACTTCTCGATATCTCTTCCGTAGCCGCGCCGCACCGCGCCTGCAAGACTTGCAGCCTGCGCCAACTTCACTAGTGTCTCCCAAAACGACGAGAGGGTTCATCATGGGTTGGTTGGTACTAGTGGGCAGCGGTCTCGCCGTGATCGGCCTGTGCTTGCTCGGCTATTGCATATTTCAAGCGATCTCTGCCAAACGCTCCGGGCTTGACGACGCCGCCATGCGCCAACGGTTGCAAAAGATTGTGGCCATCAACATGGGCGCGCTCCTGCTCTCTGTGCTTGGCCTGATGTGCGTCGTTCTGGGCGTTTTCCTCAGCTAACCTCCGCTCCCCCATTCACCTTGGCCTTACACCTCCGGGGGTGGCGCATCTTCGATGCGTCGGGGGCAGCGCCCCCACCTACCTCCGATCCGGACGCCCCTTCTCGATGCCATGCATCTGCTGCCCATTGGCGCAGGCACAGCTCTGGCCCTTCGCGCCGGTTTAAGGCAGGTTGCGCCCAACCAAATTTAGCCCGGACATTTCCCATGGACCTTCGCAAGATCACCGAGACCTATTCCGTCACCCCCCAGATCGAGCCCTCTGACGTGGCCACCTTGGCGGGCATGGGGGTCAAGACCCTTATCTGTAACCGCCCCGATGCTGAAAACCCTGCGCCCCTTCAGGCCGCAGCGATGCAGGCCGAGGCCGAGGCCCACGGGATCGACTTCATCTTCAACCCGTTCCAGGGCCACACCATGACCCAGGATCATGTGGACGAGCAGCGCGACGCGCTGGCCGATGCGGAAGGCCCCGTTGTGGGATACTGCGCCTCCGGCAATCGCTGCACGGTGGTATGGGCCTTCGGCGCCGCCGGTCATGTTCCGGTTGATGAGATCATCGCGCTCGCCACGTCCTACGGCTACCCGTTCGAGCAATTGCGCCCGGCGCTGGAGGCTGCCGCCACGCGGAACCTCGGGTGAGCGAACGTTCTCCCACGACCCATGGCATCTTGTTGATGCTCGCCGCCATCTTCCTGTTCTCTACCATGGACGCCATGGCCAAGATGCTGATGGGGCGCTTTGACGTCCTGCAAGTGGTTTGGGCGCGGTATGCCGGGCAGATGGTGATCGTCGCCGTCCTCTTGCTGCCGCGTCTGCCGGCCTTGATCCGCACAAAGCACCTTGGCCTGCAACTCCTGCGCTCAGCGTTTCTGTTCGCGGCGACCTATTGCTTCTTCACATCGCTCTCCTTCATGGAGATCGCCTCGGCCACGGCCGTCATGAATATCCACCCCGTTCTCCTGACCCTCGGGGCTGCGCTGATCCTGCGCGAACGCCTTGGCCCACGGCGGATCATCGGCATCGCCCTTGCCCTGACCGGGGCGCTCATCATCATTCGCCCCGGCTCGGACGTGATGACGTGGTCCTCGCTTCTGCCCTTGGCGGCGGGGGGCTGCTATGCCTCATACGCCCTGACGACCCGTTTTCTGGGGCGTGATGAGCCGATCCTGACCTCCTTCCTTTACACCGCCCTGATCGGCACCTTGGCCGCCACATGCCTTGTGGTGCCGCAATGGCAGCCCGTGGCGCCTGCGGATTGGGGTATCTTTCTGGTGTTCGCGGCCATCGGCGCGGCGGGGCAGTTTCTGCTGATCCGCTCACTGACTATCGCCGAGGCGGGCGCAGTGGCCCCCTTTGGCTATTCGGGCGTCGTCTTCTCCAGCATCTGGGGCCTGACCCTGTTTTCCGAGGTCCCCGACACGGCGACCGTTGTGGGTGCGCTTGTGATCGTTGGGGCGGGTGTCTATGTCTGGCACCGCGAAATGCGCGCCACAGCCACCGGAGCCTGACCCCATGTCCACCGCCGCCCCCGGACCCGGGCGCACAAAGTTTGACTGGATCGTAGACCGCCTCTGGCGCGGGCTGATCTGGATCGCGCTGCGCCTGCCCCATCGGGCACGGGTGGCGGCAATGGGGTGGCTGTTTCGCAGTATCTTGGGACCGCTCTCGGGCCGGTCGCGGCAAGCGGATCAGAACCTTGCGATGATCTATCCCGATATGCCCGAGCGCGAACGTCGCCGCATCACCCGCGCCGTCTTGGACAACGTAGGCCGCGTGGTCATGGAGAATTACGCCACCGCCGATCAAATGACCCGTGCCCTGACATGGCAACCTACCGGGCCCGGCTGGAGCGCCTGTGAAATGGCCCGTGCTGACGGCAGGCCGATCCTGTTTGTCTCGGGCCACTACGGCAACTACCAAGCGGGTCGCGCAGCGCTGAACGCGCGGGGGTATCAGATGGGGGGGCTCTACCGTCCGCTCAATAACGACTACCTGAACGCCCATTATGTCGCCACCATTGACGACGTCGGCGGCGGCGCTTTCACCCGCGACAGGCGCGGCCTTGCGGGGTTCGTGAAGCATCTGCGATCCGGGGCGCAGGGGGCGATCCTGATCGACCAATACCTTTACGGCGGGACGATCCTTGATTTCATGGGCGTCCCGGCACCCACCTCCCTTGCGGCGGCGGAAATGGCGTTGAAATACAACGCATTGCTTGTGCCGATCTATTCTACGCGCTTGGAAAATGGCCTCGATTTCTCGGTCGAGCTGGAAGCTCCGGTTCCCCATTCCGATGCCAAGACCATGACCCGCACCCTGAACGACAGCCTTTCCGCACGGGTTCATGGTGCGCCGGAGCAATGGTTTTGGGTTCATAACCGGTGGAAGCCAGAACGCGCGGAGAAGGCGGCTCTAAAAGCCGCGCGTTAGTTCAGACGCTCGGCCCCCAAAATCGGGCCATTGGCGGCGGCTTGCACGATGACCACGTGGGGAATGTCGCTGGATGGCAAGACCTCTGCCTCGAAATCAGCTGCACCGGACCATTCCGCCACGACCTGCCAAGACCGCACGATGTTATGGTATTCCACCGACAGACCGGCGTTTTCGCCCCGGCTGATCGCCACCTCTTCGGCGGGGGTATAGGTCACGACTTGCACCACCATGGCGGGGGCTTGTCCCTGCCCTACCCACGTCGCATGAACGCGCCAGCCGGTCGCGGTCTGCGTCGCCTCGACCGAAACGGGGTCTGGCGCACTGCGATGGGCGGCAATTGTGTCGGCCACTTCCATGGCATGGATGCCGATCACATGATCCACGCCACCGATCACCATCTGCGGCGTATAGACGACAGTGGAGCGTGCGGCGCGCCCATAGGCGTGTTGGCGCTCCGTGAAGGCCGATTGCGCGAAGGTATCCTGCCAGCCGATGTAATCCCAGTAATCCACATGCAACGCCAAGGCGATCACGTCGTCGCGCTCGGCCAATTCAGCCAAAATAGCATCGGCGGGCGGACAGGAAACACACCCCTGGGATGTAAAAAGCTCCACCACCACCGGTTCATCTGCCGATGCGGTCGTGCCAAACGACAGCACCGAAAGTGCTGCTGCGGTGAGAAACCCGAAACGATGTGTCATATGGTTGGTCATCCGTTGAATGTCCTGTCCCCCAACAGCTATGTCATCCCTGTCGCGAAGGCCAATCAAGCGTTCGCGAGATCATGTGACATAGATGTTTTCGCACCACACCGGCCCCGCTGCTTGCGGGATCACTGGACCACATTAGCCTGCCCATGATACCGCCGGGTCCATGACGCAAACGCCCCCCTCCCGTTCCACCCTTTCGACGTGGTTCCAATACTGGCTGAAAGATCACGGGCTTCTTCGGGGGTTCTGGCGCAACTTCCATAAGCTCGACGACGATGTGTGGCGCCACAACCACCCCAGTGCCGCCCGCCTTGCGCGCCTGAAAGAGATGGGGGCGGCGTCCGTTCTTAGCCTGCGTGGGAAAGACTCGACCCACAGCGCCCGTGAGGCCGAGATTTGCGCCGCGTTGGGGCTGGAGTTCCACGCCATCGCCCTGCGCGCCGTGCAACTGCCCCAAAAGGCGGCGCTGCTGGAACTGATCGACGCGCTGCGCGATGGTCCCAAACCAATGGTAATCCACTGCAAATCCGGCGCGGATCGCACGGGCTTCGCAGCCATTGTGTACCTTCATGTCTTCAAGGGCGTGCCTCTTGCACAAGCGCGGGAACAGTTGGCGTTGAAATACATGCATAACCCTTTCGGGCGCGCGGGCGTGGTTAATCTGCTTCTCGACAGCTACGCCGAAGCCCATGCCGCCACCCGTATCGGGTTTGAGGCCTGGGTGCGCGACGTCTACGACCCGGAAAGCCTTTCCGCTTAAACTTGAACTTGAACTTAAACTTGAACGCAAACGGGGCCCCCGAAGGAGCCCCGCCTGTAACGCAATGCTTGGCGCTTATTCCGCCGCGACTGACTCGCGTGCAAGGTTGCGCAGCACATAGTGCAGCACGCCGCCGTTCTCGATGTACTCGATCTCGACACCGGTATCGATCCGGCACTTCAGCGTGATCTCTTTCGTGCCGCCGTCGCCCATGGTGATCGTCGCAGGCACTTCCGCCAGCGGGGTCACGCTGTCGAGGCCGTGGATCGACACCGTCTCGTCGCCCTTCAGGCCCAGGGTCTTGCGCGTGTCACCGCCGGTGAACTCGAACGGGATCACGCCCATGCCCACAAGGTTGCTGCGGTGAATACGCTCGAACGACTCCGCGATGACCGCCTTGACGCCCAACAGGTTGGTGCCCTTGGCCGCCCAGTCGCGCGAGGACCCCGCGCCGTACTGCTCACCGCCGAAGATCACCAGCGGGGTGCCCTGCTCCTGATAGGCCATCGCCGCATCGAAGATCGAGGTCTGCTCGCCGTCCGGCCCAAGGGTATAGCCGCCCTCCACGCCGTCCAGCATCTCGTTCTTGATCCGGATGTTGGCGAACGTGCCGCGCATCATCACCTCGTGGTTGCCACGACGGCTGCCGTATGAGTTGAACTCCCGCACCGGCACCTGACGCTCCACCAGGTACTGGCCTGCGGGGTGCGATTCTTTGAACGAACCGGCCGGGCTGATGTGGTCGGTGGTGATGAAATCACCCAACACCGCCAACACCTTGGCGCCCTCGATGTTCTCGATCTTCTTGGTGTCCATCGTCATGCCCTGGAAATAGGGCGGGTTCTGGATGTAGGTCGATTGTGCCGGCCAGTCGTAGGTCTCCTGCTGCGGCACGTCCACGGCCTGCCATTTCTCGTCGCCCTCGAAGACCGATGCGTACTTCTCCTGGAAGGCTTCCCGCGTCACCGTCTTCTCCACCAGTTCCGCGACTTCCTGCGTCGTGGGCCAGATGTCTTTCAGGTAAACGTCGTTGCCGTCCTTGTCCTTGCCCAGCGAGTCCTTGGTCAGATCGACATTCATGTCACCAACCAACGCGTAGGCCACGACCAGCGGCGGCGACGCCAGGTAGTTGGCGCGCACGTCCGGGCTGATCCGACCCTCGAAGTTGCGGTTGCCCGACAGGACAGAGGTCGCAATGATGTCGCCCTCGTTTACCGCTTCCGACAGTTCCTTCTGGATCGGGCCAGAGTTGCCGATGCAGGTCGTGCAGCCATAGCCGACAAGGTTGAAGCCGATGGCGTCCAGATCGTCCTGCAGATCGGCCGCTTCCAGATAGGCCGACACCACCTGAGAGCCGGGCGCGAGCGATGTCTTCACCCAGGGCTTCCGCGTCAGGCCCAAGGCCCGCGCCTTGCGCGCCACAAGGCCCGCGCCGATCATCACATAGGGGTTGGACGTGTTGGTGCACGAGGTGATCGAAGCGATCACGATTGTTCCGTCGTGGATCGTGTAATCCTCGCCCTTGACCTTGGCACGCTTGTGCTTGCCCTTGTCGCCGGGGATGTCGCGCGGGGCCAGCGCGCCGCCCTCGTCCGCCCATTCTTCCTTGTCCTCGTCGTCGGCCTTCCAGCCGGGACGCTCGCCGGTGACATATTCACCAAAGACCTCGGCAGCTTCCGTCAGGGCCACATAGTCCTGAGGCCGCTTGGGGCCCGAGATGGCAGGCACGATGGTGCCCATGTCCAGGTGCAGCGTATCGGTGTAGATCGGCGCGTAATCGTCGCCGCGCCAGAAGCCGTTTTCCTTGGCGTAGGCTTCGACCAACGCGATGCGGTCCTCGTCGCGGCCCGTGGTGCGCAGGTAGCGCAGGGTTTCGCCGTCGATCGGGAAGAAGCCGCAGGTGGCGCCATATTCCGGTGCCATGTTGGCGATGGTGGCGCGGTCGGCCAGCGGCAGGTTGTCGAGGCCCTTGCCGTAGAATTCCACGAACTTGCCCACCACGCCGCGCGCACGCAGCATTTCCACGACCTTCAGGACGAGGTCAGTACCGGTGGTGCCTTCCATCATCGCGCCGGTCAGCTCGAAGCCCACGACTTCGGGGATCAGCATGGAGATCGGCTGGCCCAGCATCGCGGCCTCGGCCTCGATCCCGCCAACGCCCCAGCCCAGAACCGCCGCGCCGTTGACCATGGTGGTGTGGCTGTCGGTGCCGACCAGCGTGTCGGGGTAGGCCACGGTTTCGCCGTTCTGGTCGGTGTCGGTCCAGACGGTCTGCGCCAGGTACTCAAGGTTCACCTGGTGGCAGATGCCGGTGCCGGGGGGCACGACGCGGAAGTTGTTGAACGCGGTCTGGCCCCACTTGAGGAAAGTGTAACGCTCCATGTTGCGCTCGTACTCGCGGTCCACGTTCATCTGGAACGCGCGCGGGTTGCCGAACTCGTCGATCATGACCGAGTGGTCGATGACCAGATCAACGGGGTTGAGCGGGTTGATCTTCTGCGGATCGCCACCGAGGTTCTTGATGCCGTCGCGCATGGCGGCAAGGTCGACCACGGCGGGCACGCCGGTGAAGTCCTGCATCAGCACGCGCGCGGGACGGTATGCGATTTCACGGGGGTTTTTGCCACCTTTGGTGGCCCATTCGCTGAACGCCTTGATGTCGTCCACGGAAACGGTGTTGCCGTCCTCAAACCGCAGCATGTTCTCCAGCACCACCTTCAGGGCGGCGGGCAGTTTGGAGAAGTCGCCAAGGCCCGCGGCCTCTGCGGCGGCGATCGAGTAATAGGCGACCGACTGGTCCCCTACGGTCAATGTCTTACGGGTCTTGGATTGATCGTGGCCAACGGTGATGGGCATAAAGCGGCTCCTGTCCGGTGTGTGCTGCGAAGGTCTTGTCACGGGTGCATGTGCCACCTCTGCCGCATGTAAACAAGCGGTCAAAAGGTCCCTGCGACAATTTTTGTATGCAATTGCATACATTTCAGCACCCCATAAGGTCCCCAAGCAATCCGTCAGGGCCACTAGAGCGCAGGGCGGGTCACAAGCCCGGCCGCACCCCCTTCCCCGCTCGCGCCAAACCCGTTACCGAAAGAGAATGGTTCTGACCGTTACCAATCTTGCCTGCGCCCGTGGGCCTGCCCAAGTCCTTGCGGGCGTGTCCTTTTCCCTTACGGAGGGAGAAGCGTTAATTCTGCGTGGCCCCAACGGCGCGGGCAAAACGACGCTTTTGCGCACCCTGGCGGGGCTGACCCCGCCCCTTGCGGGCACGATCGACCACGCAGACGAGGCCATCGCCTATGCCGGCCATGCCGATGGGTTGAAATCACAGCTCTCCGTGCAGGAAAACCTGCTGTTCTGGGCCGGGATCTTTGGGCGCTCGGATATCGCGCCCGCCCTTGCGGCCTTTGCCCTGCTCCCCCTTGCCGATCGCGCCGCCGGAGAGCTTTCTGCCGGGCAGAAGCGCCGCCTGTCCCTGGCCCGCCTTCTGGTCACAGGGCGCACCGTTTGGGCGCTGGATGAGCCGACGGTGTCCCTTGATACCGAGAATACCGCCCGTTTTGTCTCGGCGGTCGAGGCGCATTTGCGCGATGGGGGCGCGGCCATCATCGCCACCCATATCGACCTTGGCTTGCCCACGGCCCGCACGTTGGACATCACGCCCTTTATCGCCAAGGGCTTTCCCGCCAGCGATCCCTTCGCCGATGATCCGTTTTTGGGAGAGGCGCTGTGATTGCCCTGCTGAAACGCGACCTCACCCTCGCCTTCCGCGCGGGCGGTGGCTTTGGTCTGAGCCTTGCGTTTTTCCTTGTCTTTACCGCCCTCGTTCCCTTGGGGATTGGGCCGGAGACCGCGCGTCTGTCCGAGATCGCCGCCGGCCTGCTATGGCTTGGGGCCTTGTTGGCGTGCCTCCTGTCGCTGGACCGCATCTTTCAACTGGATTGGGAGGACGGGACGCTTGACCTGATCGCCACCTCCCCGCTTCCGCTAGAGGCCGCCGCCGCCTTGAAGGCGCTGGCCCATTGGCTGACGACCGGCTTGCCGCTGGTGGCTCTGGCCCCGGTTTTGGCCCTTTTGCTGAACCTGCCCGGCGCGGCTTATCCTTGGTTAATCGCCTCTTTGGCGGTGGGCACCCCCGCCCTGTCGGCCATCGGCACCTTTGGGGCCGCGCTTACCGTGGGGATCAAGCGCGGCGGGCTCCTCCTGTCGTTGCTGGTCCTGCCGCTTTACGTGCCGACGCTGATCTTTGGTGCCTTGACGGTGACGCGTGGGGCGCAGGGGCTGGACGCCGCCGCGCCCCTGTTTTTATTGGCCGGGATCACCCTTGGGGCCGGTGCGATTTTGCCCTTTGCGGCGGCCAGCGCCCTCCGCGTCAATCTGCGCTAGCTTTGCGTCCGAACGCCCCATTGTGACCCGCTGATACCCCGCCTATGTTCCGCCCATGTCCTCGATCTGGGAATACGCGAACCCGCGACGGTTCATGGCAACCTCTGGGGCGCTTCTGCCCTGGATTTCTGCATTGGCCGCACTGTTTGTAGTGGGGGGGCTGATCTGGGGTTTCTTCTTTACTCCCAACGACTTCCGCCAAGGATCGACGGTCAAGATCATCTACATCCATGTGCCCGCCGCGATCATGGCAACCTCGGCTTGGTTCATGATGCTCGTCGCCTCGATCATCTGGGTTGTACGCCGCCATCACGTCAGCGCCCTGGCTGCCAAGGCGGCCGCGCCCGTGGGCATGGTTTTCGCGCTGATCGGCCTTCTGACTGGGGCGGTTTGGGGCCAACCCATGTGGGGCACGTGGTGGGAATGGGACCCGCGCTTGACCGCGTTCTTGATCCTGTTCCTTTTTTATCTGGGCTACATCGCCCTGTGGGAGGCTGTCGAAAACCCCGACGCGGCGGCGGATCTGACCTCGGTCCTGTGTCTTGTGGGAACGGTTTTTGCTGTCATCTCGCGCTATGCGATCCTGTTCTGGAACCAGAGCCTGCATCAGGGCGCGTCGCTGAGCATGGATGCAGAAGAGAACGTCGCCGATGTCTTCGCCTATCCGCTGTGGACCTGTATCGGCGGGTTTTTCCTTCTGTTCGTGGCGCTCGTCCTGTTCCGCACCCGAACTGAAATCCGCGCTCGACGCCTGAAGGCTCTGATCGCACAGGAGCAAATGGCTTGATGGTTGATCTTGGACAATATGCCGTGCCGGTTCTGGCAGCTTACGGTGGGACGATATTGTGCCTTTGTGCGCTGATCGCCTTCTCTGTGGCCCGCTCGCGCCGCGTGGCGCGACGTTTGGCCGAGGTTGAAGCCCGCAAAGCATCGGGACGTCCGTCGTGAAACTCAATTGGTTAATGATCCTTCCGCTGGCGCTGACCGCCAGCTTTTTCGGAATTGCCGGCTGGCAGTTGATGAACAATCAAGACGCCCAAACCGCGGGCATTGACCCCCAAGCCCTGCCGTCGCCGCAGCAAGGTCACCCTGCCCCGCCCCTTGATCTGGAACTGGTGCCCGGAACCCCGCTTCTGACACGTGATGCGTTGGAGGGGGAAGATCTGGTCATCCTGAATTTCTTCGCGTCTTGGTGCCCCCCTTGCCGAGCCGAACATCCGACCCTGACCGCCTTGGCCGAGGCCGGGGTGCCGCTTTACGGTGTCAACTATCGCGACCGAGAGGTTCAGGCCCTGTCGTTCCTTGAGGAACTGGGCAACCCCTACGATCTGATCGGTGCCGACCCCGCCGCCCGCAATGGCCGCGATTGGGGTGTTGTGGCGATGCCCGAGACCTTCTTCATCAATGCCGACGGCGTTATCGTCCTGCACTTTCGCGGCCCCATCGTGCGCCGATCGCTCGACAACCAGGTCCGCCCTGCCTTGGCAGAGGCCGGATACACGCTGCCCGATCTTCCGCCGCTCGCTCCGATTGAGTCAAACTGAGCGCGCAGCATCGGGACGCGACCCTAGTAGATGTAGCGAATTTGGTCGGACCAGAACCGTTCGATCCGCTTAAGGGAATGGTTCAGCCGATCCACACCATCGGCGTTTAGCACACCTTGCTTTTCCAACCCTTCTGAATGGCGCTCAAACAGGCCATCGACGGTGTCGCGTACATGGCGGCCCTTTTCCGTCAGGCGCACCCGGACAGAGCGGCGGTCAATCTCGCATTTTTGGTGGTGCATATAGCCCATATCGACCAGCTTCTTGAGGTTATAGCTGACGTTGGACCCCTGATAGTAACCGCGCGATTTCAGCTCGCCTGCGGTGACTTCATTGTCGCCAATATTGAACAACAACAGCGCCTGGACGGCGTTGATATCAAGCACCCCCAAGCGTTCGAATTCATCTTTTATCACGTCGAGGAGCAGTCGATGCAATCGCTCCACCATCGCGAGGGATTCTAGATAGCCTGCCAAGAAACCCGCTTGGGTCGGCGAGGCGAGGGGCGCATGCATACTCATAATTTTTGGCTCCGCAATCACTGCTTTCTCCGTAGATTCGGGGAAAAACACGAACATTCCGTTAAACCAGAAAAATTATTTAGTTTGAGCGCCTTACAAGAGGGTTACGCCCCGCGCCCCAAGGTTGGCCGCATATCGGCACCGATGCGGGTGACCATTTCCGCCAACTCCGCGGGCGCCTCCGCCTGTCCCGATACCCACTGATACAGGTCGTGGTCGGACTCTGCCATCACCGCTTCAAACGCATCGAGGGTGGCATCGTCGGCCTGGGCCAGATTGCGGTCAGCCCAACCGCCCAGGATCAGGTCCATCTCCTTGATGCCCCGGTGCCATGCCCGCAGACGCAGGCGCTTCAGGCGGGTTTCGCGCGGCTCGCTCATGGGTTGCCAAGGGCGGCGCGCAGGCGTTTTTCGATCCGTCCCATCCGCTCGGCCAGATTGATCTGTTCCTGCCGCATCTGCCGCAGATCAATCAGGATTTTCTCTACGTCCGCGTCAACGGGCTGGGTTAGTTCCGGGCTGTCCAGTCCCTCTCCATGCCCCGCCAGCAACCACATCATCGACACGCCCAGAACCCCCGACAAGGTGCCCAGCTTGTTGGCCCGAGGCTCGGATTGGTCGTTCTCCCATCCGCGCACCGTCTTTACCTTTACGCCCAACCGCTTGGCCAATTCGGGCTGCGTCAGCCCTGCGGCCTCGCGCGCGCCGGTGACGCGATCTCCGAAGGTCGTGGTCTCCGCATCGAACCATGTGGTTCCGTCGTTTGACTGGTCGTCCATGGGAATGTCTCTCCTAGAGGTTGATCGCGCCGATAGGCCGCTCTATGCACCTGTTATCTGCAATATAGCCCGATCTTGGCGGGCTCCATCCCCAAAGGACGCGACACGATGCCCTTCCTTTCCGACACGCTTGCCCGGGTGAAACCCTCTCCCACCATCGCCGTCTCCAACCTCGCTGCCGAGCTGAAGGCTCAGGGCAAGGACGTGATTGGCCTCGGCGCGGGTGAGCCCGATTTCGACACCCCTGAAAACATCAAGGCCGCCGCTAAAGCCGCGATTGATGCGGGCAAGACGAAATACACGGCCGTTGATGGGATTGCAGAGCTGAAGCAGGCGATCGTCGCCAAGCTCAAGCGTGATAACGATCTGGAATACACCACCGCACAGGTCACCGTGGGCACCGGCGGCAAACAGATTCTGTATAACGCGCTGATGGCGACCCTGAATGCCGGCGATGAGGTGATTATCCCCGCCCCTTACTGGGTCTCCTACCCCGATATGGTTCTGTTGGCGGGGGGCGAGCCTGTGTTCGTCGAAGGCCCCTCCCAGACCGGCTACAAGATTACGGCCGAGCAGTTGGACGCCGCGATCACGCCGAAGACCAAGTGGTTCATCTTCAACTCTCCCTCCAACCCCACCGGCGCGGGCTATACGGCGGAAGAGTTAAAGGCGTTAACCGATGTCCTGCTCAAGCATCCCCATGTGTGGGTGATGACGGATGACATGTACGAACACCTCGTCTACGACAGCTTCGAATTCGCCACCCCCGCGCAGGTTGAACCCAAGCTGATGGACCGCACGTTGACCTGTAACGGCGTCTCCAAGGCCTATGCGATGACTGGCTGGCGTATCGGCTATGCCGCGGGTCCCGATGAGCTGATCAAAGCGATGCGCAAAGTGCAGTCGCAATCCACATCGAACCCCTGTTCGATCAGCCAATGGGCCGCCGTGGAGGCGTTGAACGGGCCGCAGGATTTCCTTGCCCCCAACAACGAAACCTTCGCGCGTCGCCGCGATCTGGTGGTGAAGATGTTGAACGAGGCCGAGGGCATCGACTGCCCAACTCCCGAAGGCGCTTTTTACGTCTACCCCTCGATCCATGGCTGCATCGGCAAGACCTCGGCCGGGGGCACGAAGATCGACACGGATGAGACCTTCGCCAAGGCGCTGTTGGAGGAAAACGGCGTGGCCGTGGTCTTCGGCGGTGCCTTCGGCCTGTCGCCCGCCTTCCGCGTGTCCTACGCGACCTCGGACGAGAACCTCAAGGAAGCCTGCACCCGCATCCAGAAGTTCTGCGCAGACCTGAGCTAATGGCGTAGGGCGGGCCCCGGCCCGCCTTCGCACCCCCCAACGACCAGACCTCTGCCATTACGCGCAACCGCGCCCGAACCGAGGGGAGGGCGTGAAGCGCCCGCGTCACGCCATAGGCGTGCCTTCGGCACGACGGGGGCGGTTCGGGCGCTGCCAAATCAAAGATTTGGCGAGGGAGCATACGTTAACGGCTCCGGCGACGGTAACGCCGGCTAGGATAGGCTCAGCGACAGCAGTGACCGCTCCCAACCCCAAAAAGAAGATCAAGATCAGCTCTTGAAATTTCCGGACTTTTGTCAAACCACGGCGAACATGTTGATGTTTGGGACTCCACAACCGAAACCGTGTGTGAAATTAGTGCCTATATGTCAGCGCTCAGAACCATTGGTCTTATATTTTTTCTCGGGCCACTCGCGGCAATGCTAGTGGAGCCGTTTTTCGAAGCTCTTTTCGATATTCTTGGATGGGATACTGAGAATTTCGCCTTGCCGTTTGTGGATGTGCTAACGAACAACATGCCACTTCTCACGTTAGTCATGGGTATTGGGATCGGTATGTGGGTACATTTTTTTGCCCAGAAGCGCCTAGTAACAGCCTCGGCATCTATTCCTATAGCAGCGAAGTCAAATGAGCGTATCGACGCAAGAAAAATCAATGCACCCGAGTTTTCACCGTCCCAAGGCTCTCCGAACGCGGACGGGCATCATTTGGTCCCGAGTCCTGATGAGTTCTTTCGACTGTCATGCAAAAGGACCGTTGACAGCCATGAGCTTGTGGCGCGATTCTTTACGCGTAACCGCTCAAAGGAACCGCTTTGGATCGAAATTTCCGAACCCCGCCAATTCAAACTCTCTAATGAGATTGTCGGTACGGGAGGTGGCGGTGGTCGCAATCCTTACGCCCCCACATCGAACCAAGCAACCATCGCTGGCCGCGCGACCTGTTACAACGACGTTCAGGGGCTTTCCGGTACGGCGGTGGCGTCAATCGCTTTCGGAGTGGCTCCGAATTCGCTTGCAACAAAGTTGATCATGGAAGTGGATTTTGTAATAAAGTCCCAAATTGACAAGCCGGGAGGCGAAGGAGATTTAGCATTTTTGATTACCGCAGATCGCACGCGGTACGCCGCTATAGAAGATAAATCTGATTAGAACCAATAGCCGCGCGAGAGTGGGGAAAAACGCCGGACTGAGCTTCGCACGCGTTATTTCGGTGCATATATTTGTCTCCTTGTCTCCGGTTATCTCTGAAAGCTGCGTTTAGGTCATACAGTGGCGCTTCCTCTCGGTCTTGAGAGATTTTGAGGCATTTTTTCTGCGATACTGGAGCTTTGTGCTGCATGCGGAAAATCGGTTAAGACCCGCCTACCGCTCACCCTTCTCGCCTCACCCCCCATCCCAAAACCCCGCAATCCCCCCAAAGAGCACCCACTGAGGCATCGGCCACACCGTCCCCAGCGCCACCACGCCGCCCCCCAAGAACAACCCCACAAACGCCACAGACACCGCCAGCACCGTCCACACCAGCGCCGCGCTCGGCCTCCGCGCGGTCCACAGAAGCGCCACGCCAAACACCACGAAGATCGCCGTCAGCGCGTGCCACACAACCGCTGACACGGCCCGCACCAGCGGGTCCAACCCGCTCGCCTGCACCGGCGCGTTGACCTCTGGCCCGCCCATGAACGCGTGGATCGCCGCCGTTGCCAGATACAGCCCCCCGGCCACTACAATCGGAACATTCAAAGCGCGCACAGTCATCAGCCTACCCTTTCACAAACAACCATACGCCACCGTATGGTCAAAGTGTTGCGCTGCACAATACGCATCCGTATGGTCCGCTCATGACAAATCGCCTCACCCCTGATGATTGGATCGCCGCTGGCTTCCGCGCCCTTGCCGAAGGTGGCCCCGAGGCCGTGAAGGCCGAGCCGTTGGCTCGCAGGCTCAAGACCTCCAAGGGCAGTTTCTATCATCATTTCAAAGATGTGCCCGCCTTCCACGCCGCCATGTTGGCGCTCTGGCAGGACAAGGCTTTCACCGGGATCGTCGCCGCGCTGGAGGCCCTTCCGACGCCCGAGACCAAGCTGCGCCACCTCGCACAAATCGCCAACGACGGCGCGCCGGATCGCTTTGGCGGCCTGTTGATCGAGCCGGCCATCCGCGCCTGGTCGCTCCGCGATGCCCGCGCGGCAGAGGCCGTCGCCGCAATCGACACGGCGCGGATAGACTACGTGGCCGACCTTCTGGAACCGCTCGGCCACCCCCGCTCTGCCGCGACGCTGTTCTACGGCGCCTTCGTCGGCCTCGACGACCTGCAAGCCCGCGGCATGTCTGAGACAGCCGGAGCCCTGACGCTGCTGGTAGATCGCCTGCTCGACTAAGTGGTCAAGTCTAAACCCTTAACAAACCGTTAAGCTCAAACGGAATACTGAGTATCAACAATAGCTTACGAAGATGCTCAAGCTTGAGCACCCCACCACACGGGCCTCGCCCCTTGCCCGCACGCCCCGCGCCCGCTAGGCCTTTCCCATGCCCCGCGCCCGCCTCATCGACCACGCGATCCTGATCCTCGGCTGCGTCGTCATGCTGGGGCCGCCCGCCCTCCTGCTGGTCAACGGATTTCCGCTGGCCTCCCTCTCGGCCCTCACCGATCCAGTCGCGCCACGCCCCGATCTCTGGCAGCTCCTGACCACCTCATTCATCATCGCGGCGGGCGTGGCCCTGATCAAAACGGCGACCTCCCTGCTCGCCGCCTTCGCCCTCGTCTTCTTTCGTGTCCCCGGCACGGGCTTCATCTTTCCCCTGATCCTGCTGCCTCTGTTCCTGCCCATCGAGTCGCGGATCATGCCGACGATACTTGTGACCGACGCCCTTGGGCTGTTGAACACCTACACCGGGTTGATCCTGCCGATCACCGCCACGGGCCTTGGCACCTTGATCCTGCGGCAACAGTTGATGCAGCTCCCGCCGGAAGTGATCGAGGCCGCGCGCCTTGATGGGGCCGGGCCTGTGCGTGTTTTCTGCGATATTATCGTGCCGCTTAGCCTGCCAATCATAGCCGCTCTTCTGGCGTTCTTCTTCGTGTTGGGGTGGAATCAATACCTCTGGCCGATGATCGCTTCCCCCTCAGCGCCGGACCGGGCCACGGTGGTCAGCGGCATCGCGTTGCTGCGCGCGGGCTCTCCGGCATCGCTGACGCTGGCGGTGATTGCCATGGTGCCGCCGCTGATCGTGTTCATTTTCGCACAACGGTGGATCGCCAAGGGGCTTGCGCCGATCCGGGCCTGAACCGGAGGGATTTCCCCGTGTTGTTCAGGGGACGAGCCCCGTAAGCTGATTGGCAAAGGAGCCTCACCATGACCTCTGCCGCCACCTTCTGGGACAAGGCCGCGCCCAGATACGCCGCCAGCAAGATTTCGGACCCCGAGGGGTATCGCGCCACGCTGGAGCGGACAATCGCGCATCTGTCGCCCACCGATCACGTGTTGGAAATCGGCTGCGGCACCAGTTCCACCGCGCTGGAGCTGGCGGGGCACGTGGCCCATATCACCGCGACCGATATTTCCCCCGCAATGATCGAAATCGGGCGCGAAAAAGCGGCTGAGGTGGGCGTGGAGAACATCACCCTCATCGCGGGTGAAGCCGATGACCCGACCGTGTTTGCCAACGGCCCCTTTGATGGCGTTCTTGCCCTTAACGTTCTGCATCTGCTGGAAAATCAGGCCGGCGTCCTCGCGCAACTTCATGCGAACATGAAACCGGGCGGGCTGCTCATCTCCAAGACCGCCTGTCTGGGGGAGAAGTGGTTTTTCAAACCCCTGGTCAGCATCATGGCCCTGTTTGGCAAAGCGCCTTTCGTGCGTCACCAGCGGATTTCGCAGCTGCAAAAGGCCATCCTGGACGCCGGGTTTGAGGTGGTGGAAGAGTCCATTCAACCGGGAACCCCGCCGCGTCTTTACATGATCGCGCGGCGTGTTTAGCCCTGCGCCTTGACGTCCGAACCTATTGTCCGGACAGTCGCCGCAACGAAACAATGCCGGAACAGGCCCACGATGACCGATCTTCCCGAATACTACTTCCGCATCCGCGAAAACGGCGCCGCGGTGTTTCGGGTCTCGACCGAGAACCGCCAGCGCCGAATTGAGATGGACGAAATTGCCGTCGTCAACATCCGTAACGGCAATGTCAAACCCCACGGCGATCACGTCTTGGACGCGGAAGAGACCGCCGTTATCGCGGAATGGATGGAGGAACGTCGCGCGGTCCTGAAAGACCGCGATATCGACGATATCCACCGGGCCGTTGATTATCTGAACCTCACCACCCATTGGGCCAACAGCCGGGCCGAGGATGATGATCTGGAGGACGTGACAGACCGCCTTTTGCTGGCCATGCACGACCTGCGCAGCGTTCTGGTGCGCAAGAAAGCAGATCGCATCATGGCGGCGGCCAAGGCTGAAGAGGGCTAAGGCCCTGCCCTGGCCCCGGCCCTCCCCCATCAGGGTTTGAAGAGCCTACTGAACCGTAAGCGTATAGCCGATTTGTCCGGCTACGGGCTGGATCATCTCACGGCAATTGCCGGGGCCGTCGGTCGCCATCCAGACATGGCCGGGATCTGTGTTGAAGGAGATTTGCTCACCGGGGTTCATCGCGCCCATGTCGACGGGCACACCGTTGGTATCAACCCACAACAACGCCCGAAACAGGCCACTTTCGTTGGTAAAGGTCAGCACGTTGCTTTGCCCCGTATTGCGCGAGGCAACCCGACCAAGGTTATCGCAAGACAAAAACCCATCCTGCGCCCCAATGGGGGCCGAGGGGCGCAGCCCGCTTTCCGGTGTCAGCGTGTCGATCTGATCGCAATCGGCCAGAAACGGCCCGAGGGTGTTGGGTCCGTTGCCCGTAAGGGTAAAGCCCCCGCGCCCGCCGACCCTCTCAAATTGCACCGTGTTGCTGCCTGCGATCACCAGCCACGCGGGGTCAGACATTTCTAACACCAATTCGATCCCCGAAACGCCGAATTCCGCATTCGTGCCGACCACGCTGCCGTCCACGTCAACGACGCGCCCGTCATCGGCACGCACCCTCAGCGTCGCGACCGAATCCTCGGCCAGCCCCTCGATATCGGCGCCCACCTGGAGCGCGACCAACGGTCCCTGAGCGCCAATAAAGCACTGCCCCATGATGGCGACATCATCGGTTTCCGGCACGCCGTAGCTCACGCCAAGGACCGTATCAAACACGTTGTCGCTGATTTGCGTGAACCGCGACCACACGTGGCCCGTGATGTTGGGCCCAAGATCAGGCGTAAGGCCTCCACCCTGCTGCGCCGTGGCGGTCAGCGGCAAGTTGAGGGCGGCAAGAACAGCAGTCGCGAGGAGGAGGCGCATGAAGAAACTCCGGGAAAAAGGTAAAGGATCAATGGAGACACCGTCACCGAGGCCCGTTTTATTTGCAAGCGGCGGCTTTCCTGCCGTCGCAGGCGCGAAAGATCAAATGCGGGTGAACGTGGTGTCCAGAAGCATGTCTTTGCGCGGGCCGGTGACGCGCCAAAGGGTCGAGAATTGGTCCTTGTCTGCAAAGGTATAGCGCACGCGGTAGGTGTCAGGCGGGCAGTCGTGCAAGGCTTCCTCGGCCGCTTTCGGGACGGTGTGGAACGGACGGCCATCGTCAAAAAACACCGCAAGGTCAGCACCTTCAGATCGCCACAGGTAGCGCCGCGTCGCTTGCATCGGCGCCGCCGCGCCATAGCGCAACGTGCCTTCCTCAACCTGCTCAAGCCCATCATCGAAAGGCCGCCACATGGCCTCCCCCTCAAAGCGCCCGGTCATATCTGCACGGTAATCGGTGATAACGCGCGACAGGCGCCAACGCCCCTTCAGCGCGTCCAACCCTATCATCTGTCCGCGCCCCCTGCTGCCAATCGCCCCACCCGGTTGCTCCCTTTGCTTCAGCCTCGTATCAGACAGCCGAAATCTCTCGTGAAAGGCAAGCCCATGATCCCCCGCTATTCCCGCCCCGAAATGGTCGCCATCTGGGAGCCCGCCACGAAGTTCCGCATCTGGTACGAAATCGAGGCCCACGCCTGCGACGCCCAGGCCGATCTGGGCGTGATCCCGCGCGAAAATGCCGACGCTGTGTGGAAGGCCAAAGACGTAGACTTCGACGTCGCCCGCATTGATGAGATCGAGGCCGTGACCAAGCACGATGTGATCGCCTTTCTGACCCATCTGGCAGAGCATGTGGGCAGCGAAGAAGCACGTTTTGTGCATCAGGGCATGACCTCTTCCGACGTGCTCGACACCTGTTTGAACGTACAACTGGTGCGCGCCGCTGACATCCTTCTGACCGATATGGATGCGCTTCTGGCGGCCCTGAAAAAACGCGCGATGGAGCATAAGATGACGGTCCGCGTGGGCCGGTCCCACGGCATCCACGCCGAGCCCACCACCATGGGTTTGACGTTTGCCCGTTTCTACGCCGAGATGGATCGCAACCGCACCCGTCTGGTGCAGGCCCGCGAAGAGATCGCCACCGGTGCGATTTCCGGCGCAGTTGGCACCTTCGCCAACATCGACCCCGCTGTTGAGGCCCACGTCTGCGAGAAATTGGGCCTGATCGCAGAGCCGATTTCCACCCAGGTGATCCCGCGCGACCGCCACGCGATGTTCTTCGCGACCCTGGGCGTGATCGCCAGCAGCATCGAAAACGTGGCAACAGAAATCCGCCACATGCAGCGCACGGAAGTCCTTGAAGGGGCAGAGTTTTTCTCGGTCGGGCAGAAGGGCTCTTCCGCGATGCCGCACAAGAAAAACCCGGTCCTGACCGAGAACCTGACCGGCCTTGCGCGGCTGGTGCGTATGGCCGTGGTGCCCGCGATGGAGAACGTGGCGCTGTGGCATGAACGCGATATTTCGCATTCCTCCGTGGAACGTGCCATCGGGCCTGATACGACAGTGACCCTTGATTTCGCCCTGCATCGTTTGACCGGTGTCATCGACAAGATGCTGATCTTCCCCGAAAACATGATGGACAATATGAACAAGTACCCCGGTCTTGTGATGTCCCAACGGGTGCTTTTGGCGCTGACGCAGGCGGGTGTTTCCCGCGAAGACGCCTATGCCATGGTACAGCGCAACGCCCTGAAAGTATGGGAGGAACGCACTGACTTCCGGGAGGAATTGCTGGCGGATGAGGCCGTTGTGGCTGCCCTTGGCGTGGACGGGATCGAGGAAAAGTTCGACCTAGGCTATCACACCAAGCACGTCGACACGATTTTCGCCCGCGTGTTTGGCGAATAACGCTATTTCCTGAAAGCGAGCGTCGCGCACTAACCGAACCTTAATGCTTTGGCTCTACTGATCCTATTTGGTGATGAGAAAGGGCCAATATGGAAGTGCTGCGCGACGTTCACGGCAATTCGTCTTCACTATCGCTGGATGGCGTGGCCAATGGCGGTGCGGGGATGATTGATGTCACCCCCAAACGCATGGGACAGCAGCAAAAGGCGGCCGTGATTGTGCGGCTTTTGCTGGGGCAAGGCGTGTCACCGGGCGTACAAAAATTGGCGCCGCACCATCAGACGCGGCTGGCTCATATCATCTCGGAACTTGGAAATATTGATCGCCAGACCTTGGCGGCTGTGGTGCGTGAATTTACGGATCGGATCGACAATCTGGCCCTGAGCTTCCCCGATGGTCTTGGCGAGACAATTGATCTTCTGGAACCGCACCTTGGCGAGGACGCGCTCAGCGCGCTGCGCTCGGCCGCCGCCAACAGCGAAGGCAACGATCCGTGGGCACGGATCGCCAAGCAACCGGTGGATCGGCTCTCTCCGTTGATGGAAAGCGAAAGCGCGGAAGTTTGCGCTGTGCTTTTGTCGAAGCTGACCGTGGCAAAGGCGGCGGCGCTGTTGGCGGAAGTGCCGGAAGACAGGGCTCAAATCCTTGCCCATACCGTTGCGCTGACCGAAACGATCTCGCCCGATCTGGTGACGCGTATCGGCGCCGATGTCGCCGCGATATTGGAGGCGGTGCCACCGCAGGCCTTCTCCAAGACCGCCGCTGAACGGGTGGGCGCGATCCTGAACTCCACCCCGCAGGCAGCCCGCGACAAGATGCTAGAGGGGCTCAACGACAAGGACGCGCCTTTCGCCAAGGAAGTGCGCAAGTCCATCTTCTCGTTCAACCACATCCCGGAACGGGTCGAACCAGGCGATGTGCCCATCATTGTTCGAAAGGCGGACGCGCAGTCGATCATCGTGGCATTCGCGGCAGGGCTTTCCGCCGCGCCGCTCTCGGTCGAATTTCTGTTGGAGAATATGTCAAAACGCTTGGCCGAACAGATGCGCGATGAGGCAGAGGGGCTTGGCGCCCCGAAACCCGAGGAAGGCGAAGCCGCAATGTCTGATTTGGTCTCCACCATTCGCGACCTGGCGGATCAGGGGGAAATCACGCTGTTGCCCCCGCCGGAATAAGCGCGTCTTTCGCCGGTTCTGTCACGCGACGTCGCGACAGGGGGATTGTGGAAATGGCCCCGGACAGCAAAGATCAGGCCAACCGGAACACGGCAAAGGGCCTGATCGCGATGCAACTGACACTGACAGACCGCTTCTGGCGGGCCATGGCGCGCTACGTTGACCGGACCGCTTTGCGGCTCATCCCTTCGCAACCCATTCTTCGCAAGCTATTTTCCATGACCGCGCCGTTGGGGGCTGCGCTGCCCAAAGGCGCGAGTGTGACCAAACAGGCCGACGGCAGCTTGCACATTCTTCCCGCCGGTGTCGCCCCGGATGCCCCGGTCCTGCTGTACTTGCACGGCGGCGGCTTCACCATCGGCAGCCCCCAAACCCACGCCGCGTTGGTCGCCCATCTGGCCGCCGCATGTGGGCTTCGCGCTGTCGTCCCGAAGTACCGCCTTGCGCCGGAGCACCCCTTCCCCGCCGCCAAGCAAGACGCCATCGCCGCGTTTGACGCTTTGGTTCAGGCCGGAACGCCGCCGGTCGCCATTTGCGGCGACAGCGCCGGCGGTTGCTTGGCTTTGCAGGTGGCTTGCCATGCCCGCGACAGGAATGCGCCGACTCCCAAGGCCCTCGGATTGCTGGCCCCGATCGCCGATTTGTCTGGCGAGGTGGAAGCGCGTTTCGCGGAGGCTGAGGATGAGATCCTGATCCCGCCATCGTGGCCCGAGCGCATAAAAGACGTCTACTTACCGGGGATGGACCGCGACAGTGCAGCGATCTCGCCCCTGTCTGGCGACCTCAGCAACCTGCCCCCAACCCTGATCCAGGCCGCCACCGGAGAGGCCTTGGCCCAAGACGCGAAACGGTTGCTCGACGCGATGGATGACGCCACGCTCGACCTGTGGCCCGGCTTGCCCCATGTCTGGCAGCTACACGCCGGACGGACCCCCGCAGCAGATGCGGCCATTGCGAAAATGGGTGCATTTCTGGCAGCCAAAGTGGCGTGACTGCCACCGCAGCGCTTGCCCCTAACCATGGGACCGGGGCAAGCCTTAGTGCCTTGATTTTCTAGTGGAAAGAATAGCTCCGCGACCATTCCCCGTAATCCGAGGACACAACGCCGTTGCGCTCGGAGCCGCCATAGTTGGGCTGCGAACCCAGAATGCGTACCGTCACGATGCCGCCCGTTGCAGGGACGATGTGTCCGCGATGGGCCGCTGCCGCACAAATCGCACTGTCGGAGGTGTAAACATCCGTGCCCCAGACCGAGCCGCCACCAAGGCTATCGGCAGGACACGCAAGCGAAATGACCTCTCCCACCGCGCTGGCGACGCCGAGTGAATCCGCGCTATCGCCCCACGCGATCTGCCGCACACCGCCGCCAATTGGCGTCGCGCCCGTGATCTGGAAGCTTGCACTCCAAGCACCGTAGTCCGATGAGGTGACACCATTTTGTGCCGATCCGGCGTAGGAATCCAGCCCCGGCACCTGGCGGAAATCGACCATCCCGCCTTGGTCGTGGGCGATCCAGCCATAGTGAACCGCAGCGGTGCAGACGGAGCTGTCGGACGTATAGGTGCCCGTGCCCCAGACCGATCCGAACGACCCATTGGGCGCGCATTCCACCTGCCCCGTCGCCCCCGCGCCCGTTGCCCCGAGAGAGATTAAATTGGCGCTCCAATCAGCCCATGCGGGGCTGGAAAGAAGCACGGTCGCGGCGATGCTGGTCTTCAGCAAATTAGAGATCATCAGGAAACCTTTCAAATTTTTCCACGTAAATGCAACGAACTACACCCATAGGGGCGCGTGATCGGCGGGGTTTGTGAAAGCAAACCCTTTGCGCTGACCACAGCCGTTCATGGCCGCAACTTTGCCCGAACGCCGCGCGATCAGGCAACAAAAATATGGAAGCCGATGAGGCGCCGAGCGCTAGGCCACGTCACTCACGGTAACGGGCATTCTGCCGGCGGCCCAAGCAGCGGCCGCTTCACCGAAGGCAGAAAACAGCGGCCGAGACACCGGATCATCGGCAGCGCGGTATTCCGGATGCCATTGAACCGAAAGGGTAAATCCGGGGGCGTCGGCGATATAAATCGCCTCGGGCGTGCCGTCGGGGGCATGGCCATCAATCACCACACGGGGGCCCGCTTGCTTGATCCCTTGGCCGTGCAGCGTGTTTGTCATCACCTCTCGGGCGCCCATCAAGCGGTGGAACGGCCCGCCTTCCGTGAAGGTCACCGTGTGGCGCAACTCGAACTTTTCCTCAATCGTGCCGTCTGGGGGCATCCGGTGGTTCATCCGGCCCGGTAGATCACGTATCTCAGGATAGAGGGACCCGCCCATGGCGACGTTAACCTCTTGAAATCCACGGCAAAGTCCAAGGATCGGCTGGCCCCGCTCCACGCAGGCGCGGATCAAAGGCAAGGTCAGCGCGTCCCGATCCCGATCCATGGTGCCATGGGCTTCGGTATAGTCTTCACCGTATTCTTCGGGGTGCACATTGGGCCGCCCGCCAGTGAAAACAAAGCCCGCACAGGTCGCCAGAAGCGATTCAAAATCTACGAATCCGGGGTTGGAAGGCACAATCAACGGCAAGCCGCCCGAGACTTCCGCCACAGCTTCCGAGTTCATTATACCACCCGCATGGGTCGCATATTGATCGTTGATAAGATGGTGATTGCCGATAATGCCAATGACGGGGCGGGTCATGTTGCTTCCAGAATTGTGATATACTGCCTATTTAACGCGGTGTTGGCGCAAGGAAAAGGCGCTTGCCCGCGCATGCACCGTTTCAAGGGCGCACAGACCAGCGAAATGAGCGGCGCGATGATCTTTAAGCTGAATGATCCGGCGTTCCTGTCTGATCCGACCAAACAATTGGCACAGTTGCGATCCGAGCGGCCGTTGGTTCGGGTAATAACCCCGCTGCTTGGCACGATTTGTAAGACAACCACCGATGAAGCCGCCCGCAGGCGGCCCGATTGGCAGCATTAACTCCTGCCCGTGCCGGCTACCCTTTCCAATCGAGAAAATCGCGCTATCTCTTGAGGCCCGAAAGAGCATCCCGATGTCCCTGTTCCCCTTCCGCCTTCCCAACCGCCGCACTCGCCTGAAGCTGCTACACTGGGGAATCATCCCGTTTTTTATCTGGTTCATTTTCGCCGATCCCGATGCCCTGCGCCGGTTGGGCCCGGGATGGTTTCAATTGCATTCGATCAATGGGCTGATTTTCGTGACCCTTGCCCTCTTGTGGACAGTCTCGCACCTCTGCCGGGGGCTGGCCTCGCGCCCCGGTCCCAAGCTGCCGCCCCGCGCCCGGGCTCTGCATCCGATGTTGCATAAGAGCTTGATATGGGGGCTGTTTTGCGTGGCCCTGACAGGCTTTGGATTGGGGCTGACCTCGGCCGTGATGCTGCGAGCGGGGGGTTTTTTGCCCATCGCGCCGCCGTTGGATCTGCCGGAGGCCCACCGCGTCGTGTCGTGGGTCCATGTCTATCAATTCTACGTGCTGGCTTTGATCGCATTGCTGCACGCGGGCTTCCATATCTGGCGCCACATCCACCTGCGCGACAATGCTCTACGGATCATGGCCCCCAAGGCGCTGCATCGGTTCTTGTGACGGCGACGTCAGCGCGGCTGTGCCAAGCGGCGGATTTCCCTGCTTGAATCTGGCCGCAACTCGCAAGACACTGGGTTCATCACGCATTCCACCGGAAGACCTTTTCCCATGTCCGATACCTTTGATAGCACGCCCGAGCCCGCCCGCCCCGAGGATGAACATCGTTTTCCTTGCTCCAACTGCGGCTCTGACATGCGCTACGCCCCGACCGAGGGGAAGATGATCTGTGATCACTGTGGCAACGAGGAACCGATCGAAGTCGAAGATGGCCCCTGGAACGGTGAAACCGCTGGCGAAAGCTCGGCCCTTGTAGAGAACGATTTCGAGGCGGCCTTGCGCGGCGAAGTTGCTGCCGCCGAGATGGAAGAAACCCGGGTCTCCGCCTGCCCCTCTTGTGGGGCGCAGGTGCAGTTTGACGGGGCCGATCACAGCCAGGAATGCCCTTTCTGCGCGACGCCTGTGGTGGCGGATACGGGCACCCATCGCCACATCAAGCCCAAGGGGCTGGTGCCGTTCCAATTGACCGAGCGCGAGGCGAAAAAGGCCATGAACGACTGGCTTGGCGGGCTTTGGTTCGCCCCCGGCGGGCTAAAGGAATATGCCCGGAAGGAGAGCAGCCTCGACGGGATTTATGTGCCTTATTGGACCTACGATGCCGACACAAACACCAGCTATCGCGGCCAAAAGGGCACGGCCTATTACGTGACGGTGAAAGGCCCCGATGGAAAGCCCCGGCAAGAACGTCGCATCCGCTGGACCCGCGCATCGGGACGGGTCAGCCGGTTCTTTGACGATATCCTCGTGCTCGCCTCCAAATCGCTGCCCAAACGCTATACCGATGCGCTGGCGCCCTGGGATCTGAGTGCGCTGGCGGAATATCGGCCCGAGTTCCTGTCGGGCTTTCGCGCCGAAGGCTACACGGTGGAGTTGGACGAGGGCATGGTCGAGGCAAGGGCGATCATGAACGCCCAGATTGAACGCGACATTCGCCGAGATATCGGCGGGGACGCCCAGAAAATCGACGCGATGAACACCCATGTGGATGACGTGACCTTCAAGCATATTCTGCTGCCCGTCTGGATCGCCGCCTACAAGTACCACGACAAAAGTTATCGTTTCGTGGTCAACGCTCAAAACGGCAAGGTACAGGGCGAGCGTCCTTATAGCTGGGGCAAGATTGCACTGGCCGTTCTTGGGGCCATCGTGATCGCTGGTGCCGTATTTTATGGTCTGGAGCTGATGGATCGCTGATCTCTTTTCGTAAGGCGAACGGCTCATCCGCAGGGCGTCTTCGCCGTCATCATCCACGCGGCGAAGACGCTGCGCGGATGAGCCGTTTGGTCATTGTTATGCGATTGAGGTAACAACAGGCTTCCCCCATGGGCCTGTTACCGCTAACACTCACCCGCAACCAAGATGGAGAGACCCCATGATCCTGTGCGCCGGCGAAGCCCTGATCGACATGCTGCCCCGTCAAACCGAGGCCCACGAGGCTGCCTTTGCGCCCTACCCCGGCGGCTCGGTGTTCAACACGGCCATTGCTCTCTCTCGTTTGGGAACGCAGACCGAGTTCTTTTCGGGCCTCTCCACCGACCTTTTTGGCGAACGCCTCGATGGGGTGTTGATGGCCAATGGTGTCGGCAGCGCGCTGGCCCACCGCAACGACCGCCCCACAACGCTGGCCTTTGTGACCCTTACCGATGGTCAGGCCAGCTACGCGTTTTACGACGAAAACACCGCTGGAAGAATGCTGACAGAGGCCGACCTGCCCACGATCCCGGATGCTGCCAAAGCCTGTTTCTTCGGCGGCATCTCCCTTGCCGTTGAACCCTGCGCCGAGGCCTACGCCGCGTTGATCCAACAAGCCCATACGCAAAACCGTGTCGTAATGATCGACCCCAACATTCGCCCCGGCTTCATCGCCGACGAGGCCCGCTTCCGCGCCCGGCTCGATCAAATTCTGGCCCATTCCGATATTATCAAAGCCTCGGACGAGGATCTGCGGTGGCTGCTTGGGGACCATTCCCTGCCGGTTCTGGCCGAGCGACTGCGCGCCAAAGGCCCCGCCATCGTGCTCATCACCCAGGGCTCCGACGGTGTCACCGCCTTCCATGCCGGCGGCGACATTCACGTCGATGCCAACAAGGTGCAGGTGGTGGACACGGTGGGCGCTGGCGACACTTTCAACGCGGGCGTTCTGGCCGGGCTTGATGATGCCGGTGCGTTGGACAAAGACAAGATCGTCAATGGCTTGGACGAAGATACCCTGCGATCGGCCCTGACCCTTGGGGTGCGGGCGTCGGCTGTCACCGTGACCCGTGCGGGCGCCAATCCGCCGCGCCGGGATGAGCTCTTGTGAGAGCGCTTCTTCAGCGCGTCCATGAAGCGCGGGTCGAGGTTGACGGCGCAGTGGTCGGCCAAACCGGTCCCGGCCTGCTGATCCTGCTCTGCGCCATGGAAGGCGACACGCAGGACGCGGCCGAAAAGCTGGTCACCAAGATTTCCAAAGTGCGAATTTTCAAAGATGACGCGGGCAAAATGAACCGCTCTCTCGTTGATGAGGGCGGCGGGGTGCTTGTTGTGAGCCAGTTCACCTTGGCCGCCGATACGTCCCGTGGCAACCGCCCCGGATTTTCCGCCGCTGCTGCCCCGCAGATCGGAGAGGCGCTGTATCTGCACGCCGCCGAGTGTTTTCGCCGGCTCGGGGTTGCCACGGAAACCGGCACATTTGGCGCCGATATGGACGTTCACCTGATCAACGATGGGCCGGTCACGATCTGGCTGGATACCGCCACCTGACCTACCGCGTCACGTCGTGATGATAGAGCCAGTTGAAGCGATTGGTCACCGCGTGCGGGGCAAAACGCGCCGCCGCACGAAGGGCGGTATGGGCCGCAAACCGGTACGGACCGGGGCGCAGGTGGTAGTTGGTGGCGTTGTCGTTGGCCGCCTCCACGATCCTGGCGCACCGGGATTTGCGCGCCGACTGATAACTGTGCAGCGCAAGCCCCACATCGTCGATCCCCGCAAGGCTTTCGGCCAGGACCCAAGCGTCTTCCAGCGCCATATTCGCCCCTTGCGCCAGAAACGGCAGGGTCGGATGCGCGGCGTCACCAAGCAGTACCAAGGGGCCATTGCACCATTGGCTCGCCACCGGGTGGCGAAACAGGCCCCAAAGGTTCGGCGCTTCAACGTCTGCCAATAGGTCCCTGATTTCAGGGCAGAAATCCGTAAACGCCGCGCGTAGGTTGCGCGGCGTGTCGGTCAAATCCCAATCCTCTGCCGCCCAGGCGTCGCGTTCTTCCACGGCGACGATATTGGTTAACGCGCCGCCACGCAGAGGGTAGCGCACCAGATGCCGGCCCGGTCCCATGAAGACATGGGCCTCTGGCGGTAGCGCCTCTGTCGGGACCAGCGCACGCCAGGCCACTTGCCCGGTGAAAAACGGCTTTGAGCGCGGGTTGAGGTGCGCGCGTCCCGCCGAGTGCAGGCCATCAGCAGAGATGGTCAGCCCGTGCACTTCTGTCGTACCATCGGCAAGGGTCAGATGAACCTCATGCTCCTCGGCCACAACTTGCGCCACCTGAACACCAAGACGGACCTGCACGCCCGCATCAATCGCAGCGTTTTGCAGGGCGTCAATCAGATCGGCGCGGTGGACGAAATGAAACGGATCACGTAGGGGCATCCGAAATACCTCTGCCCCGTGGCGGAAGTCCCGCAGGCAAACCGCCATGCCTTTCGTTGCGGTGGCGGCCAGCTCATCGGCCAGCCCCAACGCCTTCAACACGACCCAACCGTTGGGCGATATCTGCAACCCTGCGCCGACCTCGGCAATCGTTTCGGCCCGTTCCAGTATCGTGACCGACGCCCCGTGGCGCGCGCAGGCCAAAGCCGTCGCAAAGCCGCCGATGCCCCCGCCAATCACTGTAATCTGCTTGCCAACCAACATCTTACCTCTCCCAACGAAAAGGGCACCCGCGATGGGTGCCCCTTCAATTTCCAAAACGCCAAGCGGCCCGCTGTCGCGGCCGTCTCAGTCGTCGCGGTGCACCTTTTCACGGCGCTCGTGCCGTTCTTGTGCTTCAAGGCTCATCGTGGCAATGGGGCGTGCATCCAACCGCTTGAGCGAGATCGGATCACCGGTCACTTCACAATACCCGAATTCGCCTTCTTCCACACGCCTGAGCGCCTGGTCGATCTTGGCGATCAGTTTACGTTGGCGATCGCGTGTGCGCAGTTCCAGCGCCCGATCCGTTTCTTCAGACGCGCGGTCAGCCACATCAGGAATGTTGCGTGTTCCGTCTTGTAGCGTCGTCACCGTCGAGCGGCTTTCGTCAAGCAGATCGTCGCGCCAGTTCAATAGCTTCCGGCGGAAATACTCCACCTGGCGTTCATTCATGAATGGCTCGTCTTCGGCAGGACGGTAGTCATCCGGTAAAAAAACTTCTGCTTTCATGTCGCTCCCCTCAATGGGGTTCTTTTCAACCATGGTGTCTAACCTCCGCCAGTCCATGTATCCCCGTGGCGGTCGATTACACCCGCAAAGGTGGCTTGTCACCTAGATAGTGTGTGAGGTAGCCAATTTATAAACCACCCCTGCCCGGTTGAGAGGAAACACCTTGTTAAGATTTGACGGCACCGCCGACTATGTTGCGACCCAAGACCTGACCGTGGCGGTGAACGCCGCCGTAACCCTGGAGCGGCCACTTTTGGTCAAGGGCGAACCGGGTACAGGCAAGACGGAACTGGCCCGCCAAGTGGCCAGCGCCTTGGACCTTCCGATCATCGAATGGCACATCAAATCCACCACTCGGGCGCAGCAGGGTCTTTATGAATATGACGCTGTCTCTCGTCTACGCGACAGCCAATTGGGCGAAGAACGTGTCCACGATGTTGCCAATTACATTCGGAAGGGGAAGCTCTGGCAAGCCTTTGAACGCACTGACAAATGCGTGCTTTTGATTGACGAGATCGACAAGGCGGACATCGAGTTTCCGAACGATCTTCTGCAAGAACTCGACAAGATGGAATTCTTCGTCTACGAGACCGGCGAAACCGTGAAAGCCCGTGTTCGGCCCATCGTCATCATCACCTCCAACAATGAAAAAGAACTGCCCGATGCGTTCTTGCGCCGGTGCTTTTTCCATTACATCCGCTTCCCCGAAATGGAGGTGATGAAGAAGATCGTAGAGGTCCACCACCCCGGCATTAAACCCGCCCTTCTGACCACCGCTTTGACACAATTCTACGAGATCCGCGATCAGCAAGGTTTGAAGAAAAAGCCCTCGACTTCGGAAGTGCTTGATTGGCTGAAATTACTGCTGGCCGAGGATTTGCAGCCCGAAGATTTGCGCCGCGATGGGGCCTCGGCCTTGCCGAAGCTGCATGGGGCATTGCTGAAAAATGAGCAGGATGTCGCGCTGTTTGAAAGGTTGGCATTTATGGCGCGTGGGCAACGGTAGGCGGTCATTCGCCGGTATTGTTTCGCGAACGTTTTTCAGGCTGCCTGATTCCTGCCATAATCACGAGGCAATTTGCGCGTAAGGCACCACCCCAAGGTTAAGGCAGACCTCCATTTGACCGCTTCATTCGACATTCGCCCCTTACGGGCAGCGGACAGAGCGTCTTGGGGCGCCTTGTGGCGTGGGTACCTTGAGTTCTATGGGGCGGACGTCGCCGACGACCATGATGATCTGCTGTTTTCGCGCCTGATCGACGGGGAACGGGATGATCTGCAAGGTTGGGTCGCAGAGCAAGACGGCAAGCTGGTGGGATTCGCTCATATCGTCGTTCACAGCCATTCGTGGCGGGCTGAGCAGGTGACCTATCTGCAAGATCTCTTTGCCGCCCCGCAATCGCGTGGCACCGGCCTGGGACGGGCGCTGATTGAAACGGTCTACGCCGATGCCGACGCCAAGGGGCGCGGCACCGTCTACTGGCTGACCCAGACGACTAACACCACCGCGCGCACGCTTTACGATCGTATCGCGCAACCGACTGATTTCATGAAATACTCTAGAAATTGAAAGCTACGTATTTGTTCCGTTTTCTGACCCTATCGGCCCCCCTCTTCGCCCTCGCCCTTTCGGCCTGTGCGCCCACCGCTGCAACGGATGTTCCGGCTCGTGGGGCGGCGGCCACGCCAGCGAACCTTCCCGCGATGAACACCTTTGGCAGCCCCCGCGTGGCGTCACCTTCGCGGTCCAATACCTCTATCGCGGCGGATTTTCTTGATCTGACGTTTCAGATGGAATCGGGCCGCGTCATTGACCGGATGAGCCGTTTTGAAGGCCCCATTACTGTCGCCGTGACCTCTGGCGCGCCTGCCTCGCTGAACGCGGACCTCGATCAGTTGCTCAGCAGGCTTCGGACTGAAGCCGGGATCGACATTTCCCGCAGCTCCAGCGCCACGGCCTCCATCACGATCGAGACCATGCCCCGTGCCCGGATGCAGCGTGTGGTGCCGCAGGCCGCGTGTTTCGTGGTGCCGCGCGTCAGTTCCTGGTCCGAGTTCCGCCGCGCCCGGTCGGGTCGGACGCTGGATTGGACAACCTTGGATACCCGCGAACGGGTCGCCGTTTTCATCCCCTCCGACGTGTCCCCGCAAGAGGTACGCGATTGCCTGCACGAGGAGATCGCCCAAGCCCTCGGGCCGCTAAACGACCTCTACCGGCTGTCGGATTCCGTGTTCAACGATGACAACTTCAACGCCGTGCTGACGGGCTTCGATATGCTGGTCCTGCGCACGTATTATGACGGGGCGCTTCGCTCTGGCATGACGCGCGGCCAGGTTTCCGCCGCCCTGCCCGGCATCCTTGCCCGTCACAATCCGCGCGGCGGATCGGTTGCGGGGGGCCAAGGCTCGGAGACGCCGCGGGCGTGGATCACCGCGATTGAAGCAGCCCTTGGGCCGGGTTCGTCGGACGAGGCACGGATCACGGCGGCGGAACGTGCCCTGCGCATGGCGCAGCAACGCCAATGGACCGACACGCGCCTTGCCTTCAGCTACTTCGCCTTGGGCCGATTGACCCTGTCGCGCGATGTGGAAACCTCGATCCAAGCGTTCCAATCGGCCTCGACCATCTTTGAAAGGGTCGCCCCCCGCGGCATCCAATCGGCCCATGTGGACATGCAACTGGCCGCCTTCGCGTTGTCCGCTGGCCGCACGACCGAGGCGTTGCGCCTGACCGAACGCGCCATGCCCGCCGCCACTCAGGCGCAAAACGCCTCGCTTCTGTCGACGCTACTGATGATCCGCGCCGAGGCGCTGGACGACACGGGCCGCGCTTCCGAGGCCCGAAGCGTTCGGCTTGATAGCCTCGCTTGGGGCCGCTATGGCTTCGGCTCGAACGCAGCCGTCAGCGCACGGCTGACCGAGGTCGCGGCATTGTCGCCCGGCAGGTAAACAGGCCAAAGGCAGGACATCCCATGCTGAACTTCATTGGCGCCGCTCTGGGCGCTGTCATCGGCGTATTTCTGGCCCGTCGCAAAGGCGGCAACGCGGCCGACATGGCGCAATATGGGGCGGTGATTGCGATCATCGGCTTTCTGATCGGCACCCTTCTTATGCTTGT